>NZ_JBYQLI010000002.1:0-553202 GCF_058214835.1 Microbacterium sp. SCPM-O-B-15248 (M128)
GTGCACGTCGTCGTCAGAGGGCGTCGATTGCTCCTCCTCACGGGGTGGCGATCGACGCCCTCTGTCATTGTTCCGGGCCCGATACGTAGCGGATAAGGTCGCATCGTGAGCTTCTCAGGACACCTTCCGGGGAGCCGGGAGTATCGGCGTCTGCTGGTGGGGCTGTTCTTCGGTGGTGTCGCCACCTTCGCTCAGCTCTACGCGACACAGGCGCTTCTGCCGCAGATCGCCGTAGACCTGGCGATTCTGCCGGCGACGGCGGCGTTGAGCGTCTCGGCATCGACCCTCGGGCTGGCTGCGGCGGTGATTCCGTGGTCACTCGTCGCGGATCGCATCGGGCGCGTGCCCGCCATGGCGATCGGCATCCTGGGGGCGACCGTTCTCGGCGCCGCGGCGCCGTTCGCTCACGATGTTTCCTCTCTGCTGGTGCTCCGGCTCCTCGAGGGTGTTGCACTCGGTGCCGTTCCCGCCGTGGCTCTGGCCTACCTCAGCGAAGAGGTGGACGTCCGACATGTGGCGGCGGCCGCCGGTTCGTACATCGCCGGAACCACCGTCGGTGGTTTGAGCGGCCGGCTGGTCTCCGGGCCGCTCGGAGAGCTGGCGGGGTGGCGATGGGGCGTGGCATCCGTCATCGTCCTGTGCGTGGTGGCGTCCGCGATCTTCTTGTCGCTCGTGCCACGGGCCCGGGGTTTCGTGCCGCGCCGTGGTCGCGCGATCTCGGGCCCCTCGGTCCTCGAGCGGTTGGCGGTGAATCTCCGCTCTCGCACCCAGTTGGCGCTGTACGCGCAAGGTTTCCTCCTCATGGGCGCGTTCGTCGCGGTCTACAACTATCTCGGCTTCCACCTCACGGGCCCGCCGTTTGCGCTGGCGCCGGGCGTGGTGACGTTGTTGTTCCTGGCGTACCTGGCCGGCACGATCTCGTCACCGCGCGCGGGTGCACTCGCGGTGCGCCGGGGGCGCTTTCCGGTGCTCCTGGCGTCGATCGGCGTGACGGCGGCGGGTGCGGCGCTCATGGCGGTCCCCCTGGTCGGGGTGGTGATGGTGGGCCTGGTGATCTTCACCGCCGGGTTCTTCGCCGCGCACGCAGTGGCATCCGGGTGGACTCCCGTGGCTGCCGAGCCGCACGCGCGTGCGCAGGCGTCGTCGCTGTACTACCTCGGCTACTACGGCGGTTCCAGCCTGTTCGGCTGGCTGCTCGGTGTGGTGTTCGCGTCCGGTGGCTGGGAGTGGTTCCTCATCGTCGTGATCGCCATGTGCGCGCTGTCCGCAGGTTTCGCGTACGGCGCGTTGCGGCCGCGGCGCTCCGCGTGAGGCGAACTCCCGGCGCGTCCGGGTCAATCCCTGACGGCGTGTCGTCGATGCCGACTAGCGTCGGTAGGACGACGTGAGGAGGTCGGGAGTGGACGACGCCGACGAGAGCAAGGCGACGCGGATGCCGGAAGACGGCACCGCGGGCGAGACCATCGATGACGCCGCCGAGGCGGTGGTCGAGATCAGCTACGACGAGCAGCGGTATCCCGCTCGTCCTCGCCGGCTGCGTCCGCGTGACCAGTTCCGCGGGGGGACGCTGCGTCGGTTCCTCACCGATCCGCGAAACGCGAACGGCGGCAACCCGTCGTACGTGGAGTGGTTGGTGCGGCAGTCGATGTTGAAGGACGCGGACGTCTTGAGTCGGCAGCTCTCCGGGCAGCCGTCCATGTGGCGCAACCCGTACGCGCGGCCCGACGCCCGACGGGCGATCGACTCGACGGACGTCTGGTTCACCGCCTACCCCATTTCGCTCATGGCGCGCCCCGGGGAGTCGTTCCTCGACGCCCTCGGCGATGAGTCCCTGTGGGAGGCCTTCGAATGGGTCGGGATCAACGGCATCCATACCGGCCCGGTCAAGCGTGCGGGCGGGATCAGCGGATGGCAGGAGACGCCCAGCGTCGACGGGCACTTCGACCGCATCAGCACCCAGATCGACCCCGAGTTCGGTGACGAGAACGCCTTCCGGCGCATGGCGGACGTGGCCGACGCGCACGGCGGCAGCGTCATCGACGACATCGTGCCGGGCCACACCGGCAAGGGCGCCGACTTCCGCCTGGCGGAGATGGCGTACAAGGACTACCCCGGGATCTACCACATGGTGGAGATCCCCCGCGAGGACTGGGGCCTGCTGCCCGAGGTCCCGTCCGGTCGTGACTCGGTCAACCTCGATTCCGAGACGGAGCGCGAGCTCAGCGCGCGCGGGTACATCATCGGCGAGCTGCAGCGCGTCATCTTCTACACCCCCGGTGTGAAAGAGACGAACTGGAGCGCCACCGCACCCGTCGTCGGCACCGATGGTCTCGAGCGGCGTTGGGTGTACCTGCACTACTTCAAGGAGGGGCAGCCCTCGATCAACTGGCTCGACCCGACCTTCGCCGGCATGCGGCTGGTCATCGGTGACGCGCTGCACTCGCTCGGCGATCTGGGGACGAGTGCTCTCCGACTGGATGCCAACGGCTTCCTCGGCGTGGAGAAGAGCGCTGAGGGCCTGCCGGCGTGGTCGGAAGGGCACCCCCTCTCGCACGCGGCGAACCACATCATCGCGGGCATGGTGCGCAAGGTGGGCGGCTTCACGTTCCAGGAGCTCAACCTCACGATCGAGGACATCCGCGACACCAGCGCCGTCGGCGCCGACCTCTCGTACGACTTCGTGACGCGGCCCGGCTACCACCACGCCCTGGCGACCGCGAACACGGAGTTCCTCCGCCTCGCGTTGACGACGGCGCTGGAGACGGGCGTCGAGCCCGTGCAGCTCGTGCACGGGATGCAGAACCACGACGAGCTGACGTACGAGCTCGTGCACTGGGCCACCACGCACAGGGAGACGGTCTACCCGTTCCGTCACGGCGAGTACACCGGTGCCGAGATCGCGGAGACCGTGCGGGCCGAGCTCACTCAGGCCCTGACCGTCGACGCGGATTACAACCTCGTCTTCACGCAGAACGGCATCGCCTGCACCTCGGCATCGCTCATCGCGGCGAGCCAGGGCAAGGCGACGCTGTCCGACATCACCGACGCGGATGTGCCCGCGATCCGTGACGCGCATCTCCTGCTGGCGAAGTACAACTCGTGGCAGCCGGGCGTGTTCGCGCTCTCGGGGTGGGACCTCACGGGGTCGCTCACCCTGCCCGCCGATGAGGTCCGCCACCTCATCTCGTCGGGCGACACCCGCTGGATCGAACGCGGTGCGCACGATCTCCTCGATGTCGCCCCGGACGCCGCGACCTCCGCATCGGGGATGCCGCGCGCGCGCTCCCTCTATGGTTCGCTCGGTCGCCAGCGGGACGATCCCGAGTCGTTCCTCTCCGGGCTGCGCGAGATCCTGCGGATTCGCAGCGAGAACGATATCGCCGTCGCCTCGCAGGTCGACATCCCTCAGGTCGGTCACCCGAGCATGCTCGTGATGGTGCATCGGCTCGACGGAGGCGACCGTCGGCTCGACGACGCCCCGCTGCAGATCACGGTGCTCAACTTCTCGGGCGAGAGCATCGAGGGGACCGTGCGGTCGGAGTGGCTCGTGCCGCAGAGCACCGCGGTGGACGCGGCCACGGGCGATGTGCTCGGCCGGGTCGATGAGCTGCAGAGTTTCGCGCTGGAGCTCGGCCCGTACGCGGGACTGTTCCTGCGGATGCACGCACCCGAGCCGGCCGAGGACTGATCAGGGCGGTGGTGTCGGGGGTCGGTCGTAGCCTTCGGGTATGACCCCTCCCGATGCCTGCCTGGTCCCCGAGTGCGGCGACCACGCGGAGGTCGGCGCGCCCCTTCGTCTGTGCGTCGAGCACTCCGCCCTGGCGGGGGAGTGGTCGAGGCGCCGTGACGGTGTGACCGACGTGCTCCCGACGCCCTGCGCATTGTGCGGTTCTCGACTCGGCGTGCGCTGGCCGTCGGCGTGGCTGTGCGCGGTGTGCGAATGGCGCCTCGGCGAACCGATCGACGGCGAGCTGCCGCCGCCGCGGGTGGATGTGGTCTACTACCTGCGCTATCGCGATCGCGTGAAGATCGGAACGAGCGCACAGCCGCGCCAACGGCTCCGCGCGATCCGGCACGAGGAGTTGCTCGCGTTCGAGCGGGGCGACCGTTCCGTCGAACGGCGCCGACATGCGCGGTTCGGAGCCGACCGGCTCGGCGGTTCGGAGTGGTTCACGCTCAGCCCCGAGCTCGCCGCACACGTCGCCGACCTGCGGGCGGGTGTCGACGATCCGTGGCACCTGTACGCACGGTGGATGAGCGAGGCTCACGCCCGGCAGGCGTGAGGTGCCCCGCGGCGCACCCCTCCCGACGCGTGCGGAACGCGCCCGTGCGGCGTGCCGGACGGCGGAACCGTTCGCCGAACGACCGCGCCCGCTAGGGTCGAGGCCATGTCCGGCACGTTGCCGAGCGAGCAGCTCGGTCTGCACCGCAACCTGCTGGTGAGTCAGTTGCTGCTGGCTTCGGCGACGGTCCTGGCGATCGCGGTCACCGCGTGGGGCGGGCACGTCGACGATGTGACGCTGTTCGTCATCGGCGCCGCGATGATCTTCTGCAGCGCCGCCCTGATCGTCCTCACCCCGCGTGACCGCGTCTCGGTGTGGGTGGCCGTCTGCACGCCTGCCGTCGACGTCCTGGCGATCGGGATCCTGCGCGAGGCGGCGCCGGCCGCCGGTATCGGGCTCCTCTGGGCGTTCCCGGCGATCTGGATCGGGTCTGTGTGGGGAATCCCGGGGGTCGTGGCCGTTACGGTGAGCGTCGCGGCCATCATGACCCACCAGGCGTTCGACGCGCAGCAACTCGCCGTCTCGACACTGACGTTGCCCTTTGCCATCTCCGCGCTGGCGGCCATGGCGCACTTCGCCGCCCGGCGCACACGCGCGCAACGCTCACTTCTGGAGAAGCAAGCGGCGGAACTGCGCCGCTCGGTGGAGCGTGCGCGGCGGCAGGAGGATCTGGTCACGCAGGTGCTGGACGCGGTCGACTTCGGTGTGATCCGGATCACGCCCGGGGGCGAGCTGGTCGTCAGCAACGAGGCACACGCCCGGTTGCAGGCCCCCGACCCCTGGGGCTCATCACCTTCCCCCTCGGCTTTCGCCCGCGACGGCATCACGCCGATCCCCTCGGAGGCCACCCCGCTGGCACGCGCACGGGCGGGAGAGGTCTTCGAGGGCGAGCTGGTCTGGTACGGGATGCCGGGGGAGGACCGGCGAGCCCTGAACGTCACCGCGCGGAGGCTCCCCGGCCGCGATGACGACGAAGTGGGCAGCGTCGTCGTCTCGCGCGACGTGACTGCCGAGGAGCAGGCCCTGCGCGCGGGAGGATCTCGTGGCCAGCGTGTCGCACGAACTGCGCACCCCGCTCACCTCGATCATCGGCTACCTCGAACTCGCCCTGGACGACACCGCCCTCAACGCGGCGACGCGCGACCAGCTCGAGATCGCCGAACGCAACGCCACCCGGTTGCGCGAGCTGGTCGCGGACATCCTGGCGATGTCTGCCGCGTCGCGCCACGGCGTCGACTTCGCTCTTCGCCCTGGGCCGGCGGACGTCGGGGAGATCGTCGCCGCGGCGGTCACTTCGGCTGCTCAGCACGCCTCCGCCCACGGCATCCGGATCGATGCGTCCGGCGTGGGCCCGTGTCCGGGCGTGGTCGACGCGCATCGGATGCGCCAGGTCGTCGACAACCTCCTCTCGAACGCGGTGAAGTACAACACCCGCGGCGGCGCGGTGGTCGTCACGGTCGATCGGGCGGACGGGACGATCACGATCTCCGTCGCCGACGACGGACCGGGAATCTCGGCGACCGATCAGGGCCGCGTCTTCGACCGGTTCTTTCGCGCCGACGCCGTGCGGGGTTCCTCGGTGCACGGGAGCGGGCTCGGGCTGTCCATCAGCCGCGACATCGCCCGCGCCCACGGCGGCGACATCTCCGTGCGGTCCGAACCCGGGCAGGGCACGGTGTTCACCGTGCGTCTGCCACAGCGGAAGGGATGACGTCATGGTCCTCGATGTCCTGAGTCTGCAGATCGCGGCATCCCTGGTGATCCTGGTGTCGGCGATCATGTACCTGCTCGACACGCTCATGTTGAAGGACGGTCTCCCCGGACGCCTGTGGGCGACGGCGTTCCTGAGCGCGGTCTTCTCCGCGGTCTGCTACCTCGTGTGGATCTCGGCGCCCGACGCCTTCGTCGCCGTCGCCCTGGGGAACGGGGCGTTCGTCGCGGCGACCGCGTTGATCTGGGCGGGGTGCGTCGCGTTCAACAGTCGCTCCCTGCGGGGACCGGTCGTGACCGTCTCGGTGGTCGTCGTCGCGGTGGTCGTGTCCACGCTCGTGGAGGGTGCCTCGTCGGGGTATTGGGCCGGCGCAGTGCCGCTCTTCCTCGGGAACGGGGTCTTCGCGATCCTCG
Source organism: Microbacterium sp. SCPM-O-B-15248 (M128) (assembly GCF_058214835.1). NCBI lineage: Bacteria > Bacillati > Actinomycetota > Actinomycetes > Micrococcales > Microbacteriaceae > Microbacterium > Microbacterium sp. SCPM-O-B-15248 (M128). The sequence continues at coordinate 6,408 of NZ_JBYQLI010000002.1, forward strand.
GGGCGATCGAGACGAGGCGGGGCGCCGTCCGTCGCCGATGGAGCGCGGCGGGGCTGACGGTCGTCCTCTGCGTGGAAGCGGTGTGGTTCGTCGTGCGGACGGCGGTGTTCCTGGTGCTGGGGCCGCAGGACCCGATCTTCGTCGGCTACTTCGGCACAAGCGTCTCGTCGCTGCTCACGATGACCCTCGTCGTCGCCGCCGTCGTGGTCACTTCGGTCTTGCGGACGAGCGAGTCGACGCTGCGAGGCTCGCCGCAGACGCGGCACCTGGTCGTCGACGACCAGGGAATCCTGCTGCGCGATTCGTTCGGCGCGATGCTGACGATCCTCGTCGCACGAGCGGAGAGATCCGGCGAGGATCTCTGTGTCATCGGGATCCGGGTCGACGACCTCAAGCGCGTCGCGACGGCCTTCGGCCCCGAGGAGGCCGAGGACATCGCGCGGGTCTTCCGAGCTTCGGTGCGGCGCCACGCTCCGACCATGGCGCTCGTGGGGGTGACGGATGCCACGGGGCTGTCCGTCGCCCTCGCCACGAACGCCACGACCGATGTGCGCCGTGTCGCTCGGGGGCTCCATGACCGCGTCGTCGCCGATCTGACGGCGCTCGCGACATCGGTGGTGCCGGTGGTCGGCGTCGGCGTTGTCCTCGCCTCTGTCGAGGGGGCGGCCGGACCTCACCTCGTGGACCGGGCGGACGCGGAGGCGAGCCGGGCGGCAGCCGCGGGAGAACAGCCCGGCGGCGTCATCGGCGCCTGAGCCGGGCGGGAGGACTCCGGGTGTCAGGACCCGCCGTCGGCGACCAATGCCTGGATGCGCGCCCGCAGCTCACGGGGGCGGAAGGGTTTCGTGAGGTAGTCGTCGGCCCCGGCCGCGCGTGCCAGTCGTTCCTCGGCGGGGTCGACGCGGGCGCTGACCATCAGGATGCGCGTGCTGCTGAACTCGCGGATGCGGCGGGCCGTCTCGAAGCCGTCCAGCCCCGGCATGCTCACGTCGAGTGTCGTGACCGCCGGGTCGGTGCGCCGAACCACTTCGATCCCGTCGGCCCCGTCGACGGCGGTGTGCACGACGAAGCCCGAGGGTTCCAGGACGGCAACGATCAGGGAGCGGATGTCGGCATCGTCTTCGACGACGACCACGACGTTCGGATTCGGCATGGGGGACTCTCGCGAACCGGACGGAGGAACGGATGCGCCCCCGGAAGATGTTAAACCACGCGGAGGGGCGGTGCGAGCCTGCGGCCGGGGCCGTGTGGCATCCTCGTCGTGTGCCCCTTCTCGCGCTCACCGGTGGAATCGCGTCCGGAAAATCGACGATCGCGCGAATGCTCGCCGAAGGCGGTGCGGTGGTCGTGGACGCCGATGCGATCGTGAGGGACGTGCAAGCGCCCGGGTCCGCGGTGCTCGCGGAGATCGCGTCGGAGTTCGGCGCCGACGTCGTGCGGGCCGACGGTTCCCTGGACCGCCCCGCCCTGGCCGCCCGCGTGTTCGGGCACCCCGAACGCCTCGCCGCGCTGAACGCGATCGTGCACCCGGCGGTGCGCGAGGAGTCGCAGCGGCGTTTCCGTGCCGCGCACGCCGACGACGCCGATGCGGTCGTCGTGTACGACGTGCCCCTTCTCGCCGAGGCGCGGGGGAGTGGCGAATGGGACCTCGTCGTCGTCGCGCACGCCCCGTCCGAGCAGCGCGTGCAGCGTCTGATCTCGCAGCGGGGCTTCTCGGAAGCCGACGCCCGGGCCCGCATCGCCTCGCAGGCCGGTGACGACGAACGACTCGCGCTCGCGGACGTGGTCATCGACACCACCGGCGACCTGGATGCCACTCGGCGGCAGGTGGACGAGCTCTGGGAGCGGCTGAAGCGGCGGTAGCCGCCGCGCGAGGAGACGACCGCGCTCGCGCACGGCGAACGTCCTGCGGCCCCGATGTCGGAGGCCCCGCCTACGCTGGGATTCATGCAGGCCACGCGTTCCGTCCGTCCCTTCGAGGTTGTCAGCGAGTACACCCCTTCCGGCGACCAGCCGCAGGCCATCGCCGACCTGGCCGCGCGTATCAACGCCGGCGAGACCGACGTCGTCCTGCTGGGAGCCACGGGAACGGGAAAGTCCGCGACGACCGCGTGGCTCGTCGAGGCCGTCCAGCGCCCGACGCTGGTGCTCGCGCACAACAAGACGCTCGCCGCACAGCTGGCCAACGAGTTCCGTGAACTGATGCCGAACAACGCCGTCGAGTACTTCGTGTCGTACTACGACTACTACCAGCCCGAGGCGTACGTCCCCCAGACCGATACCTTCATCGAGAAGGACTCCTCGATCAACGCGGAGGTCGAGCGGCTCCGGCACTCGACGACCAACTCGCTCCTGTCGCGCCGCGACGTGGTCGTGGTCTCGACCGTCTCGTGCATCTACGGTCTCGGCGCGCCCGAGGAGTATCTGCGCGCCATGGTCGCGCTGCAGGTGGGGGAGCGGTACGACCGCGACGCGCTCATCCGCAAGTTCATCTCGATGCAGTACAACCGCAACGACGTCGATTTCTCGCGGGGCAACTTCCGCGTGCGCGGCGACACGATCGAGATCATCCCGGTCTACGAGGAATACGCGATCCGCATCGAGATGTTCGGCGACGAGATCGAGGCGCTGTACATGCTGCACCCGTTGACGGGGGACGTCGTCCAGAAGATGGAGTCGGTGCCGATCTTCCCGGCGTCGCACTACGTCGCGGGCACCGACATCGTGCAGCGCGCGATCGGCACGATCGAGCACGAACTCGCCGAGCGGCTGAAGGAGTTCGAGTCGCAGAACAAGCTGCTCGAGGCGCAGCGTCTGCGCATGCGCACGACGTTCGACCTCGAGATGCTGCAGCAGCTCGGGTTCTGCTCCGGCATCGAGAACTACTCGCGCCACCTCGACGGGCGCTCGGCAGGCGATCCTCCCCACACGCTGCTGGACTTCTTCCCCGACGACTTCCTGCTCGTGATCGACGAGTCGCATGTCACAGTGCCGCAGATCGGTGCGATGTACGAGGGCGATGCCTCGCGCAAGCGCACGCTCGTCGAGCACGGATTCCGGTTGCCCAGTGCGATGGACAACCGTCCGCTGCGGTGGGACGAGTTCAAGAACCGCATCGGACAGACCGTCTACCTCTCGGCTACTCCCGGCCGCTACGAGATGGGGATCGCGGACGGGATCGTCGAGCAGATCATCCGCCCGACGGGACTGGTCGACCCCCAGATCGTGGTGAAGCCCTCGAAGGGCCAGATCGACGATCTCCTCGAGCAGATCCGCGTGCGCGTCGACCGCGATGAGCGCGTGCTGGTGACCACGCTCACCAAGAAGATGGCCGAAGAGCTCACCGACTTCCTCGGCGAGCACGGTGTCCGCGTGCGCTACCTGCACTCCGACGTCGACACTCTCCGCCGTGTCGAGCTGCTCACCGAGCTGCGCGCCGGCGTCTACGACGTCCTCGTCGGCATCAACCTGCTCCGCGAGGGGCTCGACCTCCCCGAGGTGTCGCTCGTGGCGATCCTGGATGCCGACAAAGAGGGGTTCCTCCGCAGCGGCACCTCTCTCATCCAGACGATCGGCCGCGCCGCTCGAAACGTGTCGGGCGAGGTCCACATGTACGCCGACAGGATGACCGACTCCATGCAGAACGCGATCGACGAGACCGAGCGTCGTCGCGAGAAGCAGATCGCGTACAACACGGAGCACGGCATCGATCCGCAGCCGTTGCGCAAGAAGATCGCCGACATCACCGAGGTTCTCGCGCGCGAGGCGTCCGACACCCGGAGCCTGCTGTCGCGTAACGACAAGGCCGGCAAGGGCAAGTCACCGACTCCGCAGCTGCGTCGTACCGGGATCGCCGCCGAAGGCGCGGATCAGCTGGAATCCACGATCGCCGACCTCACGCAACAGATGCTCGCCGCGGCGAGCGAGCTGAAGTTCGAGCTCGCCGGACGGCTGCGCGACGAGGTGCAGGACCTCAAGAAGGAACTCCGCGCGATGGAGCGCGCCGGGCACGCCTGAGCCGGCGCGGTCGGGGCTCGCTCACCCCCGTGGGCTCACGGGCAGTGCAGGAGCGGCTTGGGGCCCGTGCGGTCGACGCTGTGCTCCGACATCGGATGACCGCACAGCGGGCAGGGTCGTCCCGTGCGGACCGGCTCGGGGGTCGTCTCGTACGGGCCGACCGAGGCCGGCCCGGCCACGCGGATCAACCGTGTATTGAGGTACTGGTACCACCCGCCGGCAGCCCGCACACGCTCGCGCAGCGGGGGTCGGTCGGCATCCTTTTGTGCCATGATCATTAGTGTACTAACTAATTGAGGAGGGTGCGTGGACGATCCGCTCCGGCTCGAGAACCAGGTGTGCTTCGCCCTCGTCACGGCGGCACGCAACGTGGTGGCGATCTACCGACCCGTGCTTGAGCCGCTCGGGCTGACGCATCCGCAGTACCTCGTGATGCTGGCGCTGTGGGAGGAGGCTCCGCGCTCGCTGGGCGTGCTCGCGGGGGAGCTGGCCATGGAGCCGGCGACGCTCTCGCCACTCGTGAAGAGGCTCGAGGCTCAGGGGAGGGTGGTGCGCACGCGGCGCGTCGACGACGAGCGCGTCCTGGACATCGACCTGACCGACGAGGGCCGCGCTCTGCGCGAGCGGGCGCTCGTCGTGCCCGCGCAGATCATGCAGCGGGTGGGGATCGACACGGCGGCGCTCATCGCACTGCGCGACGGCCTCGCGCCCTTCGCGAGCCGGTTCGACGCGACGGACTGAGGGCCCCGCGCGGTCCGCGCCCGCGCCTCCTCCCCTCGCACAGATGTGCGCCGGGGGCGAACCCGGGGCCGATGTCGGAGGGGGAACCTACACTTGTCGGGTGCCCATCGTTCCAGTCTCGTCCCCCGGAAACACCAGCGGAAAGCTCAGTGTTCGCGGTGCCCGCGTCCACAACCTGAAGAACGTCGACCTCGACATTCCGCGTGATTCTCTCGTGGTGTTCACCGGTCTCTCGGGCTCGGGCAAGTCGAGTCTCGCATTCGACACGATCTTCGCCGAGGGCCAGCGCCGCTACGTCGAATCGCTCAGCGCCTACGCGCGCCAGTTCCTCGGACAGGTCGATCGGCCCGATGTCGACTTCATCGAAGGATTGAGCCCCGCGGTGTCGATCGATCAGAAGTCGACCAACCGCAACCCGCGGTCCACGGTCGGCACGATCACCGAGATCCACGACTACATGCGTCTGCTGTGGGCGCGCATCGGCGTGCCGCACTGCCCCGACTGCGGTGCGCGCATCCAGCGGCAGACGGTGCAGCAGATCGCCGACCAGCTCATGGAGCTGCCCGAGCGGACGCGGTACCAGATCGTCGCTCCGGTGGTGACGCAGAAGAAGGGCGAGTTCGTCGACCTCTTCAAAGAGCTCAGCGCCAAGGGGTATGCGCGCGCCGTCGTCGACGGTGAACTCGTCCAGCTCGCCGAGCCGCCGACACTCAAGAAGAGCTACAAGCACGACATCGCTGTCGTGGTCGACCGACTCGTGGCATCCGGCGACATCCTCGGCCGCGTGACCGACTCGGTCGAGACCGCTCTGGGCCTCGCGGGCGGCATCATGCAGGTCAACTTCGTCGACGAAGAGGGCGACGACGCGTGGCAGTCGTTCTCTGAGAAGCTCGCGTGCCCGAACGGCCACCCGTTGCAGCTGACCGAGATCGAGCCGCGGACGTTCTCGTTCAACGCCCCCTTCGGTGCCTGCCCCGTGTGCTCGGGACTCGGTACGCGCATGTCGGTCGACGTCGACCTCATGCTCGGAGACGAGGAGCTGTCGATCCGCGAGGGTGCGATCCTGCCGTGGACGACCCAGGGCAAGGGACTCTTCCAGTACTACGAGCGTCTGCTCGAAGGCCTCGCGCGCGATCTCGACTTCTCGCTGGACACCCCGTGGAGAGATCTCTCCACGGACGTGCAGAACGCCGTCCTTCGCGGAGAGAACTACAAGGTCACCGTCAAGTGGAAGAACCGCTACGGGCGGGAGATGCGGTACTCGTCCGGCTTCGAGGGCGTCGTACCGTACATCGAGCGGCAGTACCTGCAGGCCGAGTCCGACACGCAGCGTCAGCGCTGGTCGGAGTACCTCCGCGAGGTCCCGTGCGCGGTGTGCGACGGCGACCGCTTGAAGCCCGAGGTGCTCGCCGTGCTCGTGGACGACACGTCGATCGCCGCGGCCTCGCGCATGAGCCTGGCCGACGCGCGCGAGTTCTTCTCGCAACTGACCCTGACCGATCGCGAGGCCACCATCGCCGCCGCGGTCCTGCGCGAGATCCGGGCGCGCCTGGACTTCCTGCTGCAGGTGGGGCTGAACTACCTCAGCCTCGGGCGCGCGGCCGGTACTCTCTCGGGCGGCGAAGCGCAGCGCATCCGCTTGGCCACCCAGATCGGCTCGGGCCTGACGGGCGTGCTCTACGTCCTCGACGAGCCCTCCATCGGTCTGCACCAGCGCGACAACCGCCGACTCATCCAGACCCTCGAGACCCTGCGCGACCTCGGGAACACCCTCATCGTGGTCGAGCACGACGAAGAGACGATCCACGCGGCCGACTGGGTCGTCGACATCGGCCCGCGCGCCGGCGTCGACGGCGGCAATGTCGTGCACTCCGGGCCGCTGGCCCAACTGCTCGACGACGAAAGCTCGCTGACCGGGGCCTACCTCTCGGGACGTCGATCGATCGAGCCGCCGAAGAAGCGCCGCAAGATCGACAAGAAGCGACAGGTCACCGTCGTCGGCGCGCGCGAGAACAACCTGAAGAACGTCACGGTCGACTTCCCACTCGGCGTGCTGACCGCCGTGACCGGCGTCAGCGGCTCCGGCAAGTCCACGCTGGTCAACGGCATCCTGTACGAGGTGCTCGCCTCCAAGCTCAACGGTGCCCGCCGCGTGCCGGGCAAGCACACGCGCGTCACCGGACTCGACAACCTCGACAAGGTCGTGCACGTCGATCAGGCGCCGATCGGTCGCACCCCGCGCTCGAACCCGGCGACCTACACCGGCGTGTTCGACCGCATCCGGACGCTCTTTAGCGAGACGCCCGAGGCCAAGGTCCGCGGTTACCAGGCCGGACGATTCAGCTTCAACGTCAAGGGCGGCCGCTGCGAGGCGTGCTCGGGCGACGGCACGCTGAAGATCGAGATGAACTTCCTGCCCGACGTGTACGTCGACTGCGAGGTGTGCCACGGCAAGCGGTACAACCGCGACACCCTGTCGGTGCATTACAAGGGCAAGAACATCGCCGAGGTGCTCGAGATGCCGATCTCCGAGGCCGCAGAGTTCTTCGAGCCCATCCAGGCCATCCACCGGTACCTCAAGACTTTGGTGGACGTGGGTCTCGGCTACGTCCGTCTCGGGCAGTCGGCCACGACGCTCTCCGGCGGCGAGGCGCAGCGCGTGAAGCTCGCGACCGAGCTCCAGCGTCGCAGCAACGGCCGCTCGATCTACGTGCTCGACGAGCCCACGACGGGTCTGCACTTCGAGGACGTCTCGCTGCTGCTGAAGGTGCTCAACGGGCTCGTCGACAAGGGAAACACCGTCATCGTCATCGAGCACAACCTCGACGTCATCAAGAGCTCGGACTGGGTCATCGACCTCGGGCCCGAGGGCGGCTCGGGAGGCGGCACGATCGTGGCGACCGGAACGCCTGAGCAGGTGGCGCGGGTGGAGGAGAGCCACACCGGCGCCTTCCTCGCCGAACTCCTCGAGACCGGCCGGACCGGAGCGCAGCGCAACACCGCCGAGCGCGAGCCGGAACTGGCCCGCGCGGGAGTGTGACCCGTGGCATCCCGAGAACGGATGTCGCAGCTGCCCTACCGCCCCAAGGCAGGCGAGATCCCCACGAATCCGGGGGTCTACCGCTTCCGTGACGCCGAGGGCCGTGTGCTGTACGTCGGCAAGGCGAAGAACCTGCGGGCGCGGTTGTCGAACTACTTCGCGCCGCTGTACTCGCTGCACGAACGCACCCGACGCATGGTCACGACGGCGACCTCGGTCGAGTGGACCGTCGTCCCCAGCGACGTCGATTCGCTGCAGCTGGAGTACATGTGGATCAAGGAGTTCGATCCGCCCTTCAACGTCCGTTACCGCGACGACAAGTCGTATCCGTTCATGGCGATCACCCTCGCCGACGAGGCGCCGCGCGTGATCGTGACGCGCAACGCGAAGATCCGTGGGGCCAAGTACTTCGGGCCGTACCCGAAGGTCTGGGCGGTGCACGACACGATCGACCTGATGATCAAGGTCTTCCCGATCCGCACGTGCAGCGACGCCTCGTACAAGAAGGCCATGCAGTCCGGCCGCCCCTGTTTCCCGGGGCAGATCGGCCGCTGCGGGGGACCGTGCTCGATGAAGGTCACGATCGCGGAGCATCGCGCGATGGTCGACGACTTCGTCGCCTTCATGTCCGGGGGAGACCAGCGCTTCACCAAAGCCCTCACCGCCCGGATGATGGAAGCCTCGGCCGCCATGGATTACGAGGCCGCTGCGCGCTACCGCGACAAGCTGCAGGCCATCGACGCGGTGCTCGGCAAGAGCGCGCTCGTGCTGGCCTCGGACACGGATGCCGACCTCTTCGGCATCGCCGAGGACGAACTGGCCGCGACCGTGCAGCACTTCGTCGTGCGGGGCGGCCGCGTCCGAGGAGTGCGGGCGACCACGATCGAGAAAGAGATCGACATCTCCGGCGCCGATCTGGTCGATCAGGTGCTCCAGCGCACGTACGGCGACGCCGCCGCCGGTGACATCCCGCGGCAAGTGCTCGTGCCCGAGCTCCCCGACGACGCTGAACAGCTCGAGGCGTGGCTGCGCGAACGCCGCGGTCGTCCGGTGTCGCTGCAGGTGGCGCAGCGCGGGCCCAAGTCCGATCTGCTCAAGACGGCGACGCTCAATGCGCAACAGGCGCTCATGCTGCACAAGACGCGGCGCACGAGCGACTACGTCGCCCGTTCGCAGGCCCTCACCGACCTCCAGGAAGCCCTCGGACTGACCGAGGCGCCGTTGCGCATCGAGTGCTACGACGTGTCGCACCTCTCGGGCACCAATGTCGTGGCATCCATGGTCGTCTTCGAGGACGGTCTGCCCCGCAAAGATCAGTACCGCTCGTTCGGGGTCGCCGAGACCACCGACGACACCGATTCGATGTACCAGGTGCTCACGCGACGTCTGGCCTACCTCGACCGACCCGAAGAGAACGAGCCCGAGACGATCGGCGGCGCCGTCCTCGCGGATGCCGAGAGCCCCGAGGCGACCGCCGACGGCGAGGTCGTGACGACCCGCAAGCGTCCGCGCTTCGCCTACCGTCCGCAGCTGCTCGTCGTCGATGGCGGTCAGCCGCAGGTCGCGGCGGCCGCGCGCGCCCTCGCCGACGCCGGGCACGAAGAGATCGCCCTGTGCGGCATCGCCAAGCGCCTCGAAGAAGTGTGGCTGCCGGGGGAGGACTACCCCGTGATCCTCCCGCGCACGTCGGAGGCGCTGTACCTGCTGCAGCGGCTGCGCGACGAGGCGCACCGCTTCGCCATCACGCACCAGCGCAAGCGCCGCAAGCGCGACATCTCCAGCGTCCTGACCGAGGTGCCGGGGCTCGGCGATACGCGCATCAAGGCGCTGCTCCGACACTTCGGCTCGGTCTCGGCGCTGAAAAACGCCTCTCCCGAGGAGATCACCGCCCTTCCGGGCATCGGGCCGACCCTCGCCGAGGCCATTCACGCGCGCTTGTCTCGCTAGGCTGGGGGTCCCGACGAAAGGGCGATGATCATGCAGACGGCACGGGACGCGTCCGGCGAGGTGCTGATCGTCACGGGGATGTCGGGTGCGGGTCGTTCGACGGTCGCCAACGCCCTGGAAGACCTCGACTGGTACGTGGTCGACAACCTCCCTCCGCGGATGCTGCGACCGCTGCTCGACCTGACCGAGCGCGCGGGCGGAGCCGTTCCGCGGGTGGCAGTGGTGGTCGATGTGCGAGGACGCGGTCTCTTCGGTGATCTTCCCGAGGCGATGCGGGCGCTGCAGGCCGCGCGACAGGTGCGGGTGGTCTTCCTGGATGCCTCCGACGCGGTGCTCGTGCGACGGTTCGAGGCGGTCCGGCGACCGCACCCGCTGCAGGGGGACGGCACGATCCTCGACGGTATCCGCCGCGAACGCGAGCGGCTGACGCCCGTGCGCGAGGCGGCGGACGTGGTGATCGACACCTCGGCGTTCAACGTGCACCAGCTGTCGCTGCAGACGGTCCAGCTCTTCGGCGAAGAAGGGGCCGCGCGGCACACCGTGACGCTGATGAGCTTCGGCTTCAAGTACGGCCTCCCCACCGACGTCGACCTCGTCGCCGACATGCGATTCCTGCCCAACCCGTTCTGGAACGAGCAGCTGCGCCCGCTGACGGGCGAGGACCCCGCGGTGCGCGAGTACGTTCTCGAGCAGCAGGGGGCACGGGAGTTCCTCGACGCCTACGCCGCGGCGCTGCACCCCGTGCTGGAGGGCTATCAGCGCGAGAACAAACGGCACTCGGTCGTCGCGGTCGGCTGCACGGGCGGCAAGCACCGGTCGGTCGTCATGACGCGTGAGCTGGCCGCCCGGCTCGGCGACGTCCCCGGGGTGGCCGTCCGCGTGACTCACCGTGACCTCGGCCGCGAGTAGGCTGTACCCTCGTCCCCGCCGCCTCGACAGCCTCACCCGTGTTGTCGCAGGCGTTGCCCCATCGTCCTGAACCGAGGAGAACCGTGCCGCTGACCGCCGACGTGAAGGCCGAGCTCATCACCGTACGCGACCCGCGTCCGACGGCGCGTGTCGCCGAGCTCACGGCGATCCTGCGCTTCTCCGGGGGCCTGCACTCGATCGCGAACCGTGTCGCCGTCGAGGCGGAGCTGGATTCCGACATCCTCGCGCGCCGCGTCGCCCGCGACCTCATGGAGCTCTACGGCGTGCGGCCCGAACTGCACCACGTGCAGGGCTCGGGGGGACGCACGGGGGGTCACTTCGCCGTCCGCGTCATCGAGGCGGGCGAGACGCTCGCTCGCCAGACCGGTCTGCTCGACCAGCGCCGCCGCCCGGTGCGCGGTCTCCCCAACAAGCTCACCACCGGTTCGCGCCCCGATCTCAGCGCGATCTGGCGCGGTGCGTTCCTCGCCAGCGGCTCCCTGAGCGATCCGGGTCGCTCGGCTGCGCTGGAGATCTCCTGCCCGTCGTCGGAGGCCGCGATGGCGCTCGTGGGCGCCGGTCACCGCATCGGCATCCCGGCCAAGGCCCGTGAGGTGCGCGGGGTGCCGCGCGTCGTCGTGCGCGACGGCGAAGCCATCCGCGGGGCGCTGTACGAGATGGGCGCGCGCCGCACCGCGGGGGAGTGGGATCAGATGCGCCAGCGCCGCGAAGTGCGTGCCGGCGTGAACCGCCTCGTCAACTTCGACGACGCGAACCTGCGCCGCTCGGCACAGGCAGCGGTGGCCGCGTGCGCGCGCGTCGAGCGCGCCCTGGAGATCCTCGGCGACGAGGTCCCCGACCACCTGCAGCAGGCCGGTGAGCTGCGTCTGGCCCACCGCGACGCGAGCCTGGACGAGCTCGGTCACCACGCCGACCCGCCGCTGACCAAGGACGCCGTGGCCGGGCGCATCCGCCGCCTCCTGGCCATGGCCGACAAGAAGGCCGAGGCCGAGGGCATCCCGGGGACCGAGTCCGCGGTCCCGGTGGGTGCCGACGACTGACCGCGTTCCCCTGACGCAGAGTACGGATGCCGAGCCCCTCGGCATCCGTTTTGCGTTACTGCGCGTCATTCGGGGAAGCAACCCCGTGGCCGGTGCGTTGGTCCTCGATAGGATGAACACGTCACCCTCGCTGCGCCGAGGTCTCGGTGCAGCGCCGATTCGGAAGTAGAGAACATGGCGAAGTACACGCTGCCCGAACTGCCCTACGACTACTCCGCGCTGGAGCCTCACATCAGCGCGACCATCATGGAGCTGCACCACAGCAAGCACCACCAGACGTACGTCAACGGCGCGAACACCACGCTCGACCTCCTCACCGAGGCGCGCGAGAAGGGCGATTTCGCGAACATCAACCGCCTGCAGAAGGACCTCGCCTTCAACCTCGGCGGACACACGAACCACTCGATCTTCTGGACGAACCTCTCGCCCAACGGTGGCGACAAGCCCACCGGTGACCTCGAGGCCGCGATCGACGACCAGTTCGGGTCGTTCGACGCCTTCCGCGGTCAGTTCACCGCCGCCGCGCTCGGCGTGCAGGGCTCCGGCTGGGCCGGCCTGTTCTGGGACTCGATCGGCGAGAACCTGATCATCCAGCAGTTCTTCGACCAGCAGGGTCAGATCGTCGCGGGCACCGTCCCGCTGCTCCTTCTCGACGTGTGGGAGCACGCCTACTACCTCGACTACAAGAACGTCCGCGCGGACTACGTCAAGGCGTTCTGGAACATCGCCAACTGGGCCGATGCGCAGGAGCGCTTCGCGGCCGCCCGTGAGAAGACGGCGGGTCTGCTGGTACTGTCGTAAACGGCGTGGGCGTCCCGGTGGACACCCCGCCGGGACGCCGTCGTCCTCCAGCGAATACCGCACTCTCGCGCTTCTCGCGCATGACTGATTCAGGAGAAATTCCGTGACCGTCAAGATCGGAATCAACGGCTTCGGCCGTATCGGACGCAACTACCTCCGCGCGGCTCTCGCGCAGGGCGCTGACCTTGAAATCGTGGCGGTGAACGACCTCACCGACAACAAGACCCTCGCCCACCTGCTGAAGTACGACTCCGTCGGCGGCGTGCTCGCCGAGGACGTCTCGTACACCGAAGACTCCATCACCGTCGGTGACAAGACCATCAAGGTCTTCGAAGAGCGCGACCCCGCGAACCTCCCCTGGGGCGAGCTCGGCGTCGACATCGTCATCGAGTCGACCGGCCGCTTCACCAAGGCCGAGGACGCCAAGAAGCACGTCGCGGGCGGCGCCAAGAAGGTGCTCATCTCCGCTCCCGCGACCGGTGACGACGCCACGATCGTCATGGGCGTGAACGAAGAGACCTACAACCCCGAGACCGACGTCATCATCTCGAACGCGTCGTGCACCACGAACTGCCTCGCCCCGCTGGCGAAGGTGTTCAACGACGCCTTCGGCATCGAGCGCGGCTTCATGATGACGGCGCACGCCTACACCGCCGACCAGAACCTCCAGGACGGCCCGCACAGCGACCTGCGTCGTGCGCGCGGCGCGGCGATCAACATCGTCCCCGCCTCGACCGGTGCCGCCAAGGCGATCGGCCTGGTGCTCCCCGAGCTGAACGGCAAGCTGAGCGGCTCGTCGTACCGCGTCCCGGTCCCCACCGGTTCCATCGTCGACCTCACGATCGTCACCCCCACCGAGGGCCTGACCGTCGACCAGGTCAACGAGGTCTATAAGAAGGCCGCTGCCGAGGGTCGTCTCAACGGCATCCTGCAGTACACCGAGGACCCGATCGTCTCGAGCGACATCCAGGGCAACCCGCACTCGTCGATCTTCGACGCCGAGCTGACCAACGTCAGCGGCAACCTCGTCAAGGTCTCGTCGTGGTACGACAACGAGTGGGGATACTCGAACCGCCTCGTCGACCTGACCGAGTACGTCGCCGAGCGTCTCTGACACTCCATGCCTCTGCGCACCCTCGAATCGCTGGGGTCGCTGGCCGGCACGCGCGTCATCGTCCGTTGTGACCTGAACGTCCCCCTCAAGGACGGCGTCATCACGGACGATGGCCGCGTGCGCGCGTCGTTGCCGACCCTCAACGCCCTGATCAACGCCGGCGCGCGCGTCGTCGTCTGCTCCCACCTGGGGCGTCCCGACGGGTCTCCCGACCCGAAGTACTCGCTCGAGCCGGTCGCGCAGCGGCTGTCCGAGCTTCTCGGCCAGCCGGTCGCGTTCGCCCGCGACACGGTCGGCGAGTCCGCTCGTGACGCGGTGGCGTCGCTGGAAGACGGAGACGTCGCCGTCATCGAGAACCTCCGCTTCAACGCGGGGGAGACCTCGAAAGACGAGACCGAGCGCCAGGCGTTCGCCCGCCAGCTCGCCGAGCTGGGCGACGCGCTCGTCTCGGACGGCTTCGGTGTGGTGCACCGCAAGCAGGCCAGTGTCTACGATCTCGCGCAGATCGTGCCGTCGGCCGCGGGACTCCTCATCCAGAAGGAACTCGAGGTCCTGGACCGCCTGACCGAGAACCCCGAGCGTCCCTACACGGTCGTGCTGGGCGGCTCGAAGGTCAGCGACAAGCTGGGCGTCATCGAGCACCTTCTGCCGCGCGTCGACAAGCTGCTCGTCGGTGGCGGGATGATGTTCACCTTCCTCGTCGCCGAAGGCAGCAAGGTCGGCGCGAGCCTGCTCGAGCAGGACCAGATCGACACCGTGAAGGGCTACCTCGCCACGGCGAAGGAGCGCGGCGTCGAGATCGTCCTCCCCGTGGATGCCGTCGTCGCAGCGTCGTTCTCGGCCGATGCCGAGCACGTCGTCGCCGACGCCGTCGCCCTCGAGGACACCCCGTTCGGTGCGTCCGGGCTGGGCCTGGACATCGGGCCCCGTACGGCCGACCTGTTCGCCGAGGCGATCCGCGACTCGCGCACGGTGTTCTGGAACGGGCCGATGGGCGTGTTCGAGATGGCCGCGTTCGCGGAAGGCACCAAGACGGTCGCGCAGGCGTTGACCGAGGTCGACGGCCTCAGCGTCGTCGGCGGAGGCGACTCGGCCGCGGCCGTGCGTCAGCTCGGCTTCGCGGACGACCAGTTCGGTCACATCTCCACCGGCGGCGGCGCCAGCCTGGAGTTCCTCGAAGGCAAGAAGCTCCCCGGACTGGAGGTCCTCGGATGGCAGTGAACAGAACTCCCCTCATCGCCGGCAACTGGAAGATGAACCTCGACCACCTGCAGGCGGTCGCGTTCGTCCAGAAGCTGCACTGGACGCTGAAGGAGGCCAAGCACGACAAGAGCAGTGTCGAGGTGGCGGTGTTCCCGCCCTTCACCGATCTGCGGACCGTGCAGACGCTCCTGGATGCCGACAAGATCGACTTCGCGCTCGGCGGTCAGGACCTCTCGGCCCATGACTCCGGTGCGTACACCGGCGAGATCTCGGGCCAGTTCCTGGCCAAGCTCGACGCGACCTACGTCATCATCGGGCACTCCGAGCGCCGTCAGTTCCACAACGAGACCGACGAGGTCATCGCCGCCAAGACGCAGGCGGCCCTCCGCCACGGCTTGGTTCCGGTGATCTGTGTCGGTGAGACCTCGGAGGACCTCGAGAAGTTCGGCGCGAGCGCCGTCCCCGTGGGGCAGCTCGAGGTCGCGCTCGAGGGTGTGGCATCCGATGCCGACATCGTCGTGGCGTACGAGCCGGTCTGGGCCATCGGCTCCGGCCAGGCGGCGACCCCGGATCAGGCCCAGGAGGTCTGCGCGAAGCTGCGTGCCGTCGTGGCCGACAAGCTCGGCGCCGACGCGGCGGCCCGCACGCGGGTCCTCTACGGCGGTTCGGTGAAGTCCGGCAACATCGCCGGCTTCATGCGCGAGCCCGATGTCGACGGCGCGTTGGTGGGCGGTGCGAGCCTCGTCGTGGACGAGTTCGCGGCCATCATCCGTTACCAGAAGCACGTCGGAGTCTGACCGATACGGATGCCCGCGGCCCCGCGCCGCGGGCATCCGTATGTCCGCCCCGGCTCCCCGTATACTTGACGCTTGTGCGGTCGCTACCGACCGCCGCGAAAGGCTTTCGACAGTGCAGATTCTCGAGTTCGTCCTGCAGGTGTTCCTGGGCGTGACCAGCCTCCTGCTGACCCTGCTCATCCTGCTCCACAAGGGGCGCGGAGGCGGTCTGTCCGACATGTTCGGTGGCGGTATGAGCTCGGCGATGGGCTCCTCCGGCCTGGCCGAGCGCAACCTCAACCGATTCACGATCGTGCTCGCGCTGGTGTGGTTCATCACCATCGTCGGCCTCGGTCTCCTCACCAAGTTCGCGGAGCTCTGACATGGCCACCGGTGGTAACGCCATCCGCGGCACGCGCGTCGGCGCGGGCCCGATGGGAGAACAGGACCACGGCTTCCACGCCGATCGCGTCGCCGTCTCGTACTGGGACGCCCTGGGCAACGAGACCGTCCGCTACTTCGCCGCGGGTATCCCCGACGACGAGATCCCCGAGACGATCGACTCGCCCCACTCCGGTCTCCCCGCCGGTCGCGACAAGAACAACCCCCCGGCGCTGTCCAAGACGGAGCCCTACAAGACCCACCTGGCCTACGTGAAAGAGCGCCGCACCGACGAAGAGGCGGCCTCGCTCCTCGACGACGCGCTGCAGCAGCTGCGCGAGCGCCGCGGCCAGTAAGAGAACAGAAAAGAGACCGGATGCCGACGGCATCCGGTCTCTTTTCTGTTGCGGCGAATCAGTATTCGCGGTCGATCAACTGGGGCGGTACCTGGTCGGCCGCGGCCTCATCCACGAAGAAGGCCGTGCGTCGACGTCCCTTGGCTCCGGCCGCCGGGACGCTCTGGTAGCTGGCGCCGGCGAGAGCGAGACCCAGGGCGGCGGCCTTGTCGGCGCCGGCGATCACCATCCACACCCGTTTGGAGGAGTTGATCACGGGGCGCGTGAGCGAGATGCGCTCGGGCGGGGGCTTGGGGGAGTCGCGCACCGGAACGGTCGCCCGGTCGGTCACCGAGATCTCGGCCCGGTCCGGGAACAGCGACGCGATGTGCGCGTCCGGTCCGACGCCCAGGAAGCAGATGTCGAACGACGGCCACGGACCGGAGTCGCTGCGGTCGGACGGCGCGAACTGCGCCAGTTCGTCGGCGTAGGCGATGGCCGCGGCATCCAGATCGAGACTGTCGTCCGTCGACGCGACGGAGTGGATGTTCTCGGCGGGGATGTCGAGACCGTCGAGCAGCGCGGTACGCGCCTGTTTCTCGTTGCGATCGTCGGAGTCGCGGGGCACGAAGCGTTCGTCACCGAACCAGAAGTGCACCAGCGACCAGTCGATCTCGGCCATGCGGGGGTCCCGCGCGGCCGACCGCAGCACGGCTCCGCCCATCGTCCCGCCCGTGAGGCAGACGTGCATGCGCTTGCCCTCGGCCACGCGCTTGACGATGCGGTTCACGAACCGGGTCGCGACATAGTCGGCGAGCGTCTCGGCATCCCGCTTGATGATCACCTGCTTGGCGGAGCCGTTCTCGGTCATCGGTCGCTCCGCTCATCGAGAGTGCGCAGCAACAGGGTGCACTGGGTGAGGACGCGTCCGTAGAGCACGTCGGGGTCGAGGCGGCGGAGCTCCTCGGCCAGGCACTCGCGCAGCGTGCGGCGCGGGAAGTCGAGCTCGTGCGTGGGCTGTCCGGGCTGCGTGAGCACCGCGACGCCCGGAGTCGGGCGCTCCAGCAGCGTGTCCCCGCTCGCGCGTGTCAAGCGCACCGACTTGATGCCGCCCGACCACTCTTCGGCGGGCAGGTAGCTGTAGGTGACGGGCGCGTCGAGCTTCAGCCCGAGCCATGCCGCCAGCAGCGCCGTGGAGGGGGAATCGCTCGAACCCGCCACCTCGATGGAGGTCACGGGCTCGTACGGCGGCTGGTCGAGGACGGCGGCCAGCTGCTCGCGCCAGCGCGTGACGCGGGTCCACGCGAAGTCGGTGTCGCCCGGGGCGTAGTGCTCGCCGAGGTGCGCGACCCACGCCGTCGGGTCGGGCTGTGACGACGCGTCGGTGATCCGGCGCTGGGCGATGCGGCCGATCGCCGACAGCGACGGGTCCGCCGGCGCCTGCGCGGGCCACCACGCCACGACGGGCGCGTCGGGCAGGAGCAGACCGGTCACGAGACTCTCGGCGTTCGAGCCGGCTGCGCCGTGCGCGCGCAGGACGACGACCTCGCTCGCGCCGGCGTCACCGCCCACGCGGATCTGGGCGTCCAGGCGCGGTTCTTCGCTCTCGTCGCCGAACAGCACCGCGATGACACGCATCGGGTGCTCGCGCGAGGCGTCGTTCGCGGCCTCGATCACCTCTTCTTCGGCCCCGTGGTGGGTCACGATGATGAGCGTCAGAACGCGTCCGAGCGCGACGGCGCCGCCCTCTTCGCGGACGCTCACGAGCTTCTTCGAGATCGCGCTGACGGTGGTGTCGGGCAGTTCGATGATCACGGGCGCCTCCACGTGCGGCCATCGCGGGCGAGGAGCTCGTCGGCGGATGCCGGACCCCACGATCCCGGAGAGTACTGTTCCAGCGGTCCGCCCTCGGCAGCCCAGAACTCCTCGATCGGGTCGAGGATCTTCCAGCTGAGCTCGACCTCCTCGTGACGCGGGAACAGCGGCGGGTCGCCGAGCAGCACGTCGAGGATGAGGCGCTCGTAGGCCTCGGGGCTCGCTTCGGTGAAGGCGTGGCCGTACCCGAAGTCCATCGTCACGTCGCGTACCTGCGTGCCGTCACCCGGAACCTTGGAGCCGAACCGGATCGTGACGCCCTCGTCGGGCTGCACGCGGATGACCAGGGCGTTCTGCCCGAGCTCCTCGGTCTGGCTGCGGGAGAACAGCTGCTGCGGGGCGCGCTTGAAGACCACGGCCACCTCGGTGACGCGTCGGCCCAGACGCTTGCCGCTGCGCACGTAGAACGGCACTCCCGACCAACGACGCGTGTTGATCTCGAGCTTGATCGCGGCGTAGGTCTCGGTGACCGACTCCGGATTCATGCCGTCTTCCTCGAGGAAACCGAGCACCTTCTCGCCGCCCTGCCACCCGCCGGCGTACTGGCCGCGCGCGGTGGCCTCGGCCAGGTTCTCGGGCAGACGCACCGCGGCGAGGACCTTCTCTTTCTCGGCACGCAGGTCGGCGGCGTTGAAGCTGATGGGCTCCTCCATCGCGGTGAGCGCGAGGAGCTGCAGGAGGTGGTTCTGGATGACGTCGCGCGCGGCGCCGATCCCGTCGTAGTAACCCGCGCGGCCGCCGACCCCGATGTCTTCCGCCATCGTGATCTGCACGTGGTCGACGTAGTTGCGGTTCCAGATCGGCTCGTACAGCTCGTTCGCGAAGCGCAGCGCGAGGATGTTCTGCACGGTCTCTTTGCCGAGGTAGTGGTCGATGCGGAAGATCGAGTCGGCGGGGAACGCGCTCTCCACGACCTCGTTCAGCTCGCGTGCCGAAGCGAGGTCGTGCCCGAACGGCTTCTCGATGACGACGCGGCGCCAGCCGGCGGTGTCCTCGGCGGAGTCGCCGACGAGTCCGGAAGCTTTCAGCTGGGTCGTGACGAGCGGGAAAGCCTTGGGCGGGATCGACAGGTAGTAGGCGTGGTTGCCCATCGTGCCGCGCTCGGTGTCGAGCTTGTCTACGGTCTCCCGCAGGCGCTGGAACGCCTCGGGGTCGTCGAACTCGCCCTGGACGAAGCGGATGCCCTCGAGCAGCTCCTGCCACGTCTCTTCGCGGAACTCGGTGCGCGCGTACTTCTGCACCGACTCGTGGACGACCTTGGCGAAGTCCTGGTCCTCCCAGTCGCGGCGGGCAAAGCCCACGAGCGCGAAACCGGGCGGGAGGAGTCCGCGATTGGCGAGGTCGTACACCGCCGGCATGAGCTTCTTGCGCGACAGGTCTCCGGTGACGCCGAAGATGACCAGCGCGCTGGGACCGGCGATCCGGTTCAGGCGGCGATCCTCGGGGTCGCGGAGGGGATTGTGACCGGGTGAGATCTCTACGACCATGCTGTTACTGCGCCGCCTCGAAGAGTGAAAGCACCTCGACCTGCGGGTCGGTGAGCGTGAGCGTGACGACGGGGCGGCCATGGCCGTCCGCCAGCACGCTCGCGTCGCCCGCGGCCTGTGCGTGGATGAGCTGTCCGAACGTGAACGGCCGACCCGGGATTTCGAGGTCGACATCGGTGCGTTCGGTGATCTGAAGGAAGACGCCGGTGGCGGGGCCGCCCTTGTGGTACTGGCCGGTCGAGTGCAGGAACCGCGGTCCCCACCCGAACGTCGTGGGGCGGCCGGAATCGGCCGCGACCAGTTCGCGCAGTCCCGCGAGCTGGGGCAGCTCGAGCCGGTTCACGTACGCCTGGATGGCGACGTACCCGTCGGCCGGGACCGACGCCCAGAGCGCGTCCAGCACGCTCGCGAGCGTGCCACCGGATGCCAGGGCGGGGTCGGACACGCGCACCTCGACGCCGTCGAGCACGAGCGCCGGAGCGGTCGGTGCCGGCTGCGCGTCTAGGAGAGCCCGTGCGGCGACCTTGGCCGCCTCGACGTCGGGCTGGTCGAACGGGTCGATGCCGAGCAAACGCCCGGCGATCGCCGTGGCGTACTCCCACACGACGAACTGCGCCCCCAGCGAACCGCTCACGAGAACTTCGCCCTCGTGACGGTCGAACAGGTGGAACGCGTCGGCGTGCTCGACGAATCGTACGACCTGCAGGTCGGCGGGCTTCGCCTCGATCTCGGGCGAGACCGGGAGCAGGACCACGGGCAGGATGCCGGTTCCGTTCTTGCCCGTCGACTCCGCGATCAGCTGCTCGATCCAGTCCGGGAGACCCGGCAGGTGGCCGCCGTCGGTGACGAGGCCGAGCTTGTCACGCCGGTGTTCCCCGCCGCCTGCGATCGCCGCGGCGAGCACGAGGGCCGGGTTCTCGGGGGAGTCGATCGCGACCTCGAGGAGCGTGGCGTCCGCTTCGTCGAGCAGGTCGTCGATGTCGACGCCCGCGAGACCGGCGGGCACCAGCCCGAACGCGGTGAGCGCGGAGTACCGTCCGCCGACGGTGGGGTCGGCGGTGAAGACGCGGTAGCCGTCGGCACGGGCCGATTCTTCGAGGGGCGAGCCCGGATCGGTGACCACGACGATGCGCTCGGCCGGGTCGATGCCGAGGTCGCGGAACGCAGCCTCGAACGCCCGCTTGGCCGCATCGGTCTCGACCGTCGAACCGGACTTGCTCGAGACGACGAGCACCGTCTGGGCCAGGCCACCGGACTCGGCGTCGCCGTCGATCGCGGCGAGCACCTGACCGGGTGCCGTGGAGTCGAGGATCACCAGCGGCACTCCCGCGGACTGCGCGATGACCTCGGGCGCGAGCGAGGAGCCGCCCATGCCCGCGAGCACGACCCGGGTCACGCCCTGCGCGACGTACGCGTCGCGCAGGGCGGTGATCTCGGGGACGAGCGGGCGCGAGACGGAGACCGCCTGCACCCACCCGAGCCGACGGGATGCCTCGTCCTCGGCCGCGGCGCCCCATAGCGTGGCATCCCCCGCCGTGACGCCGGACGCGACCAAGGAGCCGACCAGGTCGGGCAGCTCCGAGTCGACGACCGCCTTGACGTGGCCGGTGACCTTGACGGCGAATGTCACTTCGCGGCCTGGGCGCTTCCGGCCTCGAGCGCGGTGGCGACGGTCTGCTGCAGTTCGTGCCACGAGGCGATGAACTTCTCGACGCCCTCGTCCTCGAGCACCTGGGTCGCGTCGGCGACGTCGACACCGGCGGCGGCCAGACGGTCGAACACCTCGTGCGCCTCGGCGTACGCACCGGTGACGGTGTCGCCGGCGATCACGCCGTGATCGAACGTCGCCTGCAGCGTCTTCTCGGGCATCGTGTTCACGGTGCCGGGGGCGACGAGCTCGGTGACGTAGAGCGTGTCGGGCAGAGCCGGGTCCTTGACGCCGGTCGAGGCCCACAGCGGACGCTGCACGGTCGCACCGGCGGCAAGGAGCTCCTTCGCGCGATCCTCGGCGAACTTCTGCTCGTACAGCTCGTACGCCAGGCGGGCGTTGGCGATGCCGGCCTTGCCCTTGAGGGCGGCGGCCTCGTCGGTTCCGATCGCGGCGAGACGCTTGTCGATCTCGGTGTCCACGCGCGAGACGAAGAACGAGGCGACCGACTGCAGGTTCGCGATGTCGTGCCCGGCGTCGCGCGCCTTCTCGACTCCGGCGAGGTACGCGTCGATGACCTCGGCGTAGCGCTCCAGGCTGAAGATCAGCGTGACGTTGACCGAGATGCCCGCACCGATGACCTCGGTGATCGCGGGCAGGCCCGCCTTGGTGGCGGGGATCTTGATCAGGACGTTCTTGCGGTCCACGCGCGCGGCGAGGTCCTTGGCCTGCGCGACCGTCGCGTCGGTGTCGTGAGCGAGGTCGGGGGACACCTCGATCGACACGCGTCCGTCGACGCCGCCGGTGGCTTCGAAGACCGGGAGGAAGATGTCGCACGCGTCGCGGACGTCGTCGGTGGTGATCGAGAAGATCGCCTCGTCGACGCCGGCGTCCTGCGCGGCGAGCTCGCGGACCTGGCCCTCGTACGCCTCGCCCTGGGACAGGGCGCCGGCGAAGATCGTCGGGTTCGTGGTGACGCCCGAGACGTTGCGCTCGGCGATGAGTTCGGCGAGGTTGCCGCTCTGGATGCGCTGACGCGACAGGTCGTCGAGCCAGATGCTGACGCCCTGGGCGGCGAGCTGTTGGGTGGGAGTGCTCATTGTTCTCGTTCTCCTGGGTTACTTCGCGGCGGCGATCGACTCGCGGGCGGCCTCGACGACGGCCTCGGCGGTGATACCGAACTTCTGGAACAGGGTCTTGTAGTCGGCCGACGCACCGAAGTGCTCGATCGCGACCGAGCGGCCGGCGTCACCGACGATGCCGTGCCACGACAGCGCGGAGCCCGCCTCGACGGAGACGCGCGCCTTCACCGACGACGGCAGCACCGACTCGCGGTACTCGTCGCCCTGCTCGGCGAACCACTCCAGCGACGGAGCCGACACCACGCGGGCGTGCACGCCCTCGGCGGCGAGGGTCTCGCGCGCCTGGACGGCGAGCTGCACCTCGGAACCGGTCGCGATGAGGATGACGTCCGGCTCGCCGTTCCCGGCCTCGGCCAGGACGTACGCGCCCTTGACGGCGCCGGCGGCCGACGCGAACTCGTCGCCCGTGGCCTCGCCCTCGCCGCGCGGGAACACCGGGATGTTCTGACGCGTGAGCGCGATGCCGGAGGGACCGGCGGTGCGGCGGAGCATCTCGAGCCACACGACCGACGTCTCGTTGGCATCCGCCGGGCGTACCAGCGCGAAGTTCGGGATGGCGCGGAGAGTCGCGAGCTGCTCGATCGGCTGGTGCGTCGGGCCGTCCTCGCCGAGGGCGACCGAGTCGTGCGTCCAGACGAAGATCGTCGGGATGTTCATCAGGGCGGCCAGACGCACCGGCGGGCGCATGTAGTCGCTGAAGATGAGGAACGTGCCGCCGAAGGGGCGCGTCGGGCCGTGCAGGACGATGCCGTTGAGGATCGCGCCCATCGCGTGCTCGCGGATGCCGAAGTGGAGCACGCGGCCGTAGGGGCTGCCCGTCCACTCGTGCGTCGACCACTCGGCGGGGATGAAGGACTTGGCATCCTTGATCGTCGTGAGGTTGGACTCGGCCAGGTCGGCCGAACCGCCCCACAGCTCGGGAAGCTCGGCGGCGAGGGCGTTGATGACGGTGCCCGAGGCGGCGCGCGTGGAGACGTCCTTGCCGGCCTCGAAGGCGGGCAGGGCGTCGGCGATGTCGGCGGGCAGCTCACGCGCCTGCAGGCGGTCCCACAGCTGCTTGCGCTCGGGGTGGGCGGCGGCCCACGCGTCGAACTTCTGCTGCCACGCGGCCTTCTCGGCCTCGCCGCGCTCGACGAGCCGGCGGGTGTGGGCAATGACGTCGTCGGCGACGGCGAAGTGCTGCTCGGGGTCGAACCCCAGCACCTCTTTGGTCGCACGCAGCTCGTCGGCACCGAGGGCGGATCCGTGGATCTTGCCCGAGTTCTGCTTGCCGGGGGAGGGCCAGCCGATGATCGTCTTGAGGATGATGAGCGACGGCTTGCTCGTCTCGCCCTTGGCGGCCTCGATCGCCGAGTGGAGCTCGGCGACGTCCTCGACGTACTGACCGGTCTTCTTCCAGTCGACCGTCTGCACGTGCCAGCCGTAGGACTCGTAGCGCTGCGCGACGTCCTCGGTGAAGGCGACGTTGGTGTCGTCCTCGATCGAGATCTGGTTGGAGTCGTAGATCGCGATGAGGTTGCCCAGCTCCTGGTGGCCCGCGAGCGAGGAGGCCTCGCTGGTCACGCCCTCCTGGAGGTCGCCATCACCGGCGATCACGTAGACGAAGTGGTCGAACGGGCTCTCGCCGGCCGGGGTCTCGGGGTCGAACAGACCGCGCTCGTAGCGGGCGGCGTAGGCGAAACCGACGGAGGATGCCAGACCCTGACCGAGCGGTCCGGTCGTGATCTCGACGCCGTCGGTGTGGCCGTACTCGGGGTGGCCGGGGGTCAGGGAGCCCCAGGTGCGCAGCGCCTCGAGGTCCTTCAGCTCGAGGCCGAAGCCGCCGAGGTAGAGCTGCACGTACTGGGTGAGCGAGGAGTGCCCCACCGAGAGGATGAAGCGGTCGCGTCCGGGCCAGTGGGTGTCGGCCGGGTCGTGGCGCAGGACGCGCTGGTACAGGAGGTACGCGGCCGGTGCCAGCGACATCGCCGTTCCGGGGTGCCCGTTGCCCACCTTCTCGACGGCATCCGCCGCCAGAATGCGCGCGGTGTCGACCGCCCGTCGATCGATCTCATCCCATTCGAAGTCCGACAACACGGTGCCTTTCTCGATCGTGTGCGCCCGGGTCACGATTCGACGCCGCACTCGTCGCCGTAGGAGCGGGAGTGGGGTGGGGGTCGGCGCGGGGCGC
Organism: Microbacterium sp. SCPM-O-B-15248 (M128); assembly: GCF_058214835.1. Classification (NCBI taxonomy): domain Bacteria; kingdom Bacillati; phylum Actinomycetota; class Actinomycetes; order Micrococcales; family Microbacteriaceae; genus Microbacterium; species Microbacterium sp. SCPM-O-B-15248 (M128). The sequence continues at coordinate 31,055 of NZ_JBYQLI010000002.1, forward strand.
GCGTTCATCGCCAGCATAGCGAGATCGACGGCAGGCGTTGCCTCTCGTGACGGGGGTCGACAGCGGGCCGGAGGTGTGTTCCGGATGCCATAGAATCGAGGGGATACTCACGCTCTACCCCGGGGGACGATGGACATCTCGACGACGTCGCACGTCACTGCGACGACCGATCGCCGCTCCGTCGGACGTACGATTCGGGCCTACGTGGCGCTGACCAAGCCCCGCGTGCTCGAGCTCCTCCTGGTCACGACGGTTCCGGTCATGATCCTGGCCGCACGCGGACTGCCCGACCTGTGGCTGATCTTCGCCACCGTCATCGGCGGATCGCTGAGCGCGGGTTCGGCGGCGGCGTTCAACATGTACCTCGATCGCGACATCGACGCGCACATGCAGCGCACCGTCAACCGGCCGCTGGTCACCGGCGAGGTCTCGCCGCGCGGCGCGTTGACGTTCGCCTGGACGCTGGCCGCTGTCTCCACGGTGTGGCTGTGGGTGTTCACCAACCCGCTCGCCGCAGCCCTGTCGGCCGGCGCCATCTTCTTCTACGTCGTGATCTACACGATCATCCTCAAGCGCCGTACCGAGCAGAACATCGTGTGGGGCGGCATCGCGGGCTGCTTCCCGGTCCTCATCGGGTGGTCCGCCGTCACGGGTTCGCTGTCGTGGGCGCCGTTCATCCTCTTCGCGCTGGTGTTCCTGTGGACGCCCCCGCACTACTGGCCGCTGTCGATGAAGTACGCCGACCAGTACGACGAGGTCGACGTGCCCATGCTCGGGGCCACGCGCAGCGGTTCGCAGGTCGGTCTCCAGGTCATCCTCTACGCGTGGGCGACCGTCGCGTGTTCGCTGCTGCTGATCCCCGTGGCATCCATGGGTCTGGTGTACACCGTCTCGGCGCTCGTGTTCGGTGGGTGGTTCGTCTACGAATCGCACCGTCTGTACTCGCGGGCCGTGCAGGGCGGGGAGCCCCGTCCGATGCGCGTGTTCCACGCCTCGATCACGTACCTCACGCTGCTGTTCGTCGCGATCGCGGTCGACCCGCTCCTGCCGTTCTGATCCCCTGAGATCGAAAAGAACCGCCCGCCCCCGTTCGTGGGGGGCGGGCGGTTCTCTTCTTTGGGGGGCGCTCAGCGACGTGTGGTGTCGTCCTCGGTGCCGTCGTTCGCGGCGGCCTGCGGCGGCGCGGGGGTGTCGGACGTGGTCTCGACGTCCGCGTCCTCGAGGGCAACGGGCGTCGCCGGGGCGGCGGCCGGAGCCGTGGTGGCCGCAGCCGCAGTGGTGAACGTCGCGGGAGACACCGCGCTCTCGGGAGCGGTCTCGTCGTCGCTGGTCCAATCGATCGCCTCGACTGAGACGTCGGGCTGCGGACGTGTGGTGACGACGGCCGCCACGGCGAGGGCGGCGACGATCCCGAGCGCACCGGCACCGAGCACGGCGGCGCCCACCGTCACCCACGACTGGGCAACGTATACGGTCACGACCGTCGCGTTGGGGTCGTTGAGCACCGCCTGCATCGCGTCGATCCCCCGGAGGACGATCACGAGTCCGCCGATGACGGCGGCCAGGGAGCCGGCCACGAGCACCCAGAACGGGACGCTGGTGACGAGGCGGGGACGAGTCTGCATGGAATGAACTCCTTCGATTCCGGGCACGGTCGGCACCGGAGGGTCCACAGTCTCGCATGCGCCGGTACGCCGGCTCTGTGTCGCCGATGAATCAGCTATGAGCGCCCGGAGGTCAGCGCCGTGCGGCCGCCACCGCGTCGCCCTCGTTCGCCCGGGCCGGGGGCACGGGCGTCTTGAGACGGAGGACGACGACCGTCATGGTCGCGGCGGTGAGGGCGGCGAGCACCATGTGCACGCCCACGGCGAGTTCGGGCAGACCGTTGCGCGCCTGGTAGAGCCCGACGGCGATCTGGACCAGCTCGACCGCGAGGAGTGCCGTCGCCCACCGCCGGACCGGGAGGCGCAGTCGCCACGCGAGCACGACGAGGACGAGGGTCAACGCGAACAGCGCGTAGCCGGGCCAGGCGTGGACGTGCTCGAGCACCTCGGCGTCGAAGCCGTTGCGCTCCACGGCTGCGGCGTCGCCCGAGTGCGGCCCGGCGCCCGTGGTCAAGACTCCGAACACGACGGTGAGCGCGAGCACGCCCGTGGTGAGGTGCACGAGGCCGGCGAACCACGCCGGCACCGCGCGCTCACGCGGGCCGACGGGCAGGTACATCAGGGTCAAGAAGGCGGCGCACACCGTCACGAGGACGACGGATGCGATGTAGTGGAAGCCGACGATGAACGGGTTGAGCCCCGTCAACACCGTGATCCCGCCGACGACGGCCTGGGCGACGATCCCGCCGAGCACGACGAGCGCGAGGACGAACATGCCGCGGCGCTCGCGGCGCATGCGCCACATGAGTACGACGACCGCCAGGGCCAGGATGCCCACGACCCCCGTCAGCGTGCGGTTGCCGAACTCGATGATCCCGTGGATGCCCATCTCGGGGGTGTTCACGAGCGAGTCGGGCGTGCAACGCGGCCAGGTGGGGCAACCGAGGCCCGAACCGGTCAGGCGCACCGCGCCGCCCGTGCCGATGATGAGCACTTCGGCCACGAACGACAGCCAGGCGAACACGCGGACGCGGCGATCGACGTGGGTCGGCAGCCAGTCGACGACGCGACGCAGGACGCGGGGGGACGAAGCGGTGGACATGCGCGCAGCCTCCTGGCGGCGGGGCGCTCGGGCCGCGGCGGCGGGTCTGCGCCGTGCCGGGAGCGGGTGTTGCCTGTAGAATCGAAGGGTCTTCGGGTGCAGCGCTCACGCGTCCCGCACCCCTGACAGTCTAGGCGCGAAGCCAGCGCCTTCGAGCGGGCCCACCAGCGGCATTCCTGTGACTCCGACCGGAGTCTGTCGCGGAATGCCGGGGCGGATGACACCGTTGAGGCCCGAGAAGGAGAGTGACCACCATGTCCGATGTACTCATCGACCGACCCGAGCTCGACAGCCTGGGGCAATACGAGTTCGGCTGGCACGACACGGATGCCGCAGGCGCGCTCGCGCAGCGCGGCATCAACGAAGACGTCGTGCGCGGCATCTCCGCCCTGAAGTCCGAGCCCGAATGGATGCTGAAGACCCGTCTCAAGGGCTACCAGCTCTTCGGCCGCAAGCCCATGCCCACGTGGGGCGCGGACCTGTCGGAGATCGACTTCGACAACATCAAGTACTTCGTGCGCTCGACCGAGAAGCAGGCGCAGTCGTGGGAGGACCTCCCCGAAGAGATCCGCAACACGTACGAGAAGCTCGGCATCCCCGAGGCCGAGCGTCAGCGCCTCGTCGCCGGCGTCGCCGCACAGTACGAGTCCGAGGTCGTCTACCACCAGATCCGCGAGGACCTGGAGCAGCAGGGCGTCATCTTCATGGACACCGACACGGCTCTGCGCGAGCACCCCGAGTTCTTCGAGGAGTACTTCGGCACCGTCATTCCCGCCGGTGACAACAAGTTCGCGGCGCTGAACACCGCGGTGTGGTCGGGCGGATCGTTCGTCTACGTCCCCAAGGGCGTCCACGTCGAGATCCCGCTTCAGGCGTACTTCCGTATCAACACCGAAAACATGGGCCAGTTCGAGCGGACCCTGATCATCGCCGACGAGGACAGCTACGTCCACTACATCGAGGGCTGCACGGCTCCGATCTACAAGAGCGACTCGCTGCACTCGGCCGTCGTCGAGATCATCGTGAAGAAGAACGCCCGCGTGCGCTACACGACGATCCAGAACTGGTCGAACAACGTCTACAACCTCGTCACCAAGCGCGCCGTCGCCCACGAGGGCGCGACCATGGAGTGGGTCGACGGCAACATCGGCTCCAAGGTGACGATGAAGTACCCGTCCATCTACCTCATGGGCGAGCACGCCAAGGGCGAGACGCTCTCGGTCGCCTTCGCCGGCCCCGGCCAGCACCAGGATGCCGGCGCGAAGATGATCCACATGGCGCCGTACACGCAGTCCTCGATCGTCTCGAAGTCGATCGCCCGCGGTGGTGGTCGCGCCGGATACCGCGGTGAGGTGCGAGTGGATGCCAACGCCCACCACTCCGCCAACACCGTGCGCTGCGACGCACTGCTCGTGGACACCATCTCCCGTTCGGACACGTACCCCGCGATCGACATCCGCGTCGACGACGTGCAGCTCGGTCACGAGGCCACCGTCTCCAAGGTCAGCGAGGAGCAGCTGTTCTACCTGCAGTCGCGCGGCCTCCCCGAGGACGAGGCCATGGCGATGATCGTGCGCGGCTTCATCGAGCCGATCGCGCGCGAGCTGCCCATGGAGTACGCCCTCGAACTGAACAAGCTCATCGAGATGGGCATGGAAGGATCCGTCGGCTGATGACGACCGCGACCCAGACCCCCGCTGTCGCCGCGGAGGGTCACATCGACCCTGCCGCCCTCGTGGCATCCGTGGTTCCCGTGCAGACCCGGTCGGAGCGTCCGACCTCGTTCGTCCCGGCCGATTTCGGCACCCCCAGCGGCCGTGAGGTCAACTGGAAGCTGAGCCCCGTCGACCGTCTGGCGCCGTTGTTCGTCGACGAGGCGGGGCCCGAGGGCGTCATCCGCGTCGAGGTCCACGCCCCGGACGCCGTCGAGCAGCTGCGGCTGCGGGACGGCGAGGCGCCGCGTGGCGAGCACTTCCGTCCCGAGGACGTCACCGCCGCGCTCGCCTGGACTCACGAGCCCGAGGCCCCGCTGCTGCGGATCCCGGCGAACGTCGAGCTCGACGAGCCGATCGTCGTGCGTCTGACCGGCACGGGCGGCCTCGCGCACGCCCACGTCGTCATCGAGGCGCAGCCGAACTCGCGCGGCACGGTCGTGCTGCGCCACGAAGGCACGGCCCACCACGCGCAGAACGTCGAGATCCTCGTCCGCGACGGTGCCGACCTCACGGTCGTCTCGGTCCAGAAGTGGGACGACGACGCGATCCACGCCTCCTCGCACCAGGCGCGCGTCGACCGGGATGCCAAGCTCACGCACGTCGTGGTGAGCTTCGGCGGTGGCGTCGTCCGTGTGAACCCGTCGGTCGAGCTCTCGGGCGCGGGCAGCGAGGGCCGGCTGTACGGTCTGTCCTTCGCGGATGCCGGTCAGCACCTCGAGTCGCAGGTGTACCTGCACCACAAGGGACCCCACACGGTCGGCGACGTGCTCTACAAGGGCGCGCTGCAGGGCGAGAGCGCGCGGAGCGTCTGGATCGGCGACGTGCTCATCGGACACGAGGCCACGGGCACCGACTCCTACGAGGCCAACCGCAACCTCGTGCTCACCGACGGTGCGCGCGCGGACTCGATCCCGAACCTGGAGATCGAGACGGGCGACATCCAGGGCGCGGGCCACGCCAGCGCCACGGGTCGCTTCGACGACGAGCAGCTGTTCTACCTGCAGGCGCGGGGCATCGCCGAGGACGAGGCGCGCCGTCTCGTCGTGCTCGGCTTCCTCAGCGAGATCGTCCAGCGCATCGGCATCCCCGAGCTCGAGACCGAGCTCACCGAGGCGATCGAGCGCGAACTGGCCGAGGGAGCGGCGGCGTGACCGCGACGCGTGTGTGCGGTCTCGGCGAGCTCGTGCAGGACGAGGCCCGTCGGGTCGAGGTGGACGGCGTCGCGATCGCCGTCGTTCTCGATGGCAACGGCGATGTCCACGCGATCGGCGACGTCTGCACGCACGGCGACATCTCGCTGTCGGACGGCTTCGTCGAGGGCGAGACGTTGGAATGCTGGGCGCACGGCTCGGCGTTCTCGCTGAAGACGGGTCGCCCCCTGAATCTTCCGGCCTACGAGCCGGTCCCCGTGTACGAGGTCGTGATCGACGGCGACGACGTGCTCATCGATCCCGCCGTCACCAAGGCGACGGCCTGACGGCCGCGTTCGTCATCGACTCCCCGAACTACCGAGTAAGGAACACCATGTCTGTCCTCGAGATCCGCGACCTCCACGTGACGGTCGAGACGGATGCCGGCACGACCCCGATCCTCAACGGCGTGACGCTGACGCTGCGCACCGGCGAGACCCACGCCATCATGGGCCCCAACGGCTCCGGCAAATCGACCCTGGCGTACACGATCGCCGGTCACCCCAAGTACACCGTCACGAGCGGCTCCATCACCCTGGACGGTGAGGACGTCCTCGAGATGAGCGTCGACGAGCGCGCACGCGCGGGCCTCTTCCTCGCGATGCAGTACCCGGTGGAGGTCCCGGGCGTGACGGTCACGAACTTCCTCCGCACCGCCAAGACGGCGATCGACGGCGAGGCGCCGGCGATCCGCACCTGGACCAAGGACGTCAAGGGCGCGATGGAGAACCTGCGCATGGACGCGAAGTTCGCCTCGCGCAACGTCAACGAGGGCTTCTCGGGCGGCGAGAAGAAGCGCCACGAGATCCTCCAGCTCGAGCTGCTGAAGCCGAAGATCGCCGTTCTCGACGAGACCGACTCCGGACTCGACGTCGACGCGCTGAAGATCGTCTCCGAGGGTGTCAACCGCGCGAAGGAGCAGACCGACCTCGGTGTGCTGCTCATCACGCACTACACCCGCATCCTCCGGTACATCCGCCCCGACTTCGTGCACGTCGTCGTCAAGGGCCGGATCGTCGAAGAGGGCGGCCCCGAGCTCGCAGATCGTCTCGAGGAAGAGGGTTACGACCGTTTCCTCGACGCCGGTGCGCCGGTGGACGCGTAGGATCGTTACATGACCGCAACACTCGCTCCCGAGAAGTACGACGAGGTCACCGAGGCCCTGAAGGACGTGATGGACCCCGAGCTGGGGATCAACGTCGTCGACCTGGGCCTGATCTACGACCTCGCGTGGGATGACGAGAACGACGCGCTCGTCATCCACATGACCCTGACGTCTGCGGGGTGCCCCCTCACCGACGTGCTCGAAGAGCAGACCGCTCAGGCCCTCGACAACGTCGTGGACCGCTTCCGCATCAACTGGGTGTGGATGCCGCCGTGGGGTCCCGAACGCATCACCGACGACGGGCGCGACATGATGCGCGCCCTCGGCTTCGCGATCTGAACGCAGCCGTTCGAGAAGTGCCCGTCCCGCATCGTCGGGGCGGGCACTTCTGTGTCCGCCTCTGACGCGACGATTCCTCCCCGTCGGGCTCGCTCATTAGGCTCGCGGGATGAGTGTTCCCCCGTTGACGGCCCTCCCGCTGGAGCTGCTGCGTCAGCGCTCCAGCACGAAGTGGCGTTCCTACGGTGACGACGTCATCCCGATGTTCGTCGCCGAGACGGATTTCCCGCTCGCGCCGGCGATCACCTCGGCCCTGGCGCGCGCCGTGGAGATCGGCGACACCGGATACACCCCACCCCGCCCCGGGATCGACGTCGATTTCGCCGCGTACGCGGACCGGCTGTGGGGCTGGCGGCCCGATCCGTCCCGAATCCGCTGGACGGGCGACGTCATGATGGGCGTCGTCGAGGTGCTGCGGGCCGTGACGTCCCCGGGCGATCGCGTGGTCGTCACGCCGCCCGTCTATCCGCCCTTCTACGACACCGTCGAAGAGGCGGGGGCCGTCGTCGAGCGGGTGCCACTGCGCGACACGGGGGAGCGGTGGGAGCTCGACCTCGACGGGATCGCCGCGGCTTTGGCATCCGGGGCGCGCGCCGTGCTGCTGTGCAATCCGCACAACCCCACCGGCACAGTGCACACGCGCGAGAGCCTGGCAGAGCTCGCGCGTCTCGCGGCGCGCTACGGGGCGAGTGTCGTCAGCGACGAGATCCACGCGCCGCTCACGCACGCTCCGGCGGTGTTCACCCCGTTCCTGGATGCCGCCCCCGAGGCGGCGGCGGTGGGGTATGCCGTGACGAGCGCGAGCAAGACGTACAACCTCGCCGGCCTCAAGTGCGCTGTGATCGTGACCGGCTCGGACGAGACGGCCGCCGTCGTACGGTCTCTGCCGTGGGAGGTCGAGTGGCGCGCGGGTCTGTTCGGCGTCATCGCCAATCGCGCGGCCTTCTCGGCCGAGAGCGATTCCTGGCTCGCCCAGCTCCTCGCCGCGCTCGACGACAACCGGCGGCTGCTGTCCGAGCTGCTCGCCGAGCACCTTCCGCTGGCGCGGTATCGGATCCCCGACGCAGGGTTCCTCGCGTGGGTCGATGTCTCCGCCTACGGGTGGGGCGACAACCCGGCGCCGTTCGTCCGCCGCGAGGCGAAGGTGGCCTTGCACCACGGTCCGCTGTTCGGCGTCGAGGGTGTGGGACACGTGCGCATCAACATCGGCTGTGCCCCGGAGGTTCTGCGCGAGGCGATCGCGCGCATCGGGGCTCTGGCCGGGTAGTTCGGCGTCGCGGCATCCGAGCGCTCTCGCCTGGCATCCGAGGATAGGTAAGGATATCCTTATCGGGTGAAGACAGCCACGCGTCCCGCTTACCGCCCGTACGTCGCTGTGGTGAAGGGGGCCCGCCGGCTGTCGCCGCACTTCGCGCGCATCACGTTCACGTCGCCCGACTTCGAGGTCTTCGGCACGGATCGGCGCGACCAGCGCGTCAAGCTCGTGCTGCCCGGACCGGACGGGACACTGTGCGACATCGGCCAGACCGATCCGCAGGCGATCGACAACGGCGAGTGGTACACCCGGTGGCGTGATCTTCCCGACGAGGAGCGGATGCCGTTCCGCACTTACACCGTGCGCCGGATCGACCCCGAGGCGCTCGAGCTCGACATCGACTTCGTGCTGCACCACGACGCCGGTCCCGCGGGGGCGTGGGCGGAGATCGCGACCGCCGGCGACCGGATCATCGTCGTCGGCCCGGACGCACGGAGTTCCGAGTCCGCGCAGGGCATCGACTTCCACCCCGGGACGGCGCAGCGCCTGCTGCTCGCCGGGGATGAGACGGCCGCACCCGCGATCTGCGCGATCATCGAGGGGCTCGGCGTCGGGTTCGTCGTCGACGCCTTCATCGAGGTTCCGAGCATCGACGATGCCCTTCCCCTGGCCGCCGGCGACGCGCGCGTGCGGTGGTTGGCGCGCGACGATCGTCCGCACGGGGAGGCGCTGATCGAGGCCGTCGAGGCCTGGGCCGCGGCATCCGGGGACGTCCTCGCCCGAGCCGCCGCGCCGCGCCCGCAGGAGCTCGACGACATCGACGTCGACGTCGACCTCCTGTGGGACAGCCCCGACGACGGCGAAGGCGAGTTCTACGCCTGGATCGCGGGGGAGTCGCAGACGGTGAAGGTACTGCGGCGTCTGCTCGTGCAGGGCTGCGGCGTCGACCGCAAGCGCGTAGCCTTCATGGGCTACTGGCGCACCGGACAGGTCGAGCGCACGGCCTGAGGGCTCTGGCGTGCCGCGCGGGCGGCGGGCCTCAGGCCCGCACGGTCTCCGGCTGGCCCAGGCTCTCGCTCACCGTGTGGTGCCGCCCGATCGGGATGACCATGGGACGCCCCGTCAGCGGATCGGGGACGACCCGACTGTCGAGGCCGAACACCTCGCGCACCGTCTGCTCGGTGAGCACGTCGCCCGGGTCTCCGGCGGCGATCACGCGGCCGCCGGCCATGGCGACGAGGTGATCCGCGTACCGCGCGGCGAGGTTGAGGTCGTGTAGCACCATGGCCACGGTCGTTCCCCGCTGCCGGTTCAGATCGGTCAGCAGATCCAGCACGTCGATCTGGTGGCTGATGTCGAGGAACGTCGTCGGCTCGTCCAACAGCAGCACGTCGGTCTCCTGAGCGAGGGCCATCGCGATCCACACGCGCTGTCGCTGTCCGCCGCTGAGCTCGTCGACATGGCGGTCCGCCAGGTGCGCGGTGTCGGTGGCGTCGAGGGCCCGAGCGACGGCTGCGTCGTCGGCCGAGCTCCAGCGTGCCAGGGCGCCCTGGTGAGGATGCCGTCCCCGGCTGACGAGGTCGGACACGGCGATGCCGTCGGGCGCGATGGGCGACTGCGGGAGCAGGCCGAGCACGCGGGCCACCTGTTTGGTCGGGAGCCGGTGAATGGCCTTGCCGTCGAGCAGGACCTGGCCGCGCGACGGGGTGAGCAGGCGCGCCATGGCCTTCAGGAGGGTCGACTTTCCGCAGGCATTCGCACCGACGATCGTCGTCACGCGACCCGGGGGCAGCGCGAGATCGAGGGACTCCACGATCGTCCGGTCGCCGTAGCCGAGCGTGACGCCTTCGGCGTGCAGGGTGCGCTCCGTGGTCATAGCGTGGTTCCTCCGGATCGACTGCTGCGGATCAGCAGGTAGATGAGATAGGGGGCGCCGAGGACGCCGGTGATGACGCCCACGGGCAGGCGCGTGCCGAAGGCGTACTGGGCGCAGAAGTCCGCGACGAGCACCAACAGCGCGCCGACGAGGCCCGCGGGCAGGACGGGGGAGCCGACGGGGCCGAGGATCCGGACGGCGATGGGGCCGGCCAAGAACGACACGAACGCGATCGGCCCCGCCGCGGCGGTACCGAAGGCGAGCAGACCGACGGCGGCGACGATGAGCAGGAGGCGGCTGCGCTCGACGGGCAGGCCGAGGGCCGCGGCGGTCTCATCGCCCATCCGCAGGACCTCGAGACGCCGGGCGAGCACGAGGATCACGGGGCCGAGGACGACGACCGCGAACAGCACCGGGAGGGCGCGGTCCCACGTGGCGTCGTTGAGGTTGCCGGTGATCCAGCGCATCGCGGCGGGGAGGTCGTATTCCGCGGCGCGCGAGATGACGTACGACACGACCGCCTGGCACATCGCGGCCACGCCGATCCCGACCAGGATGAGCCGTGCTCCCGATCCGCCCTGCCGGTAGGCGAGCAGATAAATCACGAGGGCGACGCCGAGCGCCGCGGCCATCGCGAGGAAGGACACCGTCGTCTCGCCGAGCCCCAGGACGACGATGCCGATGACGGCGGCGGCGCTCGCCCCCGTGTTGATGCCGATGACGTCGGGGCTGGCGAGGGCGTTGCGCAGCATCGTCTGGAACACCACACCACCCATGCCGAAGCACACTCCGGTCAAGAGGCCCGTCATCGCCCGCGGCAGGCGCAACTCGCTCACCGTGAAGGAGGCGCCGGGCACGCGCTGGCCCGTCAGGACGCCCCAGACCTCGGCGGGGGAGTAGACGGTCTGGCCCAGCATGAGCGACAGCACGAACGCGGAGAGCACGAGGACCGACAGGATGCCGGTCACCAGGGCCCAGCGACGGCGGCGGCGGCGACGCCCGGTGGTGACGGCGGAGAGCGCCTCGGACGGGGCGGCGAGGGCGGCGGTCACAGCGCTCTCATCTTCTGTCGACGGACGAGAGCGATGAAGAAGGGGGCGCCCAGCAGAGCGGTGACGATGCCGACCTCGATCTCTTGGGGGCGGGCGACGACGCGGCCGACGACGTCGGCGAGGGTGAGGAGCACGGCTCCGCCGAGCGCGGAGACCGGGAGCAGCCAGCGGTGGTCGACGCCGACCACCAGTCGGATCATGTGCGGCACGACGAGCCCGACGAAACCGATGGGGCCGGCGACCGCAGTGGCGGCGCCACAGAGGATCACCGCGCCGCCGGAGGACACCAGGCGTGCCGTGCGGACGCGGGCACCGAGGCCGGCGGCGAGTTCGTCGCCGAGGGCGAGGGTGTTCAGCGCGGAGGCGCTGGCGAGGCAGATCACGAGACCGGCCAGCAGGAAGGGCAGAACCTGCAGGATCGTCGCGGGCGTGGCGCCGCCGACGCCGCCCACCTGCCAGAACCGGAAGACGTTCATGACGTCGGTGCGCGGGAGCAGGATCGCGCTCGTGAGGGAGCTGAACGCGACCGCGGTGACGGCTCCGGCCAGGGCGAGACGTAGCGGGGTCGCGCCGCCGCGGCCGAGTGAACCGATCGCGTACACGAAGACGGCCGCCGCACCGGCTCCGACCATGCCGACCCAGATGTAGGAGGTCGCCGAGCTGAGACCGAAGAAGGCGATACCGGTGACGATCGCGAGCGCCGCGCCGCCGTTGATGCCGAGGATCTGGGGATCGGCGAGCGGATTGCGTGTGGCACCCTGCAGCACCGCCCCCGAGACGGCCAGGGCCGCTCCGACGAGCATGGCCAGGACGGTGCGCGGGATGCGCTTGGCCGCCGCCGCCGTCGACGCCGTGTCGGTGGATCCGGTGAGTCCGCCCCACACGTCCGTGAGAGACACGTCGCGGGCGCCGAACGTGACCGAGAGGACGGCGGCGATCACGAGCACCGCGATCAGAGCCGTGACGCCGAGGACTCGGCGCCGCCCCCAGCGACGCGGGCGTGCGTCGCCGGGGACGGTCGGTGCCGGGGCGAGAGCGGTCATCGCGCCGTCGCGGGGCGGATCGGCATCAGGAGGCGGCCTTCTGCGCCGCAGCTCCGACGAGTCCGATGTACTCGTCGCTCAGCGGGGTTCCGATCGAGAGCGGGCTGGGGTTGGCGACCGCCGCGAGGGAGGTGTTGTCGGGGAGCATCACGACCGCGCCGGAGGCGACGGCGGGGATGCGCGACCACAGCGGGTCGGCCTGCAGCGTCGCCAGGGTCGTACTCGTGCCGTAGCCGACCATCGCGTCGACATCGGAGAACTTCTCGATCTGCTCCGCGCTCTGGGTGAACCAGAACGTCTCGGCGTCGGTGCTGGAAGTCTCGACCGCCGAGGACGGGGTCATGCCGAACTCGCTGAGGAACATCGCACGCGGGTCCTTCAGCGAGTAGTAGCCCACCTGGCTGAGGTCGGTCGGGTTGATGTAGGTGAACAGGGTCTTCGCGCCGGCGAGGGACGGGTACTTCGCCGCTTCGTCCGTGACGTGCTTCTCGAGGTCCGCGACCAGCTGCTGCGCCTGGCTCTCGCGGCCGAGGGCCTTGGCATCCGTGAGCGTCATCTGCTGCCACGTCGTGCCCCACGCGATGTCGGGGTACGCCACGACCGGAGCGATCTTGCTCAGGGTGTCGTACTGCTCCTGCGTCATGCCGGAGTAGGCGCCGAGGATGACGTCGGGGCGGGCATCGGCGATGGCCTCGTAGTCGAAGCCGTTGGTCTCGTCCATCAGGGTCGGGGTCGCAGCGCCCAGTTCGTCGAGCTTGTCCTTGACCCAGGGGAGGAGTCCGTCGCCGTCCTCGTCGCCCCACGTGACCTTGGGCATCGCCACCGGCACCACGCCCAGGGCGAGGGCGGCCTCCTGGTTTCCCCAGCTGACGGTCACCACGCGCTGCGGCTCGGCGGGGATCGTCGTCTCGCCGAAAGCGTGCTCGAGGGTGACGGGGAAGGCCCCGTCCGCGGCCGTGGAGGCCTCTTGCGCCCCGGGGGTGCCGGTGGAGCCGGCGCAGCCGGTCAGGACGAGGGCCGTGGCGGCAGCGAGCGCAGCCAGCGCGCGGAAACGGGACACAGAGGACCTCCTGCGGGTTAGGTAAGGATAGGCTTAGTTTAGATCAGATGCCGCGGACGACCGCAAACCCGGATGCCGTTCCCCTCGTCGAACCTCTCGACGGCGAGGTAATCCCGGGCCGCCGTATACTGGGTGGCTGGCCATCATCGGCCGCCTTCCCTTTTCTTCGACGAACGGACGTCTGCTGTGCTCGCCGTGCACGATCTCGAGATCCGCGTCGGCGCGCGCGTGCTGATGTCGGAGGTGTCGTTCCGCGTCTCCGACGGAGACAAGATCGGCCTCGTCGGCCGCAACGGCGCCGGCAAGACGACCCTGACCAAAGTGCTGGCGGGCGACCTGCTGCCGGCGAACGGCGGCGTCGACCGTGTCGGCGAATTGGGATACCTGCCGCAGGACCCCCGCTCCGGCGACCCCGAGATGCTCGCGCGCACGCGCATCCTCGACGCCCGCGGCCTGGGCTCGCTGGCCCTCGGGATGCACGAGGCCTCGATGGCGATGGGCGACGACGACCCCGCCGTCGCCGCGAAGGCGATGAAGCGCTACGGATCACTCACCGAGCAATTCGAGGCCCAGGGCGGATACGCGGCCGAGGCCGAAGCGGCATCCATCGCCCACAACCTGTCGCTCCCCGACCGCATCCTGGACCAGCCGCTGAAGACCCTCTCGGGCGGTCAGCGTCGACGCATCGAGCTCGCGCGCATCCTGTTCTCGGACGCGCAGACGATGATCCTCGACGAGCCCACGAACCACCTCGACGCCGACAGCGTCGTGTGGCTGCGGGAGTTCCTCAAGGGGTACAAGGGCGGGCTCATCGTGATCTCGCACGACGTGGAGCTCGTGGGCGAGACGGTCAACCGCGTGTTCTACCTCGACGCGAACCGTCAGGTCATCGACGTCTACAACATGAACTGGAAGAACTACCTGCGCCAGCGGGTGGCCGACGAGGAGCGCCGCAAGAAGGAGCGCGCCAACGTCGAGAAGAAGGCCACCGCCCTCCAGCTGCAGGCCGCGCGCTTCGGGGCGAAGGCGTCGAAGGCCGCGGCCGCGCACCAGATGGTCGCGCGCGCCGAGAAGATGCTGTCGGGCCTCGACGACGTCCGTCAGGACGAGAGGGTCGCGAAGCTCCGCTTCCCCAAGCCCGCTCCGTGCGGCAAGACCCCGCTCATGGCCTCGGGACTGTCGAAGTCGTACGGGTCGCTCGAGATCTTCACCGACGTGGACCTCGCGATCGACCGGGGCTCGCGCGTGGTGATTCTCGGCCTCAACGGCGCCGGAAAGACGACGCTCCTGCGCATCCTCGCGGGCGTCGACCAGCCCGACACGGGGCAGCTCGAGCCCGGGCACGGCCTCAAGATCGGCTACTACGCCCAGGAGCACGAGAACCTCGACGTCCATCGCTCCGTGCTCGACAACATGATGTCGGCCGCCCCCGACATCACGGCGACCGAGGCGCGCAAGGTGCTCGGCTCGTTCCTCTTCGTCGGCGACGACGTCCTCAAGCCGGCGGGTGTGCTCTCGGGCGGCGAGAAGACGCGTCTGTCGCTCGCGACCCTCGTGGTGTCGTCGGCGAACATGCTGCTGCTGGATGAGCCGACGAACAACCTCGACCCCGCCTCGCGCGAAGAGATCCTCGGCGCGCTCGCGCACTACGAGGGCGCTGTCGTGCTCGTCTCGCACGACGAGGGCGCCGTCGAGGCGCTCAACCCCGAGCGCGTGCTCATCCTCCCCGACGGTGTCGAGGACATCTGGGGTCGCGACTACGCCGACCTGATCACGCTGGCATAGTCGTCGGCATTCGGATGCCGTGACCCGGCGCGACCGCGACGATCGTCGTCGGTGCGCGGCCGCGATCAGCGCGCGTCGAGCAGGGCGTCCTCGTCGGCGGCGTCGCGATCACGCGGTCGCTTGCGCCCGCGGTGTGCGGAGACGGGGTCGAGCTTCGTCCGGGTCGGGGCGGGCGGCTCCTCGCCGCGCTCGCGAGCTTCTTCGATCTCTTCTCGGCGAATGCGGCGCTCGCTCACGATGACGTACGTGAGGAACCCGAATCCCATCAGGGCGAAGAGGATCCACTGGATCGCGTACGACAGGTGCGGACCGGGGTCGTCGCTCGGCGGATCGATCGGGAGCGGCGCGTGCGCGGGGGCAGGATCCTCGGACACGAGCAGGCCGTACGCGCCGGGCTCGAGGGGACCCGTCTGCTCGGCGACGAGCCCGAGGTTGATCGTGGGCACCTGCCCCGTCTCGGCCGTGCGGCCCGAAGCGGGGACGGGCTCGCCCGGGCGCAGACGCACCATGATCTCGGTCTCGCCGCTCGGCGGGGCGGGGATCGTGTCGGGCTCGGGCTGTCGTTCGCCCGGGGGAAGCCACCCGCGGTCGACGAGGAGGACACGGCCGTCGTCCAGCCGGAACGGCACGAGCACTTCGTACGCGGCCGACCCGCCGTGCGCGCGGTTACGGACGAGGAGCTCGTCGTCGGCGAGGTACTGCCCGCTCAGGCGCACGGGGCGCCATTCATCGCCGGGCGCGAGCTCGCCATCGGGAGGGAGGAGGTCAGCGAGCGCCACGGGCGGCGCGTCGTAGTTGTCGGCGACGAGCTGCAGCTGCTCGGAGCGTTCGGCGTTGCGCGAGAACTGCCAGTTCGAGAGGAACCCGCAGGCGATCGCGAACAGGATCGCCACCCCGACGTACATCGCCCAGCGGCCCGCCGCCGGCATGGTCCGCGTGCTCATACGACGTCTCCGGCGAGAGCGGCCACCTCGACCGGGAAGTCGCGCGCGCGCAGGAACTCCCGCAGATAGCCCACGTGCTCCTCGCACGCCACCCACGTCTTACGGCGATCCTCCGCGTGGATGCGCGGGTTGCGCCACACGATGACCCACTGCGCGTGCGAGCGGCAACCGGCCCGCGAGCACTCGACGGTGCCCTCGGTCACGACCGGTCGTCGCGCGGCTGTTCGAGGCGCGGGGTCTCGACGATGCGGATCACGGTCGGCGCGTCGGCGGCCGGAGCGGCGGCCGGCGATGCCGGCGCCGACTCGATCATGCGTTCCGGATTCACGGCGGCGGACACGTCGGCATTCTGACCGACGTTCGCGACGATCACCGCGAGGTAGGGCAGGAAGATCGCACCCGCGGCGAAGACGAACGTGTACCAGCCGTAGGGCGTGACGACCGCCATCGCGATGAAGCACGCGATGCGGATGCCCATCATCACCATGTATTTGGCGAAACGGGATCCGGCGTCGTCCCGGGGAGCCTGGGGGAGCGACGTCGCTGACTGAGCGCGGGGCGATGTCTTCACGGTGAGTCAAGGGTACGCCCGTCGTGCGGGGGCGGGTCGCGCTTAGGAGCCGTATCGAGAAGAGTTGCTGGCCGCGATTCCGATGCCGACGAACAGGATGATGACGAACAGCACGATGAGCGCGATGCTCACCCAGCCGACGATGGTGCCGGCCAGGGCCATCCCCCGCCCCTTCTCGCCGGTGCGCTTGATCTGCGCCAGCGAGATGTGTCCGGTGATCACACCGGCGATGGGGCCGATGATCGGCAGGATCAGGAGGAATCCGGCGATGGATGCCACGAGCGAGATGATCGAGAGCGTGTTGGTGCGCACGGCGGCACCGAAGGGGGCCGCACCGTAGGGCTGGCCGTAGGTGGGGGCGCCGTACGCGGGCGCGGTGGGGGCGCCGTAGGCCGGTGCTGCGGGGGCTGCGTATTCGGGCGCGGTGGGGGCACCGTAGGCAGGTGCGTCGGCAGACGGTGCCGGAGCTCCGTATGCCGGCCCGGACGGTGCCGGGTACGCGTCGGCGGCCGGGGACGGGGGAACGGGCGGGGCCGGGGGAGCGGGCGGGGTCGCCGAGTCGGGGGTCTCGGGCGTCTCGCCCTCGCTGCGGGGGGCGGGGTTCTGGTCGTCGCTCACGGCATCCCTTTCGTCGGCCCGTCACTCTCGACGTGTCGTTCTCAGGCTTCCAGCGTGCCGTGGTCGTGTCAAACGCGGCGGGCGGTGGGGATCGCGGGGTCGTCGGTAGGCTGGGCCGGTTCCGTCCCTCGCATCGCAGGAGTCTCACATGTCCCAGGACCGCGTCGTCGTCGTCACCGGAGGAAACCGCGGCATCGGGCGTGCCATCGCCGAACGCTTTGTCGCCGAGGGCTGGCGCGTCGCCGTCACGGCTCGTTCGGGCGAGGGGCCGGAGGGAACGCTGACGGTCCGCGCCGACGTCACCGACGCCGCAGCGGTGGACGCGGCGTTCACGCAGGTCGAGGCCGAGCTCGGACCGATCGCCGTGGTCGTCGCCAACGCGGGCATCACCAAGGACACCCTGCTCCTGCGCATGAGCGAGGACGACTTCGACAGCGTCGTCTCCACGAACCTCGGGGGCGCGTTCCGCGTCGTCAAGCGCGCGTCGAAGGGGATGCTGAAGGCGCGCTGGGGCCGGGTCATCCTGATCTCGAGCGTCGTCGGTCTCTACGGCTCGGCCGGTCAGATCAACTACGCCGCCTCGAAGAGTGCGCTCGTGGGCTTCGCCCGGTCGCTCACGCGCGAGCTCGGCGGCCGCGGCATCACCGCGAACGTCGTCGCCCCCGGGTTCATCGAGACCGACATGACCGCCGAGCTCCCCGCGGACACGCAGGCGGAGTACAAAAAGAACATCCCGGCAGGTCGCTTCGCCTCGGCCGACGAGGTCGCCGGTGTCGTGACGTGGCTGGCCGGCGACGACGCCGCCTACATCTCGGGCGCCGTCATCCCCGTCGACGGCGGGCTCGGCATGGGGCACTGACAACCGCCTCGGAATTTCACCGCACTGCGTTCCGCAGCGTCTCGGCGAACGCCGCGGGCTGTGAGAACTGCGGCCAGTGCCCCGAACCGAGGTGCACCACCTCGGTGTCGCGGATACGGCCGAACTCCTCTGCCCACGGCCCCCACTCGGCGAGGACGGCGGGCAGGCTCTCGGCATCCAGCTGTCCCGACAGGATCGTCACGGGGATGCCGAATCGCCGCTCGTCGGTGAGGGGGAGGTGATCGGTGGGCACCTGCCCGGGCACGGCGACGGTGTCGGACAGCGTGCGCTCTCGCGTGGCCGTGTCGAGGTCGGCCACGTCGGGCGCGTCGAAGAAGTCCCACCCCGGGAACGGGACCGTGCCGTCCTCGACGGGGAATTCGGAGATCATCGCCCCCGGGGGCGGCGGCATGGTGTCGACGAACACGACGCGCGCGACCCGGTCGGGGCGTCGGTCGGCCGCACCCCACACGACGTTGCCGCCGCCGGAGTGACCGACGAGCACGACGGGGGAGTCGACGGCGTCGATCTGCTGCACGACCGCGTCGACCCAGTCGTCGATACGCGCGTTCGGGCTGCCGGGCAGCGTGAGGGGATGCGGCCGGTGACCCGCCGCGACGAGCGTGGGCACCACCGCATCCCACGAGGATGCCGTGAGCCAGAGACCGGGAACCAGGATGACGTCCATGGCGCGACGATACGACGGGCCTCCGACATCGGCCACCCCCGCCGTGGGCGGGCGCGGGACCGGGCGCCTCAGAGCCGCGACGACAACAGGGCATGCGCCCGGAACAGGCCGATTCGGCCGACGTCGGCCTGTTCTCGGCGCACCGCCTGTTCTCGTGACAGGAACATGGATGCCGTGCCCCGGCGCTCCCGCGAGCGACGGCCCCGCGCGACGTCAGCAGGGGAGCAGCGCGATGACCTCGGCGAGGTCGACGCGGCCGACCACGACATCGGCCTGGGCGCGCACGGCGGGCTTGGCGTTGAACGCGATCCCCAGGCCGGCGGCCGCCATCATGCGCAGGTCGTTCGCGCCGTCACCGATCGCGAAGGTCAGCCCGATCGGCACGCCGTAGTCGGCCGCCCATTCGCGCAGCGTGTCGGCCTTGGCCGCGGCATCCACGATCGGTCCGTCCACCTCGCCCGTGAGGGCGTCGTCGGCGACGGCGAGGCGATTCGCCCGCCACACGTCGACGCCGAGGTCGGGGGCGACGGTGTCGAGCACTTCGTGGAACCCGCCCGAGACGACACCGACGCGCCCGCCACGGGCGTGGACGGCGTCGATGAGCTCGCGTACGCCCGGCGTCGGCTCGATACGGGCGATCGCGCGCGCGAAGGCCTCGACCGGGACGCCGGTCAGCGCGGAGACGCGCGAGCGCAGGCTCGCGGCGAAGTCGACCTCGCCGCGCATGGCGGCTTCGGTCGCCGCGGCCACCTCGGCGCCGCGTCCGGCTTCGTCGGCGAGGAGTTCGATCACCTCGTTGCGGATGAGGGTGGAGTCGGCGTCGAGCACGACGAGGAAACGAGCAGGCGCGGGCACGGCCTCGACCCTAGCGCGTCACGCGAAGACCCACGCGACGCCCGGTGCCGAGCGCGCGCGTAGGCTCGAAGCGCCCGTGCACGCCGCCGAAAGGAACCCCATGGCCGACGTCGAGAGCTTCACGCTCGACCACACCGCCGTCCTCGCTCCCTACATCCGCCTCATCGGCACCGAGTCGGGGCCCCGCGGCGACGTCATCTCGAACTTCGACGTCCGTCTCGTGCAGCCCAACCAGGGCGAGATCCCCACCGCCGGCATCCACACGATCGAGCATCTGCTCGCCAGCCTGCTCCGCGACCGCATCGACGGCGTCATCGACATCTCGCCGTTCGGATGCCGCACCGGCTTCCACCTCATCATGTGGGGCGAGCCCGATCTCGGTGACGTGGTCACGGCCGTCACCGATTCTCTGCGTGCGATCGCCGAGGACGTCGAGTGGGAGGACGTGCCGGGCACCGACGCCTTCAGCTGCGGCAACTACCGCGACCACAGCCTGCACACCGCGCGCGAGTGGTCGAAGCTCGTGCTCTCGCAGGGCATCAGCCGCGACGCGTTCGCCCGCGTCGGCATCTGACCCGCCCCTTCGGCATCCGGGATCAGCCTTCGACGCGCACGTCCTTGCCGACGACGGTGATGCCGGTCTCGGTGACGGTGAAGCCGCGGGCCAGGTCGTGCTCGCGATCGACACCGATCGTGGATCCGGGTGCGAGCGTGACGTTCTTGTCGAGGATCGCGCGGTGGATACGCGCTCCCGCGCCCACCTGCACCCCGTCGAAGAGGACCGAATCGGTGATCGTCGAGCCGCCGCCGGCGAGTGCCCACGGTCCGACGACGCTGCGTTCGAGGTGGGTTCCGGACAGCACCGAGCCGAGCGACACGATCGAGTCGATCGCGTTGCCGATGCGGCCGACCGAGTCGCGGACGAACTTCGCCGGCGGAGCGTTGAAGGTCTGCGAGTAGATCGGCCAGTCGGTGTTGTAGAGGTTGAAGATCGGCAGGGTCGAGATGAGATCCATGTGGGCGTCGTAGAACGACTCGATCGTGCCGACGTCGCGCCAGTACGACCGGTCGCGCGGCGTCGAGCCGGGGACGTCGTTGCGCTGGAAGTCGTACACGGCCGCCTCGCCGCGGTTGACGAAGTACGGGACGATGTCGCCGCCCATGTCGTGCGCGGAGGTCGGCAGTTCGCCGTCGTGCGTGACGGCCTCGACGAGCGCGTCCGCGTCGAAGATGTAGTTGCCCATTGACGCGAGCACCTCGTGCGGGGCGTCGGCGAGGCCCGTCGGGTTCTGCGGCTTCTCGAGGAATTCGCGGATCATCGTGGGATCGCTCGGGTCGGTGTCGATGACGCCGAACTGGTTCGCCAGCGAGATCGGTTGACGGATGCCGGCGACCGTGGCCCGCGCGTCCGAGGCGATGTGCGCCTCGAGCATCTGCCCGAAGTCCATGCGGTAGACGTGGTCGGCGCCGATCACCACGACGATGTCGGGCTTCTCGTCGCGGATGAGGTTCATGCTCTGCAGGATCGCGTCGGCCGACCCCGAGAACCACCGCTTGCCCAGGCGCTGCTGGGCGGGAACGGATGCCACGTACGCGTTGAGCATCGGTGACATACGCCACGTCTGCGAGATGTGGCGGTCGAGGCTGTGCGACTTGTACTGCGTGAGCACGACGAGCTGGCGAAGCCCCGAATTGATGAGGTTCGAGATCGCGAAGTCGATGAGGCGGTACTGCCCCCCGAACGGCACGGCCGGTTTCGCCCGGTCGGCCGTCAGGGGCATGAGTCGCTTTCCCTCGCCGCCGGCGAGGATGATTCCGAAGACCTTCGGCGCTGCAGGCATGGCACCACCCTAGGGCGCGAAAATCCCCTGGGCTATACGTCGAACAGGGTGGTTCGCGTGTTGTACGGTTCGTCTCATGCGCGTCGACGTCGTCACCAAGGAGTACCCGCCGGAGATCTACGGGGGAGCGGGCGTCCACGCGACGGAGCTGGTCCGGGCGCTGCGCGCCGAGGGGACCGAGGTGCAGGTGCGGGCTTTCGGCGCGGCACGCGACGAGTCCGACACGACGTCGTATGCGGTGCCTGCGGAGCTCGCCTCCGCCAACGGCGCGATCCAGACTCTCGGCACCGATCTCGAGATCGTCTCCGACGTCGCCGGAGCCGACGTCGTGCACTCCCACACCTGGTACGCCAATTTCGCCGGGCATCTGGCCTCGTTGCTGCACGGCATCCCCCACGTCGTCACCGCGCACAGTCTCGAGCCGCTGCGGCCGTGGAAGGCCGAGCAGCTCGGCGGCGGCTACGCGGTGTCGAGCTTCATCGAGAAGACGGCCTACGAAGGGGCGGCGGCCGTCGTCGCCGTGAGCGAGGGCATGCGCCAGGACATCCTGCGCAGCTACCCGTCGCTCGACCCCGACAAGGTCCGCGTCATCTACAACGGCATCGACACCGAGGCGTGGCATCCCGTCACGGACGACGCGTTCCTCGCCGAGGCCGGGATCGACCCCGCGCGTCCGTCGGTCGTGTTCGTCGGACGCATCACGCGGCAGAAGGGGTTGCCATACCTGCTGCGCGCGGCCGAGAAGCTGCCGCCCGAGGTGCAGCTCGTGCTGTGCGCCGGCGCGCCCGACACCCCGCAGATCCTCGCCGAGGTGGAAGAGCTCGTCCGCGGGCTGCAGGCCACGCGCGAGGGCGTCGTCTGGATCGACCGCCTGCTGCCCCGGCACGAGCTGTGCGCGATCCTCACCGCGGCGACGACGTTCGTATGCCCTTCCGTCTACGAGCCCCTCGGCATCGTCAACCTCGAGGCGATGGCGTGCGGCGCCGCCGTCGTCGGTACCGCCACCGGTGGCATCCCCGAAGTGGTCGTCGACGGTGTCACCGGGCGGCTCGTGCCGATCGAGCAGGTGCAGGACGGCACCGGCACGCCCGTGGATCCCGAGCGTTTCGTCGACGATCTGGCGCGCGTGCTCACCGAAGTGGTGATGGATGCCGCGCGCGCCGCGCAGTACGGGGAAGCCGGTCGGGCCCGGGCGATCGAGGACTTCAGCTGGGCCGCGATCGCCCAGACCACCGCGGCGCTGTACGCGGAGGTCGCGGGCCGGTAGATGGGGTGCGGCGCGCGTCCCCAGGGCGGGGTGGCGCGCCGGAGTTCGTCCGCCCGGGCCGTTAGGCTGGGGGCATGCCGCAGGTTCTGGAGTTCTCCGACGTCGTCGTCCGCCGGAACGCCCGGGACATCGTGTCCCACCTCGACTGGACCGTCTCGGACGATGAACGCTGGGTGGTGCTCGGCCCGAACGGCGCCGGCAAGACCACCGTTCTGCAGCTCGCCGACACGCTCCTGCACCCCACCTCGGGTGCCGTGACCATCCTGGGCGAGCGACTGGGGCGCACCGACGTGTTCGAGCTGCGCCCGCGCATCGGCTTCGCCTCGTCGGCCATGGCCCGTCGCGTCCCGCCGGAGGAGACCGTCCTCGACGTCGTGCTGACCGCGGCGTTCTCGGTGACCGGCCGGTGGCGCGAGCAGTACGAGGACATCGACGAGCGCCGCGCGCTGCGGGTCCTCGCCGAGTGGCGCCTCGACCATCTCGCCGACCGGACGTTCGGCACACTCTCGGACGGCGAGCAGAAGCGCGTGCAGATCGCCCGTGCCGTCATGACCGACCCCGAGCTGCTGCTCCTCGACGAGCCCACGGCGAGCCTCGATCTCGGCGCCCGCGAAGAGCTCCTGTCGCTGCTGTCCGGCTACGCGCAGGCGCCGACCACTCCGGCGATGATCATGGTGACGCACCACGTCGAAGAGATCCCCGTCGGATTCACCCACGTCCTGCTGCTGCGCGACGGCGAGGTCGTGGCATCCGGACCGCTCGCCGAGGCGCTCACGGCCGAGAATCTGACGGCGACGTTCGGCGTCCCGATCACGCTGACGCAGGACGCCGGACGGTACGCCGCTCGCGCGACGTCCTGAGCGTCGTCCGCGCGCGCAGAGCCTGGTAGACTCGTCCTTTGGTGCCTCCGGCGCCGCAGACTTTGACCGTCCTGGCAGAATCCAGGGCACCACTCCTCAAAGGACCTCCCATGCAGACTGACATCCACCCCACGTACAAGGCCGTCGTGTTCCGCGACCTCGGTTCGGGCGACACCTTCCTCACCCGTTCGACCGTCTCGAGCGACAAGACGATCGAGCTGGACGGTGTGGAGTACCCCGTCATCGACGTGGAGATCTCGTCTGCCTCGCACCCCTTCTACACGGGTAAGCAGCGCATCATGGACTCGGCCGGTCGCGTCGAGAAGTTCAACCAGCGCTTCAAGAACTTCGGTGGCTCGCGCTGAGTCGCAGCACCGCAGAAACGCCTCTTCGTCTTCGGACGGAGGGGCGTTTCTCGTTTCGGGTCGGCCGCGTGCCGGCGGCAGGCCGAGGTCGGGGCGTCGGACCCACCGTCAGCGGATCGGCCACGCTCCGTCGAGCGGGGGAGCCTCGGCATCCAGTCGTCCGATCGTGACGAAGTACTCGGTGAGGCTCGCCGCTTGCGCGCGCGCCCAGGCGATCTGTCGGGTGTGCAGTTCGTCGAGGGTCGGCGGCAGCCAGGCGGCGTAGCGCTCGGCGAGCGCGAGAGCCAGCCGTCCGGCAGCGACGGCGTCGGCGCACGCCTCGTGGGCGGCGTCGAGCGGCACCGCGTAGTGCGCGGCGACGTGGGTCAGCGTGCGCTTGCCGCGCCGGTAGCGGTCGTAGGTCTTGTCGACCACGAGCGGGTCGATCACGGGCGACGGCGCATCGATGGGCGGGATGCCGTGACGCAGCGCCTCGTGCTTGAGGAGCGAGAAGTCGAACGGCGCGTTGTACGCGACGACCGGGATGCCGGCGTCGAACAGCGCGCGCAGCGCCTCGACGACCTCGGCCACGACCGTCGGCGCCGCGGCTCCTTCGGCGCGGGCACGCGCGGTGGTGACGCCGTGGATGGCGGCCGCGCCCGCGGGGATCTCGACGCCGGGGTCGGCCAGCCAGTCGCGCGCATCGATGACGCCTCCGCCCGCGTCGAGCACGCCCACGTGCGCCGTCACGATGCGATCGTTGACCACGTCGACCCCGGTGGTCTCGAGGTCGAACACCCCGACGACGCGCGCCCACTCGGGCGTCTGGAACATCGGGAGCGGCTCGGCCTGCCACGTGGTCATGCGCCCAGGCTAGGGCGGGGTTCCGACACGGCCGCGGAGGCACTCCGGCGCGGACGGGCTCGCGGCCCGTCCCGGGTGCGTGCCCGCGCCGTGGGGTGCACCGAAAACAGGCGCTATGCGGAGAACAGGCCGGTCTGCCGCGGATCGGCATGTTCTCGCGGCATCCCCTGTTCTCGCATCGGCGCGGGCCGCTCCGGCGCACCCGGCCAAGACGGTGTCACCCCCTCTCGTAGACTCGACGGATGCCGAACCCCTACGCCGCGCTGCTCGCCGAGATCCCGGTGCAGCGGCAGACGGCCGAGATCCTGGGCGGCACGACGGCCTACTGGACGTACGGCGACGCCGACGCCGCGACCACGATCGTCGCGGTGCACGGCTTCCGCGGTGAGCACCACGGCCTCGAGCCGGTCGTGGCGCACCTTCCCGGCATCCGGGTGATCTCGCCCGACCTGCCGGGGTTCGGCGAGACCGCGCCGCTGCCCGGCCGTGCGCATGACCTCGACGCGTATGCCGCGTGGTTGCGGACGTTCGTCGAGACCGTCGCGCCGGGTGCGGTGGTGCTCGGGCACTCGTTCGGCTCGATCGTCGCCTCCGCAGCCGTCGCGGGGGGCCTGGCCACAGCGAAGCTCATCCTCGTCAACCCGATCGGCGCTCCGGCCCTCGAAGGTCCGCGCGGGGTGCTCACGCGTCTCGCGGTGTTCTACTACCTCGCCGGTGCGAAGCTGCCACGCCCGATCGGCGACGCCCTCCTGCGCAACGGCGTCATCGTGCGCGTGATGAGCGTCGCGATGGCCAAGACGCGCGACGCCGATCTGCGCCGCTTCGTGCACGAGCAGCACGACACGTACTTCTCGCGCTTCGCCGACCGCGACGTGCTGCACGAGGCGTTCGTGACGAGCGTCTCCCACGACGTGCGGGAGTTCGCCCCGCGCATCGCCCAGCCCACGCTCCTCGTCGCGGCCCAGAAAGACGACATCACGCCCATCGAGGCCGAGCGCCACCTCGCGACGCTCTTCCCGCGCGCTGAGCTGGTGGAGATCCCCGACGTGGGGCACCTGATCCACTACGAGACTCCGGCCGCGGCGGCATCCGCGATCATTCGCTTCCTGCGCGGGCCCTCCGCCGCCGGTACGCGTTGACGTTCATGCGGTTGCCGCAATTGCCCGAGTCGCAGTAGCGCTTGGAGCCGTTCTTCGAGAAGTCGACGTAGACCCCCTCGCAGTCATCGGCGTCGCACGTGCGCACGCGCGCGTACTCGTCGGCGCGGATGACGTCGACGAACGCGAGTGCGGCCTCGACGAGCATCCGCCGAGCGAGGGGCTCGTCGGGGTCGCTCGCGTGGATGTGCCAGTCCATGTCGTCGTGGCGCACGAGCTGGGGGAGGGCGCGACCGTCGGCGAGCATCCCGTTGACCAGCGGTACGGCTCCGTCCCGGTCGACCGTCCACAGATCGCGCAGACGCCCCCGGATGCCACGCACCGCTGCCACTTCTCGGGCGTCGTGCGTGCGCGAGCCGGTGTAGCCGTGACGCGTCGTGAAGTCCTCGAGATGAACGAGGTCGACGAGGCCGTCGACACCGCTCGTGTCGGACTCGGGGAGCGTGTTGACCAGCTCGACCGTGGCGCGGAGGACGAGCTCGGTGTCACGGATGAAGACCATGTTGACTCCTGACAGGCGGACGCTCTACTGTCACGAGTGTAAACGTACTTCACTCCTGACAGCGGGCAGCCATGACCACCTCCTCCGTCGCCCTCCCACGCCCGACGCATCACGGTTCCACCGCCGTCACGGGCCTCGTGATCGCGGTCGCCTCGGCGCTGGCGTTCTCGTCCAGCGGCCCGTTCGTGAAGCCGCTGCTCGACGGCGGCTGGTCGCTGGGCGCCGTCCTCGTCGTACGGATGGGGCTCGCGGCCCTGCTGCTGTCTCCCGCGCTCATCCGGGCGATTCGTCGGCAGCCGGGATTCCTGCGGCGGCACGGGCTGCTCATCCTCGCGTTCGGCCTCACGGCGGTCGCCGGATGCCAGGTGTTCTACTTCGCGGCGATGCAGCGGATGCCGGTCGCGGTGGCGCTCCTGATCCAGTACATCGCGCCCGTACTCCTCGTCATCGCGGTGTGGGTGCGCACACGGCGGGCGCCGTCGAAGCTCGTCATCGTCGGTTCCGTCGTCGCGATGGCCGGTCTCGTCCTCGTCGTCGACATCAGCGGTGCGCGTTTCGACCTGCTCGGCACCCTGTTCGCACTGTGCGCCGCGGTGTGTGCGGCGGCCTACTTCGTCATCGCGGGGCGGGCCGGCGACGATCTGCCCCCGCTCGCGCTCGCCGCGGGCGGCCTGCTGACCGGCACGGCGGTGATGGGGGTGCTGATCGTGACGGGCGTGCTGCCCTTCGCCGCCCCCGCGATCACCGTGTCGATGCTGGGGCTCGAGGTCCCCGGCATCCTGCCCCTGCTGTGGGTCGGCGGCGTCGCGACGACCCTCGGCTACGCGCTCGGCGTCATCGCCGTGCCGCTGATCGGGTCGCGGCTGGCGTCGTTCGTCGGGCTGAGCGAAGTGCTGTTCGCCCTCGGATTCGCCTGGTTGCTGCTGGGCGAGACCCCCGCACCGGTGCAGTTCGTCGGGGGAGCGCTCATCCTGGCCGGTGTCGTGCTCGTGCGACTGGATGCCGATGGCCCGGCCGAACCGCGCACCGAGACGGCGAGCGTGCCGGTCGTCCCGGCGCCCTGACAGCGCGCCGCTACAGCTGCTCGCGCGCCAGGTCCATCAGCGGCGCGACGCGGTAACCGATGACCTCGCCCATCACGAGCGAGGTCTCGGTGCGTTCGACGCCCTCGATCGAGAGGATGCGGGCGTCGGTGTCGAACAAGTGCTGGGTGTCGCGGCAGGCCACCCGCACGAGCAGGTCGACCTGTCCGCTGAGGCCGTGTGCCTGCAGCACTTCGGGCACTCGGGCGAGGGCTTCACGGATCGCAGGCAGCTCGGCCTGCCGCACCGTGACCTGCAGGAACGCCTCGATCGGGAAACCCAACGCCTCGGCCGACAGCGTGCGCTCGTAGGACAGGAACACGCCGCCCTTCTCGAGGCGGACCATCCGCGCCTGGACGGTGTTGCGCGAGAGGCCCAGCTTCTCGGCGAGCGCGACGACGGTGGCGCGGGGATCGTGGGACAGGGCGCGGAGGAGGTCGAGGTCGACCGCGTCGAGCTTGGTCATGGTGCGAAACATTAGCAGGATGCTCGGTCATCGCAATGCGCACAATGCTGAACCCGTGGCGCGGGTCTTGAGCGCCCTGCCTTCCCCGCGTACGGTCGGCCGTGTCGGCGACGCCGCCGGCACCCGGACTGCCCCGCTCCCACGAGGATCGCGGGCCGCACCTGGAGGGATGACGATGACGTACACCCAGACCACTCCTCACCACGGATCGGCTGTCGACGGAACCGCGGCGGATGCCGAACGAACGCACGAGTCCGCTGCGCGGGGGAGGACGCCCCGCTCCGAGGACGGGGGCGACGTCGCCCGACTGCTCGAACCGGACGGGACGCGCGTGCCCGATCCCGCGCTGGACCCCTGGATCGCCGACCTGTCGCCGCACGAGCTGCGCGCCCTCCACCGCGACATGGTCCTCACCCGCCGCCTGGATGCCGAGGGCGTCGCGTTGCAGCGTCAGGGGCAGCTCGCGCTGTGGGCACCGTGTCGCGGTCAGGAGGCGGTGCAGATCGGCACCGCTCACGCACTCTCCGCCGGCGACTTCGCCTTCCCCAGCTACCGCGAGCACGGCGTCCTCTTGGCGCGCGGGGCGAAGCCCGAGGGCTACATGCTCGCGTGGCGTGGCGAGGAGCACTCCGCCTACGACCACGCGAGCATCAACGTCGCGCCCATGCAGATCATCATCGGAGCCCAGGCGCTGCACGCCACCGGGTGGGCGATGGGTGCGCAGCGCGACGGCTCCACCGACGTCGCCGTGGCGTACTTCGGCGACGGTGCGACGAGCCAGGGCGACGTCAACGAGGCGATGGTGTTCGCGTCGTCCTTCGGCGCGCCGATGGTCTTCGTCTGCTCCAACAACCAGTGGGCGATCTCGGAGCCGGTCACCGTCCAGGCGAAGCACCCCATCGCGGGCCGGGCGCCGGGCTTCGGCATCCCGAGCCTGCGGATCGACGGCAACGACGTGCTCGCGTGCGTCGCCGCCATGCGGTGGGCGCTGGACCGCGCGCGCCGGGGCGAAGGACCCTCGTTCCTCGAGGCCGTGACGTATCGGATGGGGCCGCACACGACGTCGGACGACCCGACCCGCTACCGCACGGTGGACGAGGTCGAACGGTGGGCCGAGCGCGACCCGATCGCCCGGTTCGAGGCGTACCTGTGCGCCGAGGGCGTGATCGACGACTCCGCGCTCGCCGAGGTCGCCGCGGCCGCCGACGCTCTCGCCACCGAGGTGCGAGCCGCCTGCATCGGGGCGGTCACCCGGGCCCCGGAGACCGTGTTCGACCACGTCTACGCCGAACCCCACGCCCCGCTGGCCGCTCAGCGCGCCGAGTACGTCGAGTACCTCGCGGGCTTCGCCACGGAGGAGGACCGATGACCGCGCTCACCCTCGGATCGGCGATCACCGCGGGCCTGGCCCGGGCGATGTCCGACGATGACCGGGTCCTGCTCCTGGGGGAGGACATCGGCACGCTCGGCGGCGTCTTCCGGGTCACCGACGGCCTGCAGGAGCGCTTCGGTGCCCCGCGCGTCATCGACACCCCGCTCGCCGAGGCCGGCATCGTCGGCACCGCCGTCGGCCTCGCCCTGCGCGGCTACCGGCCCGTCGTCGAGATCCAGTTCGACGGCTTCGTCTACCCCGCCTTCGATCAGATCGTCTGCCAAGTCGCCAAGCTCCACTACCGCAGCAACGGACGCATCCGGATGCCGCTGGTCATCCGCATCCCCTGGGCCGGCGGCGTGGGGGCGGCCGAGCACCACTCCGAGTCGCCCGAGGCGTATTTCGTGCACACGGCGGGTCTGCGGGTCGTGACCGCCTCGACCCCGCAGGACGCCTACGTCATGCTGCGTCAGGCCGTGGCATCCGACGATCCGGTCGTGTTCTTCGAGCCGAAGCGTCTGTACCACTCCAAGGGCGAGGTCGATCTGGATGCCGATCTCGCGGACGCCCCGCCCCTGCACCTCGCCCGCGTCGCCCGGGAGGGAACGGACGTGACGATCGTCACCTATGGCGCCTCGGTGCGCACGGCGTTGGATGCCGCTCTCGCCGCCGAGGACGAGGGGATCTCGATCGAGGTGATCGACGTGCGGTCCCTGTCGCCGATGGACCTCCACACCGTCGCCGCGTCGGTGCGCAAGACCGGCCGGGTCGTCGTCGTCCACGAGGCGGCGCGCCAGGCGGGGGTGGGCGCCGAGATCGTGGCGAGCATCACCGAGCGCTGCTTCCCCTTCCTCGAGGCGCCGCCGCAGCGCGTCACCGGGCACGACATCCCGTATCCGCCGGCCAAGCTCGAGAAGCACCACGTGCCCGACCTCGACCGCATCCTGCACGCGGTGGATCGGGTGTGGGAGCGCGATACCGGCGCGCCTCCCGCGGGTGGCCTCGCGCCCGCCGGAAGCACCCTCGAAGAGGGTGTCCGATGATCGCCGAATTCCGCCTTCCCGATCTCGGCGAGGGACTGCCCGAGGCCGAGATCGTGCTGTGGCACGTCGCCGAGGGCGACGAGGTGTCGCTGAACCAGACCATCGCCGAGGTCGAGACGG
Source organism: Microbacterium sp. SCPM-O-B-15248 (M128) (assembly GCF_058214835.1). Taxonomy (NCBI): domain Bacteria; kingdom Bacillati; phylum Actinomycetota; class Actinomycetes; order Micrococcales; family Microbacteriaceae; genus Microbacterium; species Microbacterium sp. SCPM-O-B-15248 (M128). Next base: position 61,634 of record NZ_JBYQLI010000002.1, read on the forward strand.
CCAAGGCGGTCGTCGAGATTCCCTCGCCCTACGCCGGGATCGTGCGGGGACTGCACGCCTCGGCCGGCGATGTCGTCGCCGTCGGCTCGCCCCTGGTGTCCTTCGCCGTCGGGGGAGACGAGGATGCCGGATCGGAACCCGAGCCGCCGGAGCCCACGGCCGCCCCGCCGGCGGACCGTCCGGCGGAGTCGACACCCGACACGCCGGTGGCGGCGACCGCCGAGCGGCGTGTCGCCGACGATCTCCGCCCGACGGGCCGCGAGGGAGCGGCGACACCGAACCTCGTCGGGTACGGCGCGGCTCCGACGTCGGGCGTCCGGCCGCGGCGCCGCGCGCGCACGACCGCCACGACGGTGATCGACGTCGACTCCGCCGTCCAGGCGGCGGCGCCGCACGACGTCGTCCGCTCCGCTCCCGTCGAGGTGCCGGTCGAGCGGCCGCGCTCCACGCCGCCGGTCCGCAAGCTCGCCAAGGACCTCGGCGTCGACCTCGCCCGCGTGGCCGCCGTTCATCCCGGCGATCTCGTCACACGGGCGCACGTGGAGGAGTTCGCGCGCACTTCCCCTTCTCTCGCGTCGACGGTCCCCCCGGCTGTTCGTTCCGACCCGCGCGTCACGCGCACACCCATCCGCGGCGTGCGCAAGCACACTGCTGCCGCGATGGTGCGCAGCGCCTTCACCGCCCCGCACGCGACGACGTTCCTCACGATCGACGTCACCGCGACCACCGAGCTGCTGGCGTCCTTCACGCACGATCGCGCGCTCGATGGTCACCGGATCGGTGTGCTCGCGATCGTCGCGAAGGCGGTGTGCCTCGCGATCGGTCGCACGCCGGCGCTGAACGCGCACTGGGACGACGAGTCGGGCGAGATCGTCGAGCACCACTACGTGAACCTCGGCATCGCCGCCGCGACCGATCGTGGGCTCGTCGTGCCGGTGATCCGGGATGCCGAGACCCTCGCGCTCGTCGACCTCGCCGACGCGATCGCCGGGCTGGCCGCGACCGCGCGGGCCGGACGCACGGCCCCGGTGGACATGACCGGCGGGACGTTCTCGATCACGAACGTCGGGGTCTTCGGGGTGGATGCCGGCACGCCGATCCTCAACCCGGGCGAGGCCGGGATCCTCGCCGTGGGAGCGGTGCGCCGCACCCCGTGGGAGCACCGGGGCGAGATCGCCCTGCGCGACGTGCTGACTCTCAGCCTCTCGTTCGATCACCGCGTCGTCGACGGTGCGGAGGCCGCGCGCTTCCTCACCGACGTCGCCGGGGTGCTGCGCGAGCCGGGCAGAGCGATGCTGCTGCGGTGATCGCGGGGCGGCGAGCGCCCCCACCGACCCGAACGCCGCGTCCGCGGCATCCCCTTTTCCCGATCCCGAGGAGGATCCCCCGTGAGCATCGACACTCAGCACGCCTTCACCGACGACGAGCGCGAGCTCGCCGGAATGGTCCGCGAATTCGCCGACGAGGTGATCGCGCCGCGATCGTACGAGGCCGACCGCGCGCACGAACTGCCGCTCGACATCGTCGCGCAGATGGGGGAGCTGGGGCTGTTCGGCCTGCCGTTCCCCGAGGATGTCGGCGGACAGGGGGGCGACTACGCGGCGCTGTGCGTCGCGATCGAAGCCATCGCACGGGTGGACCAGTCGCTCGCGATCACCCTGGAGGCCGGCGTGGGACTGGGCGCCATGCCGCTGTACCGCTTCGGCAGCGACGCGCAGAAGGCCGAGTACCTCCCCGACCTCGTGGCCGGGCGCGCGCTCGCCGGGTTCGGCCTGACCGAGGCCGAGGCCGGCAGCGACGCGGGGGCGACCCGCACGACCGCGCGGCTCGACGGCGACGAGTGGGTGATCGACGGTTCGAAGCAGTTCATCACCAACTCCGGCACCGCCATCACGAGCTACGTCGCCGTCACCGCGGTGACCGACCGCAGCGGCAATCGCCCCGAGATCTCGACCCTCATCGTGCCCGCCGGCACCGCGGGTTTCACGGTCGGTCCGGCGTACGACAAGGTCGGGTGGAACGCCTCCGACACGCACCCGTTGACCTTCGACGGCGTGCGCGTGCCCGCGGCGAACCTCCTCGGCGAGCGCGGGCTCGGGTTCAAGAACTTCCTGCGCACGCTCGACGAGGGTCGCGTGGCGATCGCGGCCCTGGCGACCGGCGCCGCGGAGGGATGCCTCGAGGCGGCGGTCGACTACGCCCGGAGCCGCACCGTCTTCGGCGATCGCCTGTCGACGCGGCAGAACGTGCAGTTCACGCTCGCGCGGATGCACGCCCGGGTGCACACCGCGCGGTTGGCGTGGGTGCACGCCGCGCGCCTGTGCGATGCGGGAAAGCCCTTCGCGGTGGATGCCGCGGTGGCCAAGATGACCGCGAGCGACGCGGCGATGGCGAACGCGCGCGACGCCACGCAGATCTTCGGCGGGAACGGCTTCATCAACGAGTACCCGGTGGCGCGGCACTACCGGGACTCGAAAATCCTCGAGATCGGCGAGGGGACGACCGAGGTGCAGCTCATGGTGATCTCGCGAGCACTGGGCCTGTGGGGGAGTACCGTGGCCGCATGATCGAGCAGCGTGGCCTGTTTCTGGAGGAGTTCATCGTCGGCGAGCGCTATGTGCACCGGCCCGGGCGGACGGTCACCGAGGCCGATAACGTCCTGTTCACGACCCTCACGATGAACGCGCAGGCCCTGCACCTGGATGCCGCGTACGCGGCGACCCAGCCGTTCGGTCGCACGCTGATCAACTCGATGTGGACGCTGTCGACGCTCGTGGGTCTCTCGGTCGCGCAGCTGACCCAGGGCACGCTCGTCGCGCAGCTCGGGTTGACGGACGTCAGCTTCCCGGCGCCGCTGTTCATCGGCGACACTCTCCTCGCCGAGACCGAGGTGGTCTCGGCACGCGCCTCGGCGTCGCGTCCCGGCCAGGGCGTGGTCGTGCTCGCGCACACCGGGCGTTCGCAGAACGACGAGGTCGTGGCCACCGCGACCCGGACGGTGCTGGTGTGGTCGATGGATGCCGCGACGTGACCGGGGCGTTCGATCTCGGCCCGGCGCTGCTCTTCGTCCCCGGCGACCGCCCCGAGCGCCTCGCGAAGGCGCGGGAGAGGGCGGATGCCGCGATCCTCGACCTCGAGGACGCCGTCGCCCCGGATGCCAAGGAGGTCGCGCGCGCGGCCCTGATCGCCGCGGACCCCGATCCGGACCGGGTCATCGTGCGGGTCAACGCGCCCGCCACCCCTGAGTTCGCCCGGGATCTCGCGGCCCTCGCCCGCACCCGCATCCGCCGCGTGATGGTCGCCAAGGCCGAGTCCGCGGCATCCCTCGCGCCCGTCGACGCGTACGAGGTCATCGCCCTGTGCGAGACCGCGCGCGGGGTGGCCGCGGCGGAACAGCTCGCAGCGCTGCCGTCGGTGGTTGCGCTGATGTGGGGAGCGGAAGACCTCGTGGCGAGCATGGGCGGCACCTCCAGCCGCCGTGACGACGGCGCGTACCGCGATGTCGCACGGCTCGCCCGCGCCCGCGTGCTGCTGGCGGCGGGAGCGTTCGGGAAGGCCGCGATCGACGCCGTGCACGTCGACATCGCCGATCTCGACGGTCTGTCGTCCGAAGCTCGGGATGCCGCCGCCTCGGGCTTCACCGCGACCGCGTGCATCCACCCGGGCCAGGTCACGACCATCCGGTCGGCGTACGCGCCGACGCCGGATCAGCGCACGTGGGCCGAGGGCGTGCTCGCGGCAGCCGCAGGGGAGCGGGGCGTGTTCCGCTACGAGGGGCGCATGATCGACGAGCCGATCCTGCGGCACGCCCGCGCGCTGCTCCGGCGCGCCGGGACGTGAGTCCCGAAGCGGCCGCTCAGCTCACGACGCCGGCGTAGGCCAGCAGCTCCCAGGCCTCGCCGTCGAGGCGGAACACGGTGGCGGAGCAGTTGGGCAGTCGCTCGCCGACGCGGGGGAACGCTCCGTCGGTGGCGTGCAGGATGACCTCGCGGATGAGCGCTCCGTGCGCCACCGCGATGACGTGTGCGCCCTCGGGGGTCTCGGACACGACCTCGGCGATCGACGCCAGCGCGCGTTCGCGCACGAGCGGCCACGCCTCGGCGCCCGGGACCTGAGCGGTGTTCCACGGCCCGTAGGTCGCGGCGAAGGTCTGTGCGTCCATGCCCTCGGCGTCGCCGTAGGAGCGTTCGCGCAGGCCCGGGAGGCGACGGGTGACGGTGGTGCCGAGGGCCGCGGCGATCGTGTCGGCGGTCTCGGCGGCGCGCGACAGGTCGCTCGAGACGACGACGACATCGCTCCCGACGAGATCGTCGGCGAGGGTCGCGGCGACCTCGCGGGCCTGCGCGCGGCCCGTGTCGTTGAGGGGGATGTCGGTCGAGCCCTGGATGCGTTGGCCGGCGTTCCAGTCGGTCTCGCCGTGGCGTACGAGGGTGAGGATCGTCACGAGTCGAGCCTAACCCGCGCTCCCCGGTGCGGCCCCGCGAGCGTCACGCCAGGGGCGGCAGCCGCTCGGACAACGCCCGCAGCACGTCGGTCGTACCGCCCTCGATCTTGACCGCCGCACGCTGGTCGGCACGGGTCTCGCCGCGGTTGATGATCACGACGGGGAGGCGGCGGCGCCGCGCCCGCTCCACCAGGCGGATGCCGGAATTGACCACGAGCGAGGAGCCGACCACGACCAGCGCTTGGCTGGCGTGCACGAGTTGTTCGGCCTCGCGGAACTTCTCGACCGGGATGTACTCGCCGAAGAACACCACGTCGGGCTTCAGCGTCCCGCCGCACACCGAGCACACCGGGACGACGAAACCGTCAGCCGATGCCGGGGTGACATCGCCGTCGGGACCGAGTTCGACGTTCTCGGGCAGGGCGATCCACGGATTGTCGGCTTCGACGCGTGCCGCGAGGTCGCGGCGGTCGAACACCTGCCCGCAGTGCAGACACCCCACGCGGCGCATCGTGCCGTGCAGCTCGACGACGCGGTGACTGCCGGCGCGCACGTGGAGCCCGTCGACGTTCTGCGTGATGACACCGGTGGAGACGCCGGAGTCCTCGAGCGCGGCGAGCGCGCGGTGCCCGTCGTTGGGTGCGGCGGCGGCGAACACCTTCCAGCCGAGGTGACTGCCGACCCAGTACCGGCGGCGCGCGTCGGCGCTGGCCAAGAACTGCTGCGCCGTCATCGGGGTGCGCGTGGGCGCTCCCTTGCCGCGGTAGTCGGGAATGCCGGAGTCGGTGGACACGCCCGCGCCGGTCAGGACGGCGATGCGGCGTCCGGCGAGCACCTCGACGGCTCGATCGATGGATGCCGCGATCCCGGCATCCTTCGTCGTGTCCGTCATGCCCACCTCCGTCGGATCGAGTCTAGGACCGCCCGCCGACCCCGTCGTCGCCGCCCGCTCGGCGCCACCCCCGGGCGGTTCGCAAGGGCGACCACGGATAATCGGGCCATGACCCCCACACCCTCCCCGGCCTTCTTCGACGTCACCCGCCTCCGCCGCGTGCGGCCGTGGGGAGGGGATCCCGTCGACATCGTCATCGAGGACGGACGCATCGCGCGGGTCGCGCCGGTCGGCTCCGACCCCGTCGGCGCCCGGGAGTTCGACGGGCGCGGGATGCTGGCCCTCCCCGGGATCATCAACGCCCACGCGCACGTCGACAAATCGTGGTGGGGCCTTCCGTGGCAGTCGTACGGCGGCGAGTCGAGCACCGAGGGGCGCATCCGCCACGAGCGGGACCGGCGCGAGGCCCTCGGCATCCCCTCGGTCCCGCGTGCCGCGCGCGTGCTCGCGGAACTCGTGCGGCACGGCACGACCGCGATCCGCAGTCACGTCGACGTCGACGCCGGGATCGGGCTGCGCGGGATCGACGCCGTCGCCGAGGCCGCCGCCGCGTACGGGGGTGCCGTCGAGGTGCAGATCGTCGCGTTCCCGCAGGACGGGGTGCTGCGCCGCCCCGGAGTGCTCGACCTGCTCCGGGCCGCCGCCGCGCACGACGCCGTCCGCTGGATCGGCGGTCTCGACCCCGCGACGATCGACCGCGACCCGGTCGGTCAGATCGAAGCGATCACCGCGCTCGCCGCCGACACCGGTCGCGGCGTCGACATCCACCTGCACGATCCCGCCGAGCTCGGCGCCTTCCAGATCGAGCTGATCGTCGAGCGCGCCGTGCGCCTCGGGCTGCAGGGGCGTGTGAACATCGCGCACGGCTTCGCCGTCGCGCAGCTCGACCCCGCGCACCGGCGTGACCTGCTCGGCGCGATGGGCGAGGCCGGGGTCAGCATGACGACCGTCGCGCCGCTGCGCCTGCCGCAGCTGCCGCTGGACGAGCTGGATGCCGCAGGAGTGCGGTTCGGGCTCGGCACCGACGGTATCCGCGACCTGTGGAGCCCGTACGGCACCGGCGACACGCTCGGGATCGCGTGGCAGTACGCCCGCGCCGGCGGACTCGTGCGTGACGACGACCTCCTCCGCGTCGTGCAGCTGGCCACCAGCGCGGGAGCGTGGGCGGTCGGACGCGAGACGCACGACCTCGTCGAGGGTGCTCGTGCCGACATCGTGCTCGTGGATGCCGAGAACCCCATGGACGCGCTCGTACGCCAGCCCGAGCGGGCCCTCGTCATCGGCGGCGGACGCGTCCTGCACGTGGCCTGAGGCGGGGCGGGGGCGGTGTCCGCTCCCCGCCTGGCAGAGTGGGACGATGCCCGTCATCGCCCTGGACTCCGCCGACGACCCGCGCCTCGCCGACTACCGCGACCTCACGGACGTGACGCTGCGTCGCGTGAGCGAGCCCGCGGGCGGCCTGTACATCGCGGAGTCGTCGAAGGTGCTCGACCGGGCGCTGCGCGCCGGACACCGTCCCCGCTCCGTGCTCGTGCAGGAGAAGTTCCTTACCGACACCCTCGCCCTCGTCGGCGAGGGTGCCGAGATCTACGTCGTCCCGGCCGAGGTCGCCGAACAGGTCACCGGGTACACCGTGCACCGGGGGCTGCTGGCATCCATGCACCGTCCGCCGCTCCGGTCCGTGGCGGAGGTCGTGGCGGGCGCGCGCCTCGTCGTCGTGCTCGAGGACATCGGGGATCACACCAATGTCGGTGCGGCGTTCCGTTCGGCCGCGGCGCTCGGCGCGGACGCGGTGCTCGTGACCCCGCGCTGCGCCGACCCGCTGTACCGGCGGAGCGTCCGGGTCAGTATGGGCACGGTGTTCCAGGTGCCGTGGACGCGGTTGCCCGAGTGGACCGCGGCGAAGCCGCTGCTCGAGGGTGCGGGGCTGCACCTGGCCGCCCTCGCGCTCGCCGACGACGCCGTGGCCCTCGACGATTTCGCCGCCGCGGGGCATGAGCGGGTGGCTCTGCTGATGGGTTCCGAGGGCGACGGCCTGAGCCGGGGTGCGCTCGCCGCCGCCGATACGGTCGTGACGATCCCGATGGCCGGGGGAGTGGACTCGCTCAACGTCGCCGCGGCGAGCGCCGTGGCGCTGTGGGAGCTGGGGCGCGCGCTGCGCTGAGGTGCGGGGCTCAGACCTGCGTCTCGCGGGCGGCCGTGGCATCCTGCCCGGGGGCGAGGAAGGTCACGGGCAGCGGTTCGGGCCGCTTGGGGAGGATGTGGTCGCCCGAGGACTCGTGGCGCAGGCGCCGCAGCACCCAGGGCACGAGGTATTCGCGCGCCCAGACGAAGTCCTTCTCGCGGGCGGCGCGCCAGGTCGTCGGTGTCAGCGCCTCGGGCTGCATCGGCTGCAGGTCGTTCGGTACGTTCAGCGCGCGCAACACCATGCGTGCGACCTCGTGGTGGCCGAGTGTGTTGTAGTGCAGCCGGTCGTCATCGAAGAAGCGCATGTCCTGCACCTCTTTCAGGCCCCACTGGTTGGCGACGATGCAGTCGTAGCGGTCGGCGATGGAGCGGATGTTCTCGTTGTAGATCGCGACCTTTCCTCGGATGCCGCGGAACACCGGGGTGAACTCCGTGTCGATGCCGGTGAAGACCACGACCGTGGCGCCCCCGCTGCGCAGACGGACCACCGCATCTTCGAACTGCTGGGCGACGACGTCGGGATCGGTCTTGGGGCGGATGACGTCGTTGCCCCCCGCCGAGAACGTGATGAGGTCGGGCTTCAGGGCCAGGGCCGGCTCGATCTGATCGGCGACGATCTGCGCGATGAGCTTGCCCCGCACGGCGAGATTCGCATAGGCGAAATCGTCGACCTGCGCCGCCAGCACTTCGGCCACGCGGTCGGCCCAGCCGCGGTGACCGCCGTCCGGCAGCGGGTCGCCGATCCCCTCGGTGAAGGAGTCGCCGAGGGCGACGAACCGGCGCCAGGGGTGCGGGCCGGGGTTGTCGGACGCGGACGGGACGCGGGGCGAGTGCGGGTCGAGTGTCATCGAAACCTCCTCCTCCAGGCTATCCCCGGGCTCCGACAGGGCAAGGGCCGCACCCCCGCGATAAACGCTTCCTGCACTGGGAAACGCGCGCAGCGAGCGTGTTTCGGTGCAGGAAGCGTTTATCGCCGATGGGGCGGCGGAACGTCCACAGCCCGGCGCGGGAGGGCCGGTCCGTGACCTATCGTTGATGTTCGCGCTCGCGAGGGATGGAGGTTCGATGCTGGAAGACGACACCCGCACCACGCCCCTCCCCGACACCTCGCACACCACGGCTCCCGTCGCGGTCGATCCGGCCTTCGGCACGGTCCCGGCCCCGCGTGACTCCGCGCCGGGCGGCACCCCGTCCCTCGACCTCGAGCCCCGCGACCCCGACGGCACCGAGCCGCACTTCGGCAGCTTCGCCGCCGAGCACCTCTCGCCCTCGTTCCCGCAGCGCGCCCCCTGGGGCACCGCCCAGCGCCTGCGCGCGTGGCAGGCCGAGGCGCTCGACCTGTATTTCGGCCTCGACGGACCCGACGGCGAGGGCAAGGGCCCGCGCGACTTCCTCGCCGCCGCCACCCCGGGCGCCGGTAAGACGACGTTCGCGCTCCGCCTCGCCTCCGAGCTCATGCGCCGCCGCGTCGTCGATCGCATCGTCGTCGTCGCCCCCACCGAGCACCTCAAGACCCAGTGGGCCGAGGCCGCCGCGCGGGTCGGCATCCGCCTCGATCCGTTCTTCTCCAACCGCCACGCCACGCCCTCGCGGCAGTACCACGGCGTCGCGGTCACCTACGCGCAGGTCGCCGTCAAGGCCGAGGTGCACCAGCTCCTGACGATGGATGCCAGAACCCTGGTGATCCTCGACGAGGTGCACCACGGCGGCGACGCCCTCAGCTGGGGCGACGCGCTCCGCGAGGCGTACGGGCGGGCGACCCGGCGCCTGCTGCTGTCGGGGACCCCGTTCCGCAGCGACACCGCGCCCATCCCGTTCGTGGAGTACCACCCCAACGACAAGGGCATCCGCCTCTCCCGCACCGACTACGCCTACGGCTACCGCCGCGCGCTCGACGACGGCGTCGTCCGCCCCGTGTTCTTCCTCGTCTACGCCGGGCAGATGCGCTGGCGCACCAAGGCCGGCGAAGAGATGGAGGCCCAGCTCGGTCAGGACAACACGAAGGACATCACCTCGCAGGCGTGGCGCACCGCGCTCGACCCCAACGGCGACTGGATCCCCGCGGTCCTGCGCTCGGCCGACCGGCGGCTCACCGAGGTGCGCGAGACGGTCCCGGACGCCGGAGGCCTCGTCATCGCGACCGACCAGACCGCCGCGCGCGCCTACGCCACGATCCTCGAGGACATCAGCGGCGAGAAGGTCACGGTCGTCCTCTCCGACGAGGCCGAGGCCTCGAGCCGCATCGAGACATTCTCGAAGGGCACGAGCCGCTGGATGGTCGCCGTGCGCATGGTGTCCGAGGGCGTCGACGTCCCGCGCCTCGCCGTCGGCGTGTACGCCACGAGCGCCTCGACCCCGCTGTTCTTCGCCCAGGCCATCGGCCGATTCGTGCGGGCCCGACGCCGCGGCGAGACCGCGAGCGTGTTCCTCCCCAACGTGCCGCCGCTCCTAGCCCTCGCCGGCGAGATGGAGGCCCAGCGCGACCACGCCCTCGACCGCGACAGCGACGCGGAAGACCAGTGGAACGCCGAAGAAGACATGATGGATGCCGCCGAGCGTGAGGACAAAGCCTCCGACGCGCTCGAGCAGGAGTTCGAGTACCAGGCGCTCGGGTCGCTCGCCCACTTCGACCGCGTGCTCTTCGACGGGCAGGAATTCGGCCAGCTCGCCGTCCCCGGCACGATCGAAGAAGAGGAGTTCCTCGGAATCCCGGGGATCCTCGAGCCCGAACAGGTGCACGAAGTCCTCATGACGCGGGCCTCCCGTCAGTCGCGGCACCGCTCGAGCCGCGAGGAGCAGCAGAAGGCGAGCGGCCAGGAGCCACCGGGCGTCGACGAGGGCGGTCTGCCCCAGCCACTGCACCGCACCCTCAAAGAGCAGCGGCAGCTGCTCAACAGCCTCGTCGGGCTGTACGCCCGCCGCACCGGAGAGCCGCACGGGCTCGTCCACGCCGAGCTCCGCCGCATCTGCGGGGGCCCCGCGGTCTCGCACGCCACCGTCGCGCAGCTCCAGGCCCGCATCGAGGTGCTGCGCCAGCGCGTGCGCTCCTGACGCCGCCCGGTGGCGGTTTCGCGCTTCCGAAATGCTGGCACGGAGCCCGTGGCATCCCCGTCTTTCCGGGGTTCGGGGCCCCGAAATGCTGTCAGTATCGGCCGACGCGCCCGGGGGAACGGATGCCGCCGCCTAACGTGGGGGCGACCCGAAGGAGACCCGTGACGATCGCCGCCACACCCACCGCCCGCGACCGCCGCCGCTGGGCGCGCTACCTCGTCGACGAACGCGCCGAGGCGCGCGTCTACCGCGACCTCGCCAGCCGCCGCACCGGCGAGGAGCGCGAGATCCTCCTCGCGCTCGCCGAGGCCGAGGGCCGCCACGAGCAGCATTGGCTCGACCTGCTCGGCGACACCCCGCAGCGACTGCCGCGCGCGGGGTTCGGCACGACGATGCTCGCGTGGATGGCGCGCCGCTTCGGCTCGATCTTCGTGCTCGCGCTGGCCCAGAACGCCGAGGCGCGCTCGCCGTACGCCGACGAGCCCTACGCCACGGCGCAGATGGCCGCCGACGAGCAAGTGCACCACGAGGTCGTGCGGGGTCTCGCCGCGCGCGGACGCCGGCGCCTGTCGGGCACGTTCCGCGCCGCCGTCTTCGGCGCGAACGACGGCCTGGTGTCCAACCTCGCGCTCGTAATGGGCGTGGGGGCCACGGGCGTGGCCCCCAGCTTCGTGCTGTTCAGCGGAATCGCGGGCCTGCTCGCCGGGGCCCTGTCGATGGGCGCGGGCGAGTTCGTGTCGGTGCGCTCGCAGCGAGAGCTGCTCAAGGCCACCGAGGAGAGCGACTTCGCCGACTCGGCCCTGCCGCACCTCGACCTGGATGCCAACGAGCTCGCGCTCGTGTACCGCACCCGCGGGATGGACGCCGACGAGGCTCTCGCGAAGGCCCGAGACGTCGTCTCGGCCGCGCAGAACGGCAACGCTCCGGTGGCGGCCGCCCCCGGGGAGTCCTCGCACGATGTGGTCGGGAGCGCCTGGGGGGCGGCTCTGTCGAGCTTCCTGTTCTTCGCCTCGGGCGCGATCATCCCCGTGCTGCCGTGGCTGTTCGGGCTGAGCGGACTCGTCGCGGTCGTGGTGGCCCTCGTGCTCGTGGGCATCGCCCTCCTCGGGACCGGCGCGATGGTGGGTCTGCTGTCCGGAGCGTCGCCGCTCAAGCGCGGCCTCCGTCAGCTCGCGATCGGCTTCGGCGCCGCCGCGGTGACGTACGTGTTGGGCCTGCTCTTCGGCGTATCCGCGGCCTAAGTCTGCGGCATCCATCGATAAACGCTCCCGCGAGTGACACGCGGCATGGCACGCCGTGTCTCACTCGCGGCGGCGTTTATCGCCCCCGGCTGGCAGGCCCCAACCCGCCCCCGGCTGGCTAGCCGTGGCTCGCCGTCACCCGGGCCGCCTCGCGCACGGCCGTCAGGTTCTTGCGGCCGGCGCGCGATCCGGCGAGCTTCGCGGCGATGTGCTGCGCGACGGTGACCGGCTCGTACAGTGCCGGCGCTTCGCGCGTCACGAAGTGGGGGAGCACGTCGACGACGGCATCCGCGTTCCCGTCGTGGAAGAACGCCGCCGACCGGCGCCGCTCGATCGTCCCGTCGATCACGGGTGGCTTGACGCGGTGCAGCGTCGAGAGCCACTTGTCGTTGGTCAGACGCGCGGCGACGTCGCCGATGTTCACCAGCAGCGCCCCGTCCGCGGGCATGACGTCGTTCCACGATCCGTCCAGCCCCAGTACCTGGAGCCCGGCCACCTGATCGGCCCACAGCACGGTGACCAGGCCGAAGTCGGTGTGCTCGCCCATGCCCGTCAGTTCGGCACCGAGCTCGATCGAGCCCGGCGGCAGGGCGTAGTTGTTCATCCGCAAGACGTCGATGGAGTGGTCGGTGAGGGCGTCGAAGAAGTCCTCGGGCACGCGCAGGGCGGCGGCGAAGATCTGCGTCAGGGTGCGGGCGACCCGCCGAGCCTCGACATAGTACTCCTCGACCGCGGAGCGGAAAGGAGGAACGGCATCCGGCCACGCGTTCTCGGCGTAGTCGGCGGCGGTCGCCGCGGTCCCGGGATACTCCCGCCACGACGTCCCGACGTTGAACGCCTCGAAGAAGTCGTTCATGCGCGTCACCGGGTCGACGCCGAGGCTGTAGCTCAGCGATTCGCTCTTGGGCGGGGTGTATCCGCGGTTCTCACCCGCCGGACGCACGTACTGCTTCTTGACCTCCAGCGGCAGCGCGAAGAACTCATCGATCCCGGCTTCGAGGTCGTCGACGACGACGTTCGGGATGCCATGACCCACGATCTGCATGAACCCGACGGTGCGGCAGGCGTGGTCGACGGCGGCGACGACGGCCGCACGTGCGTGGTCGGGCCCGGGGCCGGCCCAGGGGGAGATATCGATAGTGGGAACGTCGAACCGGTACATGTGGCATCCGTTCTTGCGAGATGACTCGACGCTAAGCGCGCGATGTCACGTGAGCGTTTCGCCGGTGTCACAGGTCGTGCGGCGGCAACGAAAAAGGCCCCGGACGAATCCGGGGCCTTCATTCTGTGCGCGAGGGGGGACTTGAACCCCCACGCCCTATACGGGCACTAGCACCTCAAGCTAGCGCGTCTACCTATTCCGCCACCCGCGCATCTGGGTGTTCGCTGCTTTCGCAACGAAGAACGACATTACCACGCCGGGCGCCCCGCCTCGAACCGAGGTCGCTCCCGGGCGCGTCCCGGTCGCGCGTGGGCGGGGGAGGGGGCCCGGCCCGGGTACCGTAGTGCGCATGTCCGAGCACGATGCCGACCCGCCCGAGGTCGCCCGCGTGGCCGCCGACCTCATCCGTTTCGACACCACGAACTTCGGTGGGGGTCGGTCTCGCGGCGAGCGCGAGGCCGCGGAGTACGTCGGGGCGTACCTCGAAGGAGTGGGGCTGGCGACCGAGTACTACGAGCCGGTCGAGCGCCGCACGAACGTGTGCGCGCGCGTTCCCGGGCGCAACCCCGAGAAGCCCGCGCTCGTCTTGCATGGGCACCTCGACGTGGTGCCCGCCGTCGCCGAGGACTGGAGCGTCGACCCCTTCGCGGGCGAGATCCGCGACGGCATCCTGTGGGGCCGCGGTGCGGTCGACATGAAGGACATGGATGCCATGATCCTCACGGCCGTCGCCGATGTGCTGCGGGCGGGGGAGCAGCCTGAGCGCGACATCGTCGTGACGTTCTTCGCCGACGAGGAGAATGGCGGGGTCGAGGGCTCGGCGCTGGTCATCCGCGATCGCCCCGAGTGGTTCGCCGGGGCGACCGAGGCCATCAGCGAGGTCGGAGGCTACTCGATCACGGTCGACGACCGTCGCGCCTACCTGCTGCAGGTCGGTGAGAAGGCGCTTCTGTGGATCAAGCTCGTCGCCCGCGGTCGCGCTGGTCACGGGAGTGCGCTGCACCCCGACAACGCCGTCACCGCCGTGGCGGAAGCCGTCGCCGCGCTCGGCCGCACCGACTGGCCGATCACGCTCACCGACACGACGACGCAACTGCTCGCGGGCCTGGCCGAGATGACCGGCGCCGACGACCGTGACCCCGACGCCCTCGCGTTGCGCGCGGGGGCGGCATCCGGTTTCCTGCGATCGACGCTGCGCACCACGACCAACCCGACGGGGTTGACCGCCGGCTACAAGCACAACGTCATCCCGGACCGTGCCGAGGCGCTCATCGACGTGCGGGTGCTTCCCGGAACGGAAGAGGCGGCACTCGCCGACATCCGGCGCATCGTCGGGCCCGACATCGAGGTGGAGGTCGTCCACGGCGACATCGGTCTCGAGGTTCCGTTCTCGGGTGACCTCGTGGATGCCATGGTGTCCCAGCTGGGGCGGCACGACCCGGGCGTCCCGGTGATCCCGTACCTCATGGGCGGCGGCACCGACAACAAGGCCCTCGCCGCCCTGGGCATCTCCGGTTACGGGTTCGCGCCGTTGCGACTCCCGTCCGATCTCGACTTCACCGGGATGTTCCACGGTGTCGATGAGCGCGTTCCCGTCGACGCGCTCGAGTTCGGTCGTCGAGTCCTCGCCGACCTCATCCGGACGTACTGAAGGACTCCATGCACATCTTCGAGGTCATCATCCTCGGGCTCGTCCAGGGCCTGACCGAGTTCCTCCCCATCTCCTCCAGCGCTCACTTGCGCATCGTGGGCGAATTCCTGCCGTCACAGACCGACCCGGGTGCGACGTTCACCGCGATCACGCAGATCGGCACGGAACTGGCGGTGCTGATCTACTTCCGCAAGAAGATCGGCCGCGTCATCTCGCGCTGGTTCCGCTCGCTGACCGGCAAGGTGCCGCGCAACGACCCCGACGCCCGCATGGGGTGGCTGATCATCATCGGCACCATCCCCATCGCCGTGCTCGGGTTCCTGCTTCAGAGCCTGATCCGCGACAACTTCCGGAGCCTGTGGATCACGGCGGTCGTGCTGATCGTGTTCGGCATCCTGCTCGGCCTGGCGGACCACTACGGCAAGCGGCGCCGTGACCTCGACGACCTCACCTACCCGCACGGCCTCGCCTACGGGTTCGCTCAGGCGCTGGCCCTCGTGCCGGGCGTTTCACGCTCCGGCGCAACGACCACCCTCGGTCGCGCCCTCGGGTACAACCGCACGGCGGTGGCCGAGTACGCCTTCCTCCTCGCCGTGCCTGCGGTGTTCGCGAGCGGGTTCTACGAGCTGTACAAGAGTTTCGACGAGGGCACGGGCCCGTACACGCTCGGCGAGACGGGCATCGCGACCGTCATCGCCTTCGTCGCCGGGTACCTCGTGATCGCGTTCCTCATGCAGTACCTCAAGAAGGGCAGCTTCCTGCCGTTCGTGATCTACCGCGTGGTGCTGGGCATCGTGGTCATCGTCCTGCTGCTCACGGGTATCGTCCCGGCGGAGTCCGCGATCATCGCCGGCTGAGCCCGCACGAATCACGAC
Source organism: Microbacterium sp. SCPM-O-B-15248 (M128) (assembly GCF_058214835.1). Classification (NCBI taxonomy): domain Bacteria; kingdom Bacillati; phylum Actinomycetota; class Actinomycetes; order Micrococcales; family Microbacteriaceae; genus Microbacterium; species Microbacterium sp. SCPM-O-B-15248 (M128). Next base: position 77,137 of record NZ_JBYQLI010000002.1, read on the forward strand.
GGCGCCGCCCCCTCGGGGACGGCGCCGTCGGGCGTTTCGTTCAGCGGCGGGGCGGGTCGTCCCGTCCGGGCTTGGTGGGCCCGTCGCCGCCGCGGCGCAGGTACCGCTCGAATTCCTGGGCGATTGCGTCGCCGGACGCCTCGGGCGAGTCCCACGTGTCGCGCGTCTGCTCGAGCTGGTGGATGTAGTCGCGCATCTCCTCGTCGTCGGCGGCGGCCGCGTCGATCGACGCCTCCCAGGCGAGAGCCTCCGCGGCGAGCTCGCCGCGCGGAACCTCGATCCCGGTGATCGTCTGGAGCCGGTCGAGCAGAGCGAGCGTGGCCTTGGGCGAGGGAGTGTGCCCCGCGACGTAGTGCGGCACGCTCGCCCAGAGGCTGGCGGTCGGGATGCCGGCACGTTCGGATGCGTCGCCGAGGGCGCTGAGGATTCCCACCGGGCCTTCGTACAGGCTGCGCTCGAGCGAAAGCGACTGACGTATCGCTTCGTTCTCGCTTCCGGCGAACACCGAGATCGGCCGGGTGTGCGGCACGTCGGACATCATCGAGCCGAGCGATACGAAACCGGTGACGTCCTCGCGCAGCGCGACGTCGATGAACTCGGCGGCGAAGGCCTGCCAGGCGCGCGCCGGTTCGACCCCGACCAGCAGCCAGATCTCGGGGTCGTCGGTGCGCTGCGCCGGCCGCAGCAGTGTCGCCTCGGGCCAGGTGAGCGTGCGCCGACCCTCGGCATCCATCCCGATCTGCGGGCGCGTGTACTGGTAGTCGAAGTACAGCTCGGGATCGACCGAGTGCACGACCTCGTACTCGACCCCCGAGCGCAGCATCGACGTGGCGGCCGAGGCCGCCTCTCCGGCGTCGTTCCAGCCGTCGAAAGCGGCGACGATGATCCGGCGACCCAGTGCGTCCACGCAACCTCCTCTGCCCCTGCGGGGCTGGCTTCCAGGATAGGCGCATGCACCCCGGGGAGCGCTCGGGGGCGGTGCCGCCCTCGATACGATGGAACGATGACTTCTCCCGCCCCCGCTCTGGTCCTCTGGGACATGGACGGCACCCTCGTCGACACCGAACCCTTCTGGATGGCCGCCGAGACCCCGCTCGTGGAGCGCTTCGGCGGCACGTGGTCGCATGAACAGGCGCTGGGCATGGTGGGCCTCGCCCTCGAGGACTCGGCGCGGCTTCTGCAGAACGCCGGTGTGCCGTGGGGTGTCGACGAGATCATCGCGTACCTGACCGACGAGGTGCTCCGTCAGCTCGCCGAGACCGGTGTGCCGTTCCGACCGGGGGCGCGGGAACTCCTCGCCGATCTCCGCCGCTCCGGTGCCAAGACCGCCCTCGTGACGATGTCGATGCGCCGCATGGCCCTGGCGATCGCCGACCTCATCGACTTCCCGGCGTTCGACATCGTCGTCGCCGGCGACGACGTCGCGCGCCCGAAGCCCCACCCCGACCCGTACCTCCAGGCGAGCGCCGCGCTGGGGATCGACATCGCCCGTGCCGTGGCCATCGAGGACTCCCCGAACGGTCTGCGCTCGGCGCTCGCCAGCGGTGCCGTCACGCTCGGGGTGCCGCTCATGGTGCCGCTCGACGGACTCGGGGCGCACGCCCTGTGGCCGACGCTGGACGGACGCACCGCGGCCGACCTCGCCGCCCTTCACACCGCCCACGCCCCGGCCCTGACCACGGCCACGAACCCGCAGGAGACCCGATGAGCGAGACCCCGCACCTGAGCGGACCCTTCCGGGTCGGCGACCGCGTGCAGCTGACCGGTCCGAAGGGGCGGATGCACACCATCACGCTCCGCGAGAACGGCGAGCTCCACACCCACAACGGGGTCCTCCAGCACGAACTGCTCGTCGGGCAGCCCGATGGCAGCGTCGTGACCAACAGCTCCGGCCACGACTACCTCGCCCTGCGTCCGTTGCTGCGCGACTTCGTGATGTCGATGCCGCGCGGTGCCGCGATCGTCTATCCGAAGGATGCCGCGCAGATCCTCGCCCAGGCCGACATCTTCCCCGGCGCGACGGTCGTCGAGGCCGGCGTGGGCTCGGGTGCCCTGTCGCTGTGGCTCCTGCGGGCGATCGGTCCGTCCGGCCGGCTCGTGTCGTTCGAGCGCCGTGAGGAGTTCGCCGACGTCGCCCGCGCCAACGTCGAGACGTTCCACGGCGAGCTCCCGTCCACGTGGGAGGTCGTCGTCGGCGACCTCGTCGAGAACCTCCCGGATGCCGTCGCCCCGGCATCCGTCGACCGCATCGTGCTCGACATGCTCGCGCCGTGGGAGTGCATCGACGCCGCCGCGGACGCGCTGACGCCCGGCGGCGTCGTGCTCTGCTACGTGGCGACGGCGACGCAGCTCAGCCGCGTCGCGGAGTACATCCGCGGGACGGGCCTGTTCACCGACCCGGATGCCTCCGAGACCATGGTGCGCGGATGGCACGTCGAGGGTCTCGCCGTCCGCCCCGACCACCGCATGGTCGCTCATACCGGGTTCCTCATCACGGCCCGGCGCCTCGCGCCCGGTGCGGTGCCGCCCGAGGTCAAGCGCCGCGCGTCGAAGTCGAGCTACGGTGACGAGGACGTGGAGCTGTGGACCCCCGGTGCCGTCGGCGACCGTGAGATCACCGACAAGAACCTCCGCAAGCGCGTGCGCGAGGCGCAGAAGGCCGCGGATGGAGTCCGGCAGCGCGGCGGGGAGCACCCGGGGGCGACGGAGACCCCCGACGCGACCGCCTAAACTGATCCGGTGCGCAGACTTCCCGCCCTCGTCGCCGTGACCGCTCTGGCCGGAATCGGCCTCGTCGGATGCTCGGCATCCGCCGGTACCGACGGCTCCGCCTGTGCGGCGCCCACCGCCGACCCGCGCGCGGCCGCGGCCGTGACCGTCTCGGGCGAGGTCGGGACGCCGCCCGAGGTGCAGGTGCGGTCGCCGTTCCTGCCGGACGCTCGTTCGGTGCAGACCGTGGTCACGGGCGACGGTGAGCGCATCACGCAGCCCGACCAGCTCGTGCTCCTCGACCTCACCGTGTACAACGGCGTGACGGGTGAGCGCATCGTGGGGTCGCGCTACGACGGCAACATCAGCAACGCGCAGCCGCTGTCCGGCTGGGATGCCACCTTCCCCGACTTCTCGTCCGCGATCCTGTGCTCCACGCAGGGCTCCCGCGTCGTGGTCTCCCTGCCCTACGACGCCGTCGGCGCGCAGGCGGCCCAGGGCCTGCAGATCCCCGAGGGCGGCTCGGCCGTCGTCGTCGCCGACGTCGAGCGCGTGTACCTCCCCGCGGCCGATGGCGCCGACCAGTTCACGGCGGGCTTCGGTCTTCCGACGGTGGTCCGCGCGCCCAATGGGCAGCCGGGCCTCACGATCCCCGACGGCGACGCGCCGTCGGACGTGTCGGTGCAGACGCTGAAGAAGGGCGACGGACCCGAGTTGACCGCCGATTCGACCGCCCGCGTCCACGTCCTGGGCGTGGCGTGGAACGACCGGAAGCAGTTCGCGTCGACCTGGGGCAAGACCCCGATCACTGCCGCACCCTCACAGCTGCCCGAAGAGCTCGCCGCGGCCCTCGAGGGCCAGACGGTGGGCTCGCAAGTGCTCGTCGTGGTCCCGGCCGACCAGACGGCTGCCGATCAGCAGGCGTTCCGCGCCCCGGCGGACACCGCTCTGGTCTACGTCTTCGACATCATCGGCGTCGACGGCTGAGTCCGGCCCGCGCCTAGGATGGGCGGGTGTCCGCCACCTCGTCCCGACCCGCTCCTGAGGAGCGTCTGGTCAACCTCGTCGTCGCGCTCATGGCGACCGAGCAGGGCCTGACGAAGGACACGATCCTGTCGTCGGTGGCCGGCTATCGCGAGCAATACGAAGCGGGTGCGTCGAAGGATGCGCTCGAGAAGATGTTCGAGCGCGACAAAGAGAACCTGCGCGGTCTCGGCGTGCCCATCGAGACGATCGGCGATCGCGCCGACCCCGAAGACCTGCGCGAGGCGCGGTACCGGGTGCCGACCGCGGAATACTCACTCCCCGAGGACATCTCGTTCAGCCCCGCCGAGGTCGCGCTGTTGAACATCGCCGGCAGCGTGTGGGGGAGCGAGTCGCTCTCGGCGGACGCCCGGAGCGGTCTGCGCAAAATCCGCGCGCTGGGCATCGCGGTCGACGAGCCGATCATCGGCTACGCGCCCCGCATCCGCGCACGGGATGCCGCCTTCCCCGCGCTGCAGCGCGCGATCGAGCAGTGCCGCGTGGTCACGTTCCGCTATCTGCGCCCGGGCGACGCGCGGTCGCGCGAGCGTCGGATCCGCCCGCTGGCGCTGCTGGAGTACGAGGCGCGATGGCACGTGTTCGGTTTCGACCTGACGATGGATGCCGAGCGCACGTTCCTCCTCTCGCGGATCGTCGGAGACGTCACGGTGACGCGCGAGCGTTTCGACGAGGCGCTGCGCGAGGGGGCGGGGGAGCGCGCCCTCGCCGGTCTCGAGTCCGTTGCGGGCCGTCAGCGTGCGCTGCTCGAGGTGCACCCCGGGACCGAGGCGGCGCTGCGGCTCTCACGCCGCGCCGACCCCGCGCCGCAGGGCATCGTCGTGCCCTACGTCGATCTGCACGTCTTCGCCGATGAACTCGCCTCGTACGGACCCGAGGTGCGCGTGGTTGCTCCCGACGACCTGCGCGACGAGGTCATCCGGCGCCTCCGTGCGACCCTCGCGCTGCACGGGGGTGCCGCGTGAGCTCCGATCGATCTCTGCCGGCCCTCGACCGCGCGGCACTGCTGCTGCAGCTCGTGCCGTACATCGTCGGCAAGGGCGAGGTGTCGATCGCCGAAGCCGCGGCCGACTTCGACGTCGCGCCCGACCAGATGCGGGCGATGGTCGAGCGACTGACCGTCATCGGCCTCCCCGGCGAAAGCGGGTACTGGCAGCTGCCGAACGAGCTTTTCGACATCGACTGGGACCTGCTCGACCGCGACGACGTGATCTCGATCACCAACACCGTCGGGCTCGAGCGCTCTCCCCGGCTCACGGCGCGCGAGGCCGCCGCCCTGCTGGCCGGTCTGCAGTTGACCCGCACTCTGCCCGGAGTGGGAGACAGCGCTCTCGTGTCGGGGCTGCTGGCCAAACTCGCGCGGGGCGCGTCGTCGACGCCGCCGGCGGTGATCGTCGCTCCGGGGCCGGTCGACGGAGTCCGCGACGTCGTGGACCGCGCACTGCGTCGACACGTTGCGGTGTCGTTCACCTACCGCGCACCCGGTGCCGGCCCGACGACGCGGACGGTCGACCCGATCAAGGTGCACATCGCCGGCGGGCAGTGGTACCTGCAGGGCTGGTGCCACACTCGCGAGGCCGTCCGGACGTTCCACCTCGAGAGGGTGAGCGACCCCGAGCTCACGGACATCCCCGCGCTCCACGGCGCCGACCCCGTGCCCGAGCTGTTCGCCCCCGCGGACGACGAGGTCGTCGCACGATTCCGTTTCCCGCTGGCCGTGGCTCCGCTGATGTCGGACTATCTCGAGCGCGCCACTATCGAGGCGGAGGGCGATGCGGCGGTGGCATCGATGCGCTTGGCCGACGAGCAGAGCCTGAAGCGTCTCGCCGCCCGACGCGGCGGAGAGGTGGAACTGCTCGAGCCCACGGGCGCCCGGCGCGCGGCCGCCGCGTGGGCGGCCGCGGGTCTGTCGCAGTACGCAGGAGATGTCTCGCCCGTAGGGTGAACGACGGTCGTGCTCCGGCCGTCGCTGGCGGGGTCGGGTTAGACTGAACCCCAACGCCCGAACGAGACGAGGAGTTCTCATGCTAGGCAATCTCAACGGATGGCACCTGCTGATCGTTCTCGCGGTCATTCTGCTGTTGTTCGGCGCCGCGAAGCTCCCTGCGCTCGCGAAGAGCGTGGGCCAGTCGGCTCGCGTCTTCAAGAGCGAGATGAAAGAGATGAAGCGCGACGACGACGGAGCTGTCGCGCCCGAGGCTCCCCGTGCCACCGAGGCGAATGCCGCCCCGTCCGTCACGCCTGAGCGACGCGCCTCGAACGACACCTCTGCATAGCGCGTGACCACGGCAGGACCGCCGCGGATCGAGATGCCGGAAGGACCGCGGCGAGACAAGCGCATGTCGATCGGCGCTCACCTGGTCGAGCTCCGCAAGCGCCTGATGATCGCCGCCGCGGGACTGATCCTGGGCATGGTGGTGGCCTTCATCGTCACCGACCCGGTCATCGACTGGATCACTGAGCCCATCCGCGTCATCACGGCACGTCGCGGGGACGACTTCTCGGCGCTGAACTTCGCCAACGTGACGTCCGCGTTCGATCTGCGCATGCGGATCGCGTTCTCGATCGGTATCTTCCTCTCTGCCCCCGTGTGGCTCTGGCAGATCTGGGCCTTCATCATGCCCGGGCTCACGCGCAAAGAGATCCGGTACACGGTCGGCTTCGTCGCGGCCGCAGTTCCGCTGTTCTTCATCGGGTGCTGGGTCGGCATGCTCATCGTCCCGCACGTCATCGAGCTGATGTGGGGATTCACGCCCGAAGGCGGCGTCAACTTCTACAACGCGTCCGACTACTACGACTTCGTCTTCAAGCTCATGATCGTCATCGGCGTCGCGTTCGTGCTGCCGGTGTTCCTCGTGGCGCTCAACGTCGCCGGCGTCATGAGCGGGCGCGCGATCCTCAAGGGCTGGCGCGTCGCCATCATCATCGCCACGGTGTTCGCGGCCCTCGCGACCCCCGCCGCCGACGTGGTGAGCATGCTCATGCTCGCCGGCATCCTGATCGTCCTGTTCGTCGCCGCGGCCGGCGTATCGATGCTGTTCGACCGACGCAAGGCCCGTCGCGCCGTCGCGGCGGGACTGCCAGGATCGACCGCGTGAGTGGACTGAGCCCAGCCGACCGTTTCGCCCGGGCGTCGGCCCGCGCACAGCATCCCCTGACCGCCGACTTCGCGGAGTCGCAGCGGTTCGAGCTCGACCCGTTCCAGCTCGCCGGCTGTCAGGCCCTCGAGGATGGCCGCAGCGTGCTCGTGGCCGCGCCCACCGGCGCAGGGAAGACCATCGTGGGCGAGTTCGCGATCCACCTCGCGATGCTCGAGCCGGGCGACAAGGCGTTCTACACGACGCCCATCAAGGCGCTGTCGAACCAGAAGTTCCACGAGCTGCAAGAGGTGTACGGCGACGACGAGGTGGGCCTGCTCACCGGCGACACCAACATCAACGCCTCCGCGCGGATCGTCGTGATGACGACCGAAGTGCTGCGCAACATGCTGTACGCCGACTCTCCGGCCCTGCGCGGCTTGCGGTTCGTCGTGATGGACGAAGTGCACTACCTCGCCGACCGCTTCCGCGGTGCCGTGTGGGAAGAGGTCATCATCCACTTGCCGCGATCGGTACGGCTGGTGTCGCTGTCGGCGACCGTGTCCAACGCCGAGGAGTTCGGCGACTGGCTCGACACGGTGCGCGGCGACACCGAGGTGATCGTGTCCGAGACGCGGCCCGTCCCGCTCGAGCAGCACGTGCTCGTACGGGGAGACCTGCTGCCTCTCTTCGACGATCGCGCCGGGGTCGCGACCGCCCAGGTGAACCAGGAGTTGCTGCGCATCCGCGGCGGGCACGCCTCGACCTACGATAACAATCGCCAGGCGCAGCAGTACCGTTCGGCACGCCACGCCGGCGGCCGACGTCAGCCGCGAGGAGGGCAGCGCCCGGTCCGCGCCGCGCAGGCTCCCCGCATCGAGCGCATCGACCGTCCGCAGGTCGTCGACCTGCTGCGGCGCAATCACCTGCTCCCGACGATCTTCTTCATCTTCAGTCGGGCGGGCTGCGACGCCGCCGTGCAGCAACTGCGGCGGTCCGACGTGCGGCTGACCTCGTCCGAGGAGCGCGCCGAGATCCGTCGCGTCGTCGACGAGCTGACGTTCGCGCTCAAGGACGAGGATCTCGCGGTCCTGCGCTTCTGGGAATGGCGCGAGAACCTCGAGCGCGGTCTCGCCGCCCACCATGCCGGGCTGCTCCCGGCCTTCAAAGAGGTCGTCGAAGAGCTCTTCCGCCGCAAGCTCGTCAAGGTCGTCTTCGCCACCGAGACCCTCGCCCTGGGCATCAACATGCCCGCCCGCACCGTCGTGCTCGAGAAGCTCGAGAAGTTCAACGGCGAAGCCCGCGTGGCCATCACCTCGGGCGAGTACACGCAGCTCACCGGGCGCGCCGGTCGGCGCGGGATCGACGTCGAGGGCCACGCCGTCGTGCAGTGGACCGAGGGCCTCGAACCGCAATCGGTCGCGGCGCTGGCCTCGCGCCGCACGTATCCGCTGAACTCGAGCTTCCGGCCCACATACAACATGGCCGTGAACCTCATCGACCGGTTCGGTCGTGCCCGCGCGCGCGAGATCCTGGAGTCCTCGTTCGCGCAGTTCCAGGCCGACCGCTCCGTCGTGGGGCTCGCTCGCCAGGTGAAAGAGGCCGAGGAGTCGCTGGCGGGGTACGACACCGCGATGACGTGCGACCGCGGAGATTTTCGCGAGTACTCCACGATCCGTCGTGAACTCTCGGATCTCGAGAAGATCAATCGCCGCGATGCGACGGCCCCGCGACGCCTGCGCGATGAGCGGCAGCAACAGATCCAGACGCTCCGGCGCCGGATGCAGCGGCATCCCTGCAACTCGTGCCCCGACCGCGAAGCCCACGCCCGGTGGGCCGAGCGCTACTGGAAGCTCAAGCGCTCGACCGACAAGACGCGGCAGCAGATCGACCAGCGCACCGGCACCGTGGCCCGGGTGTTCGACCGCGTCGTGGATGTGCTCGCCGCCCTGGAGTACGTCGAGATCGGCGCCGACGGCTCGACGGAGCTGACCCCTGCGGGGCGGACGATGCGCCGCATCTACGGGGAGCGCGATCTGCTCGTGGCCGAGTCTCTGCGCCAGGGGCTCTGGAAAGACCTCGATGCGCCGTCGCTGGCGGCGCTGGCGTGCTGCCTCGTCTACGAGCCGCGCCGCGACGAAGCCGGGCCGGGGGAGAGGGGTCTGCCCCGCGGGGCCTTCCGCGTGGCGTTGGATGCCACTCAGACGCTGTGGCAAGAGCTCGACGACCTCGAACGCGACCACCGCCTGCCGGGGTCGGAGTCGCCCGCCTCGGGCCTCGCCCCGGCGATGCACGGGTGGGCACGCGGGCTTCCGCTGGACAGCATTCTCACCCTGGCCGATATGGCCGCGGGCGATTTCGTCCGGTGGGCCAAGCAGACGATCGACCTGCTGGACCAGATCTCGCTCGTCGCCGAGCCGAAGCTCGCCACGACGGCCCGCACGGCGCTGGATTCGGTGCGACGCGGCATCGTCGCCTACACCTCGGCCTGATGACGGTGTCGGTCGTCCCGGGAGCGATCGTCGCGCGTTCCGCCGCTTAGGCTGGTCGGGTGCCCCTAGCCGCCCCGCCGCGACCGATCGTCCCCCTGGCGGTCGCCGCTCCGCTGTCGACGGCGGCGGGTCTGCTGCTGGTCACGGCGTTCCCGGCCCTGGCCTGGTGGCCGATGGCCTTTCCGGCGGTGGCGATGGCGCTCGTGGCTCTGGCCGGACGCCGCGTCTGGTCCGCGGTGCTGGTCGGGTTCCTCTTCGGGGCCGCCTTCTTCTCGGTCAATCTGCTGTTCACCGCCCGCTATCTCGGCCCCATCCCGTGGATCGCGCTGTCCGGGCTCGAGGCGCTGCTGACGGCGGTGTTCGCCGTCCCGATCGCGGTGGCCTACCGCTGGCTGCCGCGCCTCGCCCCGGGGCGCGCGGGACGGCTGCTGCTACTGCCCGCCGTGGTCGCAGGGCTGTGGACGCTGCGGGAGCAGATCGTCGGGTCCTGGCCCTACGGCGGGTTCCCGTGGGGGCGCATCGGCGTCTCGCAAGTGAACGGCCCGTTCGCCGAGGCCGCCTCGTGGGTAGGCATGTCGGGGCTGTCGTTCTTGGCCGTCCTGCTGTGCGCGATGGCGATCGAGGGCGTCCGGCTCTCCCGCGTGCGCCGGACCGTCGCGGCCGTCCCGATCGCGATCGTGCTCGTCGCCCTCCTGCTCGTTCCGCAGTTCCCGACGACGGATGCCGGATCGATGCGCGTGGGTGCGGTCCAGGGGAACGGCCCGGCCGGCTACTTCGATCAGCGCAGCCGCAACGCCGTGCTGAACGCGCAGCTCGCGGCATCCGCCCCGCTCTTCGGCGAGAAGATGGACGTCTTGCTCTGGCCCGAGGGTGGCGTGGATTCCGACCCCACCCAGAACCCCGCCACCGCGGACGTGCTCAGCCAGCTCTCCCGCCGCATGGACGCTCCGCTGCTCGTCTCGGCGGTGACCGAGCGAGGGTCGCGCCTGTACAACTCCGCCCTCCTCTGGACGGCCGAGGGTGGGCCGCTGCAGACGTACGACAAGCGCAACCCGGTGCCCTTCGGCGAGTACGTCCCGGACCGCGCGTTCTGGGAGCCGTTCGCTCCGGACCTGATCGGGCTCATCGGACGCGAGTACACACCGGGCACGGCGAGCCCCGTGTTCGACGTGAACGGCGTGGGCGTCGGACTGGCGATCTGCTTCGACGTCATCTACGACGACGTCGTGTGGGACGGCGCCGCGCAGGGCGCCGAGGTGTTCATGTTCCAGACGAACAACGCCGACTTCCGCGGAACGGACGAGAACCTCCAGCAACTCGCGTTCGCCCGTATGCGGGCGATCGAGACCGGCCGCTCGGTGGTCAACCTCTCGACCGTGGGGACGAGCCAGGTCATCGCCCCCGACGGCTCCACGGTCGACGAACTGCCGGTCGACACCGCCGGCCACATGCTCACCGACGTGCCACTGCGCACGGGTCTGACGCCGGCCGTCGTGATCGGTCCGGCGGTGAAGATCGCCGTGGGGTGGGGGAGTATCGCCGCCCTGGCCGCGGCGGGGCTGATCCTCGGCCTCCGGTCGCGCAACGCGAAGAAGACGCCGGCTCCCGAAGGAACCGGCGCCTGAATCCGCGGAACGGCGCTTAAGCGCTGATCTTCTGGTCTCCGCCGCCGCGTCGGGCGCGCAGGAAGGCCAGGCGCTCCTCCAAGAGCTCCTCGAGCTCGGGGATGGAGCGGCGCTCCAGGAGCATGTCCCAGTGCGTGCGGGGCGCCTTGTCGTCGCTGTGATCGACGGTGGCGGTGCCGTCGCCGATGCGCAGCAGCGCCTCGGCGCCGCACGTGCGGCACTCCCAAGCCGGGGGAACCTCGGCGTCGGCGGCGAAGGTCAGCACCGTCTCTCGTCCGCAGGTGCTGCAGGCGTAGGTGTGCTGGGCCCGGTCGTGGAAAACGACCCCGTCTTCGCTCTGAAGGCTCTGTGCGCCGAGTCGGATGCCTCGAAGACTGCGATCTGCCATTGTGTGGTCCTCTCGTCGGTCCCCATGTATAACGGCCCCACCTGTGCGCTTTATTCGAACCGAGCGCCTTGCGGCGAGATTCACAGACGATGCTCAGGTCACCGGCTGTTCAGCGTCCGTTCACGATCGACAGCGCGAGGTCGGCGCGATCGGTGACGAGGCCGTCGACCTCCAGATCGAGGAGCCGCGTCATGTCGCCGGTGTCGTTCACGGTCCACACGTGCACTTCGACGCCGGCCTCGTGCGCGGCGCGCACCAGCCCGCGTGTCACGACGCGGACGGGGCCTTGCCGTTCGGGGATCTGGAGGGCGTCGAGGTCGCGGAGCAGGCGCCGGACCGTGCCGCGGAGTCCGAGGGTGTGAGCGGCGACCAGTCGCGCGACGGTCGCCGAGCCGGGTGAGGTCGCGGGTCGGATCGGGGCTCCGGCCGTCCGGGCCGCGGCCAGGGCGACGCGTCGACGGTCGTCCGAGAAGCTGGTGAGCAGGACGCGCGCGGCGTGGGGGGCGACGAGGCGCCCGACGGGTGCGGCGGCCGCCTCGGCCTTGACGTCGAGGTTCCACCGCACGTCGGGGAAGGACTCGAGGGCTTGCGCGAGTGTCACGAGGCCGCCACGGTCGGCCATGAGATCTTCGAGTTCGGCGAGACGGACGTCGGCGATCTTGCGGGGGTCGCCGGTCACTCGGGACAGGTCGTCGTCGTGGAACAGCACGACGGTCCCGTCGGCGCTGAGGTGGCAGTCCGATTCGACGTAGCCGACGCCGGCGGCATGCGCTTCGGCGACGGCGGCGAAGGAGTTCTCGACGACGCCCAGCGCGGCGGCATCCGGAGTCACCAGGCCTCGATGGGCGAGAACCCGGGGCCCCGCGGGGGCGAGGAACGGGTGGCGTGTGGGCGACGACGAGAGCATCCGGGACCTCCGGGGCCGAACGTAGCACGCGCGCAGAACGCCGACGTGATCGCCGCGGGGCCGCGCGTCCGGGGCCTCGCGGCCCCGGCTGGGTAGGGTAGGCAGGTCGCCCTCGCCCATCGTCGGCGAGCGGCATCCGATCTCGAATCGTCAGGAGTTCCCGTGTCCCAGACCCTCCCGTCCGGCTCCCTGAGCGGCAAGACCGCCCTCGTCACCGGTTCGTCGCGCGGCATCGGCGCCGACACGGTCCGCTACTTCGCCGAGGCCGGCGCGAACGTCGTCATCAACTTCCGCAACAAGGCCCCCCGCGCCGAGAAGCTCGCCGCGCAGCTGCGCGAGCTCGGGGTCGAGGCGCTCGTCGTCGGCGCCGACCTCACCGACCCGGCGTCGGTGCAGGCGATGTTCGACGAGGTCGAGCGCACATTCGGCGGGCTCGACGTCCTCGTGCTCAACGCGTCCGGCGGCATGGAGTCGGGTATGGCCGAGGACTACGCGCTGAAGCTCAACCGCGATGCCCAGGTCAACGTCCTCGAGAGCGCGCTACCGCTGCTGCGCGACGGCTCGCGCGTCGTGTTCGTCACCAGCCACCAGGCCCACTTCATCCGTACCACCCCCACGATGCCGGAGTACGAGCCGGTCGCCCTCTCGAAGCGGGCCGGCGAAGACGCGCTGCGCGAGAAGATCCCCGCTCTCGAGGAGCGCGGTGTCGGATTCACCGTCGTCTCCGGCGACATGATCGAGGGCACCATCACCGCGACGCTGCTCGAGCGCGCGAACCCCGGAGCGATCGCCGCGCGCCGCGAGGACGCCGGGAAGCTCTACAACGTGTCCGAGTTCGCCGCCGAAGTGGCGCGGGCCGCCGTCGACCCGGTTCCCGCCGACAACACTCGCCTCGTGGGAGACACGGACTCGTTCGGAGGGGAGTGATCGTGCGCGCCGTCGACATCGAGACCCTCGTCTCCGTCGGGCGGCCGGCGCTGTCGTCGGACGGAGGGTTCGCCGTGTACGCGACCTCCCGCCCGGACGTCACGGCCGATCGCGCCGTGGGCCAGCTGTGGCGGCTCGACCTGCCCGACGGGGCGCCGCGCCGCCTCACGCGCGGCGTCGCTGATCGTGCTCCCCGCCTCTCGCCGGACGACTCCACGATCGCGTTCCTGCGTCCCGACGGCCGCGGCCGCGCACAGGTGTTCGTCGTCCCCGCCGCGGGCGGCGAGCCGGTGCAGGTCACCGATCAGCCCGGGGGAGTGACCGAGGCGGCGTGGTCTCCCGACGGCACCCGCCTCGCCTTCACCGCTCGCGTCGTCGAGCCCGGCCGCTACGGCACGGTGGAGGGACGGGATGCCGCGGCCGAACCGCCGCGCCGGATCACCGGCATCCGCTGGCACGCCAATGGCCACGGCTATCTCGACCGCCCGGCGCACCTGTTCGTCGTCGATGCCCCCGCCGCCGACGCGGAGCCGTTCTACGAACCGGCCCCGGACGTCGTGACGCCGGAGAAGCGGGTCGTCGCCTCTGCGCCGCAGCAGCTCACCGATGGCGCGACGAGCTGGTCGGGCGTGACGTGGAGCGCCGACGGCCGCGCACTGCTGAGCCTCCCCAACGACATCGAGGATCGTGCCCGCGATCTGCGTTCGCGCGTGGTCGAGGTCGGCGTCGAGGGGGGAGAGGCGCGCGAGCTGCTCTCGACCGACGCGAACCTCTCGATCGACGAGGTCGCCGTCGCCCCCGACGGCACGGTGTTCCTGCGCGGCAACGACGTCGGTGCCTCCGGTGTCGATTTCGTCGCCCCGGGGACGGGCCTGTGGATGCTGACCGAGACCGGCCCGCGTCCGCTCACCGACCCCGAGACGATCGACCTCGGCGAGGTCGGCTCGCACGTGTCCTTCGCGGGCGACGACGTCCTCGTCCAGAACCGCACGCGGGGCCGCCTACGGCTGCTGCGCATCACACGCGGGGGAGAGGTGAGCGAGGTGCTCGGGGGCGACGTCGAGGTCGCCGGTCACGCGGTCGCGGGCGCGCGGGTCGTGGCATCCGTGGCGTCGCCGACGTCGTTCGGTGAGCTCGTGCTCGTCGACGGCTCCGCGCCGGCGCGGGTCCTCACCGATCACGGCGCGGCCGTGCGCGAGCGCGGTGTCGTGATCCCCGAGGAGCACGAGGTCGCCGGACGCGACGGATACCCCGTGCACGGGTGGGTCGCCGTCCCCGAGGGTGAGGGACCGTTCCCGGTCATCCTGCAGATCCACGGCGGCCCGTACGCGTCGTACGGCATCCACCTGTTCGACGAGACGCAGGTGCTCGTCGATGCGGGTTATGCCGTGGTCTACAGCAACCCCCGCGGCAGCGCCGGGTACGGTCGCGCGCACGGGCGCTCGATCCGCCAGGCCATGGGGACGCTCGACTACTTCGACGTCATGGACTTCTTCGACGGCGTCGTGGACGCCGACCCGCGCCTGGATGCCGACCGCGTCGGTGTCATGGGCGGCTCGTACGGCGGCTACATGACCGCGTGGATCATCGCGCACGACCACCGGTTCGCGGGCGCCATCGTGGAGCGCGGGTTCCTCGACCCGACGGCGTTCCCCGGGTCGAGCGACATCGGCTCGTTCTTCGGGCAGGAGTACGTCGGCACCGATCCGGCGCTCATGGCCGCGCAGAGCCCGATGGCGGTGGTCGGTCGGGTGCGCACGCCGACCCTCGTGCTGCACTCCGAGCTGGACTTCCGCTGCCCGCTCGAGCAGGCCACCCGGTACTACGCGGGGCTGAAGCAGGCCGGTGTCGAGGCCGAGATGCTCGTCTTCCCCGGTGAGGACCACGAGCTCACCCGCGCGGGCCGCCCGCGGCACCGCGTCCAGCGGTTCGACGCCGTGCTCGACTGGTGGGAGCGGCACCTCCCGACCGCCTGACCCAGAGAAGGGGCCCGGATGCCATGGCATCCGGGCCCCTTCTCTGGTGCGGAGGAGTCAGACCTCTTTGCCGAAGCGGATCGCGCGCACGATCTGGAACACACCCAGGACGATGAGCGAGACGCCGATCAGCAGGAAGAGCGTCACCGCGCCGAGCAGCGGCGAGAACAGCAGCACGATGCCCGCGAGGATGCTGATGATCGCGAAGAAGATCGTCCACGCCTTCGACGAGCCGTCGCCGAGAGTGGTCAGTGAGACGATGCCCTCGATGATCCACAGGATGCCGACGAGCGTGCCGACGAAGACGCCGAACCAGGCCGTGGTGGCGGCGAGGTTCGCGAACGAGAAGATGCCCGCGACGATGAACAGCAGGCCCAGCACGATGTAGCCGATGCGCGCCCATCCGGAGCGGAAGAAGATGCCGATCCCGATGTTCACGAGGCCGGCGATGATGACGTAGACGGCGATGATGCCGACCGCGACCTGGGCGGTGCGCCCGGGCCACAGCAGGATCAGGAGACCGACGATCAGGGAGACCGCACCGCTGACGGCCAGGGCGGTGCGTACCGCCCGCACCGCGGGCGTACTGGACGAGGTGGAGGTGGACATGGCGAGCCTTTCCTGGACGAATGCTGAGAGCTTCGAGCCTCACCTTAGACCCTGCGATGAACGTCGTGGGGGACCGACGTCATCCCAGCAACAGGGCGACTCCGAACAGGACGGGGAGGCACCCGATGGTCGAGAGCAACACCACGTCGCGCGACAGGATCTCGCCGACGCCGTATCGCTGGGCGAAGTTGAAGACGTTCTGCGCGGTCGGCAGCGCGGCGAGGACGACGACGATGAAGACCTGATCGGTCGGCAGCGAGAACGCCACCGCGACACCCCACGCGACCGCCGGCATCACGAGGAGTTTGAGCGTCGTGGCGATCACCACGTCGACACGGCGACCGGGTTCGGTGAGCACCCGCTGGCCGTACAGAGACATGCCGTACGACATGAGCAGGATCGGGACGCAGGCCGCGGCGAAGAACGTCAGGGGATCCATGACGATCGGCGGCAGGTCGATGTCGAGCACCGCGACGATGACCCCCATCACGGAACCGATCAGCATGGGGTTCTTCGCCGTCTGGGTGAGGATGCGCCGGGGCGAGCGCACGCCCGAGGTCGCGGCATCCAGGATCGCCAGGGCGATCGGCATGAGGATCAGCAGCTGGAACAGGATCACCGGGGCCGAATACGCCGCGTTGCCCAGCATGTAGAGCGAAATCGGGATGCCGATGTTGTTGCTGTTCACCTGACCCGCCGACAGCGCGCCGATGACCGTCTCGGCCGTGCTCCGACGCAAGACCAGCGCGGAGACGAGCGCGTAGCCGAAGATGATG
The DNA here is from genome assembly GCF_058214835.1 of Microbacterium sp. SCPM-O-B-15248 (M128). Classification (NCBI taxonomy): domain Bacteria; kingdom Bacillati; phylum Actinomycetota; class Actinomycetes; order Micrococcales; family Microbacteriaceae; genus Microbacterium; species Microbacterium sp. SCPM-O-B-15248 (M128). Next base: position 93,664 of record NZ_JBYQLI010000002.1, read on the forward strand.
ACGGCGGCGGTGATCATCGACACGGGGAGGAGCGCCGAGAACAGGGTCTTCACGTCGGCGCGGGCGAGCACGACGAACAGCAGGAACGGCGACAGCACGAAGAACGTCAGTCGGCTCAGCACCGGGCGCGCGTGCGGCCCGAGCAGGTCGATGCGGGCGACGACGTAACCGACGACCACGGCGAGCCCGATGACGGCGAAACCGGTCAGGATGCCACTCATGCCGCGGTCCCGGGGTAGGCCCGCGCGTCGCGGGAGCGACGGCGCGATTCCATTGAGGCGAGCCTACCGGTGGCGGTGGTCAGGAGCTGTCGTTCGCGGGCTCGGACGGAGGTTGGAAGGACGAACGGCCCACTCCTGGTGGCCTGCACCTGCCCGCAGGCGAGCGCCCAGAGCCCACCGTTCTCGACCTGCAATGAGAAGATGACCTCATGGCGGCCGAATCTACGACACGGGGAACCTCGCGGCGCCCGCTCGCGATCGCAGCCGGTGTGAGCCTCATCCTCATCTCAGCTGTGATCATCGCTCTCGCCAGCTTCCTGACACTGCTGATCATGGGCTTCGGAGACGCGACCGGAGAGTTCACAAAGATTGCGGCGACCTCCGCCGTGGTCGGCCTGGCTTTAGGGTTCTGCGGTGTCTACATGCTCATGCATCTACCCGCAAGAACCGTCCATGTGCGCACGAGCGGCGTTGGCGAGTAACGACAGAACGCCGCTCTGTAAACACGCCGATAATGCACATTATGTCAGGTTGCCGAGATTCGAGTCTCCCGCGACGGAGGTACTCGGCCGCTACGCTGACCGGATGAGTTCCCCCCGACTCCCTCGCGACCGCGGGCGCACCGCGTCGATCGTGCTCTCGTCCATCGCTCTCGCGACGTTGACGTTCGTCCTGCTGTGGACCTTCGGGCTGAACGCGACGCTGTCGGGCGCGTCGAGCATGGCGGTGATCCTGCCGATCGTCGTCTTCTGGTGCTCGTCGGTGGTTTTCGGGATCGCCGGATTCATCGCTCTCGGTCTCGGCGTCACGGCCTCACGCCCGACTCTGCCCTCTCTCTTGGCCGTGGGCGTGCTCCTCGAGATCCTCGTCGGACTCCTGCTCATCTCCCGGCTCTGACGCGACGTCGACGACCCACGCGACGACGGACGTGGTGCGCCGCTCGGGCGGGGGTTCGGATTCCGTGATGCGCGGTGCGGCCTCCGCGTCGGAGGCCTCGCGCGGCACACGATCTCGCGGGGCCAGTGTGACCGCACCGGGAACGGGAACGCTCTCGATCATCCATGTGGATGGACGCGAGCCGATCATGACCCCGTTGCCGAGATCTCGACCGGTGAACGGCCACTCCTCACCCTCCGCGGGCATCTCGGCATCCGGAGGCGCGCCGAAGCCGGGGCGGCGCAGGTGTCGCGTCTCGATGTGTTCCTGAACGACCGCATGGATGCCGCGTACCCGACCTTGCACCCGGTCCTCCGGGGTCGACGGCGTCTCCTGGTGGTGGGACTCGATCGCGTCGATGCTGGCAGCGAGTTCGGGGCCGACGCTCTCGATGAACGCCGGCGACGGCGTACGCGTGCGCACCAGCAGATCGACCTCGTCGCCGATGCCGAACGGGTCGCCGCAGCACGCCCACTCCCACGTGTCGAGCCAGACGCGGGTGGTGACGGCTGTCACCGGATCCATTCCGACGTCACGCCGATCACGCGCGAACCGTCGAGATCGCCGAGCGAGAGACCGGCGAAGCGGACCGCCGCCTCCGACGTCTGCCACCGGAACTTCGGAGACTCGGTGATCGCCGCTTCGATCACCGTCTTCGCGGCATCCTCCGCCGACTGCGCCTGCGCGAACGACGCCGCCGTGCGGGCGAGATAGGCATCGAGCTGCGCCTGATACGCCCCGCCCTCGTAGTGGTCGACGGAGCCGGTGAACGACGACGCCACGGCGGCGGGCTCGACGATCGCGACGTCGATACCGAACGGCGCGACGACCGGCGCGAGCGACTGCATCAGACCCTCGACGGCGAACTTCGCGCCGCAATACGCGTCGGCGAACGGCTGACCTACCGCTCCCCCGACGCTCGTGACCGTGACGATGCGGCCGTGACCGCGTTCGCGCATGCCGGGCAGCACGAGTCGGGTGAGCCGGGCGACCGAGAGGTAGTTGGTGTCGAGCTGCGCCTGGAGGTCGGCATCCGAGAGCTGTTCGAGGGTTCCGACGGCGCCGCGCCCCGCGTTGTTGACGAGGACGTCCACGACACCGAGGTCGGCGACGAGCACGGCTGCGGCGTCGGCGTCGGTGACCTCGAGCGCCCGGATGTCCAGGGTCACGCCCGCGGCGTCGGCGGCCTCGCGCAGCGCGTCGGCGCGGGACGTGTCGCGCACCGTGGCGACGACGGAGAGGCCGGCCTTCGCGAGGCCGACGGCGGTGTGCAGACCGATTCCGCTGGAGGTACCGGTGACGAGAGCAGTGCGGGTCATGGCTCGACCCTAGACCCGACCGCCGACACCGATCACTCCCCCGCGAGCTCGCCGATCAGCGTCTCGACGCGACCGCGGATGTCGTCGCGGATGTGCCGGACCGCCGTGGCAGCCTGGCCCGCCGGGTCGTCGAGCTGCCAGTCCTCGTACCGCTTGCCGGGGAAGATGGGGCACGCGTCGCCGCAGCCCATCGTGATGACGACGTCCGATTCGCGGACGGCATCCACCGTCAGGATCTTCGGGGTGTTCCCCGCGATGTCGATGCCCTCCTCGGCCATCACCTCGATCGCGACGGGGTTGATCTGCTCCTTCGGTTCCGAGCCCGCCGACAGCACGTCGATGCGGTCGCCCGCGAGGTGCCGCAGGTAGCCGGCGGCCATCTGGGACCGGCCGGCGTTGTGGACGCAGACGAACAGAACGGTGGGACGTGACATAGGTCTCTCTCTTCGGGGTCGGGCGGCGCGCACGTGCGGCAGCAGGGCGTCGATGCGGTGGGAGATCTCGTCGAACGCGGCCTCGAACGAGGCGCGGGTGCCGACCCGGACGGGGTCGGGGATCGACCAGTGCAGATCGGTGGATGCCACGGACTCGCGCGCGCGGTCGCACACGGTGATCCGCAGATCGTCGGGGCGCGCCACCTCGTCGAGGGTCTTCGGGGTGGCGTCGGACAGGTCGAGTCCGTGGGCGGCGGCGACGGCGACGGCACCTTCCGCGACGCCGTCGGCGGGCAGCGTTCCGGCGGACGCTGTGGTGATCGACGTGCGCGCCCGCCACAGATACTCGGCGAGCTGCGACCGGGCGGAGTTCGCGGTGCACACGAACACCACGCGAGGGGCGCGCAGATCGCCGACGCCCTCCTCGGACGGCAGGGCGTCCGCGACGAGGCGCACATAGCTGCGGCGTCCGTCACCCTCCGAGCGGCGACGATCCACCAGCCCCGCCGCCTCGAGAACCTTGAGATGGTGGGACAGGAGATTGGATGCCACCCCCACCCGCTCCCCCAGCTGCTGCGGCGACAGATCGCCGAGGGCGAGGAGATCGACGACGCGCAGGCGCGCCGGATCCGCCAGCGCGGCGTGGCGCGCGGCACGGAGTTCGATCGACGGAACGGGCATGCCTCAATGATTGTTGAGTTAATGCGGGAGGTCAAGTCCGGCTCCGCAATGTCGGACGTCGCGGCTATCGTGCGAGCATGAACCGCACGATCTTCCACACCGCCACCACCCTCGATGGACACCTCGCGACCGACGACGACGGGCTCGCGTGGCTCTTCGCCGTTCCCGGCAGCGACGACGCCGAGGCGGCTTTCGGCGACTTCATGGTGGACGTGGGTGCGATGGTGATGGGCTCGGCGACCTACGAGTGGCTCCTCCGTCACGAGCGGCTGCTCGACGCGCCCGAGAAATGGACGGCGATGTACGGCACGCGGCCGACGTTCGTCTTCTCCTCTCGCTCGCTGCCGCCGATTCCGGGTGCGGACATCCGTCTCGTGTCGGGTGACGTGCGGGGGCATTCCGAGTCGATGCGGGACGCCGCGGGCACGGGTGACCTGTGGGTCGTGGGCGGCGGCGACCTTGCGGGTCAGTTCATCGATGCCGGGATGCTCGACGAGATCCGTCTCTCGATCGCTCCCGTGACTCTCGGCTCAGGAAAGCCTCTGCTCCCCCGGGTTCTCGGCGCCGACCGGCTGACCCTGGTCGCCGTGCAGCGCGCGGGGCAGTTCGTCGAGGTGGTCTACGAGGTCGCGAGGCCGTCGGACGAGGAGCCGCGGCCCTGAAGGGGCGTGAGCTCGGTCCAGCCCCCGCCGAACTTCGCGGCGCGGCCGTCGCCCGAGGATGTGCCGGTCAAGCGTCGGCGTACCCAGGGCGCCACGTGTTCGCGGTAGTACGCCGTGCCCTTCAGTCGCTGGCTGTCGGGGATGTCGCGCAGATGCCACCACTCCCCCGGCGCCGAAAGTCCGACCGACTCGAGCACCCGGGCGGCGACGCGGTGATGCCCGCGCGCGTTCATGTGCAGGCGGTCGACCGACCAGAACTCGGGGCCGGCGAGTTCGCGATCGAACCAGTTGTACGCGGTGATGACGTCGGGGCGGTGCTGCAGCCGTGCTTCGACGGCGGACGACAGCCGGTCGCCGCGGGCCTGCACGACCCGCCCGAGCGGAAGCCCCGCCGACGGGTTCGCCCCCGACAGGACGATGAGCTGCACGCCCTCCTCGTCGCACCGCCGCACGACGTGGTCGAACACGTCGACGATCCGCTCGATCCCGGTACGCGGACGCAGCATGTCGTTACCGCCGCCGTTGAACGACAGGTGCGTCGGTTTCAGAGCGAGCGCGGGCTCGAGCTGCTCGGCGACGATGGGCTGCACGAGTTTGCCGCGGATCGCGAGATTCGCGTAGTGGACCGGCTCGCCCGTGGCATCCGCCCATCCCTGCGCCGCGAGATCGGCCCAACCGCGGACGGTGCCGTCGGGCAGCTCATCGCCGACGCCTTCGGTGAACGAGTCGCCGATCGCGACGTAGCGCACGGATGCCATCCGCTCAGCCTACGCTCGGCGCGGGGTCTCACCGCGGGTGCGGCAGTCGGGTTCGGGGCGCGATCCGTGCTTTGGGGCGGATGATTCACGCCCCGAAGCACGAAATGCGCCCCCAACCGACCGCGGTGGAGGGGAACCGCGTCAGCCCTCGGCCAGTGCCCGGCCGCGCTCCTCGCGCATGAACAGCGCCGCGACGACCGCGACCGCGAAGAACGCCGCGAACACCACGAACAGCAGCGGAGCACCGCCGACACCGAGCAGCGGCGGAACACTCAACGGCGCGATGATCGACGCGATCCGGCCCACGCCGGCCGCCCACCCGGCCCCGGTCGCCCGCAACGGCGTCGGATACGTCTCGGGGGTGGCGGCGTACAGCGCACCCCACGCGCCGAGGTTGAAGAACGACAGGGCCATGCCTGCCGCGATGACCGCCACCTCGCCCGAGGCCGTGCCGAAGAACACCGCGGCCACGGCGGAACCCGCGAGGAAGGTCGCGAGCGTCGCCCGGCGACCCCACGCCTCGATCAGCCAGGCCGCGACGGCGTAGCCGGGCAGCTGGGCGAGCGTGATGATGAGCGTGAAGCCGAAGGAGCGCACGAGGTCGTACCCCTGGGACACGAGGATCGTCGGGATCCAGATGAACGCCCCGTAGTACGAGAAGTTCACGCAGAACCACAGCAGCCACAGGGCGGTGGTCCGGCCGCGGAGCGGCGCCGCCCACAGAGCCGACACGCGGGCGCGCGGCGCGGCGTGCGACGGGCCCGTCTCCGTCGGGGCGGGAGTGAACGACACGCGACCTGCCGCGGCCTCGAAGTCGCGCACGATCGCCGAGGCCTCGGCATCCCTCCCCCGACTTGCCAGCCAGCGCGCCGACTCCGGGAGACCCCAGCGCACGATCAGCGCGTAGGCGGCGGGGATCGCGCCCAGCGCGAACGCCCAGCGCCACCCGTCTGCCGACGCAGGCACCACCAGATAGCCGATCACGGCCGCCGCGGTCCAGCCGATCGCCCAGAACGCCTCGAGGAAGACGATGACGCGTCCGCGCATGCGCGCCGGAGCGAATTCGCTCACATACGTCGAGGCGACCGGCAGTTCGGCCCCGAGTCCGAGACCGACGACGAACCGCAGGACGAGCAGGGCGGCCAGACCCCCGACCAGCGCGCTCGCCCCGGTCGCGAGGCCGTAGACCAGAAGCGTCAGGGCGAAGACCGAACGTCGACCGAAACGGTCGGCCAGCAGTCCGCCCAGGCTCGCGCCGATCGCCATGCCGGCGAAGCCCGCCGACGCGATCCATGACGCCTCGGTCGGCGCGAGCTGCCACTGCGCCGCGAGGGCCGCGATGACGAAGGAGATGAGCCCGACGTCCATGGCATCCAGTGCCCACCCGAGACCCGACCCGCCCAGCACGCGGCCGTGGCGGCGGGTGAACGGAAGGGCGTCGAGGCGGTCGGCGATGCGCGCGACGTCGGTCGAGGTGGTCACCGGATGCCGGCGGTCTCGGTGTCGGCGAGCATCTCGTGCACGAGCGGGAGGACGCGCGTGCCGTACAGCTCGATGCTCGACATGAGGCGATCGTGCGAGATCGAGCCGCTGGCGAACTTCAGCTGGAAGCGGGAGTTGCCCAGAGCCCGCACCGTCGCCGCGATCTTCCGGGCGACGGTCTCGGGCGAACCGATGTACATCGACCCCTCGGGGCCGACGTCATGCTGGAAACGCAGGCGGTTGTACTCGGGCCAGCCACGCTCGCGGCCGATGGTGTTGTTCAGCTCGGCGACGCCCTCGTAGGCCTCTTCCCACGCCTGCTGGTCCGTCTCGGCGACGTGCCCGGGCGAGTGCACCGAGATGGGCATCTGCGGCTTCCCCAGCTCGTCGAGCGACCGGCGGTACAGGTCGGCGAAGGGACGGAAGCGGGCCGAGGATCCCCCGATGATGGCGAGCACCAGACCGTAGCCGTAGCGCGCCGCGCGCACGACCGACTCGGGAGAGCCGCCCACACCGACCCACGCCTTCAAGCCGTTCTCCGTCTTGGGGTACACATCGGCGTCTTGCAGGCCGGCGCGAGTGCGTCCCTGCCACGTCACGGGCTTCTCGTCGAGAAGCAACGAGAACAGCTCGAGCTTCTCCTCGAAGAGCTGCTCGTAGTCGCGGAGGTCGTAGCCGAACAGCGGGAACGACTCGATGAACGATCCTCGACCGAGGATCACCTCGGCGCGGCCGTTCGAGACGGCATCCAGGGTCGCGAACCGCTCGTACACGCGCACCGGGTCGTCGGACGAGAGCACCGTGACGGCGGTGCCGAGGTGGATGTTCGACGTCCGCGCGGCGGCGGCGGCGAGCACGATCTCGGGGCTCGTGACGGCGAAGTCCTTGCGGTGGTGCTCCCCCACGCCGAAGAACGACAGACCGACCTGGTCGGCGAGCACGGCCTGATCCACGACGTTGCGGATGGTCTGCGCGTCGGACTGCAGGCTGCCGTCGGGGCCGCGAGAGATGTCTCCGAAGGTGTCGAGTCCGAGCTCGACGGGGCGATCGTTCATGGCGTCTCCTTGCATTCGGATGAATGAACTTTATGCCCCCCGCCGCTATTCCCGTGAATCGGGGCGTCCCCTTTCGGGAACGCCCCGATCCGGATCAGGCGGATGCCAGTGCCTGGCGCAGCGTGTCGAGTCCGACGCCGCCGATGTCGAGCGCCTTCGTGTGGAACGCCTTCATCGAGAAGGCCGCTCCCTCGCGCTCGCGGGCCTCGTCGCGCACCTGCTCCCAGATGCGCTGGCCCACCTTGTACGACGGCGCCTGGCCCGGCCAGCCGAGGTAGCGGTTGACCTCGAAGCGGACGAACTCCTCGGGCATGTTGACGTTGCGCAGCATGAAGGCCAGGGCGTAGTCGTGGTCCCAGACACCCTCGCCGTCGAGCCGCGGCTTGCCCAGGTGCACGCCGATGTCGAGCACCACGCGGGCGGCGCGCATCCGCTGCCCGTCGAGCATGCCCAGGCGGTCGGCGGGGTCGTCGAGGTACCCGAGCTGTTCCATGAGGCGCTCGGCGTACAGTGCCCAGCCCTCGGCGTGACCGCTGGTCCCGGCGAGGAGACGCCGCCACGAGTTCAGTTCGCCGCGGTTGTAGACCGCCTGCGCGATCTGCAGGTGGTGGCCCGGAACGCCCTCGTGGTAGACGGTCGTCAGCTCGCGCCACGTGTCGAAGCTGTCGACGCCTTCGGGCACCGACCACCACATGCGTCCCGGGCGCGAGAAGTCATCGGTGGGGCCGGTGTAGTAGATGCCGCCCTCCTTCGTGGGGGCGATCATGCACTCGAGGCGCCGGATGGGCTCGGCGATGTCGAAGTGGGTGCGGCCCAGCTCCTCCACCGCGCGGTCGCTCGTCCGCTGCATCCACTCCTGGAGGGCCGCGGTGCCGTGGAGCTTGCGCGACTCGTCCTTCTCGAGGAACGCCACGGCCTCTTCGACGCTCGCGCCGGGGAGGATCTCGTTCGCGATCGACTCCTGCTCGGCGACCATACGAGCGAGCTCCGCGACGCCCCACTCGTAGGTCTCGTCGAGGTCGATCGTCGCGCCGAGGAATTGGCGCGAGTGCAGCGCGTACAGTTCGCGACCCACGCCGTCGGCCTCGCCCGCGACCGGGGCGAGCTCGGCCGACAGGAAGGATGCCAGGGCGTCGTACGCGACCCGGGCGGCCCCGGAGTTCTGCGCGAGCTCGCGGGCGAGCGACGCGGGTAGCTGGCCCTCGTCCGGGGCGGCGTCGCCGACGAACTCCGCGAAGAAGCCGGTGTCGGCCGTGTAGCGCCCGATCTGCGTCGCCACCTCGACGACCTGGCGTCGGGCGGGCACCACACCGCGGGCCATGCCCTCGCGCAGCGTCGCGATGTAGCCGTCGATGGCGCCCGGCAGTGCCTTCAGTCGCGTGGAGATCGTCGACCAGTCGTCCACCGTCGCGGTGGGCATCAGATCGAACGCCTGGCGCAGGTCCTGCGCGGGCGAGGCGATCACGTTGACGTCGCGCAGGTGGGTCTGGGCGGCGTGGAGCTCGAGATGCAGGTCGAGCTCGCGCCCCAGGTCCATCTTCGTGACCTCGTCGATCGCGTCGACGGGAGTGGCGTTGTCGAGGGCGGCCTTCGTGGCCCGCGCCTGGTCGGCGAGCTCGTTCGCGCCCTCGGGGCTGTAGTCGCCGAAGCGGTCGTTGAACTCGGTGCGTCCGATGTAGGTGGCGAGCGTGGGGACGCGCTCGGCCAGGGTGTCCACCCACGCATCGGCGATCGTGTCGATCGGCGTGGGGGTGCGTTGTGCATCAGTCATGCATCGAGCCTAGGGAAGGCACGGGACCCTGGCCACCCGGGGGCCGCGACCGCGGTCACGGATCCCGCCGTCAGTGCCCCGCTTCGTCCCAGTCGCCGCCCCGGCCGATCTGCACGTCGAGCGGCACCGTGAGGTCGGCCGCGTCGGCCATGCGCGCGCGCACGATCGACTCCACGGCATCCCACTCCCCCGGCGCGACCTCGACGACCAGTTCGTCGTGGATCTGCAGCAGCACGCGCGAACGCAGGCCCGCGGATGCCAGTTCGTTGCGGATGCGGAACAGGGCGATCTTCATGATGTCGGCGGCGCTGCCCTGGATCGGGGCGTTGAGCGCGGCGCGCTCGGCGTTCTCGCGCAGCACGCGGTTCATGCTGGTGAGGTCGGGGAAGGGACGCCGCCGGCCGCAGATCGTCTCGGTGTAGCCGTCCTGCCGGGCCTGCTCGACGGAGCCGCGCAGGTAGTCGCGCACCGCCCCGAACCGGGCGAAGTACTCGAGCATGAGCTGCTTGGCCTCGGACTGCTCGATGCGCAGCTGCTTGGACAGTCCGAAAGCCGACAGGCCGTAGACGAGGCCGTACGACATCGCCTTGACCTTCGTGCGCATCGCGGGGGTGACCTCGGAGGGCTCGACACCGAAGACGCGCGAACCGACGAACCGGTGCAGGTCTTCTCCGGAGTTGAATGCCTCGATGAGGCCGGGATCGCCGGACAGGTGCGCCATGATGCGCATCTCGATCTGCGAGTAGTCGGCGGTCAGCAGGGTCTCGTAGCCCTCGCCCACTTCGAACGCGGCGCGGATGCGACGGCTCTCTTCGGTGCGGATCGGGATGTTCTGCAGGTTCGGGTCGGTGCTCGACAGGCGCCCGGTCTGGCTGCCGGTCTGCACGTACGTCGTGTGGATGCGGCCGTCCGGGCCGATCGCCGCGTCCAACGCGTCGATGATCTGCTTGAGCTTCGTGGCCTCGCGGTGGCGCAGCAGCAGGTCGAGGAACGGGTGGTGCGCGTTCTCTTGCAGGTCGGCGAGGGCGGCGGCATCCGTGGTGTACCCGCTCTTGGTCTTGCGGGTCTTCGGCAGCTGGAGCTCGTCGAACAGCACTTCTTGCAGTTGCTTGGGCGAACCGAGGTTCACCTCGTGCCCGATCGAGGCGTAGGCCTGCTGCGCCAGCTGCTCGGCACGTTCGGCGAGCTCGCCCGAGAAGGCGGACAGCTTCTCGTGCGAGACGGCCACGCCCGCGAGCTCCATGCCGGCGAGGGCGCCGAGTGTGGGCAGCTCGATGTCGTCGAGGACGCCGGCGACCGATTCGGGCAGCTCGGCGCGCTGCGCCTCGGACACCCGGAGCACGTACCAGGACAGCTGGCCCGGGGTCGCCCCGTCGGTCTCGGGAACGAGTTGCGTCGGATCGGCCTCGGGCAGTTTCTCGTCGAGGTAGCGGTCGACGAGGTCGGCGAGCGTCTTGTCGGGGAAGCTTGGACGCACGAGCCATCCGGCGACGATCACGTCGTCGGCGATCCCTCCGACCACGACGCCCTCGCGGGCGAGGGCCTTGACCTGCGGCTTCGCGCCGGCGAACGCCTTCGGCGCATCGGATGCCAACCACCCGGCGAGGGCGTCCCGGACCGCGTCGCTCCACTCGGCCTCGGCCGCGGAGTCGGCCGTGGCCAGGCCGATGCGCGTCGGGGTCGACCCGACGAGGGCGAGAGTCACCCCCACGGTGCCCGTGGCGGCGGCGGCCCACGCGGCGATCTCCTGGGCGTCGAGGGGCGCGGCGGTCGGGGCCGCGGCGGTGGGGCGGGCCTCTTCGGCGGCACCCGAGGGGTCGGCGCCGAACGCATCGAAGACGCGCGGCAGCAGGGTGCGGAATTCGAGGCGCGCGAAGATGTCGCGCACGGCCTGGGTGTCGATGGGCTGCAGCGCCAGATCGGCGGGGCGCACGGGCAGCTCGACATCGCGGAGCAGGCGGTTCAGCGCGCGGTTGCGCTTGACGTCGTCGAGGTGCTCGCGCAGGTTGTTGCCCACGACACCCGTGACCTTGTCGGCGTTCTCGAGCAGCGCCTCGAGCGACCCCCACTGGGTCAGCCACTTCACGGCGGTCTTCTCGCCGACCTTGGGGACGCCGGGCAGGTTGTCGCTCGTCTCGCCGACCAGGGCGGCGATCTCGGGGTACTGCGCCGGCGGCAGGCCGTATTTCTCGACCACGGCGTCGGTGTCGTAGCGCTTGAGCTGCGAGACGCCCTGCACGTTGGGGTAGAGCAGCGTGACGTCATCGGTGACGAGCTGGATCGTGTCGCGGTCGCCCGAGCACACGAGCACCGAGAATCCCTCGTCGGCGCCCTCGGTGGCGAGCGTCGCGAGGATGTCGTCGGCCTCGAAGTCCTCTTTCGTCAGCACCGGCACGTTCATGGCGCGCAGGCAGTCCTGGAGGAGGGGGATCTGTCCCTTGAACTCGGCCGGGGACTCGCTGCGGTTGGCCTTGTACTCGGTGTACTCGCGCGTGCGGAACGACTGCCGCGACGTGTCGAAGGCCACGGCCAGATGGGTGGGTTTCTCGGCCTTGACGAGGTTGACGAACATCGACAGGAAGCCGTAGATGCCGTTGGTGTGTTGGCCGTCCTTCGTGGAGAAGTTGTCGACGGGCAGGGCGTAGAACGCCCGGTAGGCCAGCGAGTGGCCGTCAACGACGAGGAGAGTAGGCTTTTCGGCATCCGTCACTCGTCCAGCGTAACGAGAACCACGGACACTCCCCCGGCCCCGGCTCCTCGAAGGCGACGATGACCTCCACGACCCCCGACACCACCCCCGGTCTCGACTGGGCCAAGGAGCGCGGAATGGGCGCCCTCGCCGAGAAGATGGGCATCGAATGGGTGGAGTTCTCGGTCGAGCGGAGCGTCGCCACGATGCCCGTCGAGGGCAACACGCAGCCGGTCGGTCTGCTGCACGGCGGCGCGTACGTCGTCCTCGGCGAGTCGCTCGGCTCGATGGCCGCCAACCTCTACGCGGGCGCCGGACGACTGGCGGTGGGCATCGACATCAACGCCACCCACACGCGCTCGGCGACCTCCGGCGTCGTGACCGGCGTGTGCACCCCGATCCACCTCGGCCGCTCGCTCACCGTCCACGAGATCGCCGTGTCCGACGAGCAGGGTCGACGCTGTTCGACGATCCGCATCACGAACCTCATCAAGGACGTCGCGGTCTCCTGAGGCCGGAAACGAGAAATGGATGCCACCGCGGTGGCATCCATTTCTGACGAGGGTCGCGTCAGCCCTTCTTGGGGGCGAGCTGCTCGATGATGGCCTTCGCGACGTCCTGCATCGTGAGGCGACGGTCCATCGACGCCTTCTGGATCCAGCGGAACGCCTCGGGCTCGGACAGGCCCATCTTCTCGTTCAGCAGGCCCTTGGCGCGGTCGACGAGCTTGCGCGTCTCGAAGCGCTCGACCATGTCGGCCACCTCGGCCTCGAGCGTGATGATCTGCTCGTAGCGGGCCAGGGCGATCTCGATCGCGGGCAGCAGGTCGTTCGGCGTGAACGGCTTGACCACGTACGCCAGGGCACCGGCCTCGCTCGCACGCTCGACGAGCTCCTTCTGGCTGAACGCCGTCAGCAGCACGACCGGCGCGATGTGGTTCTTGCTCAGCTTCTCGGCGGCGCTGATGCCGTCGAGCTGCGGCATCTTGACATCCATGATGACCAGGTCGGGGCGCAGCTCGGTGGCCAGCTGCACGGCGGTCTCGCCGTCTCCGGCTTCACCGACGACGTCGAAGCCGTTGTCGCGCAGGATCTCGACGATGTCGAGGCGGATGAGCGACTCGTCTTCCGCCACGACGACGCGACGGGGGGCGGTGGGCGCGCTCACCGGCGCGGCTTCGTGATCTGTCACGGTTCCATCCTAAGACTGTGGCTGGAGGATCACCCTGTACGGCGACCTCGATGTGCGACGCCGTGCGGCGCCGCGGGGGAAAAGGATATCGGGTCGGCTCCCCTGCGAGAGCCGACCCGTCATCGTGCCGGTGGTGGGACTCGAACCCACACGTCCTTTCGGACAGAGCATTTTGAGTGCCCCGCGTCTGCCATTCCGCCACACCGGCATACGTGCGTGATCTCCCAGACTACTGGCAGATCCCGCACGCGACGATGCGCGCCGGCGGTCGCCGGCGCGCATCATCGGGTCAGTTGTCCTGGTACCCGGGAGCGGCGCCGTGCACGGCGTCGCCCACACGGTGCACGCGCAGGTCGTTCGTCGAACCGGCGATCCCGGGAGGGGAGCCGGAGATGACCACGACCTTGTCGCCGACCTTCGCGAGGTCGTGCGACAGGAGGTAGTCGTCCACCTGGAGGAACATCTTGTCGGTGTGCGACACGTGCTCGACGAGCGTGGAGCGCACGCCCCACGTCAGCGCCAGACGGCGGCGGATGCCGGGCTCCGGTGTGAACGCGATCATCGGGATTGTCGACCGCAGACGCGACAGGCGGCGCGCGGAGTCGCCCGACTCGGTGAAGACGCACAGGTACTTCGCGTCGACGAAGTCGGCCACCTCGACGGCGGCGAGCGTGATGGCGCCGCCCTGGGTGCGCGGCTTGTTCGTCAGCGGCTGGATGCGCTCGAGGCCGTGCTCCTCGGTGGAGGCCACGATGCGTGCCATGGTCTCGACCACGACGACGGGGTAGGAGCCCACGCTCGTCTCGCCCGAGAGCATGACGGCGTCGGCGCCGTCGAGCACCGCATTGGCGACGTCACTGGTCTCGGCGCGCGTGGGCACCGGGTTGGTGATCATCGACTCGAGCATCTGGGTGGCGACGATGACCGGCTTGGCCATGCGACGCGACAGCTCGACCGCGCGCTTCTGCACGATCGGGACCGCCTCGAGGGGAAGCTCGACGCCGAGGTCGCCACGGGCGACCATGATGCCGTCGAAGGCGTCGATGATCTCCTCGAGGTTGTCGACCGCCTGCGGCTTTTCGATCTTGGCGATGACCGGGATGTACCGACCCTCTTCGCCCATGATCTCGTGCACGCGCTCGATGTCCTTGGCATCCCGCACGAACGACAGCGCGATGAGGTCGGCACCGGCCCGCAGGCCCCAGCGCAGGTCGGCCTCGTCCTTGTCGCTCAGGGCGGGGACGTTGACGGCGACACCGGGCAGGTTGATGCCCTTGTTGTTGGACACCGGGCCGCCGACGATGACCTTGGTGGTCACGACGGTGCCGTCGGTCTCGACGACCTCGACGCGGACCTTGCCGTCGTCGATGAGCAGGAAGTCGCCCGGCTTGACGTCGTGGGGCAGGCCCTTGAACGTCGTGCCGACGATCTCTTTCGTGCCGAGGATGTCCTCGACGGTGATCTTGAAGATGTCGCCGGGCAGCAGGTCGTGGGGGCCGTTCTCGAACTTGCCGAGACGGATCTTCGGGCCCTGCAGGTCGACGAGGGCGGCGACCGGGCGGCCCGCGTCCTCCGCCGCCTTGCGGACGTTGGCGAAGTTGGCATCGTGCACGGAATAGTCTCCGTGGCTCAGGTTCAGTCGGGCGACGTCCACCCCGGCGTCGATGATGGCGCGAACCATCTCATACGACGACGTGGCGGGCCCGAGGGTTGCGACGATCTTGGCGCGTCTCATCCGTTTTCAAGCTCCGTGAGGATATTCGGGAAGTGGCCGATCGGCCCTTGCCAGCTTAGGCGGGCAAGAGGCCGATGGCGACATCGGTCGGACGCACGGGTGCAGGCAGCACCGTCTCGCCCATCAGGAAGGTGTCGACCTCGGCGGCCGCGGCGCGGCCCTCGGCGATCGCCCACACGATGAGCGACTGGCCGCGCCCGGCGTCACCGGCCACGAACACGCCCGGGGCGGTCGTGGCGTAGGTGGCGTCGCGCTCGACGTTGCCGCGCGCGGTGAACTGCGCGCCGAGCTGCTGCTCGAGGTGCTCGCGCTCGGGGCCCGTGAAGCCCATCGCGATGAGCACGAGGTCGGCGGGGATCTCGCGCTCGGTGCCGCTCTTGGGGACGCGGCGACCGTCGAGGTACTCGGTCTCGGCCACGCGCAGAGCACGCACCTCGCCCGCCTCGTTGCCGAGGAACTCCACGGTCGAGGCCAGGAAGGTCCGCTCCCCGCCCTCTTCGTGCGCGGAGGCCATCTCGAACAGGTTCGGCATCATCGGCCACGGCTGCTCGGCGGGACGCTCGGACGGCGGTTGCTTGCCGATCGCGAGGTTCGTGACGCTCAGCGCGCCCTGGCGGTGGGCCGTGCCGATGCAGTCCGCGCCGGTGTCGCCACCGCCGATGACGACGACGTGCTTGCCCTCGGCGGAGATCTGCTGCGGCACCTGGTCGCCCGCAACGGCCTTGTTGCCCTCGACGAGGTACTCCATGGCGTAGTGGACGCCGTCGAGGTCACGGCCGGGAATCGCCAGGTCGCGCGGGACGGTCGACCCGGTGGCCACCACGACGGCGTCGTAGCGGGCGCGCAGGTCGCTCCACGAGATGTCGGTGCCGATCTCGACGCCCGCGCGGAAGCGCGTGCCCTCGGCCTGCATCTGACGCAGACGGAGTTCGAGGTGGCGCTTCTCCATCTTGAAGTCCGGGATGCCGTAGCGCAGCAGTCCGCCGATCCGGTCGTCGCGCTCGTACACGGCGACGGTGTGGCCGGCGCGCGTGAGCTGCTGGGCGGCGGCGAGGCCGGCGGGGCCGGAGCCGACGACGGCCACCGTCTTGCCGGTGAGGCGCTCGGGCGGCTCGGGCTCGACCCAGCCGTTCGAGAACGCCTCGTCGATGATCGAGACCTCGACCTGCTTGATCGTCACGGCGGGCTGGTTGATGCCGAGCACGCACGAGCTCTCGCACGGAGCGGGGCACAGCCGCCCGGTGAACTCCGGGAAGTTGTTCGTCGCGTGCAAGCGTTCGATCGCGGAGCGGCCCTCGCCGCGCCACGTCAGGTCGTTCCACTCCGGGATGAGGTTCCCGAGCGGGCAGCCCTGATGACAGAACGGGATGCCGCAATCCATGCAGCGACCGGCCTGGCGGCGGATGACGGCCTGGTCGCCCGGCTCGTACACCTCTTTCCAGTCCATGATCCGCACGGGGACGGGACGACGCGGCGGGAGCTCCCGCTGCGTGGTCTTCAGAAAGCCCTTCGGGTCAGCCACCCGTCACCTCCAGAATGCGCGTCCAGACGGCCGCGCTGTCGGGGTCGAGCCCCTCGGCGACGGCTTCCTGGCGGGTCTGCAGAACCGCGGCGTAGTCGCGCGGCAGGACCCGGACGAAGTTCTCCACCTCGACCTCGAAGTCTGCGAGCAGACGACGGGCGAGTGTGGAATCGGTCTCGGCGACGTGCTTCTCGAGCAGGTCGCGCAGCATCTCGGCATCCCCCGATCCGAGGGGGCCGAGTTCGAGCTCACCGGAGGCCACGGCCTCACGGTTGACCAGGTCGGTCTCGAGCTTGTAGACGTAGGCCTGGCCCCCGGACATGCCCGCGCCGAGGTTGCGGCCGGTCGCGCCGAGGATCACGGCGAGACCACCGGTCATGTACTCGAGCGCGTGGTCGCCCACGCCCTCGACGACGGCGGTGGCGCCGGAGTTGCGGACGAGGAACCGCTCGCCCACGACGCCGTTCAGGAACATCTGGCCCTGCGTGGCGCCGTAGCCGATGACGTTCCCGGCGATGACGTTCTCGGACGCGTCGAACGTGGACCCGCGCGGCGGACGGACGACGATCTTGCCGCCCGAGAGGCCCTTGCCCACGTAGTCGTTCGAGTCGCCCTCGAGGCGCAGCGTGATGCCCGACGGCATGAAGGCGCCGAACGACTGCCCGGCCGAACCGGTCAGTCGGACGTCGATCGCCCCGTCGGGGAGACCGTGCTCGCCGTGCGCCTTGGTCACGTGGTGGCCGAGCATCGTTCCGACGGCGCGCGCGGTGTTGCGCACGGGGAGCTCGATCGTGATCTGGCCGCCGTGGGCGACGACGTCCTGCGCGCGCTCGTTGAGCTGCACGTCGAAGTGCTCCTCGAGCTCGTGGTCCTGGTTGCGGGCGTGCTTGCGCGGCTCGTCGTCGGCGAACCGCGGACCCTCCAGGATCGGGGCGAGGTTCAACCCGCGCGCCTTCCAGTGCTCCACGGCGCCGTTGACGTCGAGGAGCTCGGCGCGGCCCACGATCTCATCGATCGAGCGGTAGCCGAGGGCCGCGAGGTACTCGCGCACCTCTTGAGCGATGAACTCCATGAAGTTCACGACGTACTCGGCCTTGCCGGTGAAACGCTCGCGCAGGACGGGGTTCTGGGTCGCGACACCCACGGGGCACGTGTCGAGGTGGCACACGCGCATCATGATGCAGCCCGAGACCACCAGCGGCGCGGTGGCGAAACCGAATTCCTCGGCACCGAGCAAGGCGCCGATGATGACGTCGCGGCCGGTCTTCATCTGACCGTCGACCTGCACCACGACGCGGTCGCGCATGCCGTTGAGCATGAGCGTCTGCTGCGTCTCGGCCAGACCCAGCTCCCACGGCGTGCCGGCGTGCTTGAGCGAGTTCATCGGGCTCGCGCCGGTGCCGCCGTCTTGTCCGGAGACGAGGATGACGTCGCTCAGGGCCTTCGCCACGCCCGCGGCGACCGCACCGATACCCGACTGGCTGACGAGCTTCGTGTGGATGCGGGCCGACGGATTGGCGCGCTTGAGGTCGAAGATGAGCTGCTTGAGGTCTTCGATCGAGTAGATGTCGTGGTGCGGAGGCGGCGAGATGAGTCCGACGCCCGCGGTCGCGTGGCGCGTGCGCGCCACCCACGGGTATACCTTGGTCGGCGGCAGCTGACCGCCCTCGCCGGGCTTGGCGCCCTGGGCGAGCTTGATCTGGATGTCGTCGGCCTCGGTCAGGTACAGGCTCGTGACACCGAATCGGCCGGATGCCACCTGCTTGATGGCGCTGCGCCGCTCGGGGTCGAGCAGACGGTCGACGTCCTCGCCGCCCTCGCCGGTGTTCGACTTGCCGCCGATGCGGTTCATCGCCACCGCGAGGACCTCGTGGGCCTCTTGCGAGATGGAGCCGTAGCTCATCGCGCCGGTGGAGAAGCGCTTCACGATCGCCGAGACCGGCTCGACCTCGTCGATGGCCACGGGCGGGCGCTGGCCGGTGCGCAGCGAGAACAGACCACGCAGCGTCTTCAGCTCGTGCGCCTGGTCGTCGATGAGCTTCGTGTACTCGCGGAAGATGTCGTACCGGCGCTCGCGCGTGGCGTGCTGCAGACGGAACACCGTGTCGGGGTTGAACAGGTGCGGTGCCCCGTCGCGACGCCACTGGTACTCGCCTCCGGTCCACAGGCGCTCGTGTGCCCGAGCCGCAGCGTCCTCGGGGTACGCGTACTCGTGCCGGGCCGCGTTCTCGGCCGCGATGACGTCGAGCCCCACGCCGCCAAGCTTGCTCTCGGTGCCGGTGAAGTAGGCCTCCACGAACTCGCGCGAGAGCCCGACGGCCTCGAAGACCTGGGCGCCCGCGTACGAGGACACGGTCGAGATGCCCATCTTCGACATGATCTTCAGCACGCCCTTGCCGAGCGCGTAGATCAGGTTCTTCACGGCCTTTTCGGGCGTGACACCGGTGATGAAGCCGGCGCGCACGAGGTACTCGACGGTCTCCATCGCCAGGTACGGGTTGACCGCCGAGGCGCCGTACCCGATGAGGGTCGCCACGTGGTGCACCTCGCGCACGTCACCGGCCTCGACCACGAGACCGACCTTCATACGGGTCTCTTTGCGGATGAGATGGTGGTGCACCGCGGCGAGCATGAGCAGCGACGGGATGGGCGCGAGGTCCTTGTTCGAGTCGCGGTCGCTGAGCACGATGAACTCGGCGCCGTCCTCGATCGCGTGGTCGACCTCGGAGCACATCTGCGCGATGCGCTTCTGCATGCCCTTGTGGCCGGCCTCGACGCGGTACAGGCCGCGGATCGTGACCGACGAGCGCCCCGGCAGGGCGGTGTCGATGTGCTGGATCTTGGCGAGCTCGTCGTTGTCGATGACCGGGAAGTCCAGGGTCACGGTGCGCGTGTGCTCGGGACCCCAGTCGAGGAGGTTGCGCTCGGGGCCGAGACCCAGCGACAGCGAAGTCACGACCTCTTCGCGGATCGAGTCCAGCGGCGGGTTGGTGACCTGCGCGAACTGCTGGGTGAAGTAGTCGAACAGCAGCCGCGGGCGCTCGCTCAGCACCGCGACGGGAGCGTCGCTGCCCATCGCGCCGAGGGGCTCGGCACCGTTCTGCCCCATCGGGGTCAGCAGGATGCGCACCTCTTCTTCGGTGTAGCCGAAGGTCCGCTGGCGGCGGGTGATCGAGGCGATCGGGTGGACGATGTGCTCACGCTCGGGCAGTTCCGACAGACGGACGCGGCCCGCGTCGAGCCACTCCTGCCACGGCTCGAGCGTCGCGAGCTGCTTCTTGATCTCCTCGTCCTCGACGATGCGGCCCTGGGCCGTGTCGACGAGGAACATGCGTCCGGGCTGCAGGCGGCCGCGCCGCTTGATGCGGTCGGGAGCGAAATCGAGCACACCGGTCTCGGACCCGATGACCACGAGTCCGTCGGTCGTCTCGGTCCACCGGCCCGGTCGCAGACCGTTGCGGTCGAGGGTCGCGCCCACCAGCGTGCCGTCGGTGAAGATGAGGGCGGCGGGGCCGTCCCAGGGCTCCATCTGCATGGAGTGGTAGTCGTAGAAGGCCCGCAGGTCGGGGTCGATCGTCGCCTGCTTCTCGTAGGCCTCGGGCACCATCATCATGATGGCGTGCGGCAGGCTCCGACCGGTGAGGGTCAGCAGCTCCAGCACCTCGTCGAAGGATGCCGAGTCGCTCGCGCCCTCGGTGCAGATGGGCAGCAGGGGACGGACGTCGCCGATGAGCTCGGACTCCAGCTGCGACTGGCGCGCGCGCATCCAGTTGCGGTTGCCCTTGACCGTGTTGATCTCGCCGTTGTGCGCGAGCATGCGCAGCGGCTGGGCGAGCGGCCACGACGGGAACGTGTTCGTGGAGTACCGGGAGTGCACCACGGCGAGTTCGGAGACGAACCGCTCGTCCTGGAGGTCGGGGTAGAAGGGCTCGAGCTGCAGAGTCGTGACCATGCCCTTGTACCCGAGCGTGCGACTGGACAGCGACACGAAGTACGCGTCGAGCTCGTGACGAGCGCGCTTGCGCAGCCGGAACACGCGGCGGTCCAGCGCGATGCCCGAGAGCGCGGGCTGGTCGCCCACCGCGGGACGCGCGACGAAGAACTGCTCGAACGCGGGGCGCGCCTCGAAAGCGAGCTTGCCGAGGTTCTCGGGCTCGACGGGGACCTCGCGCCACCCGAGCACTTCGAGGTTCTCGTGACGGGCGATCTCTTCGATGCCCGCCTTCTGCGCGGCGCGCTCGTCGTGACCGAGCGGCAGGAACACCATTCCCGCGGCGTACTCCCCCACCGGCGGCAGGTCGAAGTCGACGACCGCGCGCAGGAACGCGTCGGGCATCTGCGTGAGAATGCCCGCGCCGTCACCGGTGCCGGCGTCGGATCCGATGGCGCCGCGGTGCTCGAGGTTGCGCAGCGCCGTCAGCGCCAGGTCGATGATGTCGTGTCCGGGCTCGCCACGGAGCGTCGCCACCATGGCGAGGCCACAGGCGTCCTTTTCGAACGCCGGGTCGTACATGCCCTGCCGGGCGGGGAAAGCGCCGCCGACGGCGCCGGAACGGGAGCTCGAAGCCATACCAACCGTCCTCATGTTGATGCTGCGAATGGGACGACGTCGGCCCAGGGGGTTACTTCGTGGCGGGGCTGCTTGTGGCGCTGGTGCCGACGGTGTCGTTCGTCGCGGGCGGTTCGCTCACATCGACGAAGTCAGAGGGGTCGGTTGAGTCTACAGCGCCCGGAGCCTTCGACTCGCGCCCGGGGACGTACGGCGAGGGCTCGAGACCGTGGTGCCGGCGCGACTGGACGACGAAGATGACCAGGCCGAGCACGACACCGAAGATGGCGGCCCAGACGTTCGTGCGCAGGCCCAGGATGATGTCGCTGGGGTCGATCCGGATGGATTCCCACACGGTGCGGCCGGCGCTGTACCAGATGAGGTAGATCGCGAACTGCTTGCCCCACTGCAGTGTGAACTTCTTGCCGACCCACAGGATCACCGCGGCACCGAGCAGGTTCCAGATGACTTCGTAGAGGAAAGTCGGCTGGAAAAGGGTGCCGGCTGGCAGTCCGACGGGGATCGCGGAGTTGCCCGGGGCGATCTCGAGGCCCCACGGGAGGTCGGTGGGCTGACCGAACAGCTCCTGGTTGAACCAGTTGCCGAAACGGCCCATGGCCTGCGCGATGATGAGGCCCGGAGCCAGCGCGTCGGCGAAGGTCCAGAACCGGATGCCGGTCCACTTGCAGCCGAGGTACGCGCCCACCGCGCCACCGATCAGCGCGCCGTAGATCGCGATGCCGCCCTCCCAGATGGCCCACACGGAGCCGGGCTGGGTGATGTTCCACGGGTTCGACCCCGGCCCGAAGTAGAAGCCGAGGTGCGTGACGACGTGGTAGATGCGCGCGACGATGATCGCGAGCGGCACCGCCAGGAGGCAGATGTCGATGACGACCCACTTCTCGGCCCCGCGTCGGGTCAGGCGCGCGTTCGTGAGGAACACGGCCACGATGATGCCCGCGACGATGCACAGGGCATAGAAGTGGATGCGCAGCGGCCCGAGATCGATGTAGGAGATCGAGGGGCTCGGGATGCTGGCGAGCACGCCGGAAGCGGCGCTCGAGAGGGCGAACGTCATGCAGACGAGTCTAGGCGCGCCGCACGGTGCCCGCGGACAGCTCGCGCGCGAGGGCGCGCAGCGCCTCGACGCCGCCGTCGCGCAGCGCCTTGACCAACGCGGTGCCCACGATGGCTCCGTCGGCGTACTCGATGACCCCGGCGACCTGCTCGGCGTTGGAGATCCCGATGCCGACGCACGCGTGGGCGGCGCCGTGCGCGCGCAGACGTGCGACGAGGCCGCGGGCCGCGGCATCCAGCTGGGTCCGCTCCCCCGTGATCCCCATCGTCGAGACCGTGTAGACGAAACCGGTCGAGGCGCCCACGATCATCTCGAGGCGTGCGTCGGTGGAGGTCGGGGCCGCGAGGAACACGCGGTCGAGACCCGATCGCTCGCTCACGGCGATCCATGCCGCCGCGGCATCGGGCGTGATGTCGGGCGTGATGAGGCCCGCTCCGCCGGAGGCCACGAGGTCGTCGGCGTAACGGTCGATGCCGTACTGCTCGACGAGGTTCCAGTACGTCATGACGAGCACCGGCACGTCGGTGCGCGCGGTGACCTCGCGGATGATCGTGAAGAGGTCGCGCATACGGAAGCCGTTGGTGAGGGCCGTCTGCGTGGCTTCTTGGATGACGAGGCCGTCCATCACGGGGTCGCTGTAGGGCGGGCCCAGCTCGATCACGTCGACGCCGGACTCCGCCAGGGCCACCGCGGCCTCGATGCTCGTCGCCACGTCGGGAAACCCGGCGGGCAGGTAGCCCACCAGGGCGCCGCGGCCGGCCGCGTGGGCGGCGTCGATCGCCGCCGAGACGCGCGAGGTCACAGCTCGACCCCCGCACCGCTCGCGGCCTCGGGCGCGGCCTGCACGTCGACGGGCGAGCCGGGCGCATCGGCGACCTTCTCGGCCGCGTGCGTCGGGGACGCGGCGCCGGATGCCTCGGGAGCGTGCTCGGCGTCATAGAGGTCGAAGTACCGCGCGGCGGTGTCCATGTCCTTGTCGCCGCGACCCGAGAGGTTCACCGCGATGATGGCATCCGGACCCAGCTCGCGACCGATGCGCAGGGCTCCGGCGAGGGCGTGGGCGGACTCGATCGCGGGGATGATCCCTTCGGTGCGCGAGAGGAGCCGCAGGGCTTGCATCGCTTCGTCGTCGGTCGCGGGGATGTACTGCGCGCGGCCGATGTCGGCCAGCCACGCGTGCTCGGGCCCGACGCCGGGGTAGTCGAGACCCGCCGAGATCGAGTGCGACTCGGTGGTCTGGCCGTCCTCGTCCTGCAGC
Organism: Microbacterium sp. SCPM-O-B-15248 (M128); assembly: GCF_058214835.1. Lineage (NCBI taxonomy): Bacteria > Bacillati > Actinomycetota > Actinomycetes > Micrococcales > Microbacteriaceae > Microbacterium > Microbacterium sp. SCPM-O-B-15248 (M128). The sequence continues at coordinate 117,005 of NZ_JBYQLI010000002.1, forward strand.
ACGTAGGTGCGCGCGCCGTGCAGCACGCCGGGGCGCCCGCGCTCGATCGACGCCGCGTGGTGGGGGGTGTCGACGCCGTCTCCGGCCGCCTCGACGCCGTAGAGCGCGACGCCCTCGTCGTCGAGGAACGCGTCGAACATGCCGATCGCGTTCGACCCGCCGCCGACGCACGCGAAGACCGCGTCGGGGAGGCGCCCGAGACGCTCGAGGAACTGCGCGCGCGTCTCTTCGCCGATGACCTTCTGGAAGTCGCGGACCATCGCCGGGAACGGGTGGGGTCCGGCGGCGGTGCCGAAGATGTAGTTCGTGGTCTCGACCGTGGACACCCAGTCGCGGTACGCCTCGTTGATGGCATCCTTCAGGGTGCGCGAGCCGGTCGTGACCGGGATCACCTCGGCGCCGAGGAGGCGCATGCGGGCGACGTTGAGGGCCTGGCGCTCGGTGTCGACCTCGCCCATGTAGACGACGCAGTCGAGGCCGAACAGGGCCGCCGCCGTGGCGGTGGCGACGCCGTGCTGGCCGGCGCCGGTCTCGGCGATCACACGCGTCTTGCCGAGGCGCTTGGTCAGCAACGCCTGCCCGAGCACGTTGTTGATCTTGTGCGAGCCGGTGTGGTTGAGGTCTTCGCGCTTGAGGAAGATGCGGGCCCCGCCCGCGTGCTCGGCGAAGCGCGGAACCTCGGTGAGCACCGACGGCCGGCCGGCGTAGTCGTGCAGGAGCACGCGCAGCTCTTCGAGGAACGCGGGGTCGGCCATCGCCGACTCCCACACCGCCGTGAGCTCGTCGATCGCGGCGATCAGCGATTCGGGCATGTAGCGGCCGCCGAAGTCACCGAAGAACGGTCCCTTCTGGTCGCGCAGGCTCACGGTGGTCATGGGGTCTCCTGGAGGAAGGCGCGCAGGGTCGCGACCGGGTCCCCGGTTACGAGTGCTTCGCCCACGAGGACGACGTCGGCGCCGGCGGACCGGTAGTGCGCGACGTCCGCGGGGGCGAGGACGGCCGACTCGGCGATCTTGATCGCATCGGCGGGGAACGAGTCGGCGAGGCGACCGAACAGGTCGCGGTCGAGCTCGAAGGTCGAGAGGTTGCGGGCGTTGACGCCGATGAGCTTCGCGCCCAGGTCGGCGGCGCGCGCGAGCTCGTCGGCCGAGTGGGTCTCGACGAGAGCGGTCATGCCGAGGTCGAGGGTGAGGGCGTAGAGCTCGGCCAGGGTCTTCTGGTCGAGGGCTGCGACGATGAGCAGGACCAGGTCGGCGCCCGACGCGCGGGCCTCGAGCACCTGGTACGCGGTGGCGAGGAAGTCCTTGCGCAGCACCGGCACCGACACCGCGGCGCGCACGGCCTCGAGGTCGGCGAGGCTGCCCTTGAACTTGCGGCCCTCGGTCAGCACCGAGATCGCCGAGGCACCGCCCTCTTCGTAGAGGCGTGCCTGGCGGGCGGGATCGGGGATCGCCGCGAGATCGCCGCGGGACGGGCTCGCGCGCTTGACCTCGGCGATGATCTTCACCCGGTCAGCGGGCGCCAGCATCGCCAGCGCATCGCGCGCGGGAGTCTGCGCGAGAGCGTCGCGCTCGACGGCGGCCAGCGGACGCGCCTGGGCGCGCCGTTCGGCGTCCTCTACCGCTCCGGCCGTCAGATCGGCCAGCACGGTCAGTGCGCCTTCGACTGGTACTTGTCGCCTGTGGCGCCGTAACCGGCCTTCGACATGGCCCACCCGACGATCGCGCCCACGATGAGCAGACCGACCGAGGCCCACACGAGAACCGGGAGATCGAACCAGAAGAACAGCGTGCCGAGCGTGATCGCGGCGAGCATGATGATCACGGCCGTCCAGGCTGCGGGCGAGTGTCCGTGGCCGGGATCGCCGATGGGGTTGCTCATGGGGCTCCTTCGAGTCGCGCGCGGGCGCGGGTGACAGCGTGCATCCAGTCTATCGAAACGGGCGGGTCGGGCCCGCGCCGACGTCTCGACGTCGACCGAAGACGCGACTCACGCCGTCGGGTCGTCGCCGCGGGAGAGGTCGTCCCACGAATCGATCGCGTCGTGCGGACGCGACCCGTCGGCGGGAGCGTCGGTGGCGGTGCGGTACTTCCGGTCGGCGCTCCCCCGCCACCGCCGCGCCGAGACCAGAGTGAACACGGCCGCCGCCGCGAGGAGCAGCTGCGCGAGCAGCGTCACCACGGGCCACGGAGTCAGCGACATCGACGAGACGAGGTCGGCCACGGCATCCACTCCCGAGATACCGGTCGCGTCGGTGACCGTCGCGGCCGTCGCCGACACCGGCAGCGTCAGCACGACCTGGGCCGTCGCGACGCCGACCACCCCCGCGATCGCGAGAGCGAGGGCACCCAGGACGTAGCGCAGCACCGGACCGACGATCGAGAGCGCGGCCCCGAGCGCGAGCGCGGCGAGACTCAGCGGGGTCAGCACCGGAACGGCGTCCGACCCGGGCACGGGGAGCGTCTGCTGCGCGCCGTCCGCGAGCGTGACATCGATCCAGGTCTGGGTCGAGGCGATGACGCCGAGAGCTCCGGCCAGGAGCATCCCGACGACGGCGAGCGAACGCGCTCGACGCATCACCGCTCCCCCACGACGGGTTCGAGGTCGGTCGCGTCGAAGCACGTGTGGTCGCCGGTGTGGCACGCGGCACCCACCTGGTCGACCTCGATCAACAGGGTGTCGCCGTCGCAGTCCAGACGTGCGCCCTGGACGATCTGGACGTGGCCCGACGTGTCGCCCTTGCGCCAGTACTCCTGACGTGAACGCGACCAGAACGTGACGCGGCCGGAGGTCAGCGTGCGGCGGAGGGCTTCGGCATCCATCCACCCGACCATGAGCACCTCGCGCGTGTCGAACTGCTGGACCACCGCGGTCACGAGGCCCTGGGCGTCGTACTTCACGCGTTCGAACGCGGTGACGTTCATCGGCGCACCTCGATCCCCTCGGCCGCCATGGCGTCCTTGACCTGGCCGACCGTGAGCTGGCCGGAGTGGAAGACGGATGCCGCGAGCACGGCGTCCGCGCCGGCTTCGACGGCCGGGGCGAAGTGCTTCAGCGCGCCGGCGCCGCCCGAGGCGATCACCGGGACCGCGGCGACCTGGCGCATCAGGCGGACGAGCTCGAGGTCGAAGCCCTGCTTCGTGCCGTCGGCGTCGATGGAGTTGACCAGCAGCTCACCGGCCCCGCGTTCGACGGCCTCGCGCGCCCACTCGAGGGCGTCGAGCGTCGTCTCGGTGCGTCCGCCGTGCGTCGTCACGACGAAGCCGGAGGGAGTGGATGCCGCGCGCTTCACGTCGAGCGAGAGCACGATGACCTGCGCGCCGAAGCGGTCGGCGATCTCGTCGACCAGTGCCGGTCGGGCGATCGCGGCGGAGTTGACGCCGATCTTGTCGGCGCCGACCGAGAGCAGGCGGGCCACGTCGTCGGTGGAGCGGACTCCGCCGCCGACGGTGAGCGGGATGAACACCTGCTCCGCCGTGCGGCGGACGACGTCGTACGTCGTGGCGCGCTCGTCGACCGTCGCGGTGACGTCGAGGAACGTGATCTCGTCGGCGCCCTGGTCGAAGTAGACCTTGGCGAGCTCGACCGGGTCGCCCATGTCGCGCAGATCCAGGAAGTTCACACCCTTCACGACGCGACCGGCGGCCACGTCGAGGCAGGGGATGATGCGGCGGGCGAGCGTCATCAGAGCCTCGCGGCGAGGATCTCGGTCACCAGGATCGCCCGGGCACCGATGGCGTAGAGCTCGTCCATCACGCGGTTGACGTCGCGGCGCGGGCTCATGACCCGGACGGCCACCCACTCGGGGTCGCGCAGCGGCGAGATCGTGGGCGACTCCAGGCCCGGGGCCACCGCGATCGCTCGATCGATGAGGGCCGCGGGGAGGTCGTAGTCGACGAGCACGTACTTCCGGGCCGCCAGCACGCCGCGCAGACGCCGCAGCAGCGTCTCGGTGCCCGCGACCTCCTGCGGTCCGGCGATGAGGACGGCGTCGGATTCGAGCAGGACGGGCCCGAAGATCTCGAGCCCCGCCTGTCGCAGCGTCGTGCCGGTCGAGACCACGTCGGCCACGGCATCCGCCACGCCCAGCTGCACGGCGGACTCGACCGCGCCGTCGAGCGGCACGATGTCGACGGCCACGCCGCGCTCGTCGAGGAACGCGTCGACCAGGCCCGGGTAGGCGGTCGCGACGCGCAGACCCTGCAGGTCGTCGACGTCGGAGAAGCGGCCGGGGCGTCCGGCGAAGCGGAAGGTGGAGCCGGCGAAGCCGAGCGACTCGACCTCGCGGGCGCCGGGCATGCGGGCGTCCAGCAGCAGGTCGCGGCCGGTGATGCCGACGTCGAGCGCGCCCGAGCCCACGTAGGTCGCGATGTCGCGCGGGCGGAGGTAGAAGAACTCGACCTCGTTGACGGGGTCGACGGTGTACAGGTCTTTCGAGTCGCGACGTCCGGTGTAACCGGCCTCCGAGAGCATCTCGGCGGCGGTCTCGGCGAGCGACCCCTTGTTCGGCACGGCAATTCGCAGCATGACGGGGGCTTTCGTGTGAGGTGAGCGTCGGGGGTGCGGGAGCGGCTCAGAGATGTCGGTAGACGTCTGCGAGCGTCAGGCCCTTCGCGAGCATGAGCGTCTGGAGGTGGTAGAGCAGCTGCGAGATCTCTTCGGCTGCCGCCTCGTCGGACTCGTACTCGGCGGCCATCCACACTTCGGCGGCCTCCTCGACGATCTTCTTGCCGATGGCGTGCACGCCGGCATCGAGCTGAGCCACCGTACCGGAGCCGGCGGGGCGCTCGACGGCCTTGGCGCTGAGCTCGGCGAACAGGTCGTCGAAGGTCTTCACGTTTCCAGGGTATCGGGTCGGCGGTGCCCCGGATGCCGGGAGCCAGGCGGCGGGCGTGCGGGCGGTGTGCGCGCGGCTGCCGGGCGGGGCGTCAAGAGAGCGATAAACGCATCCTGCACTGAGACACGCGCGCTGCGAGCGTTTCCCGGTGCAGGAAGCGTTTATCGCGGCGAGGGCGACGGATGCCGCGGCGGAGGCGCCGGGATCAGTGGTGGTGGCGGGCGGCGGAGGCGCGCAGCGCCTGGATCGCGCGGTCGGGGTCGTCGGCGCCGAAGACCGCGGAGCCGGCGACGAACGTATCTGCCCCGGCTTCGGCGGCCTGGGCGATCGTGGACTCTCCGATGCCGCCGTCGACCTGCAACCACACGCTCGACCCGCGACGACGGGCCTCGTCGGCGAGGGCGCGGAGCTTGGGCATCGTCTCGGGCATGAACGACTGGCCGCCGAAACCCGGCTCGACCGTCATCACGAGGATCTGGTCGAACTCGTTCAGCACGTCGAACAGGTTCTCCACCGGGGTCGCCGGCTTCACGGCGACGCCCGCGCGCGCCCCGATCGAGCGCAGCCGCCGAGCCAGAGCCACGGGCGACGCCGCGGCCTCGAGGTGGAAGGTGACGGATGCCGCGCCCAGCTCGGCGTACTCCGGCGCCCACCGGTCGGGGTCGTCGATCATCAGGTGCACGTCGAGCGGGACGGGGCTCGTCTCCTGGATGCGACCGACCATCTGCGGACCGAAGGTGAGGTTCGGCACGAAATGGTTGTCCATGACGTCGACGTGCACGAAGTCCGCCCCCGAGATGCGGGCGAGCTCCGCCTGCATGTTCACGAAGTCGGCGGCGAGGATGCTCGGATTGATGCGGGGCACGGTTCCATTATCGGCGCCGGGTCCGCCGCACCCTCGCGTGAGGGGTCAGAAACTGTCGCTTGGCTTGCGCGCAGGCGACAAATCTTGACCCCTCACGCGTCACGACACGCGGCGCAGGAGGGCGATCGACATCGCGTCGGTGCCGTGGCGGTGGGGCCACAGTTGGGCGCGGAGCGAACCGTCCGACTGCGCGGGGAGGTCGATGTCGGAACCGGCGATCTCGCGCACGACCGCGCGGGCGTCGAGCTCCTCCACTGCGTCGCCGAACTCGCGGCGCACCTCGGCGAGCACACCGGAGGTCTCGGCGAGGTGCGGAGAGCACGTCACGTAGGCGAGCACTCCACCGGGCTTCAACGCGCCCAGACCCGCACGGACGAGATCGAGCTGCAGCGCGGTGAGGTCGGGCACGTCGGACGGCGTCTTGCGCCACCGCGCCTCGGGGCGTCGGCGCAGAGCCCCGATCCCCGTGCACGGCGCGTCGACGAGGATGCGGTCGTACTCCCCCGCGGTCCGCGCCGCGCGGTCGCGCCCGTCTTCCTCGGTCACCTCGACCTCGAGCGGGACGGATGCCACGGCCCGGCGCACGAGCCCGGCCCGGGCGGGCGAGATCTCGTTGGCATCCAGGCGCGCACCGCCCGCGAGGGCCTCGGCCGCGAGGAGCGCCGTCTTGCCGCCGGGACCCGCGCACAGGTCGAGCCACCGCTCCCCCGCCTCGACGGGCCGGAAGCGGCTCAGGGCCAGGGCCGCGAGCTGCGATCCTTCGTCCTGCACGCGGATGCGCCCGCCCGACGAACGGATGAGCGCCTCGGGGTCGCCGCCGCGGGTGGTGAACGCGGTCGGCGCGAACCGGGCGGGCCGGGCGTCGTCCGGGATCTCGGCGAGCCCCGGAAGGGCGATCATCGCCACCCGCGGAGCGTCGTTGTCGGCGGCGAGGAGAGCGTCCAGTTCGTCGGCCCGTCCCTCGGCGGACAGCGCGCGCCGCAGCGCCCGGACGATCCACACGGGATGCGCGCTCTGCAGCCCCAGCCGTTCGTCGTCGCTCCGTGCGCCCTCGGTGATGCGGTCCATCCAGTGCCCCGGCGTCTCGCGCGACACCCGGCGCAGCACGGCGTTGGCGAACCCCGCCGCACCGCGTCCACCGCCGTGGCGACGCGCCAGCTCCACCGACTCGTTGACGGCCGCGTGGGAGGCCACCCGCGTCGACAGCAGCTGGTGCACGCCCAGACGCAGCGCGTCGAGCACCGGAGGGTCGATCCGGTCGACGCTGCGATCGGCCGCGGCCGCGATGATCGCGTCGTACGTGCCGCGCCGTCGCAGCGTGCCGTACGTCAACTCGGTCGCGAGACCGGCATCCTGGGCGTCCAGCTTCGCCCGCTCGATCGCGTGCGGCAGCAGCAGATTGGCGTACGCCTGGTCGGCGGAGACGGCCCGCAGCACGTCGAAGGCGACCGCCCGTGCTCCCTGGACGCTCATGATCCGAGCACCGGCTCGCTCGTGCGCAGCCCGCGGAACCACGAGCCCGCGTCCATCGCCCCTTTACCCGCAGGCTGCACCGACTCGAGCCGGAGAGGTGTCGTCGCCGTGCCGACCAGGATCTCGCGCCCGGATGCCACGACTCTCCCCGGCGGGAGGGGCGGTGCCGCGCTCGCCGCGGCCCGCAGGACCTTGAGCCGCGCGCCCTCGAACGTCGTGTGCGCCCCCGGCTCGGGGGTGACGCCCGCGATGCGCGCGAGGAGGCTCTCGGCGTCCAGGGCGAAGTCGAGGGCACCGTCGGCGAGAGTGAGCTTCGGTGCGAGGGTGGGCTCGCCGCTCTGCGGCACCGCGACCGCCGTGCCGGCGGCGATCCCGTCGACCACGCGGGCCAGCAGCGGCGCGCCGATCTCGGCCAGGGCGTCCAATACCTCGCCCGCGGAGGCGTTCTCGGGCACCGTGTAGCGCTCCTCGGCGAAGACGTCGCCGGCATCCAGCTCGGCGACCAACTGGAACACGGCGGCTCCCGTCTCGCGGTCGCCGGCCATGAGTGCCCGCTGCACGGGAGCGGCGCCGCGCCAGCGCGGCAGGAGCGAGAAGTGCAGGTTGATCCACCCGTGCGTCGGGGCCGACAGCAGCGGCTCGCGCACGAGCCCGCCGTACGCGACGATCACGCCGAGCTCGGGACGCAGGGCGGTGATGCGGCCGGTGGCCTCGGCATCCAGTCGGTCGGCCTTGATCGTCGGCAGGCCCAGCTCGTCGGCGGCCTGGGCCACGGGCGACGGGGTGAGCACGCGTTTGCGGCCCAGGGGGGCGTCGGTGCGGCTGACGACCGCGGCGATCTCGTGCGGCCCCTCGGCCAGGGCACGGAGAGAGGGGACGGCGACGGCGGGGGTGCCGGCGAAGACGAGGCGCATGGTTCTCCTCACGCTTCGGATGCGGGTGGGTGGGACCGGGGCGGCGGCGCTCAGAGGTCGGGCTCGGGAAGATCGAGCCGCACTCTGAGTGTATTGCGAGGCCTCGGGCCGCGATCCTTCGTCGACTTGCGTGCCCGCAGCGCGTCGGCGATGACCCCGGCCCGCAGGGCCTCGGCGACGGCGCGTCCGTGGGCGTAGTCGAAGCGCACCAGCGCGCGCGAGGTCGGTGCATCGGGTGCCGTCGAGGTGTCGACGGGGCCGAGGACGGCGAGGGCGTCCAGATCGGGCACGCTCTCGCGCAGCTCGGCCAGCAGCGTGTCGACACTGCGGGCGTGTCCCTCGACGCTCGCGACCCGCACCGCCGGGGGCATGCGCAGCGGCGCGCGGTCGGCCAGCTCGGCGCGCGCGTACGCCGGCTGCGTCCAGGTCGCGAGCGCCCGCGCCACCGGACCCGCCACGCCGACGAGGTGCACGGGCGCCCCGGGAGCGGCGAGAGCGGCCGCGTTCGACCACCAGCGCAGGCAGTGCTCGCCGACGCGGAGCGCCTCGTTCTGCAGCATGCGGTCGCCGTCGAGCAGGATCACGGCGCGGTAGCCGCCGCGCGCGAGCGGCTCGGCTCCGCGCGTGGCGATCACCAGTGCCGGGGCGGCATCCACTTCGGCCACGGGGTGCGCGCCGTCGGCGATGATGACGCGGGTGTTCGGGAACGCCCGGCCCAGCTCGTCCGCCGTCCGCTCGCTTCCCGACGACGACATGCGCAGCTTCACCGAGCCGCAGTGACCGCACGTCCAGGCGTGGGCGCTGCGCCCGCACCACGCGCACACGGGCACCGCGCCCGGACGGGCCGCGCGCAGCGGACCGGCGCAGTGGGCGCACCGGGCCGGACGACGGCAGTCCGCGCACACGAGCGACGGGGCATACCCCGGGCGGGCGACCTGCACGAGCACAGGACCCAGAGCCAACGCCTCTCGCGCCGCGGCGAACGCCGACGACGGCACGCGGGCGGTGCGCTGCTCCCCCTCGCGCGTCGCACTGAGCACCACGCGCGGACTGACCCGCCGCTTCGGCGCCGCCTCGCGCACATAGCCGACCTCGACCAGACGCTGCACGTCGGTCGTGCGGGTGTGCCCCGCGAAGACGAGCGCCGACCCCTCCAGCTCTTGCCGCACGAGCGCGGCATCCCGTGCATGCACGCCGGGGGCCAGGGGCTCCGACAGCAGCGAATCGCCGTCGTCCCACAGCGCCACCAGGCCGGTCTCGTGGGCGGGGGCGTACACCGCCGACCGCCGTCCCACGACGATCACGGGCACGGGCGCCAGGGTGCGCAAGAACTGGGCGTACCGCGCCGGGCCCGACTGATCTGCGTCGTCGCGCACGATCGCCTCGGGCGGCACCAGATCGGCCAGCGCCGCCATGAGCTGTGCCTGGTCGCGGTAGTCGGGCACGACGAGCACCGCGCTCCTGCCCCGCGCGAGCGTGCGCACGGCCGCAGCCGCGAGCAGATCGGCCCAGGCCCCCCGCGGCAGGTCGCCCGAGGGATGCGGAGGAGCGTCGACGGCGACGCGCTCGCCGCCGTCGAGGGCGTCGATCAGGCCCGCGTAGGGCGTCAGCAGCGACTCGGCGCGCGCGAGCGACTCGGGCGGCACGACGGGAACCGTGGATGCGGGCGCGGCCAGCCACGCCTTCTCGGCGCGCACCATGCGCTTGGGCACGGCCAGGCGCAGGATGTCGCTCACCGACCCCGCGGCGCGATCCGCGACTCGGCGGGCGAGCGTGTACAGCCGTTCCGGCAGCACCGCCATCGGCGAGACGACCGCCTCCACCGACGACAGCGGGCGCTCGCTGCCGTCGTCGGGCACGACCTCGACCACGAAGGCATCCATCATCCGGCCCGCCGAGCGCAGTGGGACCTTGACCCGCACGCCCGGGGCCACCTCGCCCACGAGCGGGTGCGGCACCGCGTAGTCGAACAGCCGATCCAGCTGCGGCACCGGCGAATCCAGCTGCACCCGCGCCACGCGCCGGGCGCTCACGTGCGCCGCCGGGGCACGGCGTCACCGCCGCGGTGACGCGGCCGGAGGGATGCCAGGAGTGCGGCGCTGCGGTGCACGCCCGGCGCGGGCGCCCCCACGTCAGAGACCGGCGGCGGCGCGCAGCTCGTCGACGCGGTCGGTGCGCTCCCATGTGAACTCGGGCAGTTCACGACCGAAGTGGCCGTACGCCGCGGTCTGCGCGTAGATCGGACGGAGCAGGTCGAGCTGGTCGATGATCGCCTTCGGGCGCAGGTCGAACACGTCGCGGATCGCGCGGACGATGGTGTCGTCGGCGACGTGCGCCGTGCCGAACGACTCCACGTACAGACCCACCGGGTTCGCCTTGCCGATCGCGTACGCGACCTGCACCTCGAGACGGTCGGCCAGGCCCGCTGCGACGGCGTTCTTCGCGACCCAGCGCATCGCGTACGCCGCCGAGCGGTCGACCTTGGACGGATCCTTGCCGCTGAAGGCGCCGCCGCCGTGGCGCGACGCCCCGCCGTAGGTGTCGATGATGATCTTGCGGCCGGTCAGTCCCGCGTCGCCCTTCGGGCCGCCGATCACGAACGGGCCGGCGGGGTTGATGTAGTACTGCACGTCGGGCAGGTCGAGACCCGTGTCGCGCAGCACCGGGTCGATGACCTCGGCCTGCACGAGAGCGCGGAGCTCTTCCTGCGAGATGTCGGGGTGGTGCTGCGTCGAGAGGACGACGGAGTCGACCGTGCGGGGCGTGTGCCCGTCGTAGCCGAGCGTCACCTGCGTCTTGCCGTCGGGGCGCAGGAACGGCAGCGTGCCGTCGCGGCGGACCGTCGCGAGGCGCTCGGCGATGCGGTGCGCCGTCCACGCGGCCATCGGCATGAGCTGCGGCGTCTCGGTCGTGGCGAAGCCGAACATGATGCCCTGGTCGCCGGCGCCCTGCAGATCGCGGGGGTCGATCGAGCCGCGCTCGCGCTGCTCGAACGCCTTGTTGACGCCGGCGGCGATGTCGGAGGACTGCGCGCCGATGGACACGCTGACTCCGCACGACTCCCCGTCGAATCCCGTCTCGCTCGAGTTGTAGCCGATGCGGTTCACGACGTCGCGCACGATCGCGGGGATCTCGACGTAGGCGCTGGTCGAGACCTCACCGGCGACATGGACGAGGCCCGTCGTCACGAGCGTCTCGACGGCGACGCGCCCCGTCGGATCCTCGGAGATGATCGCGTCGAGGATGCTGTCGGAGATCTGGTCGCAGATCTTGTCGGGATGTCCTTCGGTGACGGACTCGGACGTGAACAGGCGCAGGTCGGTCAAGGCATCTCCCGGGAAGGGTGGTCTGGGGACGGGCACAAGTATGCCCCGGACGGCGGACAGCCGCCCGGGGCATCGTCACATCTGTGAACGGATCACTCGGCGGCGCGAAGGCGCAGCTTGTCCTCGTGGATCTCGTGCAGAGCGATCGTGAGCGGCTTGTCCTCGACGGTGGAGTCGACGAGCGGCCCCACGTTGTCGAAGAGGTTGCCCTCGTGCAGATCGGAGTAGTAGTCGTTGATCTGACGCGCACGCTTGGACGCGTAGATCACGAGCTGGTACTTCGAGTCGACCTTGTCGAGCAGTGCGTCGATGGGCGGGTCGATGATGCCCTTGTCGCGTCCGGCCATGGGGAACCTCCTGGTTCGGCGGGATGAGGTGGATGCGGCGCTCCCGGCGCCGAAGCATCCTCGTATTCTATCCGACGTCGGGGCGTCGTGCGGCGAGGGCCACGACCTCGGCCGCCGCACGGGCGACCTCGTCGTTCACGACCCGGTAGTCGAACTCGTTCTGCGCCGCCAACTCGGTGCGGGCGGTGCGCAGACGGCGCGCGCGTTCCTCGGCATCCTCGGTGCCGCGACCGACGAGACGCTGGACCAGTTCGTCCCAGCTCGGGGGCAGCAGGAACACCAGCGTCGCCGAGGGGTCGGCAGCGCGCACCTGGCGGGCGCCCTGCAGATCGATCTCCAACAGCGCGGTGCCGCCGGCGGCCAGGACGCGGTCGATCGGCTCGCGCGGCGTGCCGTAGCGGTGCTTGTTGTGGACCGTGGCCCACTCCAGCAGCTCCCCCGCCGCGACGAGACGGTCGAACTCGGCGTCGTCGACGAAGTAGTAGTGCTCCCCGTCGACCTCGCCCGGCCGCGGGGCGCGGGTCGTCGCCGAGACCGACAGATGGATCTCGGGGAAGTGCTCCTTGATGTGCGCGGCGACCGTCCCCTTGCCCACGGCCGTCGGGCCGGCGAGCACGACGAGCCGGCTGCGCCCCTCGCGTGGACCCGGTTCGGGCCACCGTGCGTCGAGGAACGCCTGCAGGGCGTCGCGCTGGCGCGAGCCCAGGCCGCCGAGCCGCTTGACGGGCGAGATGCCCAGCGACGACAGGATGCGATCCCGCTTGCTCTCGCCGATCGCGCGGATCGCCGTGAGGAACTCGGTCACGCGCATCGCCCCGGCCGCCGACAGCGGATCGGCGAGGCCGCGCCGCAGCAGCTCCTGCGGCGTGATGACACGGGTCGAGACGTCGCGCTTGAGCGCCGCGCGCTCGCGACGCGCGGCCACTGCGCGGCGCGAGGCGGCGGCGCGGTCGACCTCGGGAGGACGACGGGAATCAGCCATTCAGGGCCTCCCGGTACAGGTCGGCGCGGGCCGTGATCCGCTCCGCGAGGCGCGCCGGACCCACAGCGAGGACACTGCGGCTCTCGTTCGCCACCACGGCCTTCGACACGTACCCGAACAGGCGTCCGAGATCGGCGGGATCAGCACCCTGCGCACCGAAACCGGGCGCGAGGATCGGCATCCCCGCGAGGGTGATGTCGCCGAGACCGAAGGCCGCGCGGTCCACGGTCGCGCCGACGACGACGCCGATCGAGCCCAGGGCGCCCGGCTGCCCGAGGTTCGCCTCGTTCACGTCGTGCGCGACGCGGGCGGCGACCCGTTCGTGGTCGCCGACGGCCAGGGCGTCCTCGACGACGGCGCTCTGGACCGCACGAGCCTCGGGGTTGCTCGTGGCCGTGAGGACGAACGCGCCCTTCCGCACGCGGAGCGCGGCGGCCAGCGTCGCGCGCAGCGAGTCGGGGCCGAGATAGGGCGTGAGGGTCACGGCATCCGCTTCGAGGGGTGAACCGGGCTCGAGCCACGCCGCGGCGTAGCCCTCCATGGTCGTGCCGATGTCGCCCCGCTTGGCGTCGGCGATGACGAGGAGGCCCGCCGCACGGGCGGCGGCCATCACGTCCTCGAGGGCGGCGAAGCCTGTCGATCCGTAGCGCTCGTAGAACGCCACTTGCGGCTTGACCACACCGACACGGCCGGCGGCGGCCTCGACCACGCGCAGGCCGAACTCGCGCGCGCCCTCGGGCGTGGCATCCAGCCCCCACGCCGACAGCAGCGCGGCGTGGGGGTCGATGCCGACGCACAGGGCGCCGTGGGTCTCGAGGGCAGCGGCCAGCCGCTGGCCGAACGTCTCGCTCACAAGCGACCCGCGCGGTCCACGGCGTACTCCTGCAGGCTGCGCACGGCGAAGCCGTCCTTCATCGCGCCGAGGGCGCTCACGGCCGCGCCGAGCACCGCCATCGTGGTGAACAGCGCCTTGTCGGCGGCGACGGCCGCGGCGCGGATCTCGTAGCCGTCGGCACGGGCCGTGCCGCCGCTCGGGGTGTTGACGATCATGTCGATCTCGCCCGCGTTGATCAGATCGACCACGTTGCGCTGACCGGAGCCCTGCGTCTCGGAGTACTTCTCGACGACCTGGACCCGGATGCCGTTGCGGGCGAGGATCTCGGCCGTGCCCTCGGTCGCCATGAGCTCGAAGCCGAGCTCCTGCAACCGGTGGGCGGGGAGGATCACGGCGCGCTTGTCGGCGTCGGCCACCGAGATGAACACGGTGCCCGAGGTCGGCATGCCGCCGTACGCGGCCTCCTGCGACTTCGCGAACGCGGTCGGGAAGTCGCGGTCGATGCCCATGACCTCACCGGTCGAGCGCATCTCGGGCCCGAGCACGGAGTCGACGGTGTGACCGTCGGCGGTACGGAAGCGCTTGAACGGCAGCACGGCCTCCTTCACGGCGACGGGGGCGTCCAGCGGCACGCGTGAGCCGTCGCTCTCGGGCAGCATGCCCTCGGCGATGAGCTCGGCGACGGTGCTGCCGGCCATGATGCGGCTGGCGGCCTTCGCGAGCGGGATGCCGAGCGCCTTCGACACGAAGGGCACGGTGCGGCTCGCGCGGGGGTTCGCCTCGATGACGTAGAGCACTCCGGCCGAGATGGCGAACTGCACGTTCAGCAGACCCCGGACGCCCACGCCCTGGGCGATCGCGAGCGTGGCCTCGCGGACGCGGTCGACCTCGGTGCGACCGAGGCTCACCGGCGGGAGCGTGCACGAGGAGTCGCCGGAGTGGATGCCGGCCTCTTCGAGGTGCTCCATGACGCCGCCGATGTACAGGTCGGTGCCGTCGTACAGCGCGTCGACGTCGAGTTCGATGGCGTCGTCGAGGAAGCGGTCGACCAGGAGCGGAAGCCCGGGGCCGATGATCGCCTGGTCGGCCACGCGCACGAAGTAGTCGCGCAGCGCGTCGGTCGAGTAGACGATCTCCATGCCGCGGCCGCCGAGCACGAAGCTCGGGCGCACGAGCACCGGGTAGCCGATCTCCTCGGCCACCGTCACGGCGCCCTCGACGTCGATCGCCGTGCCGCTGCGCGGGGCGACGAGTCCGGCGTCGTCGAGCAGACGCGAGAACAGCTCGCGCTCCTCGGCGAGGTCGATCGCCTCGGGGCTCGTGCCGAGGATCGTGTAGCCCGCGGCCTCGATGCCCTTGGCCAGGCCGAGCGGCGTCTGGCCGCCGAGCTGGCAGACGACGCCGAGAATCGTCCCGGACCGGCTCTCGGCGTGGAGCACCTCGAGGACGTCCTCGAGGGTCAGCGGCTCGAAGTAGAGGCGGTCGCTCGTGTCGTAGTCGGTCGACACGGTCTCGGGGTTGCAGTTGACCATGACGGTCTCGTAGCCCGCGTCCGACAGCGCGAACGAGGCGTGCACGCACGAGTAGTCGAACTCGACGCCCTGCCCGATGCGGTTCGGGCCCGAGCCGATGATGACGACCTTCGTGCGGTCCGACGGCGTGACCTCGGTCTCCCAGTCGTAGCTGGAGTAGTGGTACGGCGTCAGGGCCGGGAACTCCCCCGCGCACGTGTCCACCGTCTTGTAGACGGGGCGCACATCGAGGGCGTACCGGATGCCGCGCACCTCGGCCTCGTCGAGCCCGCGGATCTCGGCGATCTGCGCGTCGCTGAAACCGTGCTCCTTCGCGAGGCGCAAGGTGTCGGCATCCAGCTCTCCGGCCTCGCGGATCATCTCGGCGACCTCGTTGATGAGGACGATCTGGTCGATGAACCACGGGTCGATCGCGGTGGCGTCGAACGCCTGCGCGGGCGTCGCGCCGAAGCGCAGCGCCTGCTGCAGCACGACGATGCGTCCGTCGGTCGGCGTCTTCGAGATCTCGAGGAGCTCGTCGACCGAGCGCGACTCGTCGCCCCAGTGGAAGCTCGATCCGCGCTTCTCGAGCGAGCGCAGTGCCTTCTGCAGCGCGGTCGAGTAGTTGCGGCCGATCGCCATGGCCTCGCCCACCGACTTCATGGTGGTCGTCAGCGTCGTGTCGGCCGCGGGGAACTTCTCGAAGTTGAAGCGCGGCACCTTCACCACGACGTAGTCGAGCGTGGGCTCGAAGCTCGCCGGGGTGACCTTGGTGATGTCGTTCGGGATCTCGTCGAGGCGGTAGCCGATCGCGAGCTTCGCGGCGATCTTGGCGATCGGGAAGCCCGTCGCCTTCGACGCGAGCGCCGAGGAGCGCGAGACGCGGGGGTTCATCTCGATGACGATGATGCGCCCGGACTTCGGGTCGACGGCGAACTGGATGTTGCAGCCGCCGGTGTCGACGCCCACGGCACGGATGATGTCGATTCCGATGTCGCGCAGCTTCTGGTACTCGCGGTCGGTGAGCGTCAGCGCGGGGGCCACGGTGATCGAGTCGCCGGTGTGCACGCCCACGGGGTCGACGTTCTCGATCGAGCAGACGACCACCGTGTTGTCGGCGGTGTCGCGCATGAGCTCGAGCTCGTACTCCTTCCACCCGAGGATCGACTCCTCGAGCAGCACCTCGCTCGTCGGCGAGTCGTGCAGGCCGGCGCCGCCGATGCGGCGGAGGTCGGCCTCGTCGTACGCGAAGCCCGAACCGAGCCCGCCCATCGTGAACGAGGGACGCACGACGAGCGGGTAGCCGAGCTTCTCGGCGCCGGCGATGAGCTCGTCCATCGAGTGGCAGATGACGGATGCCGCGACGTCGGCGCCCGCCTCGATCACGAGCTCCTTGAAGATCTGGCGGTCCTCGCCCTTGTTGATCGCCTCGAAGTCGGCGCCGATGAGCTCGACGTCGTACTTCTCGAGGATGCCGCGCTTGTGCAGCTGGATCGCCGCGTTCAGGGCCGTCTGACCGCCGAGCGTGGGGAGGATGGCATCCGGCTTCTCTTTCGCGATGATCGTCTCGATCACCTCGGGGGTGATCGGCTCGATGTAGGTCGCGTCGGCGAAGTCGGGGTCGGTCATGATCGTCGCCGGGTTGGAATTGACGAGGATGACGCGCACCCCCTCTTCGCGGAGGACGCGGCACGCCTGGGTGCCGGAGTAGTCGAACTCGCAGGCCTGACCGATGACGATCGGGCCGGAGCCGATGACGAGGACGGAGTGGATGTCGTCGCGCTTAGGCATTCTTCTTCGTCTCCTGGGTCGCGAGCACCATGTCGCGGAAGCGGTCGAACAGGTAGTTGGCGTCGTGCGGGCCGGAGGCGGCCTCGGGGTGGTACTGCACGCTGAACGCCGGGATGTCGAGGGCGCGGAGGCCCTCGACCACGTTGTCGTTGAGGCCGATGTGGCTGACCTCGACGCGGCCGTAGCCGTGCGGGCTGTCCACGACCTGGTCCAGCGGCGCCTCGACCGCGAAGCCGTGGTTCTGCGAGGTGATCTCCACGCGGCCCGTGGTCTTGTCGAGCACGGGCTGGTTGATGCCGCGGTGACCGAAGGGCAGCTTGTACGTACCGAAACCGAGCGCGCGGCCCAGCAGCTGGTTGCCGAAGCAGATGCCGAAGAAGGGCAGGCCGTCGTCGAGGACGGCGCGCAGGAGCTCGACGTGCTGGTCGGACGCCGAGGGGTCACCGGGACCGTTGGAGTAGAACGCGGCGACCGGCTCGATCGCGCGGATCTCCTCGATCGTGGCGGACTGCGGGAACACGTGCACGTCGAAGCCCCGCGCGGCGAGGTTGTCGATCGTGGATTGCTTGACGCCGAGGTCGAGGACGGCGAGGTTGCCGACGCGCTCCGCCGTCGCCGGGGTCACCTCGACCTCGGTCACCGAGACCTCGGCGGAGAGGTTGCGACCGGCCATGCCGGGGGCCGCGAGCACGCGGCGCAGCTGCTCCTCGGGGTCGAGGCCGGCGGCCTCGCCCGAGAACACGCCGCCGCGCATGCTGCCCGACGAGCGGATCCGGCGCGTGACGGCGCGGGTGTCGAGTCCCGAGATGCCGACGATGCCGTCTTCGACGAGCGCGTCGTCGAGCGAACGGTCGGCGCGCCAGTTCGACACGACGCGCGAAGGGTCGCGCACGACGTAACCGGCGACCCAGATGCGGCGGGACTCGGGGTCTTCGGCGTTGACACCGGTGTTGCCGATGTGCGGGGCCGTCTGCAGCACGATCTGGCCGGCGTAGGACGGGTCGGTGAGGGTCTCCTGGTAGCCGGTCATGCCGGTGGCGAAGACGACCTCGCCGAAGGTCTCACCGCGGGCGCCGTACGCGCGGCCGGGGTAGCGGGTGCCGTCTTCCAGCACCAGGACGGCGGGCTCGCGCGAGATGCGCGGAGGGGAGATCAGGGCGGTCATGCGTCGCTTCCTGTCGTCGTGAGGGGACGGATGGCGTCGGCGAGGGATCGGGCCGAGGCATCCTGGGGTCGGAGGTAGGTGTCGACGATCGTGTCGTCGTCGATGCGCCAGCTGACGCGCGTCAGGCCGTCGCGCTCGACCACGCGGTCGATGGCGACCGTGGCGAGAGCTGCGTCGACGAGGCGGTCGCGGGTGAGCGCGATGCGGGGCTGGCCCGGCAGGTCGAGGGCGATCCCGGCCGAAGTGACCGTGACGTCCACGCGGGAGCGGAAGCCGAGGCCGCGGATGGCCAGACGCTCCAGGGGCTCGCCGTGACGGGTGGTCGCGACGTACAGGCCCGGGAACACGCCCGTCTCCACGGCACCCTCGGGAAGCTCTCCCACCGGTGCGGTGTAGCGCGCATCGCGCCGCGTTCGTCGCATCCATGCCCACGCGAGGAGCGCCAGCAGCACGACGGCGACGCCGGCCATGACCAGCAGCGCGCCTTCGCGGGTCACGCGAGCACCCCGGGTGCCGGCAGCACCGCGCCGTCGATGACGGTCGGGATGCCGGCGCGCACGGTCCAGCGCACCTCGCCGGGGAGCTCTCGGCCGAGGTACGGCGAGTTCTTGCTGCGGCCGCGCAGGTCGCCGAGGCCGAACTCGCGCGACGGGCGCGGGTCGTACAGCGTGAAGCTCGCGGGCTGCCCCTCGGTCAGCGGGGTGCCGTGCCCGTCGAGGCGGCCGATGCGGGCGGGAGTCCGCGACATCACCCGGGCGACATCGGCCCAGTCGAGCAGACCGGTCTCGACCATCGCGGAGTGCACGACGCGCAGGGCGCTCTCGAGCCCCACCATGCCGTTGGCGGCCGCGGCCCACTCGCAGGACTTCGCCTCGGCGGGGTGCGGGGCGTGGTCGGTCGCGACGATGTCGATCGTGCCGTCGGCCAGACCCTCGCGGACGGCGAGGACGTCCTCTTCGCGGCGCAGCGGCGGGTTCACCTTGAAGCGGGCGTCGTAGTCGCGCACGAGCTCGTCGGTCAGCAGCAAGTGGTGCGGGGTCACCTCGGCGGTGACGTTCACGCCGCGCTTCTTGGCCCAACGGATGATGTCGACCGATCCGGCGGTGGAGAGGTGGCACACGTGCAGTCGCGAGCCCACGTGCTCGGCCAGCAGCACGTCGCGCGCGATGATCGACTCCTCGGCGACGGCGGGCCAACCGGCCAGACCCAGCTCGGCCGAGACCGCGCCCTCGTTCATCTGGGCGCCCTCGGTCAGACGCGGGTCCTGCGCGTGCTGCGCGATGACGCCGTCGAACGCCTTCACGTACTCCAGCGCGCGACGCATGATGAGGGGGTCGAAGACGCAGAAGCCGTCGTCGCTGAAGACCCGCACGCGGGCGCGCGAGTCGGCCATCGCGCCGAGCTCGGCGAGACGCTCGCCCTTCTGGCCCACCGTGACGGCGCCGATCGGCTGCACGTGCACGTAGCCCGCGGCTTCGCCGAGGGCCAGCTCCTGCTCGACGACGCCGGCGGTGTCGGCGACGGGCGAGGTGTTCGGCATCGCGAACACGGTGGTGAAGCCGCCCGCGGCGGCCGCTCGCGACCCCGTCTCGACGGTCTCGGACGCCTCGTAGCCGGGTTCGCGCAAGTGCACGTGGAGGTCGACCAGGCCCGGCAGCGCGATGAGACCCTCGGCGTCGACGACGGTCGCGCCCTGGTGCGAGAGACCGGTGCCGGTCTCGGCGATGACGCCGTCGCGGACGAGGAGGTCGGTGGCATCCGCGCCTTCGATCCGCGCGCCGCGCACCAGCAGGGTGTGGGGGGTGGCGTGGCTCATCGCGGGTCCTCTTTCTCGGTGTCGGGCCGTTCGCCCGCAAGCAGCAGGTAGAGCACGGCCATGCGCACGGAGACGCCGTTCGCCACCTGCTCGAGAACCGTCGAGCGCGGCGAGTCGGCGGCTTCGGCGGAGATCTCCAGGCCGCGGTTCATCGGGCCAGGGTGCAGAACGATGCTACCGCCCGGCAGAGCCCCCAGGCGCCGCGCGTCGAGGCCGTAGCGCCGTGAATACTCCCGTTCAGTGGGGAAATATGCCGCATTCATGCGCTCGAGCTGGATGCGGAGCATCATCAGCGCGTCGGGTCCCGCGGCGATCGCACGGTCGAGGTCGTAATCGACCTCGACGGGCCACCCGCTCACGTCCTGCGGCACGAGGGTCGGCGGCGCCACGAGCGTGACGTGGGCGCCGAGGGTGTGCAGGAGCCACACGTTCGATCGGGCGACGCGCGAGTGGAGGATGTCGCCGACGATCGTGACCCGGATGCCGTCGAGCCCGCGGCCGCGGCTGTCGTCTCCGAACAGGCGCTTGCGGATCGTGAACGCGTCCAGCAGCGCCTGCGTCGGGTGGGCGTGCGTGCCGTCGCCGGCGTTGACGACACCGGCGGTGATCCAGCCGCTCGTGGCGAGGGTGCGCGGGGCACCGGACGCGCCGTGGCGGATGACCACGGCATCCGCTCCCATCGCCTGCAGCGTCTGGGCGGTGTCCTGCAGCGACTCGCCCTTGGAGACGCTCGAGCCTTTGGCGGAGAAGTTGATGACATCGGCGCTGAGACGCTTGGCGGCGGCCTCGAACGAGATGCGGGTGCGCGTGGAGTCCTCGAAGAAGAGGTTCACGACGGTCTTGCCGCGCAGCGTCGGGAGCTTCTTGACCTCACGGCGCTGCGTGTCGGCCATGTCCTCGGCGACGTCGAGGATCTCGAGCGCCTCGGCGCGGGTGAGGTCGCGGGTGTCGAGCAGGTGCCTCATGATTCGATCGTCACCTCCTCGATGCCGTCGATCTCGGCGAGGCGCACGTTCACGCGCTCGTCGCGGGCGCTGGGCAGGTTCTTGCCGACGAAATCGGGCCGGATCGGCAGCTCGCGGTGACCGCGGTCGATGAGGGTCGCCAGTCGCACGGCGGCGGGTCGCCCGATGTCTTGCAGGGCGTCGAGGGCGGCGCGGATGCTCCGTCCCGAGAACAGCACGTCGTCGACGAGCACGACGACCTTGCCGTCGATGCCACCCGCCGGGATGCGCGTCGCCTGCGGGGCACGCGTGGGGTTGCGGTGCAGGTCGTCGCGGTACATCGTGACGTCGAGGGCTCCGACCGGCACCGAAGTTCCGCCGAACTCGCTGATCAGCGGCGCGATCCGATCGGCGAGGGTGACGCCGCGGGTCGGGATGCCGAGGAGGACGAGTCCTTCCGGTCCCTTGTTGGACTCCAGGATCTCGTGCGAGATGCGCGTCAAAGCGCGGGCGATGTCGGCATCGTGCATGACGGTGCGCGTACTCATCCGCTGCTCCCTTCTCCGCCTCACGGGACGGGGTTAAAGGTTGCCGTGGTTCTGGGTCGAGTCTAGCGGGTGGCTGCGGGTGAATCCTGATCGGTGTCGGGTGGTGTCGCTCCCCGAGGCCGGTGGCGGTCGAGTTTCATTCGTACATTTGTTCTATGGAAATGCGTGCGCTGACGGATCGCCTCCTGGGGGGAGCGAGCGCATCGTCGCGCTGGTCGCGGGGCGAGAGCTCGCTGCTCTCGATGATGGCCAGGTCATGCGGGTCATGAGCGAGATCACCTCTGCGCGGAATGCGCTCGACGTACTGGCGGCGTGTGCGGCGCGTGTCATCGACGCGCGGTCTTCCCGAGAGCTGGGCGTCGCGGGCTTGGCGCAACGCCAGGGGCACCGCACGGCGACGGAGCTGCTCCAATCGCTGACCGGGCGGAGCAGGAGCGAGGTCTCGCGGTCGGTGAAGACAGGGGGCGATCTGCTCGGTGCCACGACTGTCCTCCCGGGCGACCGCGAGGACGGGTCCCGTGGGGCGGCGTCGAGTGGGGTGCCCGAGAACGTCGGCGGGTGCGCGGAGTGGCTCGAGCTGTTGAGCGATGCGCTCCGTGACGGCGCCGTCAGCCAGGCGCAGTTCCAGGCGATCCGCGTGGGCCTGGGTGAGCCGCCGGTCGAGAGATATCCCGACCTCGATGCGGGCTTCCTGCCGCGCGCGTGGGCGACGGCCGTCGAGAGGCTGATCGATGAGGCGCCGCATCTGCCGGTCGAGGAGCTTCGCGCTTCCGCACGGATTGCGCGGGACCGGCTCGACCCCGTCGGCGTGACACTGCGGTTCGAGGAGCGCTTCGCCGCGCGGTCGTATCGCTCGTGGGTCGACGAGCACGGGCAGCGACACGGACGCTTCGTTTTCGACGATGATGCGGCGGCGTGGGTGGATGCCATTCTGCAGGCCGCGTTGCGTCCGCGGCGGGGGCCCCGGTTCGTCGAGGCGGATGCCGGGAATGCCCCGGGGCTGCGTGACGCCGAGGGGGTGCGTGACGCCGAGGGGCTCCGCGATACCGAGGGTGTCCGTGACGCCCGTGGCGTCGCCGGGTTCCATCCCGCCCGGGACGCCGCCGATGAGCGGTCGGGTGAGCAGATCGCTTACGACACGCTGATCGCGGTGATGCGCACGGGAGCCGCGGCCGACCCGGCGCAGGCGTTCGGCGACCGTCAGCCGGGGGTGCGGATCGTCGTCGAAGGAGCGGCATTCACGGGGCCCGGGGCGGCGGAGAAGGAGCGCGCGCGGACCGAGGTCGCGATCCGCGCCGTCGGGCACCTCGAGGATGTTGGAGAAGCCCTGCCCGCCGGGGTCGTCGAGAGCTACCTCTGCGATGCGGGTGGGGTTCCTGTCTCCCTCGACGACGCAGGACGACCGCTCGATGTCGGTCGACACCAGCGGCTGTTCACGCGGGCGCAGCGGATCGCGATCGCCGTGCGCGACGGCGGCTGCGTCGGGATCGGATGCCGTGCCCCCATCTCCCAGTGCGAGATGCACCACATCGACCACTGGGCCCAGGATCGCGGCCGCACCGACGTCGACGACGGCGTTCCTCTCCGCCGGAACCACCATCTGGGTCTGCACAACCGCGGGGAGAAGATCGTGCGCGAGCGAGACCCGGTGACCGGTCAGGACACGTACTGGTTGCATGCTCCGCCCGACCCGAGAACGGGCGAGGTGCGCCCGCCCTATCGGTTGAGATCGAGGTCACCGCGCCGCTTCGACGCGGCGTGACCGGGCACCCCTCGATGAACATTGCTTCCGCCATCGCGCTGAGCAGGTCGTGACGCGTGAGGAAGAGCCAACCGCGCTCGCCGCACCCGCTACGCCCTCGTGGCCGTGACGCCCATCGCACTCGTTGCGGTCGGGTGGCATCCGTCGTTGCCGGGTGGCACTCGTTGCGGTCGGGTGGCATCCGTCGCTGCCGTGCGGCATCCGTCGCACTCGTTGCTGTCGTGTGGCATCCGTCGTTGCCGTGTGGCATCCGTCGTTTTCGCGTCGTCGAGGCTCACGGCGACCGCAACGGTCCCGCTCGGAGCCAAGTGACCCGCGTCGGTCGGTCACTCCTCTTCGGCGACGATCTCGGCCTTGAAGCCCGCGGAGTCTTCCAGCCACCCGGCGTAGTGCTCCGGGCCGCCGGCGAACGGATACCGCTCCTGGTACAGGGTGCGCCACCCGTGCGCGGGCGCGGCCTCCATCACGGCATCCACCCGCGAACGAGAGCCGCCGAGGAACGCGAGATGGTTCACCCCCGGCGCTCGCCGGTTATGGACGGGCCCGGACAGGTTCGGCGAGGTGGTCAGCGTCAGGTAGGCGCCGTCGCCGGCGCTCCATGACTCCCCCTCCGGCCACGCGCCGCAACGCTCGAACTCGACCGCCGACAGGAGCCAGCCCCACTCCGCGCGTGCCTGCCCGAGGTCGGCGACCCAGATCTCGACGTGATGGAGGCCCGCCACGGGTCAGCGGGCGGTGGCCTCGGCCGGCTCGGAGGCGGCGCGCTCCCCGCTCGGC
Source organism: Microbacterium sp. SCPM-O-B-15248 (M128) (assembly GCF_058214835.1). Taxonomy (NCBI): domain Bacteria; kingdom Bacillati; phylum Actinomycetota; class Actinomycetes; order Micrococcales; family Microbacteriaceae; genus Microbacterium; species Microbacterium sp. SCPM-O-B-15248 (M128). The sequence goes on from NZ_JBYQLI010000002.1 coordinate 140,898, forward strand.
GTCGAACGGATCGGGTGACCGGTCGTCGTGAGGCACCGACCCGAGGCCAGATCCCACTTCCAGTCATGCAGCGAGCACGTCAGCACGCCGTCCTCGATCTTGCCGGTCTTGGTCAGGTCGGCGCGCAGGTGCGGGCAGCGACGCTGCACGGTCCAGCCGTCGATCTCGGCATCCTCGGTCTGGTCGGACTGCTCGGCGTACCAGTTCTCGACGTACTCGATGCGGTCGCGCGACAGGCACTTCAGGAACGTCGTGAGGAACTCGTTGAACTTGCCCGAACGGCCCACCTCGAACTGCATCGACAGGAAGATCGAGTTCGACCAGTCGATCTCGTGGTCGCGGATGTTCGTCGACACCAGATCGGCGGGGATCGTGTACCAGTAGATGCACTCCTCGCCCGCGTACTCGCGCACCTTCGCCTTGGGGAAGTCGACGACCATGTCGAGTTCGCCGATACGGAAGCGCACCATTCCGCCCACGCCGTTGCGGATCGTGCGGCCGCGGCGGAGCAGCGGCTCCCACCACTCCTTCAAGGCTGCGAGCATCTCGGCCGGCGGGATGATCTCGGCACGGGATGCCTCTTCCGCGGCGATCTCGCTCTGACGGCTGTCGCGCTGCTCGGCGAGGTACGCCCACTTGTCGCCGAAGATGCGGTCGATCTCGGCATCCGTGAAGAGGGTCTGCGTGACCGTGACGTCGGACCCGTGCACCTCGACCTCCGTGCCGGGGAGGAACAGGTGACCCTGCTGATCGGGGCGCAGGTCCTTCATGTGCGCGAGGAATTCGCGCTGGTCGGTGAAGATCGAGTCGTTCTCGAGGCCCGTGCCGTTGTAGCGGAACAGCGCCTCGCGGAGGAACATCGGCGGCCCCGCCATGGGGAACACGTGCGGCGCGTTGACCTTCTCGATGTAGTACATTGCGCGCTTGTTCTGCGCGTCGCGCTTGAGCTGCGCGAAGTTCTGCTTGGCGTCCTGGGGAAGGTCATAGACCATGGGCCACCAGATCGCCCCCGAGACCTGCGTGAAGTACGCGTCGGGGGTGCCGAAGTCGATCAGCTTCTCGAGGTCGAGCGGGTGCGAATCGTTCTGGTTGAGGATCGAGGCAGTGCCGTCGTCGAGAGAGAGCGAGGAGTCGCCGATGGGGCCGTCGGAGGGTGCGCGCAGCGGTGTCACCATGATCTTCAGGTCGCCGTACTGGATGGGCACCCCCGCCTCGGTGCGGACGAGGTTGGTGTAGCCCAGCGCGATGAGGTCCTGCTCGAGGTCGTCGGTGGGGTACTCGGGCAGGAGGACCTTGATGTCCTTCGACACATACCGCTCCAGCATCGCCGGGTCGAAGTGGTCGCGGTGGCGGTGCGAGATGTACAGGAAGTCCGCCGCGCCGAACCGCTCCCAGTCCAGCGCACGGTTGTCGGGGAACGGGAACCACGAGCCGAAGAAGCTCGGTCCGATGACGGGGTCGCAGAGGATGCTGCCGCCTGCCGTCTCGATGAACATTCCCGCGTGGCCGAGGCCGGTGATCTTCATGTCGCTCCTGTCCGTGAGAACCCGTCGAGTCTACGCGGGCGATGGCTGTGCGAGAGGTGGGCGCGGTGGCCGCATCCCGACCCGCGTCAGTCCCCGAGGATCCCCCGGATGTCGTCGGCATCCAGGCTTCGGGCGAACGCGTCGTCGTCGTCGAGCACGGCGCGGGAGAGGGCGGCCTTGCGCTGCTGCAGCTCGAGGACCTTCTCTTCGACCGTGCCCGCCGCAATGAGCCGGTAGACGAACACGCTGCGGGTCTGACCGATGCGGTGGGTGCGGTCGATCGCCTGGGTCTCGGCGGCGGGGTTCCACCACGGGTCGAGCAGGAAGACGTACTCCGCCTCGACGAGGGTGAGGCCGAAGCCGCCCGCCTTGAGGCTGATGAGGAAAACCGGGGCATCACCCTCGCGGAACCGGTCGATCACCTCTCCGCGTCGGGCGGTCGAACCGTCGAGGTGCGCGAACGTCAGGCCCGCGGCATCCAAGCGCTCGGCGGCCAGGTCGAGGAACGACGTGAACTGGCTGAACACGAGCGCTCGGTGACCTTCGGATGCCACCTCGACGAGGCGTTCGAGCAGGACGTCGAGCTTCGCCGAACCGAGGTGCGCGTCGCGCTCGTCGATCAGGGCGGGGGCGAGGGCCAGCATGCGTAAGAGCGTGATCGAGCGGAAGACGATGAAGCGTTGCCGGTCGAGGTCGTCGAGCAGCCCGAGGATCTTCTGCCGCTCGCGCTGCAGGACGCGGTCGTAGAGCTCGCGGTGCGCGGGTCCCAGGGGCACCGCGATCGTCTGCTCCTGCTTGGGCGGGAGGTCGGCGGCCACGACGTCCTTCGTCCGCCGCAGCAGGAACGGGCGCACGCGCGACCGCAACCGAGCGAGACTTCCCCGGCGATGGGCGTCGGCCGCCGCGGCGGAGAGTTCGGTCGGTGAGTCGCCCGGCAGCTGCTCGATCGCCCGGACGTACTCTTCGCGGAAACGCCGGGCCGAGGGGTACAGACCGGGCGCGGTCAGCGCCAGCAGCGCCCACAGGTCGTCCAGGCCGTTCTCGATCGGAGTGCCGGTGACCGCGAAGACCGAGTCCGCCCGCAGCGCGGCGACCGCGCGATGGATGCGGGTCGCGGGGTTCTTCACGAACTGCGCCTCGTCGAGGATCACCCCGGCCCAGTCGGGCTCGGCGAATTCGGCGTCGTCGGTGCGGACCACGCCGTAGGGAGCCACGACGATGTCGGCGCCGTCGGACAGCTGCGCGATCGTGCGCGTGCGACGCACCGCGGTCGCCTCGACGGTGACGACCACCAGCTCGGGCGCGAACCGCGCGGCTTCGGCTCTCCACGTCGGCAGCACGGACGTCGGGGCGATGACGAGCCAGGGCCGCTGCTCTCCCGCGGCCCGAGCATGGGCGATGAGCGCGAGCACCTGCACGGTCTTGCCGAGCCCCATGTCGTCGGCCAGGATGCCGCCCAGCCGGTGCGCGTGCAAGAGTGCGAGCCACGAGAGCCCGGCCCGCTGGTACGGCCGCAGCTCGGCGCGGAAGCCCGCCGGGGTCGCGATCTCGGGCATCTCGGACACATCGCGCAGCGCCCGCGCGAGAGAGCGCCACTCGCCCGCGGCCTCGGATTCGTCGGCGAGGTCTTCGAAATCGCTCCACAGTGCGAGGTGGCGGCGCGGGATCCGCGGGCCGGCGTCCCATTCGTCGAGCTCCGCGGCCTCTTCGAGCAGGTCGCGCAGACGCTGGAGCGCGGGGTGCGCGAGCGAGAACCAGGCCCCGTCGGACAGCTTGATGCGCGTCCGGCCGCGCGAGAGCGCCGTGAAGAGCGTGCCGAACGGGATCGTGCGCCCGTCGATGACGACGACGATGCCGAGGTCGAACCAGTCGCGATCGGGCGACGGGACGGCGGTGATGGACAGCGACGGGTCGCCCCGCAGCTCACGGAACGCCGGAACGGTCCCGCGCGTGACCACGCGCACATCGGCGAGCAGGTCGAGCGCGGGGAGCAGTCGCGTCGAGAACAGCGCGGCGTCGGCGTCGCGCAGCGTCGCGCGGGCGCGCGCCGGCAGGTCGGCGTTCTCGGCCCACGCCGCTTCGAACCGCCCGGCGATCTGCGCCTCGACCCGGGGATCGCGCTCGTCGTCCAGGACGGGAGTCCCGTACGCGGCGCGGATCGGCCCCGGGTACAGCCAGTCGAGGGCGTAGTCGAGCGCGTCGTCGTCGCGGTACGTCACCATCACCTCGAGGGTGGGCCGCGGTGGAGGGGGCGCCGGAACCCCGGCGCCGATCGCCAACGGCACCCGACGGGCCAGCCGCGGATACGCCTCGGCGAGGAACTCCCCCGTCTCCTCGGCGGGCACCTCGACGGGCCCCGTCGTCAGCAGCGCGGGAAGCGGTGCCGGCAGCGCGACCGGTGCGAGCGCGAGCGGGATCGGGTCGCGGTCGATCTCGAACGCGAAGACGCCGAATCCGCCCACGGGCCGCACGTGCGCGGCATCCGTCGTCTGCCCGTCGATCTCGACCACGGATGAGAGCCGCAGCCCGCCGTCGCCGCTGGAGTCGACCGCGACGCGCGCCGTCGCCGCATCGGCCAGCCGCACCGTCTGCTGCGGGTGCATCGCCACGAGCGGGATGCCGAGCCCTGCGGCCGCGCGCAGGTGCGGCCACAGCAGGGGCGAGGCGATGGTGTCGAGCGCAACGGTGTCGCTCGCGGCGACGAAGGGCCCCGTGGTGCGCATGGCTTGCGCGAGCGCGTGCAACTCGGCGAACCAGCCCACGTGCGCCGGGTCGAAGCGGCCGCCGGATCGGCGCACCACGTCCCACGTGGCATCCGCCCGGATCCAGGTCTCGCGCGCTCCCCGGACGAGCGGCCGGGCGACGAGCTGCAGGTCGTCCTGCCGGCGGGCGAGCATGCGGGGCGTCACCGGATCGACCGACCGCGCTTGCCAGTGGGACGGGTCGTACGGGGCGCGCTGGCGCAGCTCGATCCCGAGGGCCAGCGCGTCGAACCCGGGCTGCTCGCCGCTGGGGAGCAGGCCGCGCCACGACGTCATGAAGAGATCCTCGCGCAGGCCACCGACATCGCGGCCGGCGGAGCGACCGGTCGGAGACGCCGTGACGCGGCCGCCGACGAGAAGTCGGGGCCGCGTCGGGTCACGCCGGAGGTGGTCAGGACGAGCGGGCGATCCGGGCGAGGACGCCGTGCACGAACGAGCCGGAGTCGTCGGTCGAGAACTCCTTCGCCAGTTCGACGGCCTCGTCGATCGCGACCGCCGTGGGCACCTCGTCGTTGTAGAGGATCTCCCACGTGCCGATGCGCAGCAGGGCGCGGTCGACGGCGGGCATGCGCTGCAGCGACCAGTCCTTGGCGAACGTGGTGATCTGCTCGTCGATCGCGTCGCGGTTGTCGATCACGCCGTCGACGATGTCGCGGGCGTACAGCCACGACACCTGACGGTCGGGCTCGCTGGCGGCACGCTTCGCTTCGACGGCGAGCATGACGGGCAGCTCTTCGCCACGGACGTCGGCTTGGAAGAGGATGTCGAGGGCGCGCTTGCGCGCCTTGGTACGGGCGCTCAAGGTCAGCTGATGCGGCCGAGGTACTCGCCGGTGCGAGTGTCGACCTTGATCTTGGTGCCGGTCTCGAGGAACAGGGGAACCTGCATCTCGTAGCCGGTCTCGACGGTGGCGGGCTTGGTGCCGGCCGACGAGCGGTCGCCCTGCAGGCCCGGCTCGGTGTAGGTGACCTCGAGGATCACGGACGGCGGCAGCTCGATGTAGAGCGGGTTGCCGTTGTTGAGCGCGATCTGCACCTGCTGGTTCTCGAGCAGGAAGTTCGCGGCGTCGCCCACCGTCACCGCGCCCACGGTGATCTGGTCGTAGTCGGCGACGTCCATGAAGACGAAGCCCTCGCCGTCGTTGTAGAGGTAGGTGAAGTCACGACGGTCGACGTTCTCGATGTCGACCTTCGCGCCGGCGTTGAACGTGCGGTCGACGACCTTGCCGGACATGACGTTCTTCAGCTTCGTGCGGACGAACGCGCCGCCCTTTCCGGGCTTGACGTGCTGGAACTCCACGACGCTCCAGAGCTGACCGTCGATGTTCAGGACGACGCCGTTCTTGATGTCTGCAGTGGATGCCATGAGGTTCGATATTCCGTTTCGTGAGTCGGTGGGGGCGTCGCGTCGGCGCTCGCCCAGCGATCGAGTCTACGCGATGGGTGCTCAGCCGTCCGCGCGGCCGCTGATGACCTCGACGAGGAGGTCGACGGCGCGCGCGTACCCGGGGACGCCCTCGCCGATGACGTGCACGGCGGCGACGTCCTCGATGTACGAGAAGTGCCGGAAGCTCTCACGTTCCTTGATGTTCGAGATGTGCACCTCGGCCACGGGGAGGTCGACGGATGCCAGCGCGTCGCGGAGTGCGACGGAGGTGTGCGTGTAGCCGCCGGCGTTGATCACGATGCCGGCGCAGTCGAGCCGTGCGGCGTGGATCGCGTCGATGAGGTCGCCCTCGTGGTTGCTCTGGACGGCGCGGACCTCCAGGCCGTGGCGGGCCGCCGCGTCGGCCGTGACCCGCTCGACGTCGGCGAGCGTGTCGCGTCCGTAGATCTCGGGCTGGCGCGTGCCGAGCAGGTTGAGGTTCGGCCCGTTGACGAGCAGCAGGCGGCGGGGCGTGCTCACGCGCCGACCTCCTGGTAGGCCGCGAACAGCAGGGACTCGTCGGGCGCCTGCAACACCGTCGGGCGGGCGAGGTCGTCGAGCACGATGAAGCGCAGCATGCTGCCGCGACTCTTCTTGTCGCGCTGCATCGTCGCCTTCAGCGTCTGGAAGGCTCCGGCGCGGTAGGTCGTCGGCAGTCCGAGCGACTCGAGCACCGTGCGGTGACGCTGCGCGACGTCGTCGGACAGGCGCCCGGCCAGGCGCGACAGCTCCGCGGCGAAGACCATGCCGACCGAGATCGCCGCGCCGTGGCGCCAGCGGTAGCGCTCGGCGTGCTCGATCGCGTGGCCCAGGGTGTGGCCGTAGTTCAGCACCTCGCGAAGGCCCGCCTCGCGCAGGTCCTCGCCCACGACTCGGGCCTTCATATCGATCGCGAGCTCGATGCACCGGCGGAACGCCTCGCCGCGCGGGTCGACGATGTTCTCGGGGTCGGCCTCGATGAGGTCGAGGATCTCCGGATGCCAGATGAACCCGGCCTTGACCACCTCGGCGAAGCCGGCGGTCGCTTCGTTCTTCGACAGCGTGTCGAGCAGGTCGAGGTCGCACACCACCGCGACCGGCGGCCAGAACGCCCCGACGAGGTTCTTGCCCTCGGCGGTGTTGATACCGGTCTTGCCGCCCACGGCGGCATCCACCATCCCGAGAACCGTGGTCGGCACCTGGACGAGCGCGACGCCGCGGAGCCACGTCGCCGCGACGAACCCGGCGAGATCGGTGACCGCTCCCCCGCCGAAGCCGATCACGGCATCCGTTCGGGTGAAGTCGGCTTGACCCATGACCTGCCAGCAGAACGCGGCGACTTCGACGCGCTTGCCCTGCTCGGCATCCGGGATCTCGGCCAGCAGCACCTGCCGATCGCCGACGAGCTGCGCGCGGAGGGACTCGGCCTGCGCCGCCAGGGTCGGCGGATGCACGATGAGCACCTTCTGCGCGTTCGCGGGCAGCTTCTCGCTCAGGGAGGCCAGCACCCCGCGCCCGATCGTGATGTCGTAGCCCGGCTCGCCGGCGACGGAGATGGTGGTGGTGTCGGTCATGGGGTCTCCTGGGTCGGGACGCTCTGCGCCCACGCCACGATGTCGTCGACGACGCGGGCCAGGGGGCCCGAAGACGTGTCGAAGGCGATGTGCGCGGTGGATTCGTACACGGGTCGGCGTTCCTCGTATATGCGGAGCCAGCGCTCGACGGGGTCTTCGGCGTCGAGGAGCGGGCGATCGTCTCCGTGGATGCGGGATGCCACGACGTGCGGCGCGACGGTCAGCAGCACGACGTGGTGCGCGGCCAGGCGTTCCCGGGTCGCGGCATCCAGCACCGCTCCCCCGCCCAGTGCGACCACGCCGCCGGCGGAGAGGGCCTCGGCGACGGCGGCGCGCTCGAGGTCACGGAAGTGCGCCTCGCCGTGCGCCGCGAAGATCTCGGGGATCGGCCCATGGTCGCGGACGACGATCTTGTCGGTGTCGCGGAAGGGCCGGCCGAGCGCCCGCGCCACACGACGACCGATGCTCGTCTTGCCCGCGCCCATCGGTCCGATGAGCACGAGTGCGGCGGTGGGGGCCTCAGCCGAGGTCATGCGCGAGCAGCGCCGCGTCGGAGGCGTCGGTGGTGCGCAGCGTCTCGGGCAGGTGCGCGAGGTAGGTCTCGAGGTTGCGGCGGGTCTCGGCGACGTTGTCGCCGCCGAACTTCTCCAGCACCGCGTCGGCGAGGGTGATCGCGACCATCGCTTCGGCGACGACCCCGGCGGCCGGAACCGCGCACACGTCAGAGCGCTGGTGGTGCGCGGCGGCGGTGTCACCGGTTGCGACGTCGACGGTGCGGAGCGCCTTGGGGATCGTGGCGATCGGCTTCATGCCGGCGCGGACGCGCAGCACGGTACCGGTCGACATGCCGCCCTCGGTGCCGCCCGCACGGTCGGACGACCGCGTGATGCCGTCTCCCGTGGCGAAGAGCTCGTCGTGGGCCTGCGAGCCACGGCGCGTCGTGGTGAGGAAGCCGTCTCCGACCTCGACCCCCTTGATCGCCTGGATGCTCATGAGGGCCTGGGCGAGCTTGGCATCCAGTCGGCGGTCCCACTGCACGTGGGAGCCGAGCCCCGGCGGGAGGCCGTACGCGAGCACCTCGACGATGCCGCCGAGGGTGTCGCCGGACTTCTTCGCGTCGTCGACCTCGGCGACCATCGCGGCCGACGTCTCGGCGTGGAAGCACCGCAGCGGGTCGGCGTCGAGACGGTCGACATCGTCGGGGGTGGGGAACTCCGCGTCGTCGGGCACGCGCACGGGCCCGATCGAGAGCGTGTGGCTGACGAGCCGGATGCCGAGCTCGCCGAGGAACGCACGGGCGACGGCGCCGAGGGCGACGCGCGCCGCGGTCTCGCGGGCCGACGCGCGCTCGAGGATCGGGCGCGCCTCGTCGAAGCCGTACTTCTGCATGCCGACGAGGTCGGCGTGTCCGGGACGCGGACGGGTCAGCGCGGCACCGCGTCCGCGGGAGCGGTCGGAGAGCTCGACGGGTTCGGGGCTCATCACCTCGACCCACTTCGGCCACTCGGTGTTGCCGATGCGCAGCGCGATCGGGCTGCCGATCGTGAAGCCCTGCACGATGCCGGTCGACAGCGTCAGCTCGTCTTCCTCGAACTTCATGCGCGAGCCGCGGCCGTAGCCGAGCTTGCGGCGGGCCAGATCGGCACGGATCTGTGCGGGCGAGATCGGGACACCGGCCGGCATCCCCTCCATGAGGGCGACCAGTTCGGGGCCGTGGGATTCCCCGGCCGTGAGCACGCGAAGCATGGCTCTATCCTCCCATGACGGCGGTGCGCATCGCGGCGAGCACGGCGTCCTCGCGCTCCAGCGGCTCCGCGGGGTCGCCGCCGACGAACACGCGTACCTGCAGCAGGGCCTGGTGCAGCAGCATGCCGAGTCCGTTGACGGCCTGCTGCCCGGCCTCCTGCCACGCCACCGCCAGCGGAGTGGGCCAGTTCCCGTAGACGACGTCGACGAGCGGTCCTCCGACGGATGCCAGGACGCTCGCGGTGTCGCCCAGGTCGGTGCCCCCGGGGAGCGTCGCGATCGTGACGTCGGCACCAGCGGGCTCGGGCGCGGCCAGCGCAGTCACGGTGACGGGGACTCCGAGCGCGTCGCCGAGCGCGACGAGCGGCGCGGCCGCCTCGGGCCGCCGCGCGCGCACCTCGATCGCTTGCGCACCGAGACGGACGGCGGTCACGACGGCGGAGGTCGCGGTGGCTCCGGCGCCGAGGATGCGCACCCGCTCGGGCGTGTCGACCCCGATCTCGCGAAGAGCCCGCGCGAGGCCGCCCACGTCGGTGTTGAAGCCGCGGGGTCCGTCAGCGGTGAACCGCAGCGTGTTCACGGCGCCGGTGAGGCGCGCGTCGTCGTCCAGGGATACCGCTGCCGCGGCTGCGACGTTCTTCAGCGGCATCGTGAGCGAGAGCCCGCGCCAGGTGGCATCCCGTTCCGCGAGGGCCGCGCCGAACTCCGCCTCCGCGACGCGCCGACGCCCGTACTCCCAGGGCAGACCGAGCTCGCGGTACGCCGCCGCGTGCAGCAACGGCGACCGCGAGTGGTCGATCGGGTCCCCCCAGACGGCGAGGCGGACGGGCGTCAGCATCCGCCGTCGGGGTTGTCCGCGCACCAGGCGCGCCACTGCGCGACGGCCTTCTCGTGTTCGCTGTAGGTCGACGTGAACACGGTTTCGCCGGTGTCGAGGTTGACGGTCACGAAGTACAGCCAGGGGCCGTCGATGGGCTTCATGGCCGCATCGATCGCGAGGTCCCCCGGATTGGCGATCGGCCCGATCGGCAGCCCCGGATACATGTAGGTGTTCCAGGGGTTGTCGCTGTTGCGGGCTTCCTCTGACGTGCTCACCGACCCGCTGCCCAGCTCGTTGGCACCGTACTGGACGGTGGAGTCCATCTCGAGCTTGCCGAAGGTCTCTTGGTTCGAGGGCTGCAGTCGGTTCTCGATCACGCGCGAGACCTTGTAGAAGTCGTCGCGGTTGCGCGCCTCGCGCTCGATGATCGAGGCGACGATGAGGATGCGTTCGCGATCGGCTTCCGGGACGCCCGCGGTGTCGAGCGACTGCACCGTGCGCTGCACCATGCGCTGGATGACCTCGGTGGCGGTGACACCCTCGTCGAAGTCGTACGTGGCGGGGAAGATCCAGCCCTCGAGCGTCGTAGCCGGCACGCCGTACTGCGACGGGTCGGCGACCGCGGCCTCGAGATCGGCGCGCGGCATGCCCAGCTGCTCCGACATCACGTCGAGAGACTGCTGCAGAGTGAGCCCCTCGCGCAGCTGCACGGAGTTGTCGAGACGGTTGGCGGGGTCGCGGAGCGCGTCGAGGACCGCGGCCGAGGTCATCTGCTGCTGCAGTTTGTAGACGCCGGGCTGGAACGTGAACGCGACGGAGTTGTCGACCATGTACTTGTAGAGCGAATTGGAGGCCTTCGTGACCCCCGCCTCGAAGAGCTTCGGCGACACGGATTGGCCGGTGTCGCCCGAGACGATCGTGACCCGGGCCTCTCCCGTGGCCATGCCTGCTTCGAAATCGACCGGTTCACCGGTGCCGAAGAACGCCTGGACCCGCTCACCGTAGGTGTTCCACAGGGCGAGGCCGCCGCCGGCGATCCCCCCGAGGATGATGAGCACGATCGCCAGCGCGATCCAGCCGCCCGCACGTCGGCGACGCCGCGGTGCGCGGACCGCCCCCCGCACCTGGTCGGTGCTGGCGTGTCCCGCGAAGAGGTCTTCCAGGGATCCGGATGCCGGCGGGCGACCGCCGCCGGATCCTCCAGCGGCTGCGGCCCCCGCGCCAACCAGTACGGGCTCGCGATCGCGCACGGGCTGCGGTGCCGGTTCGGGCCGAGACGACGGCTCGGGCCGGGGTGTGCGCTCGGGGCGGGTGGGTTCCCGCGGTTCGGGCCCGCGCGCGGCCTGTGGGGCCGGTGCCGGAGCGGGCGCGGGCTGCGTGGGCGGGGCGGCGACGGGCGCGGGGACCGCGTCGGCCTCAGGCGCTGCCGCGCGCTCGCTCACGGCATCCGTTTCCGGGACCGCGGAGGTCGTCTCGGTCGGTGCGGTCTGGGCCCGGCGGGCTTCGCGTGCGGCACGTCGCGACGACGGCGCGGGCGGGTCGGCCTCGGCGTCCCCGGGGGTCCCGTCGCCGCGTGCCGTGGCATCCGCTGCTCCCGCGCGCGGGTCGGGCAGGCGACGGTACAGCTCGGCGAACGGATCGGAGGGGTCGTTCTCGGGCATATCAGGCGGGCTCCTGTCCCGGTGCTACGGCGGGTCCGGCCGGGTCGCCGGACTTTCGCTCCACGTCGAGCGCCTGCTGCAGCAGGACCACAGCGGCGACTTGGTCCACAATGCTACGAGAATCCCGCTGGGAGCGCCCTGCTTGACGCAGCACGTCGTGCGCTGACACCGTGCTCAGCCGCTCGTCCACGAGGCGGACGGTCACCGCCACGGCCCCGGCCAGCTCCGCGGCGAATCGGCGGGCGTCCGTCGTGGAGGGGGTGTCCTCGCCGCGGAGGTTCAGCGGGAGTCCGACGAGGATCTCGAGTGCCTCGTACTCGGCGGCGAGGGCGGCGATCCGTCGCACGGGCTCGCCCTTGCGGGGAACCGTCTCGACCGGCACCGCGAGCAGACCGTCGGGATCCGACCGGGCGACGCCGACACGGGCGCGGCCGACATCGATGCCCAGTCGGATGCCTCGGCGGAACCCCGTCACGCCGTGGTCGCCCGCACGTCCGCGACGATGCCCTCGAGCGCCTGCGGCAGGGCCGCAGAATCCGTTCCGCCGCCCTGCGCGACGTCCGGCTTGCCGCCGCCACCGCCGCCGAGGATGCCGGCCGCAGCCTTGGCCAGCGCGCCCGCGGCGAGGCCGCGTTCACGTGCCGCGGGGTTGGTCACGACGACCACGGTCGCACGACCGCCGGACACGCTGCCGAGGGCGACGACCGCGGGGTCCGACCCGAGGCGATCGCGCACCTGCAGAGCGAGCGAACGCACGTCGTCGGCCGCGGAGCCTTCGCCGAGCGACTGCGCGACGACCCGCACGCTGCCCACGGCCGTCGCCGACTCCACGAGCTGCGGCAGACGGTCGGACAGGGCGCGCGCCTCGAACGCCGCGATCTTCTTCTCGGCGGCCTTGAGGCTCGCCGCGAGCTCCGCGATACGGGTGGTCAGCTGCTCCCGCGGGGTCTTCAGTGATGTCGAGAGCTGCGACACGATCGCGCGCTCGGCGGCGAGGTCGCGGAACGCGTCGAGCCCGACGAGAGCTTCGACGCGGCGGTTGGACGCGCCCACCGACTGCTCTCCGACGAGGTTGACCAGGCCGATCTCGGCGCTGCGGGCGACGTGGGTGCCGCCGCAGAGCTCGCGCGACCAGGGCCCGCCGATGTCGACCATTCGCACGGTGTCGCCGTACTTCTCACCGAACAGGGCCATCGCTCCGGCGGCCTTGGCCTCATCGAGCGAGAGTACGCGCGTGGTGACCTCGAGGTTGTCGCGCACGGCGTTGTTGGCGATGTCCTCGATCTCGGTGCGGGTCTCGGGCGAGAGCGCCGCACCCCAGCTGAAGTCGAAGCGCATGTACCCGGCGCGGTTGAGCGACCCGGTCTGCGTCGCCGTCTTGCCCAGGGTGTCGCGGATCGCCGCGTGGACGAGGTGCGTGGCCGAGTGCGCCTGCTGAGCGGAGTGGCGGTTCAGTGCGTCGACGACCGTCGTCGCCAGAGCATCGACCGACACTTCGCCGGTGGTGACCTCGACGGTGTGGCTGATCAAGCCCGGTACGGGGCGCTGCACGTCGAGGACCTCGAGCTCGTAGCCCGGGCCCACGATGAGGCCCTTGTCGGCCACCTGGCCGCCGGACTCGGCGTACAGCGCGGTCTCGGCGAGGATGACCTCGGCGATCTGTCCCTGCGACGCCCGATCGGTGGCGCGGCCCTCGACGAGGATGCCGAGCACCTTCGACTCGGTCTCGAGGTCGGTGTAGCCGGTGAAGACCGTCTCGCCCTTGGCCCGGAACTCGCGGTACGCGCTCTGGTCGGCGATCGCACCCTTGCGCGCGCGGGCGTCGGCCTTGGCGCGGGAGCGCTGCTCCTGCATGAGGGTGTCGAAGGCGCCGCGGTCCACGCTCAGACCCGCCTCTTCGGCGATCTCGAGCGTGAGGTCGATCGGGAAGCCGTAGGTGTCGTGCAGCAGGAAGGCCTCGGACCCCGAGAGGGTCGTGGTGCCGCCGCTCTTGGCATCCGCCACCGATTGGTCCAGGATCGCCGACCCGGCCGCGAGAGTGCGCAGGAACGTCTGCTCCTCGGCGATGGCGTACGCCGAGAGTCGGGCGTAGTCGGCTTCGACCTCGGGGTACGACTCCTTCATCGCGTCACGCGAGGCGGCGAACAACTCGGGGAAGGTCGGGCCCTCGACGCCGAGCAGGCGCATCGACCGGATGGCGCGGCGCATGATGCGGCGCAGGATGTAGCCGCGGCCCTCGTTCGAGGGCGTCACACCGTCGGCCAGCAGCATGAGCGAGGAGCGCACGTGGTCGGCGACGATGCGGAGCCGCACGTCGTCCTCGTGCGCCTCGGCGCCGTAGGACTTGCCCGCGAGCTTCGCCGCCAGGTCGAGGACCGGGCGCACCTGGTCGGTCTCGTACATGTTGTCGACGCCCTGCTTGATGAACGCGATGCGCTCCAGGCCCATGCCGGTGTCGATGTTCTTCGCGGGCAGCTCGCCGACGATGTCGAAGTCGTACTTCGACCGCACGTTCGTGATCTCGTACTGCATGAACACCAGGTTCCAGATCTCGACGTAGCGGTCGTCGTCGGTCGCCGGTCCCCCGTCGATGCCGTACGCCGGACCGCGATCGAAGAAGATCTCGGAGCACGGACCCGCGGGGCCCGGGAGCCCGGTCGACCAGTAGTTGGTGTCCTTGCCGAGACGCTGGATGCGCTCCTCGGGCAGGTCGGTCAGGCGCAGCCAGAGGTCGTGCGCTTCGTCGTCTTCTTCGTAGACGGTGACCCAGAGGTCCTTCGGGTCGAAGGCCAGGCCGCCGTCCTCCTCGGGCGAGGTCAGCAGCTCCCACGCGTAGCGGATCGCGTCCTCTTTGAAGTAGTCGCCGAACGACCAGTTGCCCAGCATCTGGAAGAAGGTGCCGTGACGCGGGGTCTTGCCCACTTCTTCGATGTCGTTGGTGCGGATGCACTTCTGCACGTCGGCGGCGCGGGGGTAGGGCGGGGGCACGACGCCACTGAGGTAGGGGATGAACGGCACCATGCCGGCCACCGTGAACAGCAGGGCCGGGTCGTCCGTGACGAGCGAGGCCGACGGCACGATGGTGTGGTTCTTCTTCTCGAAGTAGTCGAGGAAGCGCTGAGCGATCTCGGCGGTTTTCATGTCGGATCTTTCCGTGGGCGTGCGGATCCTCCCCCGGCGGGCGGGGCCGGATGCCGGGAGGTCAGTCGGTGGAGACGGCGTTCTTGGCCGCGGCGGCGGAGCCCGCGGCGTCGGCGGTCGCGTCGACGGCGGACGCGGCGACGCCCTTGGCGTCGTCGAGGATCTCGGACAGGCGCGTCTCCTGCTCGTGGTAGGCCTCGCTCATGCGGTCGGCGAACTCGCCGATGCGGGAGTCGACCTGGGCGAGCAGCTCTTGGCCGCGGGGGTCTTTGTTGACCAGGTGGGCGGCGACGAAGCCTCCGGCGATGCCCAACACGAACCAGACGAGGCTTCTCACGATCACCACTTCTTCCTCGAGCAAGCGCCGCGGGCGCGGCATCCCTTCATCGTAGGCGACAGGCCCTGTGTCGCGCGTGCTCGACGGGGCGGATGCCGCTCGCCCCGGCATCCGTGGCCGTTCTTGGCGCGCAGAACTCCTGCAGGGATGCCGTTTCGGACGTGCCGCGGCTGTTCGGGTGCCGATGGTGCCGGAGTTGTGCCGCAGCGAAACGACGAAGGGCGCCGGGAGAACCCGGCGCCCTTCGGCTCGTGAGTCTGGGACTCAGCGAGCGGCGTAGTACTCGACGACGAGCTGCACGTCACAGGTGACGGGCACTTCGGCGCGCTTGGGGCGACGCACGAGCTTCGCCTGCAGAGTCGCGAGGTCGACCTCGAGGTAGCCCGGAACGGGGGGCAGAACCTCGGCGTGCCCACCGGCGGCCGCGACCTGGAAGGGCTCGAGGCCTTCGCTCTTGGTCTTGACGTGGATGAGCTGACCCGGCTTGACGCGGAACGACGGGCGGTCCACGAGCTGGCCGTCGACCAGGATGTGGCGGTGCACGACGAGCTGGCGGGCCTGGGCGGTGGTGCGGGCGAAGCCCGAACGCACGACCAGGGCGTCCAGACGCATCTCGAGCAGCTCGACCAGGTTCTCACCGGTCAGGCCGTCGGTGCGGCGGGCCTCGTTGAACGCGATGCGCAGCTGCTTCTCGCGGATGCCGTACTGCTCGCGCAGACGCTGCTTCTCGCGCAGACGGACGGCGTAGTCGCTGTCGGCCTTGCGCTTGGTGCGGCCGTGCTCGCCGGGAGCGTAGGGACGCTTCTCGAGGTAGCGGGCGGCCTTCGGGGTGAGCGCGACGCCGAGGGCGCGCGACAGACGGACCTTGCGGCGGTCCTGGGACTTCGTTGCCACGAAGTACTCCTTCCGATGACGTGGCCGCGCCTTTCGCGGCTCACGGACGTATCACGCTCTCTTCGCCCTGTCCGGACTGCACGCCGGGGCATGCCGGAAGGTCGGTGAAGAAGAGAGGGGATGCCCGAAAACACTGTTTCGAACCGATGCAGTCTATCAGACGGCGGTCGCCGCGAAGGAGGTCCAGGTGATCGAGAACAGGGGCACGTAAAGCAGCCCGATGAGGAGCGCGTGGGTGATGACGAAGGCGCTCGCCTCCAGCGCCGTGCCCGGCTGGCGCAGATGGGCCGTGAGCTTCCGCAGCAGAGTCACGGGATGCCGGACATCCCAGCTGTTGACGCGCAGATAGCGGCCGAGGTACACGCCGACGGCTCCCAGCACGATGACGACGCCGGCGAAGACCCACCCGGTTGCCGGAAGACTCGTGTCGGGGCGGTCCTCGAAGACGACGAGAAGGGTCTGCAGGATGCCGAGGCTCAGGATCGCATTGCCGATCCCTGAGAGCGTGAGCACCAGCGTCTGAATGATGTCGTACCAGAGCGGGACCGGAGAGGTCGCCGTGCGGTGGCTGAAGTTCAGCTCGGTGATCAGGTAGACCGAGTTGGGGAACAGGAGAAGCCACACGCCGGTGGCCGCCACGAGGTACGCCGTCACGACGACGGCCCGCGCATCGGGGCCGATGTCGACGAGGTGGGCGAGGATCGGTGCCAACACGGCCAGTCCGCCGCAGACTCCGAGCGCCGTCACGACCGGCAGGGCCGACACCGATGTTCAGGAGCATCGGCCGGTAGAGCGCGACCCGGTAGACCTTCGCTCGCAGGACGACCAGCACGACGGCGTACACATCGAGGACGATCACGGCGGCGGCGGCGAGCAGGACGGCGGTCACCGCGACAGCGTCGCACGGCCGTTCCGGTTCGCTGACGCGACGTCCCTCGATTTCACCCGCCGTCGAGGATGCGGCGGATCTTCTCCAGTCGCGCCGAGACGTCCCGTTCGGCGCCGTGCGAAGTCGGCTGGTAGTACTGCCGTCCGCGCAGTTCGTCGGGCAGATACTGCTGCGCGACGATGCCGATGTCGCTGTCGTGCGCGTACTTGTAGCCCTTGCCGTGCCCCAACCGCTTGGCTCCGGGGTAGTGCGCGTCGCGCAGGTGCAGCGGCACACGCCCGAACCCGCCGGCGCGGACATCGGCGATCGCGGCGTTGATCGCGTTGTAGGCGGCGTTGGATTTGGCCGTGGTCGCGAGGTACACCGTCGCCTCGGCCAGCGGGATACGTCCCTCGGGCATGCCGATGAAGGCCACGGCATCCGCCGCGGCGACGGCGATCTGCAGTGCCTGCGGATCGGCGAGACCGATGTCCTCGGCGGCGGAGATGACCAGTCGTCGAGCGATGAACCGCGGGTCCTCCCCCGCCTCGATCATGCGGGCGAGGTAGTGGACCGCGGCGTCGACATCGGAGCCGCGCACCGACTTGATGAAGGCGCTGATGACGTCGTAATGCTCGTCGCCCTGCCGGTCGTACCGCAGCAGCGCGCGGTCGACGGCTTGGGCGATGTGGTCGCCGGTGATGACGGGGCGCTCGTCGCCGTCCGGTGCGGTCTCGGCGTCCGCATCATCGGCATCCGCGTCTTCGGGACCGTCGGTGTCGTCGTCCGTGCCGTCAGGGTGGGGCACGTCGTCGCGGGTGGCGTCGTCGGCAGCGACGGATGCCGCGGCCTCGAGGGCCGTGAGGGCGCGGCGCGCGTCGCCCGAGGCCAGGCGCACGAGGGCTGATCGGGCCTCGGTGCTGAGCACGACAGCGCCGGCGAGTCCGCGCGGATCGGTCACCGCGCGATCGACGAGAGCGCCGAGGTCGTCGTCGCCGAGCGGGCGCAGCGTCAGCAGCAGCGAGCGCGAGAGCAGCGGCGAGATCACCGAGAACGAGGGGTTCTCGGTGGTGGCGGCGATGAGGACCACCCACCCGTTCTCGACGCCCGGGAGCAGAGCGTCCTGCTGGGCCTTGGTGAAGCGGTGGATCTCGTCGAGGAAGAGGATCGTCGATTGACCGTAGAGGTCGCGTTGAGTGAGCGCCTCTTGCATGACCTCGCGGACGTCCTTCACGCCCGCGGTGATCGCCGACAGCTCGACGAAACGGCGTCCCGACGATCGTGCGATCGCCTGCGCGAGCGTCGTCTTACCGGTGCCCGGAGGTCCCCACAGGATCACCGAGACGGCCGAGATGGATGCCGAGGAGTCGGCGCCGGCGAGGGTGACCAGGGGTGAGCCCGGGCGCAGCAGGTGTCCCTGACCGGCGACCTCGTCGAGGCTCGTCGGACGCATCCGCACGGCGAGCGGGGTCTGGCCCTGGAAGAGGGCGGAAGCACTGGTCACCGATCCAGGCTAATCGCGCCCGCCGACACG
The DNA here is from genome assembly GCF_058214835.1 of Microbacterium sp. SCPM-O-B-15248 (M128). Taxonomy (NCBI): domain Bacteria; kingdom Bacillati; phylum Actinomycetota; class Actinomycetes; order Micrococcales; family Microbacteriaceae; genus Microbacterium; species Microbacterium sp. SCPM-O-B-15248 (M128). The sequence goes on from NZ_JBYQLI010000002.1 coordinate 159,165, forward strand.
GGGTGTGCCTGCCTTTGTGGGGCGCTGCGGGCGGTGCGTAGGATCGGGGGCGGTTCGCGGACGGTGGGAAGGAGTCGATGTGGCGACGGGTGGCAAGGCTCGGCAGAGCCGCGAGCAGCGTGAGCGGGCGCGGGCGTACCAGGCCCGTCAAGACCTCCACCGCCGTCAGGGTCGGCGCCGCCTGCGCGACAACGTGCTGGCCCTCGTGGTCGGGCTCGTGGTGATCGGTGCGGCGATCGGTCTGCAGACCGTCTACTTCGTCGCCGGTCCCGGCGCACCCGCGCCCGAGCCGACCGTCGTCGACACGCCGAGCCCGACGCCGAGCCGCCCCGTGCTCCCCGACCCCGCGGTCTCTCCCACTCCCTGATCCTGTGACGACGGCATCCGTCGTACTAGGCTCGGACCGTCCTTCTCCCCCAGGCGGCTCTGCCGCGATGAGGTGCTTCCCGTGACTTCCGTTCCCTCCCACGATTCCCACGACCACACCGCCGACGACGTCGCCGAGGTCGATGAGACCACCGAGACGCCCGCGGATTCCGCGGACGTCTCCGCGACCGAGGCCGCAGCCGCGGTTCCGGCGGACGACGACGCCGCCGATGAGACGGCCGCCGATGACGCCGCCGCCGATGACGCCGCCGCGGTTCCGACCGCCGAGGCCGAGGCCGAGTCCGAGCCCGAGGCCGTAGCCGAGCCCGACGCCGAGACGGCCACCGCGGACGCAGAGTCGGCGATCGAGCCCGCGGAGTCCGAGCCCGTGGCATCCGCCCCCACTCCGGCCCCCGCCCCCGGCCCCCGCCCCGGCCCGCGCCCGGGTGCGCGCGTGGCCGCGCCGGTCGGGCCGTGGGGTCGCGTCGACGAGGACGGCACCGTGTCGGTTCGTGAGGGCGACGAGTGGCGCGTCGTGGGACAGTACCCCGACGGGACCGCGGACGAGGCGCTCACCTACTACCAGCGCAAGTTCGCCGATCTGGCCGGCGAGGTCACGCTCCTCGAGGTGCGCCACCGCCGTGGGGGCGCGTCCGCGTCCGACCTGCGATCCACGGCCGCCACGGTGCGCGACAAGGTCGACGGAGCCGCCGCCGTCGGCGACCTCGCCGCTCTTCTGGAGCGCCTGGACGCGCTGACCGCCGAGCTGGCCGAGGCGACCGAAACCGAGGCCGCCGCGGCCAAGGAGGCTGTCGAGGATGCCGTGCGCGCACGCACCGAGATCGTTGAGAAGGCCGAGGCCCTGGCCGCCCGTGACCCCCAGACGGTCCAGTGGAAGCAGATGACGGCCGACATGTCGGCGCTCTTCGACAGCTGGCAGGCCCACCAGCAGACCGGCCCCCGGCTGCCGAAGTCGACCGCTCAGACTCTGTGGCGCCGTTTCCGCGACGCTCGCGCCACGGTCGACCGTCACCGCCGCGAGTTCTTCTCGGCACTCGACGAGACGCACAAGGCCGCGCGCGACATCAAGACGCGCCTGGTCGAGCGGGCCGAGGCTCTCGCTCCCCGTGGCGAGGACGGCATCCCGGCCTACCGCGATCTTCTCGACGAGTGGAAGGCCTCGGGCCGCGCCGGCCGCAAGGTCGACGACGCGCTCTGGGCCCGGTTCAAGGCCGCCGGAGACGCGTTGTACGGTGCGCGCATCGACCGCGAGACCGCTGACGCCGAAGCGTCCAAAGAGAAGATCGAGCAGAAGCGGGCGCTCCTCGACGAGGCGGCGCCGATCGTCGACGAGAAGAACCTGGCGACGGCGCGTCAGAAGCTCACCGCGATCCAGCGCCAGTGGGACGAGATCGGGCGCATCTTCCCCCGCGACAAGGAGCGTGTCCTCGACGACGAGCTCCGCAAGATCGAGCAGAGCGTCCGCACCCGCGAAGACGCCGAGTGGAAGCGCAACGATCCCGAGCAGAAGGCGCGTGCCAACGACATGACGCGTCAGCTCACCGACGCGATCGACAAGCTCGAGGCCGAGCTCGCCGCGGCCGAGGCCAAGGGCGACAAGCGCGCCGCCGCGCAGGCGGCCGAAGCACTCGAAGCGCGTCGCACCTGGCTGCGCGCGCTCGGGGGCTGAGCGTTCTCCACAGTTTGGCGCCCCGCGGCGCCGCAGGAGAGGCCGTCCCGTCACACTGACGGGATGGCCTCTCCATTTCTGTATTTCCCCGGAGAACGACTCTCGCTGCCGGAGTTGACCGCCGCGTGTCTCGACGGTCTGCTGATCCCGATCGGCGAGGGATTCATGCCGGCCGATGCCGTAGAGACGCCCTGGATGCGGGCGCGGAGCCTGGCGCCGCTCCTCGGCGACCGGTGGGCCGCCGTGCGTTCGACCGCGGCCTGGGTGCACGGCGGCCTCGCCGTCGAGCCGTCCCGCCATCGTGTGCAGCGGGCGAGTGCCGAGCGGGCGCGTCCGCTCCGCGGCGGCAGAGTGCTCGTCCACGACGTGCGGATCGCTCCGGACGACGTGGTGACGATCGCCGGCGTCCGCGTCGCCCGCCCCGAGCGGACATTGGTCGATCTCGCTCGCTCGCAGGATGCCGACGATCGCGGGATCGCGCGACGATGGGCCGGCACCGCCCCCGACGTCGCCGAAGGCGCACGGGCGTGGCTCGCGCGGCATCCGCGCTTCCCCTACGGAAAGCGGGCCGACGATCTGCTCTCGGCGGTCAGGACGAAGTGACCCGGTACACGTCGTACACGGCGTCGATGCGGCGCACCGCATTGAGCACGCGGTCGAGGTGCACGGTGTCGCCCATCTCGAACACGAACTTGCTCAGTGCGAGGCGATCGTTCGTCGTCGAGACGGTGGCCGAGAGGATGTTGACGTGGTGCTCGCTCAGGACGCGCGTGACGTCGCTCAGCAGCCCGGAACGGTCGAGGGCTTCGACCTGGATCTGCACGAGGAAGACGCTCTTGGTCGTCGGAGCCCACTCGACCTCGATGAGCCGCTCGGGGTCCTCTCGCAGTGACTTGACGTTCGTGCAGTCGCCGCGGTGCACCGAGACGCCGCTCCCGCGCGTGACGAAGCCGACGATCTCATCGCCGGGCACCGGCGTGCAGCACTTGGCGAGCTTGACGAGGATGTCGGGGGCGCCGCGCACGAGCACGCCGGAATCGCCGCCGCGCGGGGCGCGGCTGCGTCCGACCTGCGGCAGGTCGATCGGTCCCGTCGAGGTGTCGTCGGCGCTGACGAGCGCGGTGACCTTCTCGATGACCGACTGGGTCGAGACGTGTCCCTCGCCGACCGCGGCATACAGGGCCGCGACGTCTTCGTAGTGGAAGTGCCGGGCGACCTCGGCGAAGGAGTCTTGGTTCATCAGGCGCTGCAGCGGCAGGTTCTGCCGGCGCATGGCCCGAGCGATGGAGTCCTTGCCCTGCTCGATCGCCTCTTCGCGGCGCTCCTTGGTGAACCACCCGCGGATCTTGTTCCGCGCGCGGGTGCTCTTGACGAAGCCGAGCCAATCCTGGCTGGGGCCGGCGTCGGGGTTCTTCGACGTGAAGACCTCGACGACGTCGCCCGACTGCAGTTCGGTCTCGAGCGGCACGAGCCGGCCGTTGACCTTGGCACCCATCGTGCGGTGGCCGATCTCGGTGTGCACGGCGTACGCGAAGTCGACGGGAGTCGCGCCCTTCGGGAGCCCGATCACGCGTCCCTTCGGCGTGAAGACGTAGACCTCTTTCGCGCCGATCTCGAAGCGCAGCGAATCGAGGAACTCTCCGGGGTCGGCGGTCTCGGCCTGCCAGTCCGAGATGCGCGCGATCCAGGCCATGTCGGTGTCGGAGGCCTTGGCATCCGTCTTTCCCCCGGCCATGCGCTCTTTGTACTTCCAGTGCGCCGCGACGCCGAACTCCGCCTGCTGGTGCATCTCGTGCGTACGGATCTGGATCTCGACCGTGCGACCGCTCGGACCGATGACCGTCGTGTGGAGCGACTGGTAGAGGTTGAACTTCGGCGTGGCGATGTAGTCCTTGAACCGGCCGGGCAGCGGCGTCCAGCGCGCGTGGATCGCACCGAGAACGGCGTAGCAGTCGCGCACGGTGCCCACGAGGATCCGGATGCCGATGAGGTCGTAGATGTCGTCGAACTCGCGGCCGCGCACGACCATCTTCTGGTACACCGAGTACAGCTGCTTCGGACGGCCCATGACGCGACCGCGCACGCGGAGCTCGCGCAGGTCGGCATCGATGTTGTCGATGACGGTCTGGACGTACTGCTCGCGCTGGGGGGTGCGCTGGCGCACCAGGCTCTCGATCTCGGCGTAGAGCTTGGGGTGGAGCACGGCGAACGACAAGTCTTCGAGCTCGCTCTTGATGGCCTGGATGCCGAGCCGGTGCGCCAGGGGCGCGTAGATCTCGAGTGTCTCGGTCGCCTTCTTGGCCGCCTTGTGCGGCGGGACGAAGCCCCACGTGCGCGCGTTGTGCAGACGGTCGGCGAGCTTGATGAGCAGCACCCGGATGTCGCGCGACATCGCGACGATCATCTTTCGGACCGTCTCGGCCTGGGCGCTTTCACCGTACTTGACCTTGTCGAGCTTGGTCACGCCGTCGACGAGCATCGCGACCTCGTCGCCGAAGTCGGCCGCGAGTTCGTCGAGCGGGTAGCCCGTGTCTTCAACGGTGTCGTGCAGCAGCGCCGCGGCGATGGCCTTGGGTCCGAGCCCCAGCTCGGCGAGGATCTGCGCGACGGCGAGCGGGTGCGTGATGTACGGCTCGCCGCTCTGTCGCTTCTGCCCGTCGTGGGCCTTGTCGGCGACGGCGTAGGCGCGCTCGATGATGCCGAGGTCGCCCTTGGGGTGGTGCGTGCGAACGGTGCGCAGCAGCTTGTCGACGTCGTCGCGACGGGCGGCGCGCGAGAAGATGCGCGGAACGAGACGTCGCAGCGAGGACGGCGGTGGCGCGGGGGACGTGGTCTCGGTCACAGGTCCCCTCCCCCGGGTTCGGCGGTCAGCCTTCCCATCCTACGTCGGGCGGGACCGGTGCCCGCCGTCAGGCGGGCACACCGGCCTTCGCGCGAGCGGCGAGCACGCGGGCGTCGCGCTCCTTGATCGGGGTCTCCCGCTCGCGCAGCAGCGCGTAGAGCGGAACGGCCACGAACAGCGTCGAGTAGGCCGCCACGATCGTGCCGACGAAGATCGACAGCGAGATGTCGCTCAGGGTCCGCGCGCCCAGGGGCACACCGATGAAGAGGATCGCGCCGACCGGGAGGATCGCCACCACCGTGGTGTTGATGGAGCGGATCAGCGTCTGGTTCGCGGCGAGGTTGACCGACTCGGCGAACGTGCGTCCCGAGATCTCACCGTCCTCCCGCGTGTTCTCCCTCACCTTGTCGAAGACGACCGTGGTGTCGTACAGCGCGTACGAGAGGATCGTCAGGAAGCCGATGACCGCGGCGGGTGAGATCTCGAACCCGAACAGCGCGTAGACGCCGATCGTGATGACGAGCACGTCCACCAGACCGATGATCGCGGCGACCGACATCTTCCACGTCCGGAAATACAGGGCGAGGATCACGAAGGTCAGGGCGAGGAAGATCCCGAGTCCCCACAGCGACTGCCGCGTGACGTCTGCTCCCCAGGTCGGGCCGATGAACGAGTTCGTGATCTCGCTCGAGGGCACCCCGTAGCCCTCGGCGAGGGCGGTCGAGACGCTCTGCGTCTGCTGGTCGTCGAGCTGGTCGGTCTGCACCCGCACGGCCTGGTCGCTGATCGTGGTCACGCGGGTCGCGGCATCCGGGACGACGGACGCCACGGCCTCGGTCGCGATGGCCTGGTCGAACGACGCGGGGTTGGAGACGGTGAACTGCGATCCGCCGGTGAACTCGATCGAGAACTGCACGGGACGGAACAGGGGCACCAGCGCCGCGCCGATCACGAGGACCGCGGCGATGATGAACCACAGGCGCCGGCGCTGGACGAACGGGAAAGAGGTCTTGCCCGAGTAGAGGTCGTTACCGAGCTGCGTCATGGAGCGCATCAGTCGTCTCCCTCCTTCGTGGGGCGGGTATCGCCCTGGGCTGCGGCGAGTTCGGCGCGCTTGCGTTCCGCGATCGTCTGCCGACGCTGAGCCTCGCCGCGCGAGCGGCTGGCGCGACCCGAGACGGCAGCCGCAGCCGGGGCGCGGAACTGCGCGCGACCGCGATAGACCGCGCCGAGTGCCGCGGGGTCCATGCCGGACAGGGGGTGGCCGTTGCCGAAGAAGCGCGTGCGCGCCAGCAACTGCATCACGGGGTGGGTGAAGAGGATGAAGATCAGGATGTCGATCGCGGTGGTCAGGCCCAGCGTGAACGCGAAGCCCTTCACCGTGGCATCCGCGAGGATGTACAGCACGACCGCGGCGAGGATGTTGATCGACTTCGAGATGTAGATGGTGCGCTTGGCGCGTGCCCAGCCGTCTTCGACAGCCGCGGTGATCGACTTGCCGTCGCGCAACTCGTCGCGGATGCGTTCGAAGTAGACGATGAAGGAGTCGGCGGTGAATCCGATCGTGACGATCAGGCCCGCGACTCCCGCGAGCGACAGGCGGAAGCCCATGCGCCAGGCGAGGATGCAGAGCGTGACGTACGTCAGGACCGCCATGACCGCCAGCGAGGCGATGATCACGGTTCCCAGGGCTCGGTAGACGATGAGCGAGTAGATCGCCACGAGCCCGAGACCGATGAGGCCCGCGATGAAGCCGACCTGGAGCTGCTGCGAACCGAGCGTCGCCGAGACGGTGTCGGAGCTGACGACCTGGAAGCTCAACGGCAGCGCGCCGTACTTGAGCTGATCGGCGAGGGCCTTGGAGGACTCCGGGGTGAAGTTGCCCGTGATGCTCGGGCGGCCGTCGACGATGACGCCGCGCATCTCGGGTGCGGACAGGACGGAGCCGTCGAGGACGAATGCGAACTGGTTCAGCGGGGGCTGTGCGCCGTAAAGGCGCTGGCTGATCTCACCGAACTTCTGCGTGCCCTGGTCGTTGAAGACGAGGTTGACCGCCCAGCGACCGGTGTTCTGCTCCTGGCCGTTCGTGGCGTCGGAGATGTCGGTTCCGTCGAGCTCCACGGGCCCGAGGATGTACTTCTGTCCGTCGTTCAGACCGCACGTGATCAACGGCTGGTCCGCGGGCGCCTGTGCGGGGTCGACCGCCGGGTTCGCGCAGTCGAACGCGAGGAACTGCGCCTGCAGTGCCGGCGTGATGTACGCCGGGTCGCTCGCGTTGGTGGGCGAGGCCGTGGGCGTCGAGGGGAGGTTCGGGTCGGGCGTCGGGTACGGAGTGGCGTTGCCGTCCTCGCCGACGAACGACGTCGACGGCGACCCCGCGAACAGCACCGGTCGCAGCTGCAACTGCGCGGAGCTCTGAATCCGCTGTCGCGTGGCCTCGTCTGCCTGGCCAGGGATCTGCACGACGATGTTGCGACCGCCCTCGGTGGCCACGTCGGCCTCGCCGACGCCCGACGCGTCCACGCGCTGGCGGATGATCGAGACGGCCTGCTGCAGCTGCTCGGCGTCGGGCTCGGCCCCGTCCGTCGTCTGCGCGGCCAGGATGATCTGGGTTCCGCCCTGGAGGTCGAGGGCGAGGTCGGGGGTCCAGGAGCTGGCCTGGAAGGCGTACACGCCCAGCGCGTTGATGCCGAACAGCACGCCGGTGATGGCGAGTAGTCCGGTCAGTACGCGCCAGGCGTGGCGGACGGGAGTCGAGGGCGCCACGGAGTCGGCTTTCTGTGCGGCGGTGAACGGAAGGGGCGGAGGGCGCGTCAGGCCTGGGGGCGGTCCTTGTCGTCGCGCTCGGTCTCGGTGGCCTGGCGCGCGCGGTGGTCGTCGCTGATCGAGGTGATGTCGCCGTCGGCGACACCGGCGACGTACTCGGCCTCGGACTCCTCTGCCTCGATGAAGTCGTCTTCGGTGACGAAGCCCTGCGCCGGGTTCACGATGCGCAGCACGGCCTGGCTGTGGACCTTGATGACGACGCCCGGCGCGATCTCGACGTGCGCGGGCTTGTCGAGGTCTTCACCGTCGTACTCGACGATCGTTCCGTACAGGCCACCCTGCAGCAGCACCTCGGACCCCGGAACGGTCTGGCGCGCCTTTTCTTCCTGCTCCAGCTTCTGCTTCTGCATGCGGCGACGCGAGCTCCAGAACATGAAGACCAGGAGGCCGATCAGAAGAATGATCAGGCCGTAGTTGGCGAAGAAGTTCGCGAAGTCCATGGAGGCGGTGCACCTTTCGATTCCGGCGCGCCGTGCGGCACTGCCAAAGGGGGTCGGGGAATCCCTCGCCGAGTATAGGTCATCCCCCTTGGCTGAACCGGAGCAGCCCGTCGGGGTGGGGAACGTCGAGATGTTCGTACGCTTCGGGGGTGGCCACGCGTCCGCGCGGTGTCCGGCCCATGAATCCGATGCGAACAAGATACGGTTCCACCACCGACTCGATCGTCTCGGGCTCCTCGCCGACGGCGACGGCCAGCGTGCTGAGACCCACCGGACCGCCGCGGAATCGCCGGACGAGCGCGTCGAGTACCGCCCGGTCGAGACGGTCGAGGCCGATGGCATCCACGTCGTACAGGTCGAGGGCGGCGTCGACGGTGCGGACGTCGGCGTCGCCGGCATCCGTCCCGGTGGAGGGACCGTGGACGACGAGGTAGTCGCGCACGCGGCGGAGCAACCGATTGGCGATGCGCGGAGTGCCGCGCGAGCGCCGCGCGATCTCGGAACGGGCGGTTCCGGGCAGACCGACGTCGAGCATGGATGCCGACCGCGAGACGACCCGTTCGAGTTCTTCGGGCTCGTAGTACTCCAGGTGCGCCGTGAAGCCGAAGCGGTCGCGCAGCGGGTTGGGGAGGAGCCCCGCGCGCGTCGTGGCGCCCACGAGGGTGAAGGGCGAGAGATCGAGCGGGATGCTCGTCGCGCCCGCGCCCTTGCCGACCATGATGTCGATGCGGAAGTCCTCCATCGCGAGGTACAGCATCTCTTCGGCCGAACGGGCCATGCGGTGGATCTCGTCGATGAAGAGCACCTCGCCCGGCGTGAGCGAGGACAGCAGCGCGGCAAGGTCGCCGGCGTGCTGGATCGCGGGGCCGCTGGACAAGCGCAGCGGACGGCCGCTCTCGTAGGCGACGATCATCGCGAGGGTCGTCTTGCCGAGTCCGGGCGGGCCGGACAGCAGGATGTGGTCGGGCGAGCGTTGCTGGATGCGGGCGGCGTCGAGGAGCAGCTGGAGCTGGCCGCGCACCTTCTGCTGGCCGACGAATTCGCTCAGCGATGTCGGGCGCAGCGCGCCCTCGATCGCGAGTTCGGTCTCGTCGTCGGGCGTTCCTGCGTCGCGCACGACGTCAGCCACCGATGGGCTCCTTGCGCGCGGGGCCGAGCAGCGCGAGCGTGAGGCGCAGTAGCGCCTGCACCGAGGCGCGGTCGGACTCGGCGGCGTCTTCGGCGACGGATGCCACGGCCTCGGCGGCGGTGCGCTCGCTCCAGCCGAGTCCGATCAGGGCCTGCGTGACCTGGAGGGGCACCTGTCCGTGCGGGGCGACGGCCGCCGGTGCCTCCGTCGGCACGACGGCGAGCTTCCCGGCGAGCTGGACGACGATGAGCTTCGCGGTCTTGGGGCCGATGCCCGAGACGCGCTTGAACGGGGCGTCGTCGTCATCGGTGACGGCTTGGGCGATCTGCGGGACCGTGAGCGACGACAGGACGCCCATCGCCGACTTGGGGCCGACGCCGGTGACGCCGATGAGCTGCGTGAAGACGGTCAGCTCTTCGCGGGTCTCGAAACCGAAGAGCGACAGGGCGTCTTCGCGCACGACGAGATGCGTGTGCAGGTGCACCTGCTCGCCGACGTGGCTGGTGCGGGCGACCTGCGGGGTGACGGCCACCGAAAGCCCGACTCCCCCGACGACCACGACGAGCGCATCGTCGCCGACGTGCGCGGCGACACCCTGCAGCGAAGAGATCATGTCCCGAGCCTACGCGCCCGTTCGGACCTTTGTTCGAGCGACACGCGTCGACGGCGACGTCTGGCGCTTCTCGGCATCCCGCCACGCTTTCTGAGCGGGGGTCAGAGCTCCCCCGGTGGTGGCGGTCGCCTCTCTCCCGCGCCAGGCGTGGCAGAGCGCCAGCGCCAGGGCGTCGGCGGCGTCAGCCGGTTGCGGCAGCGCGTCCAGCCGCAGCACCCGGGCGACCATCGTCTGCACCTGGAGCTTGTCGGCCGACCCGTAGCCGGTGATCGCTGCCTTGACCTCGCTCGGCGTGTGGGTGGCGGCCGGGATGCCGTGCTCCGCCGCGAGCAGCAGAGCGATGCCGCTCGCTTGCGCGGTGCCCATCACGGAGTGGCGGTTGTTCTGCGCGAAGACGCGCTCGACGGCGACGACCTGGGGGTCGTGGGCGGCGAGGACGTCGCGGATCCCCGCGGCGATCGTCGCCAGGCGACGTTCGATCGGATCGGTCACCGCGGAGCGCACCACGCCGACGTGCACGAGCGTGGCCGAGCGGTCGGGGGCGACGTCGACGACGCCGATACCGCAGCGCGTCAGGCCGGGGTCGACGCCGAGGACGCGCAGAGAACGAGACACGGCCCCCACGCTAAGCGCCGAGGCCGTGCGAGAGGGCAGGGCGCGCCCTTACTCGTCGTTCTCGAGCTCGGCCTGCACCTCGGGGGTGAGGTCGAAGTTGGTGTAGACGTTCTGCACGTCGTCGCTGTCTTCGAGCGCGTCGATCAGGCGGAACACCTTGCGAGCGGTGTCGGCGTCGACCTCGACCTTGAGCGAGGGGACGAACTCGACGTCGGCGGAGTCGTACTCGATCCCGGCTTCCTGGAGCGCGGAACGGACGGTCACGAGGTCGCTCGCCTCGGTGATGACGCCGAAGCCCTCGCCGTGCGGCTCGACCTCTTCGGCGCCGGCCTCGAGGACGGCCAGCATGACGTCGTCTTCGGTCGTGCCCTCGGAGGGAACGACGATGACGCCCTTGCGGCTGAAGTTGTAGGCCACGCTGCCGGGGTCGGCGAGGGTGCCGCCGTTACGGCTGAGTGCCGTGCGCACCTCGGCCGCGGCGCGGTTCTTGTTGTCGGTCAGACACTCGATGAGGAAGGCCACACCGTTGGGGCCGTAGCCCTCGTACATGATCGACGAGTACTCGACGGCCTCGCCGCCGATCCCGGCGCCGCGCTTGATGGCGCGGTCGATGTTGTCTTTGGGGACCGAGGTCTTCTTGGCCTTGAGCACCGCGTCGAAGAGCGTCGGGTTGCCCTGGAGGTCCGCTCCACCGAGCTTGGCGGCGACCTCGATGTTCTTGATGAGCTTGGCCCACGACTTGGCGCGCCGGGCGTCGACGACCGCCTTCTTGTGCTTGGTCGTGGCCCATTTGGAGTGTCCGGACATGGGTTCCAGTCTAGAACGAGGGCGGACCGTGCTCAGTGAAGGGCGGTGGCGACGTTCTCAGGTGTGCGGAGGCCACTTAGGGAGAGCGGGGCGCAGCGCACAGCTGCTTGAGCGGGGACACTTGTTCGGAGAGCCACACGTCGTAGGCAAACGGGTCGTCGGAGCGCAATCGGTTGAGCAGCTGTCGTCGTGCTTCATCGGCCCGCACCACCTCCGCGGAGTCGGAAGCTCCACGGACGGCTTCCGGATAGATGTCCCCGTAGCCAGAGAGAGTGGAATCGTCCGACTGCTCCCCTCCGTCGATGGCGGCGTCGAAGTGGGCGGCGATCATGCCGACACACACGTCGCGCTCGTCGCGCGGCATCGGCGAACCGGAATTTACGTCTTTACGGTCGATCGGGCGGAGCTGAGGGAATGTCTCCAGAATGCGCCTCATGGACGTTGGTGATGCGGCGACGTATATCGCGTCTCCCACGGCGATTGAAGCACTCTCGGGAAGAATCTCATGCTCGTCGATAAGTCCCGCGAGAGCGGCTTCGGGCGACGCGAAAGCCCGGACTCGAATGGCATCGCTTTCGAGAACGCATAAAGAGGATTGCATTGAAGAATATGCGTAACTCTGGTCCCGCCATTCATATAGGCGGTCACAAGTGAAAAGCGCCACGACTTCCGTATGGAGAGGGTCTCCCGGGGGCGAGGACTGTGCGCTGCAGCCGGCAGTCGCGAGAACGGCGGCTACCGTTCCCGCGACCGCCCACCGCCGTGCGCGGTGACGAGTCGTCACGGCAGGGGTCAGGTCCAGTTGAATCCGACGCCGAGCACCGGGGCGTTGGCCGCGGAGAAACGTGCTGCCTTGTGGTGCAGGCTGCTCTGCCAGTCCACGGTCACGGAACCGGACGAACCACACCCGCCGGAGTGCCAGTACAGCTGGCCACCGACATAGGGGTTACTGGCGGGAATCCGAGCGCCGCGGCCCTGGAAGCAGATCGAACCACCGACGGCATTGGGATCGATTTGCCACGAGTAGCCGATGCGCGACGTGCTATCGCCGGCGATGGAGCAGTCGAACTTCGTGGACTCCATCCACTGGCCGGTGAAGGCGACCGCGTTCATCGGACTGTTACAGGAGTTGAGGACGCTCACGTCGTGCACCACCTCGGCGGTCAGTGCGTCGAGGGCCGGTTGCTCGTTGTCCACCGCTGCGCGCTCGGAGATCAACGTCTGAATTGCGCTCTCGTCGGAAGGGATAACCTCCTCCGCGGCGGTGGCCGGCAATGCTCCGGCTGTGATGAGGGCGGCGACGGCGACGGCGACCGCGCCCGGCTTGATGACAGATCCCATTCTCACGTTACGTATCCCCACTAGTTTCGATAGTGCGCGAATCGACATTGCTCGCGCACATCCACGGTATGGCAGGTGTCGCGAGTCCGCAACACACTGAATTGCGGAATTCGGGCTTGATCGAAATGTCGGGTCTATGCCGATGTGTGTTAGGCGGCGCTGTGGACGCGTTCCAGGAACCGCGCGTGGAAGCGCGTTTCGCCCGTGGATTCGGGGTGGAACGCGAGGCCGAGGAGGTTCCCCTGCTCTACCGCGACGATGCGTCCGTCGGGCAGGGCGGCGAGCGGGGTGGCATCCGGACCCGCGTCGGTGACCAGGGGCGCGCGGATGAACACGGCGTGCACCGGCGGATCGCCCAGCACCGGCACGGCGAGGTCGGTCTCGAACGACTGCGTCTGGGAGCCGAAGGCGTTGCGCTGCACGCGCACGTCCAGACCGCCGAGCGTCCGCTGACCGTCGATCGCGCCGTCCAGGCGATCGGCGAGCAGGATGAGCCCGGCGCACGTGCCGAGCACCGGGAGGCCCTCGGAGATCGCCGCACGCAGCGGGTCGAACAGGCCGAAGGCGCGCGCGAGCTTGTCGATGACGCTCGACTCGCCGCCGGGCAGCACGAGACCGTCCACCTCGGCGAGCTCGGACGCGCGCCTGACGGGCCGGGCGTCGGCGCCCAGGTCCGCGAGCACGCGGAGGTGCTCGCGGACGTCGCCCTGGAGGGCGAGGACGCCGACGCGGGGGGTGCTACCAGCCACGCTCGGCCAGGCGGTGCGGGGCGGGAAGGTCGGCGACGTTGATGCCCACCATCGCCTCACCGAGTCCGCGCGAGGCCTCGGCCACGATCTTGGGGTCGTCGTGGAACGTGGTCGCCTTCACGATGGCGGCCGCGCGCTGCGCGGGGTTGCCGGACTTGAAGATGCCCGAGCCGACGAACACGCCGTCCGCGCCCAGCTGCATCATCATCGCGGCGTCGGCCGGGGTGGCCACTCCCCCGGCGGTGAAGAGCACGACGGGGAGGGTCCCGGTCTCCGCGATCTCGGCGACGAGATCGTAGGGGGCCTGCAGCTCCTTGGCGGCGACGTACAGCTCGTCCTTGGTCTTGGACCGCAGGGCGTTGATCTCGCCGCGGATCGTGCGGATGTGCTTGGTCGCCTCGGAGACGTCTCCGGTGCCGGCCTCGCCCTTGGAGCGGATCATCGCGGCGCCCTCGGTGATGCGGCGCAGAGCCTCGCCGAGGTTCGTCGCGCCGCAGACGAAGGGCACGGTGAAGTTCCACTTGTCGATGTGGTTCACGTAGTCGGCGGGCGAGAGCACCTCGGACTCGTCGATGTAGTCGACGCCCAGCTCCTGCAGGATCTGCGCCTCGACGAAGTGGCCGATGCGGGCCTTCGCCATCACCGGGATCGACACCGACGCGGTGATGTCGTCGATGAGGTCGGGGTCGCTCATGCGGGCGACGCCGCCCTGGGCGCGGATGTCGGCGGGCACGCGTTCGAGCGCCATGACGGCGACGGCGCCGGCGTCCTCGGCGATCTTCGCCTGGTCGGCGGTGACGACGTCCATGATGACGCCGCCCTTGAGCATCTCGGCGAGTCCGCGCTTGACGCGGGAGGTTCCGGTGTCGGTCATTGTGGATTTCCCTTCGCGCTTCGGGCGCGCTCTGTTTGGCTTAGGCCAAAAGGTAGCACGTCGCAGGACATATGCTGGAGAGGCGAGAGGGGGCCCATGTCCGTCGATATCACCGGTCGCTCGGCATCCGAGATCTCGGCCGATCTGCGCGAACGCATCGAGCGCGGACAGCTGCAGTCGGGCGATGCGCTCCCGCCGGTGCGCGCCCTGGCCGCCGAGCTCGGCGTCAACCGCAACACCGTGGTCGCCGCGTATCGGATGCTCGCCCAGGCGGGCCTCGTCGTCGCCCGCGGCCGCGGTGGAACGCGCGTCGCCGGACAGGCGCCGGTCGCGCAGGAGGGCTACGCGGCGGGGACCGTGCTCCGCGACGTCGGCACCGGCAACCCCGATCCCGCCCTGATTCCCGATCCCGCAGCCGCGCTCGCTCGCTCCGGTCGCCCCGTCCTGTACGGCGAGCCCGTCGTCGACCCGGGTCTGGAGGCGTGGGCGCGCGGATGGATGGCCGAGGGCCTTTCGGCTCCCACCCCGCGCATCACCGTCACCAGCGGTGCGAGCGATGCGATCGAGCGTCTGCTCGCACAGGCTCTGCAGCGCGACGACGCCGTCGCCCTCGAAGACCCCTGTTTCCTCTCGGCGCTGCATACCGTCCGGCAGGGCGGCTATCGCGCCGTGCCGGTGGCGGTGGATGCCGAGGGCATGACGGTCGAGGGACTCCGCGCCGCTTTGGCCGAGGGCGTCCGCGCTGTGATCTGCACTCCGCGGGCGCACAACCCCACCGGGGCGAGCCTGACCGAGACGCGGGCCGCCGAGCTCCGGGCCGTCCTCGCGGACCACCCGTACGTGCTCGTGATCGAGGACGACCACTTCTCCCTCCTCTCACGCGCGCCGCTGCACTCGGTCATCGGCGCGACGCAGCAGCGATGGGCGCGCATCCGGTCGGTGTCCAAGTTCCTCGGACCGGACATGTGCCTCGCGGTCGTGGCATCCGATGAAGAGACGGCCGACCGCCTCGCCCTCAGACTCACGCCCGGCACGACCTGGGTCAGCCACATCCTGCAGCGGCTCACTCTCGCTCTCGTCACCGACCCGGAGGTGCGCGACGGGATCGAACGGGCCGCCACGCATTACGCGGATCGCAACGCGGCGTTCGCCGCCGCCTTGGCCGCACGTGGGCTCCCGCTCACCGTCGGCGACGGCCTCAACCTCTGGGTGCCGCTGCCGGCTCCGGCAGCGCGGGTGCGCGAAGAACTCATGCGCCGAGGCTGGCTCGTCCGCGACGGCGATCACTTCTTCCTCTCCCCCGATGCCGCCGGCGACTACCTTCGGCTGACCGTGCACGGGCTCACCGACGTCGAGGCCGCAGCCCTCGCGGACGACCTGGCGACCGCCGTGGCCGCGCTCCGACCGCCGGCGCGAAGTGGGAGGATCGAGGGATGAAGGTCCTCTCGATCCAGTCCGCCGTCGCCTACGGCCACGTCGGAAACTCGGCCGCCGTCTTCCCGCTGCAGCGCATCGGCGTCGAGGTGCTGCCGGTGTACACGGTGAACTTCTCGAATCACACCGGGTACGGCGCGTGGCGGGGACCGCTCATCTCGCCCGCCGACGTCGCCGACGTGATCGCCGGCATCGAGGAGCGCGGGGTCTTCGGAGAGATCGACGTCGTGCTCTCGGGCTACCAGGGCGGCGAGGGCATCGCCGACGTCATCATCGACGCCGTGGCCCGGGTGAAGAAAGCGAACCCGGATGCCGTGTACGCGTGCGATCCGGTCATGGGCAACGCCAAGTCCGGGTGCTTCGTCGCCCCCGCCATCCCCGAGTTGCTGCGCGAACGCGTCGTGCCCGTCGCCGACATCCTCACGCCGAACCAGTTCGAGCTCGGCTTCCTGACCGGAACCGAGCCCGGCAGCATCGCCTCGACGCTCGAGTCCGCCGACCTCGTCCGCGCGCGCGGGCCCCGGACAGTGCTCGTCACGAGCGTCGAGCGCCCCGACCGCGAGCCCGACACGATCGAGATGATGGTCGTCGACGACGCCGGGGCGTGGATCGTCCAAACCCCGCTCATCCCGATGAAAGCCAACGGCTCGGGCGATGTCACGGCGGCGCTGTTCACCGCCCACTACCGTCGCAGCGGCGACGCGGCCGACGCGCTGGCGCGCACGGCATCCAGCGTCTTCGATCTGCTGTCGAACACCTACGAGTCCGGCTCCCGCGAACTGCGGCTCGTGGAGTCGCAAGAGGCGTACGCGCATCCGCGCCTCCAGTTCGCGGTGCGCCAGGTGCGCTGACCGCCACGCCCCGGCGAGCGGCGTCAGCCGCCGTAGACCTCCGTGTACGCCTCGATCCAGGCGTCGCCGTCGTCGGGGCAGAGGAACGTCGTGCCGAAGACCATGACGCTCGCGATGGGCGCCTCGGCGGACGTGCGGTCGTCGCCCTGCAGATCGGCGGGGACGAGCTGGGCGAACAGGGGCGACGTGGCCACGTGCGTCCGCAGCAGATCGGCGTCGATCGCGTGGGCGTTCAAGATCGCGGTCTCGCAGGCATCAGCGGCGAGGGCCAGTGACAGGCTCTCCTCCTGCGCGGTCCACGTGGCGCCCTGTTCCTCGACGTACGCCTTCTGCTGCGCGATGAACTCCTTCTGCTCGGGGGTGACGGCCACGAGCGGTGTGCCGTCCAAGGGCAGCTGCTGCTCCTCGAAGAACCGGTCGCGCTCGGCGAACGCGTCGCCCCACTCGTCGCCGGCGTCGGGGCTGGCCGAGGCGTCGGGAAGCGGCGTCGGGGTGGACGGGTCGGCGGGTGCCGTGAGGGGCGCTCCGGCTCCCTCGGGGCCGAGGGGGCTCGGGAGTCGGATGCACCCGGTGGTGGTGCCGAGCGCCGTGGCGACGATGAGCGACAGGACGAGGGGACGGACGAGAGCCTTCATCTGGCCACCGTAGCCGCGGGACCCTCGATCGATCGGCGGGGTTGCGCGGCGGAGGTCAGGCGTTCCAGGCGGCGGCGACCGTACGCCGCACGTCGCCGAGCAGCTGTGGCAGCGCCTTGGTCTTGGCGATGATCGGGAAGAAGTTGGCATCCGACGCCCACCGCGGAACGATGTGCTGGTGCAGGTGCGCGTCGACGCCGGCGCCCGCGATCGCCCCCTGGTTCATGCCGAGGTTGAAGCCGTCGCAGCGCGACACCTCGCGGAGCACCCGCATCCCCCGCTGCGTCAGCGCGCCGATCTCCGCCACCTCTTCGTCAGTCGCCTGGTCGTACGTGGCGATGTGACGGTACGGGCAGACGAGCAGGTGTCCCGAGTTGTACGGGAACAGGTTGAGCAGGACGTACGCGCTCTTCCCGCGCGCGACGATCAGGCCGTCCTCGTCGGACTTGTCCGGAGCCGCGCAGAACGGGCAGTGCAGTTCCATCGGTTCACGCCCGGCCGAGATGTATGCCATGCGGTGCGGCGTCCACAGGCGCTGGAACTCGTCCGGCACGCCCGGAAGCTCCGTGGCGGCGGCGAGGGCTTCGTCGCCGGCCGCGGTGGCATCCGGTTCTGTCGTCACGCGAGGTCCTCGGCGGTGTCGACCAGCGTGCGGCCCGCGATCGCGCCGGTGATGCGCGCGACGGCCTCGTCGACGGGGATGCCGTTGAGCTGCGTGCCGTCGCGGAAGCGGAACGAGACCGTGCCACCGGCGCGGTCCTGCTCGCCGGCGATCAGCTGCAGCGGCACCTTCTGCGTGGTGTGCGTGCGGATCTTCTTCTGCATGCGGTCGTCGCTGTGGTCGACCTCGGCACGGACGCCCTTCGCGCGCAGCTCGGCGACGATGCCGTCGAGATACTCGCCGTACTCTTCGGCGACGGGGACGGCGACGACCTGCACGGGCGAGAGCCACACCGGGAAGGCGCCGGCGTAGTGCTCCAGGAGGATCGCGAAGAACCGTTCTACCGAACCGAACAGGGCGCGGTGGATCATCACGGGGCGGTGCTTCTCGCCGTCCGGGCCGGTGTACTCGAGCTCGAACCGCTCGGGCTGGTTGAAGTCGAGCTGGATCGTCGACATCTGCCACGTGCGGCCGATGGCGTCGCGGGCCTGCACCGAGATCTTGGGGCCGTAGAACGCCGCGCCGCCCGGGTCGGGCACGAGCTCGAGACCGGAGGCCTCGGCGACCTCGCGGAGGGTCTCGGTCGCCTCGGTCCACAGCGCGTCGTCGCCGATGAACTTGGGGTTGCCCTCTTCCTTCGTCGACAGCTCGAGGTAGAAGTCGTTCAGGCCGTAGTCGCGCAGCGTCTGGAGCACGAAGTCGAGGCTGTGGGTCAGCTCGCCCTTGACCTGGTCGGCCGTGACGTAGATGTGGGTGTCGTCCTGGGTCATGCCGCGCACGCGCGTGAGCCCTGCGAGCGTGCCGCTCTTCTCGTAGCGGTAGACCGACCCGAACTCGCTCAGGCGCAGCGGCAGCTCGCGGTAGCTGCGCCCGCGCGAGCGGAAGATCAGGTTGTGGAAGGGGCAGTTCATGGGCTTGAGGTAGTACTCCTGGCCCTCGCGCGACACGTGCCCGTCGGCATCCACGACCTCGTCGAGCACCATCGGGGGGTACATGCCGTCGGCGTACCACTGCAGGTGACCGCTGGTCATGAACAGGTCGCCCTTGGTGATGTGGGGCGTGTTCACGACCTGGTACCCGCTGGCGAGCAGGCGCTCGCGCATGTACCGCTCGATTTCGTACCGGATGATCCCGCCCTTGGGGTGGAAGACGCTCAGCCCCGGACCGATCTCGTCCGGGAACGAGAAGAGGTCGAGATCCTTGCCGAGCTTGCGGTGGTCGCGCTTCGCGGCTTCCTCGAGGCGGTGCTGGTAGGCGCGAAGGTCGTCTTTGCTCGCCCACGCGGTGCCGTAGATGCGCTGCAGCTGCGGGTTCTTCTCGCTGCCGCGCCAGTAGGCGCCCGCGATGCGCGTGAGATCCCAGCCGTTGCCGATGAGACGCGTGCCCGGGACGTGAGGTCCACGGCAGAGGTCTTTCCACACCGTCTCGCCGTCGCGGTTCACGTTGTCGTAGATCGTGAGCTCGCCGGCACCGACCTCGACGTTCGCCCCTTCGGCGGCCTCAGCCGAGCCGCCCTTCAGGCCGATGAGCTCGAGTTTGAACGGCTCGTCGACGAGTTCGGCCCGCGCCTCGTCGTCGGTGACGACGCGACGGACGAAGCGCTGGTTCTCGCGGACGATGCGCTCCATCTCTTTCTTGATGACCTTGAGGTCGTCGGGAGTGAAGGGATCGTCGACCTGGAAGTCGTAGTAGAACCCGTCGGTGACGGGCGGGCCGATGCCGAGGTTCGCCTGCGGCTTGACGCGCTGCACCGCCTGGGCGAGGACGTGCGCGGTGGAGTGCCGCAGGATCGACAGGCCCTCGGGGCTGTCGATCGTGACCGGCTCGACCTCGTCGTCGGCCGTGACGGTCGTGGCGAGGTCTTTCAGCTCACCGTTCACGCGCAGGGCGACGACCGAACGGTCGGGGAAGAGGGCGAAGCCGTCGGCGGGGTAGGTCTGCTCCGACGGCAGGGCGGCATCAGTCAAGGCGGTCTCCTGGATGGGTCGATTCCAGGCTACCCGTCGGGCGTGGCCTCGACGGCACGCGGCGTGCCCCATAGTGGAGCGGTGACTCTGGCCATCATCGGCGGCGTGCTCTGGATCCTCGGCGCGGTCGCCCTCCTCACCGGGATGCTGCCCGCCGACGAGGCCCTCGCCGTCGCCGACCGCGTCTGGCCGATCCTGCTGTTCGTCGTCGCGGTCACCGTGGTGGCGGAGCTGGCATCCAAGGCGGGGCTCTTCGACGTCGTCGCTGCGCGCCTCGCGCGCCTCGCGCAGGGGCGGACAGTGTGGCTCTGGGTTCTCGTCGTGGCCCTGGCGACCGTGGCGACGGCGTTCCTGTCGCTCGACACGACGGCCGTGCTGCTGACCCCGGTGGTGGTGGCGATGGCGGTCGCACGCAAGCTCGACCCGCTGCCTTTCGCGTTCGTGACGGTGGTCCTGGCCAATACCGCGTCGCTGGTGCTTCCCGTGTCCAACCTCACCAACCTGCTGGCATCCGCTGCGCTCGGCGGACACGACCCGGTGGCGTTCCTCGCGCTCCTCGGACCCTCGGCACTCATCGCGATCGCCGTGTCCGTCGCGGTCCTCACCGCCGTGTTCCTGCGAAGACTGCCTCGCACCTACCCGGATGCCGCCGCCCCCGCCGTCGCCGATCCCGTGCTGCTGCGCGTCTCGGCGATCGTCACGCTCGCGCTTCTGCCGTTGCTGGTGATCGGGCTCGACCCGTGGATGCCGGCTCTCGCGGCCGCTGTCGTGCTCGTGGCCGTGTTCGCCGTGCGCGCGCCGCGGGCTCTCGGCATGCGTCTCGTCCCCTGGTCGCTCCTCGTCTTCGCGGGTGGGTTGTTCCTGGCCGTGGGCGCCCTGGAGGCCATCGGGATCGGTCGGATCACCTCGGTGCTGGCCGGAACGGGCGAAGATCTGACCGCGCTCTGGCAGCTCGCGGGGGTCGGCGCGCTCGCGGCGAACGGCATCAACAATCTGCCCGCGTACTTGGCGATGGAATCGGTGGCGGGCTCCCCCGCGCGTCTCGCGGCCCTGCTGATCGGGGTGAACGCGGGCCCGATCGTGACGCCGTGGGCGTCGCTGGCGACGCTGCTGTGGCACGACCGGCTGGTCGCGGCCGGGGTCCAGGTGCGATGGAGCCGGTTCGTGCTGATCGGCGCGGTGATCGCTCCGCTGATCCTCGTGCTGGCGGTGCTCCCGCTGGCGCTGTGAGCGCTCAGTCCTCGTAGGTGTGGGCCCAGGCGCGGCGCGGCTCGACGAACCAGACGGCGAGCCCCGAACGCATCGAGTAGGGCTCACCGGTGTAGAGGCGGGAGATGCGGTCGACGAACGGCATCGCATCGTCGCCGTCGAGGCGATCGGTGGCCACACCGCGCACGAACGCCATCGCGAACGGGTTGTCGGCTCCGGTCACCGAAACGGCCACGCGAGGGTCGCGTCGGAGGTTCTTGTCCTTGAGCTTGTCGATTTCGGTGAAGAACACGAGCCGATCCCCGTCCGCGTCGACCCAGAGGGGCACGGAGTGCGGGGAACCGTCGCGCATGAGCGTGGACAGGTGGGCGATGGCGGTCGTCTCGAAGAACGGCCGTGCCGCGTTCCAGTCGGTCATGTCCTCCTCAACGGCCGGTGACGGCGCGGGTATTCCCCGCGCGGGTGTCAGACGATGGCCGGCTGGGCGACCTGCGTGTTCGGCACCTCGCGGAACACCATCTCCGGGCGCGGCTCGGGCTCTCGCGACGCGGACTCATCGGGCTCGGGGACCACGTACAGACCGCGTCCGGAGTTGGCGTTGTACGTCAGCGCGTGCAGCCAGGGGTTGCTCAACTGCGGGTTCCGGCTGCCGTGATACTTGAACACCATCGACACGTGCGGATGGACGTACACCGTCGTGCGTCCCCCGCCGATACTGATGTCGTCCTTCCACGTGAAGGGGAAGCTCTCACCGCGGCGCACCTTGGCCATGATCACGGCCTGCAGGTGGGCCAGCAGACGATCCTCGAACTCGACCTTGATGCTGCTGTCGTAGATGAACTTCCCCACGGGTACCTCCGAGAGCGCATCCCCGAGAGACCGCGCATTCCTGAACAGAATGACGAACGCGGATGCCGGGGGATGCCACCGCTATGGATATCCACCCTCGCGCGGTTCTCGAGGTGGGGCACCCGCTTGCATTCGCCGAGGAATCTCGCTAGCGCGCTCGGGTAGGTCAATCAGTCCGGGAGATACGCAGAATGACGCGGTCGCCGGGGCGCCGTTGGACGCGGCGCACGAGTGCTTCGAACCCCGTGATCGCGCGGAACTGCCATCCGTACTTGCGACGGAACGCCGCACCCGCGCGGCCGTCCTCGGTGCTCGGGCCCGCGATCCGGGCGCGGGCCTGGACGGTGATGGCATCCGGCTCGACCGCGCCCATCCGCGAACACGGGCGCAGGGTCACCCTCGGGTCGTTCCGAAGGCGTTTGACCTTGCCGGTGTTGCGCTCGGTGGTGACGAGGAGTTCGTCGCCGTCGCGCGCGATCCAGACGGGTGTGGCGACCTCCTCGCCGTTTCGGCGGAACGTTCCGAACGAGACGAAGGACGACGACGCGATCTCGCGCCAGAGGGTGTCGGGGACGGTCATGCTCCTACGCTAAGCGGCTTCGCGTCCGCGGCGACGGGGATTGCGGAGGACGCGCATTCGCGCTCGGGTGAGAATGCGGAAGTGCCGAGTCGCCCACTGTTCACACGAATGGAACACGCCGTGCCTCGTCGTGGGGTGGGGTCCGTGCGACCCTTCGAGAGGAGGAGGTTCGCATGTCCCGCCACCACATCGCGACCCACGTCTATGACTACCGCGAGGGTTGGGTCCGCATCGCCCCGACGGGCATGACCTACGAGCACGCGCTCGACCTGCGGGATCAGGGTTTCACCCTGGTGCGCTCCCGTCGCGGCTGGTTCGGAACGCGCGAGCTGCCGGTGAGCTGGTACATCCGACGCGGCCGGCCGGAGTCCGCCGATCCGTCGATCCGAAACGTCTCCCCCGCCCCCGAACAGGTCCCGAGGCCAGGTGAGCGGCTCGGCGACGTCGCCGAGCATCCGCCTCAGCCTGCGTCGGGTAGGGCGCGCAAGCGCGACCGGGATCGCGAAGCCGGACGTTAGAAAAAGAAAACCCCCGGCGAGCCGGGGGTTTCTGTGGTGCGCGATACTGGGATCGAACCAGTGACCTCTTCCGTGTCAGGGAAGCGCGCTACCGCTGCGCCAATCGCGCCTATGAAGGCTGTTCAGTTGTCGTCGAGGTGGCGACGGGATTCGAACCCGTGTAAACGGCTTTGCAGGCCGGTGCCTAGCCGCTCGGCCACGCCACCGTGTGTGGTTCGACCCACGTGTCATGATCGTTCGTCGGGAACCTGACGAATATCTTCACACTCGAGCGGATGACGAGACTCGAACTCGCGACCCCAACCTTGGCAAGGTTGTGCGCTACCAACTGCGCTACATCCGCATTTTGTTCCCGGGGCTTGCCCCGAGCACTCGTAAGACATTACCCGATTCCGGGGCGTGCGCAAAACCAGACGCGGCCCGCGCGTGTCCATCGTCGTGGTCGGAACGGTCCCCGCGGATCGGGTAAGGTAGTCGAGTCCCGTTGGGGACGACGGGCGATTGGCGCAGTTGGTAGCGCGCTTCCTTCACACGGAAGAGGTCGTCGGTTCGAGTCCGGCATCGCCCACCGCACAAGCCCCCGGTTCGCCGGGGGCTTCGTCGTTCTTCGCGCGGGTCCTCCGGTCTCGGCGGCACCCGCTTCCGTGGATTTCCTTCGGGCCTCACTCTCGTTGATCGCGCACGCCGAGACTGCACCCGCCTGACATCTCCATTGCAGGCTGCTGTGGTTTTGTCAGCGGCGTGCAGTTTTGCGGCCCGCGCCGCGGCGCCGAGCCGTGAATCACCCCACGCGCCAGCCGTACCGCTGCGCGAGAGCGGATGCCACGGCGTCGAAGCGGCGTCGGTCCAGGGCCGCGGCCTCGCGGCGCATGCCGGCGTCGTGCACGAGGTACACCTGCTCGATGTCGACCCACGAGGGGCGACCCTGGGGGTCCCACTCCCCCGTGCCCAGGGCGAGGTAGTCGCGGTCGCCGGCGTGCGGCTTGCTGGTCAGGCGCACGGCGTAGGAGCGGGTGGCATCCGCTCGTCCGATGACGAGCACCGGTCGGTCCTTGCCGCGGCCGTCGCGCTCTTCGTAGGGCACCCACGTCCAGATGATCTCGCCGCCGTCGGGGGCGCCATCGCGCGTGGGAGCATACGTCAGGGTCAGCCGGCGCGGAGGTGCCACCTCGACGGTGGCCGTCGCGCCGGCCGCCTGGCCTGGCCGGACGGCGTCGGCCCTCCCTGCGGTCTCGCGCGGCCGAGGAGCGGGGGTGGAGCGCCGAGCGGGGCTGGAGGGGCGGAAGGCTCTGAGGAGGGCGGAGACGAGGCGCGAGGCGGTTCCCATCCCCTCACCCTAGACAGACTGTCCCGCGCCACCGGACGAACCACGAACGGGGCGCCACGGACGAATCCGTGACGCCCCGTCGAGCGGGTGCGGGTGTCAGCCGCGGGTGTCGCTGAGGACGTAGCCCTCTTCGCCGTGCACGACGGTGTCGATGCCGGCGATCTCGTCCTCGTTCTTGACGCGGAAGCCCATCGTCTTCTCGATCGCGAAGCCGATGATGTAGGCCAGCACGAAGGAGTACACCAGGACGGCCAGCGCCGCGATCGCCTGAACGAGCAGCTGCGTGAACGAACCGCTGTAGATCAGACCGGTGTTGTTCGCGAAGATACCCAGGTACAGGGTTCCGAGCAGACCACCGACGAGGTGGATGCCGACCACGTCGAGCGAGTCGTCGAAGCCGAGCTTGAACTTCAGCTCGATCGCCAGGGCGCAAACGGCACCGGCGACGAGGCCGAGGACGATCGCCCAGAACGGCGTCAGTGCGGCGCAGGCCGGAGTGATCGCGACCAGACCCGCGACGGCGCCGGAAGCGGCGCCGACGGAGGTCGGCTTGCCGTCCTTGAACTTCTCGACGATCAGCCAGGCCAGCAGAGCGGCGGCGGGAGCGGCGATCGTGTTGACGAAGGCGAGAGCGGCGGTGCCGTCGGCGGCGAGTTCCGAACCGGCGTTGAAGCCGAACCAGCCGAACCACAGCAGGCCCGCGCCGAGGAGCACGAACGGCGGGTTGTGGGGGACGTGGGCGCCCTTCTGGAAGCCGACGCGCTTGCCGAGCACCAGGGCGAGGGCGAGAGCTGCGGCACCGGCGTTGATGTGGACAGCGGTACCACCGGCGAAGTCGATCGCACCGACGCCGAAGACGTCCTGCATGCCCTTCGTGATCCAGCCACCGTACGAGAACGAGCCGTCCTCGGCGAGACCGAAGTTGAAGACCCAGCTGGCGACCGGGAAGTAGACGACCGTCGACCAGATGAGGGCGAAGACCATCCACGAACCGAACTTGGCGCGGTCGGCGATGGCACCCGAGACCAGCGCGACGGTGATGATGGCGAACGTGGCCTGGAAGGCGACGAAGGCCAGCGGCGGGTAGGCGGCGCCTTCCGGCGTCTCGAGCACGCCCGAGAGGCCGAGCTCGTTGAAGTCGATGGCCCACGGGGCCTGCGTGGTGCCCGCCTCAGTGGCGGGGAAGGCGATCGCGTAGCCGTAGAGGACCCACAGGACTCCGATGAGTCCCATGGCGCCGAAGCTCATCATCATCATGCTGATGACGCTCTTGGCCTTGACGAGTCCGCCGTAGAAGAACGCGAGTCCTGGCGTCATGAGCAGCACGAGTGCCGCTGCTATCAGGATGAATGCGGTGTTGCCTTGATCCATCTCGAAGAGAACCTCTCTGCAGGGACGCAGGTGTAGCGTCGGGTCCCCTCAGTGTCCACAGCCCCGGTTTCCATCGGCGTGGGATTCGTGTTTCGAGTGCGTTACAGCGGACGGTCGCGTGTAAACATCAGATTTCCCCGTGCCGCGAAGCCGCGATGAAAGGGTCGTTCAGGAGTGCGTCAACGCCACCAGGCGTGACACGGCCCGCAGGTACTTCTTGCGGTATCCGCCGGACAACATCTCGTCCGCGAAGACGGTGTTCAGCGGCACCCCCGTGGCACGGATCGGGATCTGCGCGTCGTAGGCACGGTCGATGAAGGCGACCAGTCGCAGGGCGGCGGACTGATCGTGCAGGACCTGCACGTCGCGCAGCCCGATGGTGTCGACGCCGTCGATGAGGCGGATGAACCGTGACGGGTGCACGCGGGCGAGGTGCGCCACGACGGCGCCGAACTCATCGTCGGTGGCGACGCCACGGGCGGCGGCATCCCGGATCGCGTCGGCGTAGTCGGCATCCGAGAGGACGCGGGCCTCGCCGTCGATCGCGCGCTGCCGGAAGTCGGTGCCGTCGATACGGATCGTGCGGAAACTGTCGGCCATCGACTGGATTTCGCGCAAGAAGTCCTGGGCGGCGAAGCGTCCCTCGCCGAGCGCGTTCGGCGGGGTGTTCGAGGTGGCCGCCAGACGGGTTCCGGATGCCACGAGCTCGCCGAGCAGCCGGGTCATGACCATCGTGTCGCCGGGGTCGTCGAGTTCGAACTCGTCGATGCACAGCAGGTCGGAGCCGCGGAACAGCTCGACGGCCTTGGCGTACCCGAGGACCCCGACCAGGGCGGTGTACTCGATGAAGGACCCGAAGTACTTCCGCCGCGCGGGCATCGCGTGGTAGATCGCGGCGAGCAGGTGGGTCTTGCCCACGCCGAATCCGCCGTCGAGGTAGACGCCCGGTTTGATCGGCGGGGTCTTCTCGGCGCGGCGGAAGAACCCGCCCTTCTTCGCCGGCGCGTTCGTGCGTCCGGCGAACGCCTCGAGCAGCTCCTTCGCCTCTTGCTGCGACGGGTAAGCGGCATCCGCCCGGTACGACTCGAAGGTCGCGCCGTCGAACTGCGGCGGCGGCACGAGGGCGCTCACCATCTCGGCGCCCGAGATGGCCGGCTCACGATCGATGAGGTGCACGACGCCGGTCGTCGCAGGCGTAGAGGTCATGGCCGTCCTGTGTCGCAGTCTTACGGAGAGGTGCCTGCTTCGACGCGGCGGTCCTAGGGTCGAAGGTGCGGTGTCCACCCTACGCCGCCCGCTCCCCCACCCCGACCGAGGAGACACCGTGACCGTCGAGTTCGACACCACCTCCCCCAAGTTCGCCGCGTACGCCGAACCCGGCCGCCTCGTCACGGGCGAGTGGCTGCAGGAACGCCTCGGGCAGCCGGGCCTCGTGGTCGTGGAATCCGACGAGGACGTCCTGCTGTACGAGACCGGGCACATCCCCGGAGCGGTCAAGGTCGACTGGCACACCGAGCTGAACGACCCCGTGGTGCGCGACTACGTCGACGGCGAGGGATTTGCCGCACTGCTCAGCCGCAAGGGCATCTCCCGTGACGACACGGTTGTCATCTACGGCGACAAGAACAACTGGTGGGCCGCCTACGCGCTGTGGGTGTTCTCCCTGTTCGGCCACGAAGACGTGCGTCTGCTCGACGGCGGGCGCGACAAGTGGATCGCGGAGGGGCGGCCGGTCACCACCGACAAGACGGTCGTCGAGCCCGCCGACTACCCCGTCGTGGAGCGCGACGATTCGCTCATCCGCGCGTACAAGGACGACGTCCTCGCGCACCTCGGCAACCCGCTCATCGACGTCCGCTCCCCCGAGGAGTACTCGGGCGAACGGACGACCGCCCCGGCCTACCCCGACGAGGGGGCGCTGCGTGCCGGTCACATCCCGAGCGCGCAGAGCGTCCCCTGGGCCAAGGCCGTGGCCGAGGACGGCGGCTTCAAGTCGCGCGAAGAACTGGATGCCGTGTACCGCGACGGCGCGGGACTGCAGGACGGCGACAAGATCGTGGCGTACTGCCGCATCGGGGAGCGCTCCAGCCACACGTGGTTCGTGTTGAAGCACCTGCTCGGCTTCGAGGACGTCCGCAACTACGACGGGTCGTGGACCGAGTGGGGCAGCGCCGTGCGCGTGCCGATCGTCTCGGGTGCGGAACCCGGCGAGGTCCCCGGACGCTGAGCCCGGACCCGGTGGGCGTGGGAGGATGACGGTGATGTCCGAGACCACTCTCCCCGCCCGCCTAGCCGAGATCCGCGACGAGTTCCTCGAGCTCGACGAGCCCGACCGTCTGCAGTTGCTGCTCGAGTTCTCGCAGGAGCTGCCCGCTGTGCCGGCGCAGTACGCCGATCACCCCGAGATGTGCGAGCGTGTCGCGGAGTGCCAGTCGCCGGTCTACATCGTGGTCGACGTCGACGAGGCCGGACTCGTGGCGATGCACGCCACCGCGCCCGCCGAGGCTCCCACGACCCGGGGGTTCGCCAGCATCCTGGCCCAGGGTCTCACCGGCCTCTCGGTCGACGAGGTCCTGGCCGTCCCCGACGACTTCCCGCAGAGCATCGGCCTGACCCGCGCGGTCAGCCCTCTGCGCATCGCGGGGATGACGGGCATGCTCATGCGCGCGAAGCGTCAGGTGCGCGCCAAGAGCGGCGCCTGACGCGCGGCATCCGCCTCACTCCCCGGTCGCGAGTCCTCGCGCCCGCACCCACTCCGTGATCGCGCGCGTCCACCGGTCTTGGTCGTAGTTCCACAGCTTCGTGTGCCGGGCGACCGAGAACGTCTCCATCGCGACGAGGTCGGGGCGCGCCTCGGCGAGGGCATGCGAGGCGTCGCTCGGCACGAATCCGTCGTCGTCGCTGTGGAGGATCAGCACCGGATGCCGCAGTTCGTCCGCGCGCGCGACGGCGTCGAGCCGGTCGAGAGGGATGGCGGAGCCGCTCCGAGTGAGGACGGCTCCCCACTCGGATCCCAGGATTTGCTGCGCGAAGCCGAGCACGGGGGCGGGCAGTCGCAGCTCCCGGCTCTGGTAGCGCAGCACGGTGCGCCAGTCGGCGACCGGCGACTCGAGGACGAGCCCGACCAGGACGTCGCGGTGGGGTGACGAGAACTCGGTCTGGAGGCAGATCGCTCCGCCCATCGACCAGCCCATCAGCAGGATGCGACGTGCGCCCTGCCGTCGGGCGTAGCCGGTCGCGGCATCGACGTCGCGCCACTCGGTGGCGCCGAGGGCATACGTGCCCGTGCGACTGCGCGGCGCCTCGCCATCGTTGCGATACGACACGACGAGGCTCGTGATGCCGAGGTCGTGGAACACCGGCACTGCCCGCAGCGCCTCGGCGCGGGTCGTGCCCCGACCGTGCACCTGGATGACCCACACGTCGGTGTCGATGGCGGCGGGGAACTCCCACGCCGGGCAGGGGCCGACCGGGGTGCCGATGAGGGCGTTGCGGTACGGGATCTGCAGGTCGTCGGGCTTGTCGTAGTACCAGCCGCTGAAGGCGGCCGCGGGGGCGAGCTGCGCGTCCGCGGGTACGTGGGTGAGGAGCTTGCGGGTGACCGTCGCGGCATCCTCTTTCACGACGGATCCGAGCCGCAGGTAGTCGGCGGTGCCCGTGGTGAACAGGCCGTACCGGCCGGGCAGGACCGTGTCGGGTGTGCGCGAAAGAGTCACCGTCTGGGCGGCGACGTCGAGGCCCACCACCTCGATGTCGGGGATGCGGCCCGCGGGAGTCACGACGGTGCGCGCCATCCGCAACGAGACGGCTCCGAGCGCGGTGGCGCTGAGGCCCAGGGCGGCCGTCAGTGCCGTGAGGGCGATCCGCAGCGGTCCGGCCGCCGGGTGCGGGGCACGGCGCCTCGCGGCGCGCCTGGGAGCGTTCATCGAGGCCTCACTCTAGTCTGTGGCCGTGACAGACCCCCGCTCACCCGAGGCGGCGACCCCCTTCGCCCGGGCGGCCGACGAGTTGCGCGCGACGACGTTCCGCGACGACTTCGTGGTGCGCGAGATCCCCTCCCCGGCGGGTCTGGCGCCGCAGGCGCTCGCTCTCGCCGGCGATGTGCGTCCCGATGCACACGCGACGGACTCGCCGTTCGGCACCGGGCGTTTCATTCTCCTGCACGACCCCGACGAGCCTGAGGCGTGGGGTGGCGCGTGGCGCGTCGTCTGCTTCGCCCAGGCCCCCCTCGAGCCCGAGATCGGCATCGATCCTCTCTTGGCGGAGGTCGCGTGGTCGTGGCTGATCGATGCCCTCGATTCTCGCGGTGCCGAGCGTCACTCCGAATCCGGGACGGCGACAAAGACGCTGTCGACCGGTTTCGGTGCGCTCGCGGCGCAGGGCGAGGGGTCGCAGATCGAACTTCGCGCGTCATGGTCGCCGCGCGGTCCCTTCCGCCCTCACCTCGAAGCGTGGGCGGAGCTTGTCTGCATGCTCGCCGGTCTCCCACCGGGATCGGAGGGCGTTGCGGTTCTCGGAGCCCGGAGGCCCCCGCGTGAGTGAGTACACCGTCATCGAGGATGCCGCCGGTCTCGGCGTAGCGTCGCAATCCCTGGCATCCGGGGTCGGACCGGTCGCGGTCGACGTCGAGAGGGCGTCGGGATTCCGCTATTCGCAGCGGGCGTACCTCATCCAGGTGTTCCGCCGGGAGGCGGGGGTCTTTCTGTTCGACCCGTCCACGATCGAGGACTTCTCGCCGCTGCAGGAAGCCATCGGCGACGTCGAGTGGGTCTTCCACGCCGCGAGCCAGGACCTTCCGTCGCTGCGCGAACGGGGACTCGAGCCGCGGGAGATCTTCGACACCGAGCTGGGTGCGCGCCTGCTGGGTCACGAGCGGGTCGGCCTCGGCGCGGTCGTCGAGCAGACCCTCGGCATCGTCCTCGCCAAGGCCCACTCCGCGGCGGACTGGTCCACGCGTCCGCTGCCGGCGTCATGGCTCGAGTACGCGGCGCTCGACGTCGAGCATCTCATCGACGTGCGCGACAAACTCGTCGCCGAGCTCGAGGAGCAGGGCAAGACGGAGTTCGCCCGGCAGGAGTTCGAGGCCGTGCTTTCGCGTCTGCCGAAGCCGCCGCGCGACGACCCCTGGCGCCGACTGAGCGGATTGCACACCGTGCGCGGCCGGCGGTCGCTGGCAGTGGCGCGTGCGCTCTGGCAGGCCCGCGAGGACTACGCGCGCGAGCAGGACGTCGCCCCCGGCCGTCTCGTGCCCGACCGTGCCCTCGTCGCGGCGGTGCTCGCCGACCCGCAGAGCAAGCAGGCGCTCGCGGGCATCAAGGAGTTCAATGGGCGCGCGAGCCGCACACAGCTGGACCGCTGGTGGAACGCGATCGTCGCCGGTCGCGAGTCGACCGAGCTGCCGCCCGACCGCGTGCCCAGCGACACGCTCCCGCCGCCGCGCGCATGGGGCGATCGCAACCCCGACGCCGACCGCCGACTCAAGGCGGCCCGCCCGGCCGTCGAGGCCCGGGCCGAAGACCTGGGGATGCCGACCGAGAACCTCCTCACTCCCGAGACGCTGCGCCGCGTGGCGTGGACTCCGCCCACCGAGATCACCGCGGCGTCGGTCTCGACCGTTCTGGCGGAGTTGGGTGCTCGCCCGTGGCAGATTGACCAGACCGCACAGGTGATCGCCGATAGCTTTGTAGCTTCCCTCAACGAGGATCCCGAGGCAGGGGAACCGACTTCGTAGGTTCGGACAACCGATTCTTCGGGTCGCGGGGCGTTTCCTAGGCTGGTTGCATCCCAATGTATGGAGGCAGAGTGGCCGAGATGTCTGACGTCTTCTTCGTCGATGGTGTGCGAACCCCGTTCGGGCGCGCCGGCGAGAAGGGCATGTACTGGAACACCCGCGCGGACGACCTGGTCGTCAAAGCGATCATCGGGTTGATGGAGCGCAACGGCACGGTGCCGAAGGATCGGATCGACGACGTGGCCATCGCCGCGACGTCGCAGACCGGTGACCAGGGCCTCACCCTCGGACGCACGGCGGCGATCCTCGCGGGTCTGCCGATGACCGTGCCGGGACTCGCGGTCGAGCGCATGTGCGCCGGTGCGATGACGAGCGTCACCACGATGGGCGCCTCGATCGGCGTCGGCATGTACGACCTCGCCCTCGCGGGCGGTGTCGAGCACATGGGCCGGCACCCCATCGGGGCCAACGCCGACCCGAACCCGCGCTTCGTCGCCGAGAAGCTCGTCGACCCGGGTGCGCTGAACATGGGCGTGACCGCCGAGCGCATCCACGACCGCTTCCCGCACCTCACGAAGGAGCGTGCGGACCGGTTCGGCATGGCCAGCCAGCACAAGGCGCAGGCGGCGTACGAGGCCGGCAGGTTCCAGCCCGACCTCGTCCCGGTCGCGATCAAGGATGCCGAGGGCGCCTGGGGCCTCGCCACTGAGGACGAGGGGCGCCGCCCCGAGACGACCCTCGAGGGGCTGGCATCCCTCAAGACGCCCTTCCGCCCGCACGGCCGTGTGACCGCCGGGACGTCCTCGCCGCTCACGGACGGCGCGACGATCAGCCTGCTCGCGGGCGCGGATGCCGTGAAGGAGTTCGGCCTCACGCCCAAGATGCGGATGGTCTCGTTCGCGTTCGCCGGCGTGCAGCCCGAGATCATGGGCATCGGCCCGATCCCCTCGACGGAGAAGGCGCTCAAGAAGGCCGGGCTCACGATCGACGACATCGGTCTGTTCGAGCTCAACGAGGCGTTCGCGATCCAGGTCATCTCGCTGCTCGACCACTTCGGCATCGCCGACGACGACCCGCGCGTGAACCCGTGGGGCGGCGCGATCGCGCTCGGCCACCCGCTCGCGGCATCCGGTGTCCGTCTCATGATCCAGCTCGCCGCGCACTTCGCCGAGCGCCCCGACGTGCGGTACGGCCTCACGGCCATGTGCGTCGGTCTCGGGCAGGGCGGTTCGGTGATCTGGGAGAACCCGTTCTTCGACGGAAAGAAGAAGCGCAAGTGACCGACTACTCCGCGATCGATTTCTCGCCCCTCGACGGACTCAGCGCCGACGAGGTCGTGACGCACTCTCCCGTGCGCGACGTGCGCCTGCCCTCGGGCAACGTCGTCGCGCTGGTCACGCTCGACAACGGCCGCGACCACACCCGCCCGAACACGCTGGGTCCGGCGACCCTCGCCGAGCTCGGTCGCACGCTCGACACGCTGAAGCAGCGGGCCGCGGCCGGAGAGATCCACGCCGTCGCGATCACCGGGAAGCAGTACATCCTGGCCGCCGGCGCCGACCTCTCCGAGGTGGCGAACCTGCCGTCGAAGGACATCGCGCGCCTCATCGCCCAGCGCGGGCACCAGGTGCTCGGCTCGCTGTCCGAGCTGGGTGTTCCGTCGTTCGCGTTCGTCAACGGCCTCGCCCTCGGCGGCGGTCTCGAGATCGCGTTGAACTCGACCTACCGCACGGTCGACGCGTCGGCTGCGGCGATCGCGCTGCCCGAGGTGTTCCTCGGCATCATCCCCGGCTGGGGTGGCGCGTACCTGCTGCCGAACCTCATCGGCATCGAGAACGCGCTCGAGGTCGTGGTGTCGAACCCGCTCAAGCAGAACCGGATGCTCAAGCCCCAGCAGGCCTTCGACCTCGGGATCATGGATGCCATCTTCCCGGCGGCTTCGTACCTCGAGGACTCGCTGCGCTGGGCCGACGGCGTCCTCACCGGTCGCGTCAAGGTCGAGCGGAAGAACGAGCCGGGCAAGATCGAGCGCCTCACGAAGTGGCCGATCGCGATCAAGGTCGCGCGCGGCATGCTCGAGTCGAAGATCGGCACGGTCCCCCGCTCCCCCTACGTCGCGCTCGATCTGCTCGACAAGGCCAAGAGCGGCACGAAGGCCGAGGGCTTCGCCCGCGAGGACGAGGCTCTCGCCGACCTCATCGCCGGCGACCAGTTCGCGGCATCCATGTATGCGTTCGACCTCGTCCAGAAGCGTGCGAAGCGGCCGGTCGGCGCCCCCGACAAGGCGCTCGCGAAGAAGGTGACGAAGGTCGGCGTGATCGGTGCGGGCCTCATGGCCTCGCAGTTCGCGCTGCTGTTCGTGCGGAAGCTGCGGGTTCCCGTCGTCATCACCGACCTCGATCAGGGACGCGTCGACAAGGGCGTGGCATCCATCCGCGAAGAGATCGGCAAGCTCGAGGCGAAGGGTCGGCTCGACGCCGACACCGCCAACCAGCTGCGCGCGCTCGTGCACGGCACGACCGACCGCGGAGAGTTCGCCGACTGCGACTTCGTCATCGAGGCCGTGTTTGAGGAGGTGGGCGTCAAGCAGGAGGTGTTCTCCGCGATCGAGAAGATCGTCGCCGAGGACACGATCCTCGCGACGAACACCTCGTCGCTCTCGGTCGCCGAGATCGGTTCGGCGCTCGAGCACCCCGAGCGGCTCGTCGGCTTCCACTTCTTCAACCCCGTCGCGGTCATGCCGCTCATCGAGGTCGTGAAGACGGATGCCACCTCCGACGCCGCGCTGTCCACGGCGTTCGTCGTCGCCAAGGGCCTCGGCAAGAACGCGGTGCTGACCGCCGACGCGCCCGGGTTCGTCGTCAACCGCCTGCTGGCGAAGGTCATGGGCGAGGCCGCGCGCGCGGTGTACGAGGGCACGCCGATCACGGTCGTCGAGAAGGCGTTCGCGCCGCTCGGGCTCCCGATGGGGCCGTTCCAGTTGATCGACCTCGTCGGCTGGAAGGTCGCCGCCCACGTGCAGGACACGATGGCGGGGGCGTTCCCGGAGCGCTTCTTCGCGTCCGAGAACTTCCACGAGCTCGCGGCGCTGCCCGAGGTCGTCGAGAAGGACAAGGGCGGCCGCGTCACCGGCTGGACCAAGGCGGCGCAAAAGGTGCTCGTCACCGGCAAGACGCCGGTCGCGCCCGAGACGATCCTCGCCCGCGTGCAGGACGGCCTCGCGCAGGAGATCAAGATCATGCTCGACGAGGGCGTCGTGCCCGAGGTGCAGGACATAGACCTGTGCCTCATCCTCGGCGCCGGCTGGCCGTTCATCGACGGCGGTGCCTCGCCCTACCTCGACCGCGAGGGGGCGTCGGAGCGCGCCTTCGGCGACACGTTCCACCACCCGCCGATCCGCGGCATCGGCGGCTGAGAGCCGGAGAACGACAGCGGCGCCGTCCCCGAGGGGGCGGCGCCGCTGTCGTTCGTGCGGGTGTTCGGCGCGCGGTGTCGGTGGCTCGTCACCAGATCACGTGACCTGGCCGACCCGACACGTCGTTGCGCGCCATAACGGGTACGCTCGGCCATTTCACGTGAATTGGGCGCGTTACGGGCGGGTCTTCTCCCACTCCTCCAGCGTCGGGATGGCGCCGGTGGGCGTCTGCCGCGCCATCGGGATGCGCGTGCCGAGCACCTGGGCCACGACGTCATGGGCGATCTTGGATGCCGTGAGTCCGGCATCCTCGAGGATCTGCTCGCGCGTGGCGTGGTCGATGAACTCGTCGGGGATGCCGAGCTCGTCCACTGCCGTGTCGACACCGGCCTCGCGCAGCACCTGACGCACGCGGGTACCGACGCCGCCGACCCGGATGCCGTCCTCGATCGTGATGACGAGGCGGTGGGAGCCCGCGAGCTCGACGATCGAGGGCTGTACGGGGATCGCCCAGCGGGGGTCGACGACCGTCGCTCCGATTCCCTGGGCCCTCAAGCGCTCCGCGACCTCCATCGCCAAATGCACCATGGGGCCGATGCCGACCAGCAGCACGTCGTCCGACGACCCGCGCGCGAGCACGTCGACGCCGTCGGGCAGGCGCTCGATCGCGTCGAGGTCCGCGGGGACGCCGCCCTTCGGATAGCGCACGACGGTGGGGGCGTCGGCTACGGCGACCGCCTCGCGGAACTCCTCGCGCAGGCGGGTCGCGTCGCGCGGCGCGGCGATTCGGATGCCGGGTACCAACTGCAGCATCGCCAGGTCCCAGATGCCGTGGTGGCTCGGGCCGTCCGGCCCGGTCACTCCCGCGCGATCCAGGACGAACGTGACGCCGGCCTTGTGCAGGGCGACGTCCATCATGACCTGGTCGAAGGCGCGGTTCATGAACGTGGCGTAGAGCGCCACGACGGGGTGGAGACCGCCGAAGGCCAAACCGGCTGCGGAGGCCACGGCGTGCTGCTCGGCGATACCGACGTCGTACACGCGCTCGGGGAAGCGATCGGCGAACGGCTGCAACCCGGTGGGCCGCAGCATCGCGGCCGTCATCGCGATGACGTCTTCGCGTTCGGCGCCCACCGCGGCGAGCTCGTCGGCGAACACGTCGGTCCACTGCGGGCCGCTGCCCGAGCCGAGGGCCTCGCCCGTGACCGGGTCGATCTTGCCGACGGCGTGGAACTGATCGGCGGCGTCGCTCATCGCCGGGGCGTAGCCGCTGCCCTTGTCGGTGATCGCGTGCACGATGACGGGCGCACCGTAGGACTTCGCCAGTTCGAGGGTCTCGAGCAGCGACTCGAAATCGTGGCCGTCGATGGGCCCCAGGTACTTGATGTCGAGGTTGCTGTACAGCGCCTCGTTGTTCGTGAAGCGCGAGAGGAAGCCGTGCGTTCCGCCGCGAACCCCGCGGTACACGGCGCGGGCGGCCGGTCCGAGGCGTCGGAAGAGCGTGGCCGAACTCTGGTGCAGGTGACGGTAGGCCTCGTTCGTGCGCACGCGGTTGAGGTAACGGGCCATGCCGCCGATGGTCGGGGCGTAGGAGCGGCCGTTGTCGTTGACGACGATGACGAGGTTGCGGTCGTTGTCGTCGCTGATGTTGTTCAGCGCCTCCCACGTCATACCGCCGGTGAGCGCGCCGTCGCCGACGACGGCGATGACGTGGCGGTCCTTGCGGCCGGTCCGCGTGAACGCCCGGGAGACGCCGTCGGCCCAGCTCAACGAGCTCGACGCGTGCGAGGACTCGACGATGTCGTGCTCGCTCTCGGAGCGCTGCGGGTAGCCGGCGAGGCCGCCGCGCGACCGCAGGTTCGCGAAGTCCTGACGGCCGGTGAGGATCTTGTGCACGTACGACTGGTGGCCGGTGTCGAAGATGATCGGGTCGGCCGGCGAGTCGAAGACGCGGTGGAGGGCGATCGTCAACTCGACGACGCCGAGGTTGGGGCCGAGGTGACCGCCGGTGCGGGCGACGTTCTCGACCAGGAACGAACGGATCTCGGCCGCGAGCTGCCGCAGCTGATCGGGGGTGAGACCGTCGAGGTCACGGGGGCCGTGGATGCCGGGTAGGAGAGCCATGTGACTCCTCTCGTGCGGTGCGCACAGAGGTCTGCGCGTCTGTCGATTCTAGTCTCGGCGCCCGGAAAGGGCCCGGCAATGGCTTGCCAGCGAGCGATCGATGGTGTCGGGAAACGCAACCGCGCCCCGGGGGCCTAAGCTCCCGGGGCGCGGTCGAGGCGGGGGTCAGACGAGCGAACGCAGCACGTACTGCAGGATGCCGCCGTTGCGGTAGTAGTCGGCCTCACCGGGGGTGTCGATGCGGACCACGGCGTCGAACGTCACGGTCTGCTTGCCCTCGGGCGAGAACTCGCTCGGCTCGGCGGTGACCTTCACCGTCTTGGGGGTCACGCCCTCGTTGAGCTGCTCGAGGCCTTCGATCGAGACGATCTCGGTGCCGTCGAGGCCCAGCGACTTCCAGCTCTCGCCCGCGGGGAACTGCAGCGGGACGACGCCCATGCCGATGAGGTTCGAGCGGTGGATGCGCTCGAAGCTCTCGGTGATGACCGCCTTGACGCCGAGCAGGTTCGTGCCCTTCGCCGCCCAGTCGCGCGACGAGCCGGAGCCGTACTCCTTGCCGCCGAAGATGACCAGCGGGGTGCCCTGCGCCTGGTAGTTCTGGCTCGCGTCGAAGATGAACGACTGCGGACCACCGGGCTGCGTGAAGTCACGGGTGTACCCGCCCTCGACGACCTTGCCGTCGTTGACCGCGGCGGTCAGCTCGTTCTTCAGGCGGATGTTCGCGAACGTGCCGCGGATCATGACCTCGTGATTGCCCCGGCGCGAGCCGTAGGAGTTGAAGTCCTTCTGCGCGACGCCGTGCTCGGTGAGGTACTGCGCGGCGGGCGTGCCCGCCTTGATGTTGCCGGCCGGGCTGATGTGGTCGGTCGTGACCGAGTCGCCGAGGGCCGCCATGACGCGCGCGCCGCTGATGTCGCTGACCGGGGACGGCTCCATCGACATGCCGTCGAAGTAGGGCGCCTTCCGGACGTAGGTCGAATCGGCATCCCACTCGAAGATCGGGCCGGTCGGGGTGGGCAGGTTCTTCCAGCGCTCGTCGCCCTCGAAGACGGTGGCGTACTGCTGGATGAACTGCTCGCGTGAGATCGACGCGTCGATGATGGTCTGGACCTGGTCGGGCGCCGGCCAGATGTCCTTGAGGAAGACGTCCTCGCCGTTCTGGTCCTTGCCGAGGGGGTCGGTCTCGAAGTCGAAGTTCATCGAGCCGGCCAGGGCGTAGGCGACCACCAGCGGCGGGGATGCCAGGTAGTTCATCTTCACGTCGGGGCTGATGCGACCCTCGAAGTTGCGGTTGCCGGAGAGGACGGCCGTGACGGCGAGGTCGTTCTCGTTGATCGCCTCGGAGACCTCCTCGATGAGGGGGCCGGAGTTTCCGATGCAGATGGTGCAGCCGTAGCCGACGGTGTAGAAGTCCAGACCCTCGAGCGCCTTGTCGAGACCCGACTTCTCGTAGTAGTCGGTGACGACCTTCGAGCCGGGGCCGAGCGTCGTCTTGACCCACGGCTTGCGCTTCAGGCCCTTGTCGACGGCGTTCTTGGCGAGAAGACCCGCCGCGATCATGACGGAGGGGTTCGACGTGTTCGTGCAGGACGTGATGGCGGCCAGGGTGACCGCGCCGTTGTCGAGCAGGTACGACTGGCCCTCGGGCGTGGTGACCTTGACGGGCTTCGACGCGTTGGCGGGGTGTCCGGAGGAGATGAGAACCTCACCGGTGTGGGTGTGCTCGTCGCCCGGCACGGGGCCCGGGTCGGAGGCGGGGAACGACTGGTCGCTCTCGAGGTCGACGATCGAGTCCGAGGTGGACGCGGCGGCGTAGTTGAGGATGTCCTTCTCGAACTGCGACTTCGCCTCGGACAGCAGGATGCGGTCCTGGGGACGCTTCGGGCCGGCGATCGAGGGGACGACGGTGGAGAGGTCGAGCTCCATGTACTCGCTGAAGACGAGCTCGCGCGCCGCGTCGTGCCAGAGCTTCTGCTCCTTGGCGTAGGACTCGACCAGCGCGACGGTCTGCTCGTCGCGGCCGGTGAGGCGCAGGTAGTCGAGCGTGACGTCGTCGATGGGGAACATCGCCGCGGTCGAACCGAACTCGGGGCTCATGTTGCCGATGGTCGCGCGGTTGGCGAGCGGCACGGATGCCACGCCCTCGCCGTAGAACTCGACGAACTTGCCCACGACGCCGTGCTTGCGCAGCATGTCGGTGATCGTGAGGACGACGTCGGTCGCGGTGACGCCGGCGGGGATCTCGCCGCTGAGCTTGAAGCCCACCACGCGCGGGATGAGCATCGACACGGGCTGACCGAGCATCGCGGCCTCGGCCTCGATGCCGCCGACGCCCCAGCCCAGGACGCCGAGGCCGTTGACCATCGTGGTGTGCGAGTCGGTGCCGACGCAGGTGTCGGGGTAGGCGCGCAGGACGCCGTCGACGGAGCGGTCGTAGACGACCTTGGCCAGGTGCTCGATGTTCACCTGGTGGACGATGCCGGTGCCCGGGGGCACGACCTTGAAGTCGTCGAACGCGGTCTGGCCCCAGCGGAGGAACTGGTAGCGCTCACCGTTGCGCTCGTACTCGATCTCGACGTTGCGCTCGAGGGCGTTCTCGCTGCCGAAGAGGTCGGCGATGACCGAGTGGTCGATGACCATCTCGGCCGGCGAGAGCGGGTTGATGCGGTTGGGGTCGCCGCCGAGGGCCGTGACGGCCTCGCGCATCGTGGCGAGGTCGACGATGCAGGGGACGCCGGTGAAGTCCTGCATCACGACGCGCGCGGGCGTGAACTGGATCTCGGTGTCGGGCTCGGCATCCGGGTTCCAGGATCCGAGGGCGCGGATCTGTTCCGCGGTGACGTTCGCGCCGTCCTCGGTGCGGAGGAGGTTCTCGAGCAGCACCTTGAGGCTGAACGGGAGCTTCTCGAACCCGGGGACGGTGTCGATGCGGAAGATCTCGTAGTCGGTGCTGCCGACCGTCAGGGTGCTCTTGGCACCGAAGCTGTCAACCGTGGACACGATCGTCTCCTTCGTCGGCGTATGCGCAGGCGTCGGCCCGCCCTCTCCCATCTTCCCCGGGGTGTGCGGACGATGCCAGGAAGGCGGACCTAACCGCGGAGCAAGGGAGATTTATCTTGATATCAAGATAAATATATCAGGCCTCGCGACGTGGGGAGAGAGCCCGCACGGCGAGCCACGTGACCGCGAGCATGGGAGCGAACAGGGGCAGGCCCATGATGATCTTCAGGGTTCCGAGTGCGGTGACGTCGCCGGCGAAGTACAGCGGGAGCTGAACGATCAATCGCGCGGCGAACAGGGCCGCCCACCCGAGCGACAGCCAGGAGAACACGCGGCGCTGGCGCTTGTCGGCGCGCCATGAGGTGCCCTCTCCCAGCAGGTAGCCGGCCGCCAGACCGATGAGGGGCCAGCCGACGAGCACCGACACGAGGAACGCGGTGCCGTAGGCGCCGTTCGTGAAGAACCCGAAGACGAAGTTGTCCTGCCCGCGACCGGTGAACAGTGCCAGAACGGCGGCTGCGACGGTGGCGAACAGGCCGCCGATGGCGGCGCTCGGCGGCGACTTGGCGACCAGGCGGGCGATCGTGAAGACCAGGGCCAGCCCGACCGAGACGCCGAGGCTCAGCAGCAGATCGCCCTGGCGCGTCTCGGGATCGATCGTGACGGTGAACAGCACGACGAAGGCCAGCGACGGCAGGACGGATTCCAGGATGCCGCGCCACCCGCCCATCGCCGACCACACGGCGGCGCCGGTCGAGGAGTGCTTCGACGGGTCCAGTCCCGCCCGGCGCGCGGCGCTGCCCAGTGCCGCCGACACGCTGTCGGCCGCCGAGGGGGGCTCGAGCGGGACGCGGTCGGCGTCGTCGGGGCGCGGAGCGTCGCTCATGCCGTGCCGGGGGCGGACGGCATCCGCAGGGGGATCAGATCGCGGGGCGGCATGGGCGATCCGCCGCGGACGACGACGATCGAACGGAAGAGGTCTTCGACTGCCGCGGCCGCCTCGACGTCGGATGTCGCGGCTCCCCCGATGACGCCGCGCAGGAACCAGCGCGGTCCGTCGACGCCGACGAAGCGGGCGAGGCGCTTGGCCGAGCCGTCGGCACCGGCCACGACCGGGACCTCGGCGAGGAGCTCGGGGCCCAGCGGGCCCTCGCGCTCCTCGACCCGGCCGCCCTGCTGCTTGACCTGCTGGCGGATCTGATCCCGCGTCTCGGCCCACAGTCCGCTCGTGCGGGGCGCCGCGAACGGCTGCACTTGCAGAGTGGA
Organism: Microbacterium sp. SCPM-O-B-15248 (M128); assembly: GCF_058214835.1. NCBI lineage: Bacteria > Bacillati > Actinomycetota > Actinomycetes > Micrococcales > Microbacteriaceae > Microbacterium > Microbacterium sp. SCPM-O-B-15248 (M128). The sequence goes on from NZ_JBYQLI010000002.1 coordinate 200,395, forward strand.
ATCGGCGTAGTCGAGACCGACGGCCACGATCCGCTTGGTCTGCTCCTCGACCTCGAGGCGAAGGTTGAGTCCTTCGCGCGGCAGGATCTTGATACCGCCGAGGTCGATGTAGGGGCGGACGGCGTTCGCCTCGGCCTCGTCGAAGGGGCCCGCGGTCTCGCGGTCCACGGGACCGCTCTTGGCGGGCGGCGCGGCCTCGATCTGCTGGTCGGATTCGTCGGTCATCGGGTGCTCCCTGAAGGGGTCTGGTAGCCGCTGGATCCGAAGCCGCCCTGCCCGCGCACGCTGGCGGGGAGGTCGTCGACCGGGATGAAGCGCACGGGCGGGACGGGCATGACGATCAGCTGCGCGATGCGGTCGCCGACCGCGATCTCGTACGCGTCGTCGAGGTCGGTGTTCAGAAGGGCGACCTTGATCTCACCGCGGTAGCCCGCGTCGATCGTGCCCGGCGAGTTGACGATCGTGATCCCGTGCTTGGCGGCCAGGCCGCTTCGCGGGACGACGAATGCGGCGTACCCGTCGGGCAGGGCGATCCGCACGCCGGTGGAGATGAGCGCGCGGCGACCGGGCTGCAGCGTCACCGCCTCGGCGGCGACGAGGTCGGCTCCGGCATCGCCGGGGTGGGCGAAGACCGGGGGCTCGGATGCGACAATGAGGACGTCCACCGTTTCGGTCACCCCACGAGGGTAATGCAGAAGAGGGGGTGCGGCATCCGCACCGGAATCGAGTACCGCGAACGCCTGAGCCCATCGCTGTGGGCTCTCGGCGCGGCAGCCGTCTGCGGCCCGATGGCGGCGCTGGTCTTCTCGCCCATCGACACCACGCTCGCCCTGATGGTCGGACTCGTGGTGGGCGTCGGGATCGTCGCGGCGCTCGTCGCGCTCTCCCCCCTTGTCGAGGTACGCGACGGCGAACTGCACGCCGGTCGGGCGCACATCCCCGTGGAGCTCCTCGGGGTTCCCGCGGGAGTCGTGGCCGAAGAGGCGCGAACGGCCCGCGGGAGTGGTCTCGACCGGCGGGCCTGGCACGTCATCCGAGGCGGGATCGACGGGATCGTCACGGTACCCGTGACCGACCCCGATGATCCGACTCCGATGTGGGTGGTGTCCACCCGGACGCCGGATCGCCTCGTCGCGGCGATCCAGCGCGCTCAGGTCAGGCTGCGCACTCCAGGCAGATGAAGCCGGAGCCGCTCTCCTCGGCGATCTGGGAGCGGTGCTTCACCAGGAAGCAGTTCATACAGGTGAACTCGTCTTCCTGAGCGGGAAGCACGACGACGTCGAGCTCGATGTCCGACAGGTCGGCCCCGGGCAGTTCGAAGCCCGAAGGGTTGTCGGCATCCTCGTTGTCGATCGACCCCGACGTCTTGTCGGGCACGCGCTCCTTGAGGGCCTCGATCGACTCGCTGTCGTCCTCGGTCTTGCGCGGTGCGTCGTAATCGGTGGCCATGCGTGAAGGTCTCTACTTCCGGTTTTCTGTGGTGCATCGCCCGAACGGGCGGCCATAGTTTGCATGACCCGACCCCGATAAGCAAATGCGCTCGGCGGGGTGAGTGCGGGCTGCGAGGCGTCAAACTCGCGGCGCGCCCGCGATATTCCCGGCTCCGGCGGCGGGGCCATGACAGCATGGGCGTCGACCGCAGATCGGAGGGGTGTTTCGCATGGAACAGCTCAAAGTCATCGGAACCGAGGATGACGTCCTCGTCGTCGCGACCGAGACGGGCGAACGATTCGCCCTGCCGCTCGATGAGGTGCTGCGCGCCGAGGCGCGCCGTGCGCGCCGTGGGCGCGAGCACGACGACGAGCGCGCGCCCCGCCCGAGCCCGCGCGAGATTCAGGCGCACATTCGCGCGGGGCTCTCCGCGCGCGAGGTCGCGGCGCTGCTGAACGCCCGCGTCGAAGACGTCGAGAGGTTCGAAGGCCCGGTGCTCGCCGAGCGCGAGCACGTCGTCGCCCAGGCCCTCTCGGTGCCCGTGCTGCTCGGAGGGGCCCTCGAGCACGATGCCCCGGTCACCTTCGGAGCCGCCGTCCGCGCGAAGCTCGGCGAAGCCGGCGCATCGGCGGAACGGTGGACGAGCTGGAAGGACCCGTCGGGGTGGATGGTGAAGCTCGAGTTCACCGCCAACGGCATCGACCATGACGCCCGCTGGGGCTTCGACCCCCGCCGCAGCAGCCTGTCGCCGCAGAACTCCGACGCGATCCAGCTCTCCCGCCAGGGTTCGCTGCCCGAAGGGTTGATCCCCCGGTTGCGTGCCCTGGACACTCCGCTCCCCAAGGACGACACGCGCTTCGACAGCGGCGCTTTCGGACCGCGGCGTCTCGACATCGAGGATGAGCCCGGCGTCGAGGCCACTGGTCCGGTGAGCACCGCGGTTCAGGCTGCGGCGATCAAGCGGGCTCCCGACGCACCGGTGACCTCGTCCGAGACGGCCGACCTCCTCGAGGCGCTGCGTCGCCGACGCGGACAGCGCGAACCCCTGCCGGGGACGCCCGAGGTCCGCGAACCCGAACCCCGCACGCCCAGTGCCCCCGTCGCGCTCTTCGACGCTCTCGAGCCGGGCTACCGCGCGGAGGAGCCCGAGACGACCGAGACCGAACCGGATCGGACCCCCGGTCCCTCGGCATCCTCGGACTCCGGGCGGCGCACGAAGGGGCGACCGTCCATGCCCTCGTGGGACGAGATCGTCTTCGGGGCGCGCAGCGACGAGAGCTGAGTCAGCGCAGCTCTCAGGCGAACGCGCCGAGGCGCAGGAGCGGAACCGTCCGTTCCTCGTCGGTCAGCGACCCGTGCTGGCCCACCATGCGCTGAGGGCGTTTGTCGCTCTCGCGGTCGTCGTAGTAGGCGAAGCGTCCGCGCGCGGCCACGAGCACGTCGCCGATGCGCTCGCTCACCTCGGGGGCGACCGAGCCGAACAACCCGGCCGCGATCGCCTCGTCGCGCGTGAGGACCCACGCCCGCGACTGCTCTCGCTCCCGCCACCGTGACGCCACGGCATCCGCGCGCCCCGGGGTGACGTAGAGGTGGAGCATCCGGGGCTCGCCGCCGACGATCTCGACGTCCTCGAGCAGAGGGTCGCCGTCCGACAGCAGCACGTGCTTGTGGGCGGGAACGTCGACCATGCCGTGGTCGGCGGTGATGAGCACGCCCGTGCCGGGGTCGATCGCGCCGTCGAGGTCGCGCGCGGCGGCGTCGACGCGTTCGAGGGCGTCGGTCCAGCGGTCGGACTCCCAGCCGTCGCGGTGCCCGGCCGTGTCGAGATCGGGCGCGTAGAGGTAGACCAGGGCTCCGGGATGCCGCGCGGCCAGGTCGGCGGCGATCGCCGCGCGCTCGCGCACATCGGCGGACGAGACGAACTCCGCGCCGCGCAGTGTCGCCGCGGTGAATCCGGTGCCGGTGTAGTCGGGGCGGGACACGACGAAGCACGGTCGTCCGCGCTCGGCTTCGATCTCGAGCAGCGGACGGCTGCGCTGCCACGTGCGGGGATCCAGGCCGTCGGTCTCCCACCCGTGCAGCTGATTCGCCGCGATCGATGTGCCCGGGATCCGCGTGCGGTAGCCGACGATGCCGTGCTCCCCCGGCTCGGTGCCGGTGAGCAGGCTCGTCAACGCCGCCGCCGTGGTCGAGGGGAAGACCGTTCGCGCGACGTCGCGGCGCGAGCCGGCAGAGCCGAGGAAACGCGCGTGGCCACGGCGCTCGGCCAGGTTGTGCGAGCCGAGCCCGTCGACGACGAACACCACGGCGCTGCGGGCGGGGGCGAACCACTCCGACCGACCCTCGAGGGCGGCGATCGCCTGAGTCACCACACCGGTGAGGCTCCGGGCACGCGGCGGACCCGCCGGTAGGCTGAGAGACATCGGGGCCAGTCTTCCATACGACTCCTCGCCCCCGTCGAGAACGACGCCCGCCCGACCCGAGGCCGTACCTATGCCCGATTCCCGTTCCTCCGCCGCTTCCCCCGTCGCCGAGCGCATCGAAGACGTCGATGTCTCGACCGAGATGCAGGGGTCCTTCCTCGAATACGCCTACTCGGTCATCTACTCGCGGGCGCTCCCCGACGCCCGCGACGGTCTGAAGCCCGTACAGCGCCGCATCCTCTACCAGATGGCCGAAATGGGTCTGCGGCCCGACCGCGGTCACGTCAAGAGCGCGCGAGTCGTCGGCGAGGTCATGGGGAAGCTGCACCCCCACGGCGACGCCCCGATCTACGACGCCCTGGTGCGTCTGGCCCAGCACTTCTCGCTGCGGGTGCCTCTGATCGACGGGCACGGCAACTTCGGCTCGCTCGACGACGGCCCCGCCGCTCCCCGGTACACCGAGGCGCGACTGGCGCCGCCCGCGCTCGCGCTCACCGAGAACCTCGACGAGGACGTCGTCGACTTCATCCCGAACTACGACGGGCAGTTCCAGCAGCCCGACGTGCTGCCGGCCGCTTTCCCCAACCTCCTCGTCAACGGCGCCACCGGTATCGCGGTCGGTATGGCCACGAACATGGCCCCGCACAACCTCATCGAGGTCGTCGGGGCGGCGACGCACCTCCTCCAGAACCCGGATGCCACGGTCGAGGATCTCATGGAGTTCGTGCCCGGCCCCGACCTGCCTTCGGGCGGCATCATCGTCGGGCTCGACGGCATCAAGGACGCGTACACGCACGGCCGCGGGTCCTTCCGCACGCGAGCGAAGGCATCGATCGAGTCGCTCGGCCCGCGCCGCACGGGCATCGTGATCACCGAGCTGCCCTATCTCGTCGGACCCGAGCGTGTGATCGAGAAGATCAAAGACGCCGTGCAGTCCAAGAAGCTCACCGGGATCGCCGATGTCACCGACCTCAGCGACCGGCAGCACGGGCTGCAGCTCGTCATCGGCATCAAGACCGGTTTCGACCCGCGGGCGGTGCTCGAGCACCTCTATCGACTCACGCCGCTCGAGGACTCTTTCGGCATCAACAACGTCGCACTGGTCGACGGCCAGCCCCAGACCCTGGGACTGCGGGAGATGCTGCGGGTCTACCTCGACCACCGTCTGCGCGTCATCACGCGCCGCAGCGAGTACCGCCTGGCCCGCAAGCGCGAGCGCCTGCACCTGGTGGAGGGTCTGCTCATCGCGATCCTCGACATCGACGAGGTCATCCAGGTCATCCGCTCTTCGGATGACGGCGAAGAGGCCCGCACGCGTCTGCAGGAGGTCTTCGACCTCTCGCATCCCCAGGCCGAGTACATCCTCGAGCTCCGCTTGCGGCGTCTGACGAAGTTCTCGCGCATCGAGCTCGAAGCCGAGCGTGATCAACTGCAGGCCGAGATCGACCAGCTCGTCGAGCTGCTCGGCAGCGAGACCCTCTTGCGCACGCAAGTCGCGACCGAGCTCGAGGCGGCGGCCGAGGCGTACGGCACGCCCCGCCGCACGATGCTGCTCAACGGCGGTCCGGTGCAGCCCCGGTCGGCCAAGGCTGCGGCAGCCGCCGACCTGCAGATCGCCGATGCTCCGTGCCGGGTGTTCCTCTCGGCCACCGGGCGGATGGTGCGCGCCGAGCTCACCGCGGATGCCCCCGGCGGCGGCGTCGTGCCGCCCACGCGCCGGGCCAAGCACGATGCGATCCGCTCCTCGGTCGACACCACGACCCGGGGCGACATCGGCGCGGTGACCTCGACCGGACGTCTCGTGCGCTTCTCCCCCGTCGACCTCCCCTCGGTGCCGGGCAACGCCGTCCAGGTGGCCGCGGGCACGAAGGTCGAGCAGTACCTGACGCTCGGCAAGGGCGAGCAGGTCGTCGCCCTCGTGCCGTTGATCGACGGTCCGCCGATCGCTCTCGGTACGGCCCAGGGCATCGTGAAGCGCGTCGCGGCCACCGAACTCGGCACGAAGCCCGAGATCGAGATCATCGCTCTGCGCGACGGCGACCGGGTCGTCGGTGCCGCCCCGGCATCGGACGCCGCAGAACTGGTCTTCGTGGCCAGCGACGCGCAGCTCCTGCGGTTCGACGCCTCGTCCGTGCGACCGCAAGGGCGTTCGGCCGGCGGGATGTCCGGCATCCGGTTGTCCGACGGCGCGCACGTCATCGCCTTCGCGGTCGTCGGGGGTTCGGCGTTCGACGCGGTCGTCGTGACGGTGGCCGGTTCGTCGGCCGCTCTCACCGGTGCGGATGCCGGAAGCGCCAAGGTCTCGGCCTTCACGGAGTTCCCTGCGAAAGGGCGCGCGACCGGTGGCGTGCGGGCACAGCGTCTGCTGCGCGGCGAGGATGCGCTCGTCCTGGCATGGGTCGGGTCCGACCCCCGCGCGGTCGGCGCCGACGGTGCCGTACGGACGCTGCCCGAACCCGGAGCCAAGCGCGACGCCTCGGGAACGCCTCTCGACGCGGTCGTCGGCGCGATCGGCACCGCGATCCGCTGAGTCGCCCCTCGTGGGGGCACCCGCTCGGGGCGTGCCTTGACTCGGCGTGGTCCCCCGCCGCGGCGGGCGGTCGCACCGGGTTCGGGCCGTCACACCGAGTCGGGCCGGCACGAACGGCCTCGGCCGGAAGCCGCGGGTCAGACGTCGATGCGTTCGCGCGCCAGGCGGTCGCTGGAGTCCACGATGAATTCGCGGCGCGGGGCCACGTCGCTGCCCATCAGCAGGTCGAAGACCTTGGCGGCTTCCTCGATGTCGCGGACCTTAACGCGGCGCAGCGTGCGGCCGGCGCGGTCCATCGTGGTGGTCGCGAGCTGATCGGCATCCATCTCGCCCAGGCCCTTGTACCGCTGGATCGGCTCCTGCCAGCGCTTGTTGGACTTCTTGAGCTTCGCCAGCAGGGCGTGCAGCTCTTGCTCGCTGTAGGTGTAGATCGTCTCGTTGGGCTTGGAGCCCGGGTTCATCACGATCACCCGATGCAGCGGCGGGACCGCGGCGAAGACGCGCCCGGCCTCGACGAGCGGCCGCATGTACCGGAAGAACAGCGTCAGCAGCAGCGTGCGGATGTGGGCGCCGTCGACGTCGGCGTCGCTCATCAGGATGATCTTGCCGTAGCGGGCCGCGTCGAGGTCGAACGAACGACCCGAGCCGGCCCCGATCACCTGGATGATCGACGCGCATTCGGCGTTGGACAGCATGTCGCTGATCGACGCCTTCTGCGTGTTGAGGATCTTGCCGCGGATGGGGAGGAGCGCTTGGTAGGCGCTGTTGCGCGCGTCGCGCGCCGTCCCGAGCGCCGAGTTGCCCTCGACGATGAAGAGTTCGGAGTCGGCGACGTCGTTCGAGCGGCAGTCGACGAGCTTCGACGGGAGCGACGAGGACTCGAGGGCGTTCTTGCGACGCTGGGTTTCTTTGTGGGTGCGCGCGGAGATGCGCGCCTTCATCTCGGAGACGACCTTCTCGAGCAGCAGCGCCGTCTGCGCCTTGTCATCGCGTTTGGGCGAGGCGAAGCGGGCAGCGAGTTCTTTCGTGACCACCTGTGCGACGATCTGGCGCACGGCCGGGGTGCCGAGCACCTCTTTGGTCTGTCCCTCGAACTGCGGCTCGGGGAGGCGCACCGTCAACACGGCGGTGAGGCCGGCGAGGAGGTCGTCTTTCTCGATCTTGTCGTTGCCGACCTTGAGCTTGCGGGCGTTCTGCTCGACCTGCGTCCGGAGGATCTTCATGAGCCCCTGCTCGAAGCCCTGCTGGTGCGTGCCGCCCTTGGGCGTGGCGATGATGTTGACGAACGACCGTGTCGTGGTCTCGTAGCCCGTGCCCCAGCGCACGGCGATGTCGACCTCGCAGGCGCGCTCGACGTCGGTCGGCACCATCGACCCGCCCGGCTGGAGTACCGGGACGGTCTCGGTGAAGGTGCCCGTGCCGGTCAAGCGCCACGTGTCGGTGATCGCGCTGTCGGGGGCCAGGAAATCGGCGAACTCCGAGATGCCGCCGTCGAAGCGGTAGCTCGTCTCTACGGGCTCTTCGCCCCGTTGGTCGGCGATGACGATCTCGAGCCCGGGAACGAGGAACGCCGTCTGACGCGCGCGCTGCACGAGCTCGTCGAAACCGAACGCGGCATCCTTCGTGAAGATCTGGCGGTCGGCCCAGTACCGGATGCGGGTGCCGGTCACGCCGCGCGGGGCCTTGCCGACGACGCGGAGCTCGCTGCTGCGCTCGAACGGGGTGAAGGTCGAGTCGGGGCCGTCGCCGGAGAACACACCCGGCTCACCCCGGTGGAACGACATCGCGTAGGTCTTGCCGCTGCGGTCGACTTCGACGTCGAGACGCTCGGACAGCGCGTTGACCACCGACGCACCGACGCCGTGAAGGCCGCCGGAGGCCGCGTAGGAGCCGCCGCCGAACTTGCCGCCGGCGTGGAGCTTCGTGAAGACGACCTCGACGCCGGTGAGTCCGGTGCGCGGTTCGACGTCGACCGGGATGCCGCGGGCGCGGTCACGCACCTCGACGCTGCCGTCGCCGTGGAGGACGATCTCGATCCGCGAGCCGTGCCCGCCGAGCGCCTCGTCAACGGAGTTGTCGATGATCTCCCACAGGCAGTGCATGAGGCCACGGGAATCGGTGGAACCGATGTACATGCCCGGGCGCTTGCGTACCGCTTCGAGGCCCTCGAGGACCTGGAGATGATGGGCGGAATACTCGGACGTCACGATCTCCCAGCGTAATCGGGGGCCCCGACATCGGCTTGCAGACACACGGCCCCGCGGGGCCGACGTACGCGCACAGCGAAATGTCAGGCCCACGCGGCATAAGGGAAACGTCCCCGTGGTTCTATTGACAGACTCGCCCAACGACCACGAGGAGGGCACCCGAGATGACCACTACGACCGCACCCGAAGCGTCCGTCGTTCTCGACCACCGCCTGACGGCGGCGGATCGCTGCGACTCCTGTGGGGCGCAGGCCTATATCGCCGCCGAGGTCAACGGCAGCGAACTCCTCTTCTGCGCCCACCACGGACGCAAGTACGAAGAGAAGCTCCGCAGCATCGCGACGTCGTGGCACGACGAGACCGCTCGTCTCAACGCCGCCGACTGACCAGACTCATCCGAACGGGCCTCGCGCCGCTCCTCACCGAGCGGAACGGGGCCCGTTCGACGTGTAGCGGCGGGTGATGGCGGGCGAGACCCGCAGAGCGATCTCCTCGCCGATCGTGTCGATCAGCTCCGCCAGATCGGTCGCGGATGCCACTCCCCCGCGCCCGAACACCGTCACCTCGTCGCCGATCGCGGCATCCTGCCATCCTGCGACCACCGCAGAGGTGGCGTCGATGGAGAGCATCAGGCGCGGGCCCGCGGGCGTGTGGACGGAGAATCGCCCCGACAGCGAAGAGGGAATACCCAGAAGAGAGCCGACGTCCACGCGCACCGTGTCGTCCATGACGCCGGTCACGGTGCCGACGAGGGCAGAGATCGGCTCGATCCCCAACTCCGACTCCCCCGGTCCGCCTGCGGGGCGGATGCCGTACGAGAACGCCCCCACCCGCACGAGGTCTTCACGGAACGGCGCTCGGGCGAACCCCGCGGCGCTGGCGGCCAGGTGCGAGTAGCGCGGCGTGAGCCCCGCGGCGACGGCGGATTCCCGCGCAGCCAGGAAGATCGCGCGCGCGTCGTCGTCGTCGGCATCCGAGGCCTCGGCGATGTGCGACCACAGGCCCTCGAACCGGGCGCGGCCGGCATCCACAAGCCCGGAGAGGCGCTCCAACGCCGCGTCCCAGCGTTCGGGACGGATGCCGTTGCGGTGCAGGCCCGTGTCGATCTTGAGGTGCACGCGGGCCGGTGCAGGCGGCACGGGGAGGGCTGCGAGGTCGTCGAGCAGGGACTCGTCGCCGATGCCGAGGTCGAGACCCGCCGCGATGCCGTCCGCGAGGTCGTCGGCACCGCCCAGCAGCCAGACGAAGATCCGGGCCTCCGGTCCGGCGACGGCGCGGACCGCTCGGCCGGTCACCACGTCGAAGGCGCCGAACCACCGGACCCCCTCGTCGGTCGCCCGCTGCACGATCGCCTCGAGTCCGTGCGCGTAGGCGTCGTCCTTCACGACGAGCATGTGCTCGGCGGGCGCGATGGCTTCTCGGACCCGGGTGAGATTGCGCGCGAAGGCGTCGAGGTCGACCCGGTACTCGGCGGTCATGCGCCCACCGTCCGCTCCGCACGCGCACCGATGGCCGCGACGATCTCGCCCGCGCCCCAGCCGGTGGCATCCATCCACTCCCGGAGCGACGGCTGACCCGACTCGGGGTCGCCGAAGAAGACCACGTCGGCACCGCGGACGGGTCGCGCGGTGTCGACGTCCACGACGCAGACGTCCATCGCGACACGGCCGACGATCCGGTGACGCCGCCCGTCGATCGCGACGTCGACGGCGTTGCCGAGGGACCGCACGACGCCCTGCGCGTAGCCGCCCGTGACGAGCGCGACCGTCGTGTCCCGTGGGGCGCGGTGCGTGTAGCCGTAGGACACGCCCTCGCCCGCCCGCAGCGGCTTCGTGCCGAGCACGCGGCCGTGCAGCGACAGCACGGGCCGTGCCCGCGGATCGCCGCCGGGCAGCCCGAACAGGGTCGCCGCGTCGAGGGCACCGGCGTCGACGTCCAGCGTGGAGAGGACGGATGCCACCCACTCCGCGCCGTGGCCCCACGCGTCGACGGCGAGGACGTCGTCGGCGGGCCCGACGGGAGCGAGAAGAGCGTTCGCGCGCAACGCCGACTCCGACAGGCGGGCCACCGGAGCCACTCCTCGGCCGGCGTCGGCACGGACGGAAGGCGCGGAGGTCACGGCATCTAGACTATCCGGGTCCCCCGTTCCCGACCCCGGAGCCTCAATGCCTCAGCAGGGTTTCTCCCCCGTCACCCGTCTGCGCTACCTCGCCGGACGCGCCCGCCGCATCGACGTCGGGTCGGTGGTCGAGCGAGCGAAAGAGGCCTCCGCGCAGCACGGCAAAGCCCTGCCCCTCGTGGTCGCCGACATGCTGTACCAGGCGGGCGTGAAGAACGTCGGCTTCCAGGACTACATCGACTACGACTTCGCGATCCTCAGCCCGGCCGAGCGCGCGACGTACATGACGCACCCGGTGTCGAACCAGATCTCGCAGAAGTTCGACCACCCCGACTATCGCTACATCTTCCAGGACAAGGTCGAGTTCGATCGCCGGTTCAGCGAGTTCCTCCGCCGCGACTGGATGATCGTGGAGCAAGGCAACGTCGACGAGCTCCGCGCTTTCACCGAGCGTCTCGGCACGATCGTCACCAAGGAGCCCGTGGGCCAGGCCGGAACCGGCGTGCACCGCTACCACGCGGCCGAGATCGAGGACTGGGCGGAGTTCCACCGCGGATTGCTCGAGCGCGGCGAGATCCTCGTCGAAGAGGTCATCCGCCAGCACGACGACCTCGCCGCCGTCTGCCCCGGCACCGTCAACACCACGCGTGTCACGGCGTTCTTCGACGGGGAGAAGACGCACATCCTGGCCATGGCGCAGAAGTTCGGTCGCGGAGCGGTGAGCGACCAGATGACCTTCGGCGGCTTCTACACGATGCTCGACGAGAACGGCCACGCCCTCGGCGCCGGCTACGACTCGCACGGGCACGTGCACGAGAACCACCCCGACTCCGGGGCCCGCATCGGCGACTTCCAGCTGCCGATGATCGACGAGGTGAAGGCGTTCGTCGACAAGGTCGCCCGCGTCGTCCCGCAGGTGCAGTACGTCGGCTGGGACATCGTCGTCGGCCCCGAGGGACCCGTGCTCGTCGAGGGCAACTGGGGTGCCGGCGTCTATGAGAACAAGCCCAGCGTCACCGGCATCCGCACCGGCCACAAGCCCCGTTACCAAGCCGCGATCGGCTTCTGACGACCGGATGCCATGAGGCCCGCCGTCGCGCGGGTCGCACAACTCCTGCATACCCGCGCCTGAACGCCGATCGGCGTGGTCGCGACGGTTTTCTGCAGGAGTTGTGCGGTTCCGGGGTCGTTCGGCGATGGCAGCCGCGCGGGAGTGCCTCGCCCTCGTCTTCGCGCTCGGTCGTGTCGGGCGCTCCGGCCGCGCGCAGGCACAACTCCTGCGTACCCGCGCCAGCGCGCTACTCCGAGCGGCGGCAGACTGATCCTGCCGGAGTTGTGCGCTCCCGGATGCCGAGAAGGCCCGCCCCTCGATGAGAGAGCGGGCCTTCCGTGTGTTCGGTGTCAGGCGGGGCGGACGATGCCGAGCGGCGTCGACTCGTGGCCCTGGCCGAGCGGGTTGTCCTTCAGGATCGCGACGAGGCGCTTCTCGCCGGCCTTGTCCATGGTGGACCCGAGGATGTTGCCGCCCAGGTCGTTGATGTCGACGACCGCGACCTGCAGGTCGACGCCGAGCAGCGACTTCAGGTGCGCGGCGACCTCACGAGGGCGCTCCGGACCCAGGACGACCGCCTGGTTGTACGGCGGGATCGTGCCCTTGGTGGGGCCGTCGATCGCGCGGGCCTTGTCGCCCGCGATGCGGTAGAAGTCTCCCTTGCGACCGAATGCCTTGGTCACGGCCGAAACGGCCGCGGCGAACAGGATGCGAGGGGTGCCGCACTCGCGCAGCGCCATCTCCATCGTCTCGGGCATGCCGAGACCGATGCCGTAGGGCGTGCGGGTGACGTACTTCGACAGGAAGAGCGCCAGCTTGCGGGGCTTGATCGTGTCGAGCTTGAACGAGCGGCCCTGCGTGATCGCCACGATCTTCTCGGTGACGAACAGCAGGTCGCCCGGCTGCACGGCATCCTTCGCGTACTCGAGCATGAAGGCGTCGAGGTCGTCGCCCGGCATGACGACCCGGGTGCGGATCGGGATGCGGGCGTACGACGTGCCCTCGACGGTGACGGTGAGCGCCTTGCCGGCGTTGGCCTGCCCGCTCACTCGAGGTAGTCCCGGAGCGACTGCGAACGGCTGGGGTGCCGCAGCTTGGCCATCGTCTTCGACTCGATCTGGCGGATGCGCTCGCGCGTCACGCCGAACGTGTCGCCGATCTGGTCGAGGGTCTTGGGTTGGCCGTCCCCCAGGCCGAAGCGCATGCGGATGACACCCGCCTCGCGCTCGCTGAGCGAGTCCAGGAGCGACTCGAGCTGACGCTGCAGCATCGTGAAGCCCACGGCGTCGGCCGGCACGACCGCCTCGGTGTCCTCGATGAGGTCACCGAACTCGCTGTCGCCGTCCTCGCCGAGCGGCGTGTGCAGCGAGATGGGCTCGCGCCCGTACTTCTGCACCTCGATGACCTTCTCGGGGGTCATGTCGAGTTCGCGGCTCAATTCTTCGGGCGTGGGTTCGCGACCGAGATCCTGCAGCATCTGACGCTGGACACGGGCGAGCTTGTTGATGACCTCGACCATGTGCACCGGGATGCGGATGGTGCGGGCCTGGTCGGCCATGGCGCGCGTGATCGCCTGACGGATCCACCACGTGGCGTACGTGGAGAACTTGAAGCCCTTCGTGTAGTCGAACTTCTCGACCGCACGGATCAGACCGAGGTTGCCCTCCTGGATCAGGTCGAGGAACTGCATGCCGCGGCCGGTGTAGCGCTTGGCGAGCGAGACGACCAGACGCAGGTTCGCGCCGAGGAGGTGGCTCTTGGCGCGCTGACCATCGCGGGCGACCCACTGCAGGTCGAGACCGAGCTGGCTCGTCTTCTCTGCCGCGGACATGTTCGACAGCTTCTCTTCGGCGAAGAGGCCTGCCTCGATGCGCATGGCGAGCTCGACCTCTTCGGCCGCGTTCAGCAGCGGGACTTTACCGATCTGCTTGAGGTAGTCCTTGACCGGGTCGGCGGTGGCGCCGGTGATCTGCGCCGAGTAGACGGGGACGTCGTCCTCGTCGCTCGAGGAGATGACGATCGCACCGGTCGGGAGGGCCTCGGTGGGCGTCGCCGGGGTCTCGTCGTCGTCGTCGCTGTCATCGTCGGACTTCTTGGCCGCGGGCTTCGCCGAGTCCTCGGACTCGTCGTCGGAGTCGTCGGCGACCTCGATCTCTTCGTCGATGTCCTCCTCGACGTCGTCCTCATCGAGGTCGTCGTCGGCGCCGGCCTTGGTCTTCGCCTTGGCGGGAGCGGCCTTGGCCTTGGCGGGGGCCTTCTTGGCCGCGGTCTTCTTCGACGCGGTCGTGGGCTCCTCCGCGGTGTCGAGGTCTGTGTCCTTCGCACTGCGGGAGCGGGTCTTGGTGTTCGTGCCTGCCACGTTTCGCCTTTCACCGGGAACGCGCGTTGCACGGCCGCCGGTCGTTCTCGGACACTAGTAAGACCCTTGTCAAGTCCCATCCTGTGGAGCGGGCTCCGGGATCGGCCGACAACGGGTCAGGTTCTTCATTGTCTCACATTCCCGGTGCGGGACTTGACGTGCACCGGGCATCTGTGCGTAGACAACCACCGCGCGCCGCGACGTATTCCTCCGGTGGAGACGGAAAGCGCCCGATGCGGCCCGTGGACGAACTGCGGGATCCGGTCCGGCTCAGCCGAGCCGACCGCGCCGGTCGTCGTCGCCGGGCCGCGTGGCGAGGAATCGCTCGAGTTCCGCGGCGAGTTCGTCGGCGCTGGGCAGATCCCCGGTGTGGATGATCGGGGTCGCCGAGGTGGAGCCGGCCATGTAGGCGTCGTACCGCTCTTCCAGGCCCTGCAGCATGCGGGTCAGTTCGTCGCTGCCCTCGACCTGCTCGGTGACCTTGGTGAGGAACTCACGGTTCTCTTCGCGCAGCACCTCTCCCGAGAACACCAGGCCCGTCGCCACCGTGAGACTGTCGAGTCCGGCCAATGCGGCCGCCGGGTATTCGGTGTCTCCGAGGTAGTGGGGAACGAGAAGGGCGAATCCGGACACCTTGGCGCCCGCTTCCGCGAACCGGTATTCGATGAGGTGCCCCACGGTGGACGGAACGTGCGTATGAGGCCGCCACACCGAGTGCGCCTCGGCGAGGTCGCTGCGAGTCCCGCTGACGGTCGTTCCGATCGGACGCGTGTGCGGCACCGGCATGGGGATCGCGTGAACCCACGTCACGGACGACACCTGCAGCCCCGCGCTGATCTCGAGGACGCTCTCGACGAAGGCGTCCCAGAGGAAATCGGGCTCGTAGCCGGCCAGCAGGAGGAACGGGTGACCGAGGGAGTCGTGGGCCAGCGAGAGCTCGAGCTTCGGCGGCCGGTAGTCGGTCAGGTGGTCTTCGACGAAGGTGATGAGAGGCCGGCGCGCGCGGTAGTCGAGAAGCATGTCGTTCTCGAACACGACCACGGGGTGAGGCTCGAGGTCGTCGCGGAAGTACTCCACCAGACGTGTCACGGCACCGCCCGCGTCGGTGAAGCCGGTCAGAGCGATCACCAGCGGCAGCCCCGACGGCACGGGCGGCGCGGCGGGAGCGCGGTCGTACAACGGTGCGGGATACGGCATGTCTCCACTCTACGAGCCGCCCCGGACACGGCGGCGGTGGAGCGTCCCGCTTCTAGCGAACAGCCACCGCGCGGGGTGTCCCGCTTCGCCCGCAAGTCGCGAACCTAGGATGGAACCCATGCCCTTCCCCTCCGTGACGCACACCGACAGCTCCGTCCTCGAGTCCGACGCCGATGCGATCCTCCTCGTGGTCGCGAAGTCCGACGGAGCGACCTCCGATCCGCAGGGATGGGATGGTCTGGGCGCGTCACTGAAGTCCGTCGGGTTCACCGGCGCGTCGGGGTCGTTCCAGCGTGTGCACGTCCCCGGTGTCTCTCTGCCCGTCGCCGTCGTCGGCGCCGGTGCGAGTCCGGATGCCGCTGCCCTCCGCGACGCCGTCGGAACGGGACTTCGTCAGCTCACCGGTTTCGACCACGTCGCGGTGCAGTCGCTCGTCGAGGCCGGGTGGAGCACGCTCGCCGAGGGCGCCGCCCTGGGCGGATACCGCTTCGCCGGGTACAAGAGCGAGGCGCCGAAGTCCCGCGCGACCCGCGTGACGGTCCACACGGCCACGTCGCCCTCCGAGGCCGATCAGACCGCCGTGGCGGCGGTCGCCGGCGCCGTTGCGCTCGTGAAGGACCTCGTGACGACCCCCGCCGAGTGGCTCGGACCGGCTGACTTCGCCGACGCCGCCGTCGAGGCCGTGAAGGGTCTCCCCGTAGAGGTGGAGGTGCTCGACGAGCAGGCTCTCCGTGACGGCGGCTACGGAGGCATCCTGGGCGTCGGCCAGGGATCCGACCGCCCGCCCCGCGTCGTGCACCTGCAGTACTCCCCGACCGGTGCGGAGCGCCACGTCGCTCTCGTGGGCAAGGGCATCACTTTCGACACCGGCGGGCTGTCGCTCAAGCCCGCCGCCTCGATGGTGGGGATGAAGTACGACATGTGCGGCGCCGCGACGGTGCTCGCGGTGCTCCGGGCGGCCGCCGAGATGCAGCTTCCGGTCCGCGTCAGCGCGTGGCTGTGCATCGCGGACAACATGCCGTCGGGCCGCGCGACCCGTCCCGGTGACGTGCTGCGCATGCTCGACGGCAGCACCGTCGAAGTGCTCAACACCGACGCCGAAGGCCGCTTGGTGCTTGCCGACGGCCTCGTCGCCGCGAGCCGTGAGAACCCCGACCTCATCGTCGACGTGGCCACTCTCACCGGCGCCATCACCGTCGCTCTCGGGAACCGGCACACGGGTGTGATGGGCGAGGACGAAGCGGTCGCCGAGTACCTCGCTGCCGCGGGACGCGTGTCCGAGCTGGCCTGGCAGTTGCCGCTGCCCGCCCACATGGTCGATGAGCTGGACTCCCCCATCGCCGACTTGCAGAACGCGAAGATCGGCGACCCCGCGGGCGGCTCGCTCTTCGCCGGCCTGTTCCTCCGACACTTCGTAGGACGCGTGTCCGACGAGGCCGATGCTCCTCGCATCCCCTGGGTGCACCTCGATATCGCGGGTGTCGGCATGAACAAGGGCGCGCCGTATGGCTTCACCGACAAGGGCGTGACCGGCGCCACCGTGCGCTCGCTCGTGGAGTTGATCTCGGCGGGGAGCATCCGGTGACCGAGTACCGCGCCGACGTGGTCGTGCTGGGCGGGGGCAGCGGCGGGTATGCCGCCGCCCTCCGTCTGGCGGAATTGGGCAAGGACGTCGTTCTCGTAGAGAAGGACAAGCTCGGCGGGACGTGCTTGCACCGCGGGTGCATCCCCACGAAGGCGCTTCTCCACGCCGCCGAGGTCGCCGATGCCGCGCGTGGGGCCGCGGAGATCGGGGTACAGGCGTCGTTCGACGGTATCGACCCCGCTCGCGTGCGCTCCTACCGTGAGGGCATCGTCGCGAAGAAGTTCAAGGGCCTCGAGGGGCTCATCTCGGCGCGCGGCATCCGTGTGGTCCGCGGTGAGGGGACGCTCGAAGCGGGTCCGGCCGTGCGCGTGGGAGACGACGTGTACCGCGGGACCGATGTGATCCTCGCGACCGGATCGTACAGCCGCAGCCTCCCGGGTCTCGAGATCGGGGGTCGGATCCTGACGAGTGAGCAGGCTCTCGACCTCGAGGTCGTTCCCGACCGTGTCGTGGTGCTGGGCGGCGGTGTCATCGGTGTCGAGTTCGCGAGCGTGTGGCGCTCGTTCGGCGTCGAGGTCACGATCGTCGAGGCGCTCCCCCATCTGCTCCCCGCCGAGGACGTCTCGTCGAGCAAGGCGCTCGAGCGGGCTTTCCGCAAGCGCGGCATCGCCTTTCAGCTCGGGCGACGGTTCTCGTCGGTCGCCGAGCGCGCGGACGGTGTGACCGTCTCGCTCGACGACGGCACCACCCTGGAGGCCGACTACGTGCTCGTCGCCGTCGGACGTGGTCCCGCCACCTCGGGCATGGGCTTCGAGGAGGCCGGTATCCGTTTGGAGCGCGGCTTCGTCTCGACCGACGAACGACTCCGGACCACCGCCGCGCACGTGTGGGCGGTCGGCGATATCGTCGTGGGTCTGCAACTCGCCCATCGCGGATTCCAGCAGGGCATCTTCGTGGCGGAGGAGATCGGCGGTCTCGCACCGGTTCTGGTGCCCGACGTCGATGTCCCCCGGGTGGCCTATTCGCACCCCGAAGTCGCCTCCGTGGGACTCACCGAGGCCCAGGCCCAGGAACGTTTCGGTTCCGACTCCGTCCAGGCGTACGAGTACAACCTCGCGGGCAACGGGCGCAGCGAGATCATCGGTACCTCCGGCATCGTGAAGATCGTCCGGCGGGTCGATGGGCCCATCGTCGGAGCGCACCTCGTCGGCGATCGCGTCGGCGAGTTGATCACCGAGGCGCAACTCGCCGTCGGATGGGAGGCGCACCCGGAAGACATCGCGCCCTTCGTCCATGCCCACCCCACCCAGAGCGAAGCGTTGGGTGAAGCGTTCCTCGCGCTCGCCGGCAAACCGCTGCACGCACTCTGATCCCCCAGCCGTCACTAAGCTAGACACCGCATCCGGTACGAAGGAGACATATCCATGAGCACTTCCGTCGTCCTCCCCGCTCTCGGCGAGAGCGTGACCGAGGGAACGGTCACCCGCTGGCTCAAGCAGGTCGGTGACACCGTCCAGGAGGACGAAGGTCTGTTGGAGATCTCGACCGACAAGGTCGACACCGAGATCCCCTCGCCCGTCTCGGGCGTGATCGAAGAGATCCTCGTCCAGGAGGACGAGACCGTCGAGGTCGGCGCGATCCTCGCGAAGATCGGTGACGGCTCCGGTAGCTCGTCGTCCGACGACGCGCCCGAAGC
This sequence comes from Microbacterium sp. SCPM-O-B-15248 (M128), assembly GCF_058214835.1. Taxonomy (NCBI): domain Bacteria; kingdom Bacillati; phylum Actinomycetota; class Actinomycetes; order Micrococcales; family Microbacteriaceae; genus Microbacterium; species Microbacterium sp. SCPM-O-B-15248 (M128). The sequence goes on from NZ_JBYQLI010000002.1 coordinate 218,993, forward strand.
GGCTCCTGCCGAAGAGGCTCCCGCCGCCGAAGAGCAGACCCCCGCCCAGTCCGCCGCGGAGTCCGCTCCCGCCGAAGCCGCTCCGGCCGAGCAGCCCGCACCGGCGTCGTCCGGTTCGGACGACTCGACCGAGGTGAAGCTGCCCGAGCTCGGTGAGAGCGTCACCGAGGGAACGATCACCCGCTGGCTCAAGGCCGTCGGCGACGACGTCGCCGTGGACGAGCCGCTGCTGGAGATCTCGACCGACAAGGTCGACACCGAGATCCCCTCGCCCGTCGCCGGCACGCTGCAGGAGATCCTCGTCCAGGAGGACGAGACGGTCGCCGTGGGCTCTGCCCTCGCCCGTATCGGCAGCGGCGCTGGCGCCCCCGCCGCCGCGCAGCCCGCACCGGCGATCGAGGACAAGCCGCTCCAGCAGCCGCAGCCCGACGAGGTGCAGGACAAGGCCGAACCTGCCACGGAGAAGCCCGCCGAGCAGCCCGCCCCTGCGGCACAGCCCGCCGCCGAGAAGCCGGCCGAGCAGCCCGCCCCGGCCGCGCAGCCGTCCGCCCCCGCGGCCAGCGGTGACGAGATCACGTACGTCACGCCGCTCGTGCGCCGCCTCGCCCAGCAGCAGGGTGTCGACCTCGCGACGGTGACCGGCAGCGGTGTCGGTGGCCGCATCCGCAAGGAGGACGTCCTCAAGGCCGCCGAGGCTGCGAAGGCCGCTCCCGCCGCATCCGAGGCGGCGCCCGCCGCCGCCGCGCCCGCCGCACCGGTCGAGGTCTCGCCGCTGCGCGGAACCACGCAGAAGATGTCGCGCCTGCGCAAGGTCATCGCCGAGCGGGCGGTCGCGTCGATGCAGGCCACCGCGCAGCTCACCACGGTCGTCGAGGTCGACGTGACGAAGGTCGCGGCGCTGCGTGATCGTGTGAAGGGCGAGTTCCAGCAGAAGACGGGCGACAAGCTGTCGTTCCTGCCGTTCTTCGCCCTCGCGGCCGTCGAGGCACTCAAGGCGTATCCGATCATCAACTCCACGGTCGAGGGTGACGAGATCGTCTACCCGGCCCACGAGAACGTGTCGATCGCCGTCGATACGGAGCGCGGCCTGCTCACCCCCGTCGTCAAGGACGCCGGTGAGAAGAACATCGCCCAGCTCGCTCGCGAGATCGCTGACCTCGCGACGCGGACGCGCGACAACAAGCTGAAGCCCGACGAGCTCGCTGGGGGCACGTTCACGCTGACCAACACCGGTTCGCGCGGCGCGCTGTTCGACACGCCGATCGTTTTCCTCCCGCAGTCGGCGATCCTCGGCCTCGGCGCCGTCGTCAAGAAGCCGGGTGTCGTCTCGGTCGACGGCAAGGACGCGATCTCGGTCCGTTCGTACGCGTACCTCGCACTGTCGTACGACCACCGCATCATCGACGGCGCGGATGCCGCCCGCTTCCTCGGCGCGGTGAAGACCCGCCTCGAGGCGGCGCAGTTCGAGGGCGACCTCGGCATCTGATCCCCGCCTGATCGGCCTCATGATGGCTGGTCCGCGACGTCTCTGACGGAGCGGACCAGCCATCGGTCGTTCTCCCGTACGAGGGTGACGTACTGAGTGCGGTCCGCCCCCGTGAGGCGGATGACGGCGAGCCCACCGAAGTCGTCCACGACCTCGAGTTCGGCGCCTGCGGGGTCGAGGAGCGCGGGCTCGCCGGGGTCCTCAGGCGCCTCGCGCAGCGTCGAGGCGCATTCGACATCGGGGCACGCCGCGAGCTGCTTCAGAACCTGCGGAGCCGCGGAGCGAACGTCGTCGTCCGCGGATGGGCCCGCCATCACGGGCGGGGTCGCCGTCGCTGACGGAGCCGACGGTGAAGCGGTCGCCGTCGGCGAAGCGTCCGACGGGCTTGCCGCGGGAGAAGCCGTCGACGAGAAGACGGAGGACCCGGGCGACAGCGACGCGACGGGAACAGGTGTCGTCGTCTCCGAGGGTGCCGCGGGGATCGATGACGCCCCGACCACGACGAGCGCGGCGACCCCCACCGTCGAAAGGACGAGGCCGCGACGCGACGCGCCGCGACGCAGCACGCGGCGCACTCCGTCGAGGAGCGGTGGGCGAGCGGCATCCGCGGATCCCTCGGCCTCGACGTGCGGCGGCCCGGCGACCTGCGGCTCGCCCGGGGTGAGGGGACCGAGCACGATGGGCTGCGGCTCGACGACCGCCAGCAAGCGCCGCTCCCCGATGTCCCACGCCCGCGGTGGCTCGGTGAGCACAACGTCATGCAGTCGGGCGAAGCCGGGTCGCACGTCGGCGTCGACGAGGGTCACGAGGTCGTCCAGGATCCGTTCCGTCGCGGCGAGCACATCATCGGCATCCGGGTCGGGGATGAGCACGGGACGCCCCTCGGCGGTGAGGCACCACTCTCCGCCCCGCGCGCGCAGGGAGGCATCGGCGCATCCGCGCACCACAGCGATCGCGATGGTCGCCGCCTCGCCGGGCGTCAACGGCAGAGTGCTGCGTCGACGCCGGTGCAGGTATCCCTCGAGGCTGTCGATCGTGGTTGCGGGGTGAGCGGTGCGCATCCCCCGATACTCGCGAGGTCCAGACACCCGAGTGCGCATCCACGGCCTGTTTCGTGGACGGATCCACGAACCTGCCACGTGGGGAGGAGCGATGCCGGGCGCGAAGATAGAATCGATCCCATGGCCGCTCGCACCTCCACCCCCGAGAAGCGTCCGGGATTCTTCTCCCAGCTTCGCACCCTGTACACCTTCACGCAGAAGGAGTACCGCTGGCTCCCGTTCGCGCTCGCCGGCATCGTCCTGGTGGGTATCGGACTCGGCGTCCTGGTCGGCTTCCTGATCCCTCCGGTCGCCATCTGGAGCGTCATCCTGTGGGGTGTCACGGGCCTGCTCGCCGGCATCCTGGTCGCGATGATCATGATGACGCGACTCTCGACGCGCGCGATGTACCGCAAGATCGACGGCATGCCCGGCGCCACCGGCCACGTGCTGTCGTCGTCGCTCGGCCGCAACTGGCAGGCCTCCGAGACGCCCATCGCCGTGAACCCCCGCACGCAGGAGGCCGTCTACCGGGCCATCGGCCGGGGCGGCGTCGTCTTGATCGGCGAGGGCTCGCGGACGCGCCTGGGTCGCCTGATCACCGAAGAGCGCGGTCGCGTCCAGCGCGTCGCCGCCGGGGTGCCGGTCACCGTTCTCTACGTCGGCCACGGCGACGACGACGTGCAGATCAAGAACCTCGCGTCGGCCATCAAGTCGCTGCCGAAGAAGGTCGACCGCACCACGCAGGCCGCCGTCATCAAGCGCGTGTCGTCGGTGTCCCAGGGGCTGGCGTCGCTGCCGATCCCGAAGGGCGTGGACCCGACGAAGATGCGCGCTCCGCGTCCCCGCTGACCTCACACGAAAAGGCCCCGCACACCGCGGGGCCTTTTCCGTCTGTCAGCTGCGTACGAGCACGGTGCCGACGGCCTTGTCGTGCAGACCGCGCTGATCGGCGTCCCACACCACCGCGGGGATGATCAGAGCGAGGAGCAGCGTGCGCACGATCGGCCGCCACAGACCCACCCAGCCGCCGGATGCCAGCTCGAGGCGCATCCCGAGCAGCCGGTGTCCGGGGCTCCCCCCGATCAACGGGATGAAGACGATCTGCACGAGGAAGAAGATGAGGTTCGTCGCGATCGGGTTGGCGAACGGGATGCCGGTCACCGGATCGGGTGTCGAGAAGAAGGCGTAGCCGATGAGTCCGGCGCTCGCGACATCGATGAGGAGCGCGGCGACGCGGCGACCCGGCCGGGCGATGGAGCCGCGTCCCTCGCGGGGAAGGCCGAGCCGTTGGCCCGGATATTCGTTGTCGACGGGGACGGTCACCCCTCCAGCGTAATCGGGGCCGCGTAACATGCCCGAAACATGCGAGATATCGCAGAGACACCGGTTCTGGGTATGGTCGAGGAGGCTGGCCGAGCCTGGCCGATCCCGAATGTTCTACCTCTGGAGTCTTCATGTTCAAAGATTCGTCCGAGGTGCTGAAGTTCATCCAGGACGAGGACGTCAAGTTCCTCGACATCCGTTTCACGGACCTTCCTGGTGTGCAGCAGCACTTCAACATCCCCGCCTCGACCGTCGACGAGGAGTTCTTCACCGTCGGACAGCTGTTCGATGGCTCGTCGATCCGCGGGTTCGCGAACATCCACGAGTCGGACATGCAGCTCATCCCCGACGTGACCACGGCGTACCTCGACCCGTTCCGCGAGGCGAAGACGCTCATCATGGTCTTCGACATCTACAACCCGCGCAACGGTGAGATCTACTCGAAGGACCCGCGTCAGGTCGCCAAGAAGGCCGAGAAGTACCTCGCCTCCACCGGCATCGCCGACACCGCGTTCTTTGCCCCCGAGGCCGAGTTCTACATCTTCGACGACGTCCGCTACGAAGTGAAGCAGAACTCGAGCTTCTACTCCGTGGACTCCGAAGAGGGCGCCTGGAACACCGGTCGCGAGGAAGAGGGCGGAAACCTCGCCAACAAGACCCCCTACAAGGGTGGCTACTTCCCCGTCTCGCCCGTCGACAAGCAGGCCGACCTGCGCGACGACATCAGCCTCAAGCTGATCGACGCCGGTCTCATCCTGGAGCGCGCGCACCACGAGGTGGGCACGGGCGGTCAGGCCGAGATCAACTACCGCTTCGACACGATGGTGCACGCGGCTGACGACATCCTGAAGTTCAAGTACATCGTCAAGAACGTCGCCAACGAGTGGGGCAAGGTCGCGACCTTCATGCCGAAGCCGCTGTTCGGCGACAACGGTTCGGGCATGCACACCCACCAGTCGCTCTGGAACGACGGCAAGCCGCTGTTCTACGACGAGACCGGCTACGGCGGGCTTTCGGACATCGCGCGCTGGTACATCGGTGGCATCCTGGCTCACGCCCCCGCCGTGCTCGCGTTCACGAACCCGACCCTCAACAGCTACCACCGTCTGGTGAAGGGCTTCGAGGCTCCGGTCAACCTCGTGTACTCGGCCGGTAACCGCTCCGCGGCCATCCGTATCCCGATCACGGGCACGAACCCCAAGGCCAAGCGCATCGAGTTCCGCGCGCCGGACGCCTCGGGCAACCCCTACCTCGCGTTCGCGGCGCAGCTGATGGCCGGCATCGACGGCATCAAGAACCGCATCGAGCCGCACGAGCCCGTCGACAAGGACCTCTACGAGCTCCCCGCCGAAGAGGCCAAGAACATCCCGCAGGTTCCGAACTCGCTGCTCGACTCGCTCGAGGCCCTGCGCGCTGACCACGAGTTCCTGCTCGCCGGTGGCGTCTTCACGCAGGAGCTCATCGACACCTGGATCGAGTACAAGATCGAGAACGAGATCCAGCCGATCGCTCAGCGCCCGCACCCCTTCGAGTACGAGCTGTACTTCGGGGTCTGACGTCCTGGCGCATGATTCCGGGCCAGAACGGACGCCAAGTCCGCGTTTAGTCCGCAGAATCTGACGAAGAGCCCTCCGGGTCCGCACCCGGAGGGCTCTTTCGCGCGCTCAGGACGGCCGCCACGGCCGCGCGAGAGGTGTCGTCCGTGTCGGGCCAGAGGTGCCCGTACGTCCGCAGCGTGATGACCGGCGAGGCGTGCCGCATCCGGGTCTGCACGACCTTGATGTCGAGACCGGCCGCGATGAGCAGCGAAGCGAAGTAGTGCCGCAGGTCGTGGATGCGGAACCCCTCGGGCAGGCCCTTGATCGTCGTCCGTGTCTCCGCCCACACCTCGTTCAGCCGCCAGGCGGTGACACCGCGGCCGAAGACGCCGGGGACGATCATCGTCTCGCCGGCATCCGCCTTCAGCATGGCGGCGAGCTCGGTCGGCATCGGGATGGTGCCGCTCGAGGTCTCCGACTTCAGCTCCTCGCCGTCGTGCTGCACGCTGACCGTGATCGAAGGCGCATCCCAGTCGACGTCGCTACGGGTCAGGGCGGCCATCTCCCCCGCCCTGAGGCCAGCGAACGCCCCCAGTAGCACGAGGTTCCGGTAGGACCGCGGGAGGGCGTCGTAGAGCGCCCAGACCTGCGCCGTGGTCGCCACGTAGGGGCGCTGTGTCGGCGTCGGCGGGCTCGTGCGTCGAGAGACGGGCGATCGCGCGATCACGCCGTCGTGCACGGCGTCGGTGAACACCTGGGACAGGCGCCGGTGGATCGCGTACACGTAGGAGCGGGCGTACTTCTCGGACAGCTCGGCCATCCAGATCTTCACGTCCTGCGCGCGGATCGTGCGGAGCTGCCGGGTGCCGAACTTCGCCCGGATCAGCTTCAGGTGCACGCCGGCCGACTTGACCGTGCCAGGCTTGTTCGCGGCGTACCCTGCTTCCCACCGGTCGAGCCACTCCCCCATCGTCATCTTCGACGTATTCGGATCAACCCACGTCCCGGCCTGCATCGCCGCCGTAGCCTCGTCGAGCCACGCCTGCGCCTCGCGCTTCAGTCGAGCGTGCTTCGCGTACTCGCGACCGTCCGGGCCTCGGTAGCGTGCTCGCCAGGTGCCGTCAGGTCGCTGCTTGATCGACGCCACTAACCGCGCCCTTCGTGGCGCTCCACTAGGCCGAGGGATGACCGCTCGCGCGCCAGCTTCACCCAGTGGCTCGCGGTGCGACCAGGGATGTTGAAGGTTTCGGCCACGGCCGCTGTCGGCGGATCGAGAAGAGCTTCCGCAAGCGCATACACCCGACCGACCTCGTGCAGAGTCGCGGGGTTCCGAGGCCCGTTCGCGGCAAGCTGAAGCATTCGCTCACGGTCGAAAGCGACTGGCCGCGGTCCGCCTGTTTCGGGGTCGTACTCACGCGCGCGCTCGCGAACGACACTGCGCAGCGCGGTCTGGATGGGCAGCTGACGTAGAACTGCAGATGTCACTCCAGCGGGCCGCTTCATGTGGAAGCTCACCACGTCGTAGGAGCGTTCCTCCTCCGACCACACCGCCGTCATGCCGATCGATGCGTCCGGAATGCTCGGGTGCTCGTAGCCCTCCACCTCGATAACGCGGGGCAGATAGATGCCCGTCGAGACGCGGACCCATTCGTCGGGAGCAAACCAGGGGTCACGAGTCTCAGCCACGGTTCCCAATCATGCCCGCGCATGTCAGCAACATGCAATTGCTGGGACTTGACGTAGATACGCAAGTCTGATGTACGCTCACTTGCACACCGGCGTCACGGCCACGCAACTACCGAGCGGAGAGATATCACCATGACCGATCCCAACCCCATCCCGAAGTTCTACTTCTGCGCGGAGGTAGCCCGTGAACTGCGCCGAACGGAGGCATCGGTTCGCTGGCTCTGGCAGACCGGCGCACTGAAGTCTCGCGTCGTCGGCGGGCGGCGAGTCAGCACGGCGCAGGACCTCGCCGACCTGTTCGAGGACGCGAAGTGAAGACGCCGAGGACACACAAGGTGGTCACGGTCGCGCGGGGCGGCGGCTACGCAGCGCGCTGCACGGTCGTCATCGACGGCGTCGAGACGCTGTGCGACGCGACGTTCGCGTTCGACACGCGCACTGAGGCGCGCGAGTCGATCCGACATGAAGATGCCCCCGGAGCCGTTGCACCGGCATCCGAGGGCGAAGACCAGAACCCGGAAGGAACGATCATGCCCGACATTACCCAGGACCCGAGCCTCCGTCGAGGTCACGAGGGTGTGACCGCTTGGGCGCGCAGGTACGCCGACTCTCTGGCCGCGATGCAGGCCCGGGTGCGGGCGCATGTCGACTGGGCAGCGGCCGCCGCCGACGCCGAGAAGATCGGCTTGTCCGAGCAACGCATCGTTGACGAGGTCGTGAAGAAATGGGGATGGAAGCCGCCGGCGTACCCGCGGGACCTGTGGCCTTCGTGGGCCACCGAATGCGAGGTCAGCGAGATCGTCGCGTTCGACGCCATGATTTCGTTCCGCGCACCGTCCCACGGTGAGCGTGACACGATCGCGGGTGTGTCGGTGGAGTGCATCTACACCGTTGTGGTCAGCGAGCAACCCGGCCTCGCGGTCGGCGACTACTTCGAGGGCCAGCCGTACATCTGGTCCAGCGCGCTCGGCGATTCGCTCGACCTCGACGTAGCGATCGCTATGCGCGGGAACCTCGAAGCCGCCACGGCCGAGTTCGTTCGCATCGCCGAGCGCGATGCTCGGACGGTGATGCCGTGATGTCCGCGCCGAAGCCGGAGACGATGTCGCAGGCACGCACGTTCGACAGGGTCGTCCGGCTTGCGGAAGCGGCGGGGCTGTGCGCGACGTGCGCCCCGCAGCTCGGTTGGGCGGCGCAGGCAGGCGGTGGCGGGTTCTCTACGGTGAAGCAGCCGTGTGCGGCCTGCACGGTCGTAATGCTCGAGTGGCCCGTTCAGCGGCCGAACGGATGGCGCACGCCGCACGGGACCCTGTCGGCACCTGCGACATGGTCAGAGTTCACACCTACGGGGCGCACAGCATCGCCCTTGACCGATCCCGGGGAGGTCTGAGCGGTGTGGCACGCATCACAACGCGATGGCTCGCCCAAGGTGGGCTGCGAAAACTCGGCCTCTCAACACACGAAGGGTGGGTGCTCGTGGCCCTCGTTGAGCGCGCAGACAGGGACGGGATCGCCTGGCCCTCGCAGTACACGATCGCCACTGATCTCGGTATCGCCCGCTCGACAGTGCAGCTCGCGCTCGCGCGTCTCGTCGAGGTTGGCGCGATCGTCGAGCACGAGCCGGGGCGTCAGGGGCGGTCGGCTCGCTATCGGATCGCCGCTCAACTGGACCGACGCCCGGGCCAGTTGGCGGCGGTCAACTAGACCGAATGACGGGGCTAGTTGGGGTTCGGCAACTAGCCCGACAGTCGGTCACGAAGTAAGAACTACTCGCGTTCGCCGCTCTGCCGTGGCTGTGCGCGCCCTCCCGGGCGCTCGCCGCTCGCTCCGCTCCCTGCCTGAGTTCATCAAGCATTTGGTCGACAGTTCGTCGCGGATCGACCGGCTTGCCGGTCGATGCCCCTCCGGCGAGGAGGCTCAACGCGACGTCACGCTGGCAGCACGGAAGGGGGTGCGAGTACCGCAGCCCCTTACGAGGCGCTCACCGTTGCGCCGCCTCCCGGCGACGCTCGCTGATGATGGCGAGCAGGAGGGTGCTCACGAACCGGGGGCCGTTGGCCGTCGTGCAGGTGGTCGTGACCTGCTGTGCTTCGAGAGGCGAGTCCAGTACGCGCGGATGAAAATCTCAGCACCTCGACCTGCTGCCAGCCTCCTGCGCGGTCCTGGCGCGAATCCCCCCGTCGCGTTTCGTGTTCCGTCGCGTTTCGATTCCCGTCGCGTCACGCAGGGGGGCGGATCCCAGTGAGCGGTCGGTCGGATGAGTCGCTGGCGGCGGAGGCGGCGCGTCGTCGGATTGAGTTGCGGGAGGCGCGCGCGGCGCTGACCGAGGCAAACCGGATGCTGTTGGGCGTGTTCCTCCGGGACCGGTTGAGGGATCCGCGTGACTTCGATCTGATCATCGGGATGGAGAAGGTTCTCGACCGGCGCGGCGCGATCGTATGGACCCACGTCGATGAGCTGCTGGGGGCGCTGCTGGAAGACCGGCCGCACCTTGCCGCGCCGGACGGGCCTGTTCCGCTTCGGCGCGGGGTGTCGGCGATAGAGTTCTTCACGGCGGAGACGTGACGGGCCAGGGGCCGGTGTTCTTCAGCTAGGAGCCCAGGGGGCAACGCGTGACAGGCCAGGGGCCGGCGCGGTAGTCGATCAGACACCCCGGAGGCTCCCATGGCCCTCAGCCCTCTTCTCTCCCCGCTCTACCCGAGCCAGGCGCGTGCGCGCGCCGCGGCCCGCGCGCCCCGTAACGACGTCGCGTCGTCGCGGAAGAAGGTCACTGACCGTCTCGGTCTGCCCGCGGATGCACCGAACGATCAGGTGCTCGCCGCGTTCGATGCCGCTCGCGCGTCCCGCACGTCGGCTTCGGGATCCTCGGCGGCCGCGCCGTCCGCGGCCGCCGCGCTCGCGGAGCGCGCCTGGGGCAAGCAGCCCGAGGCCGCGCCGGCAGCGTCGCAGAGCGACCTGTACCGGAAGGCGTGGGGCTGATGGGCCACACGAACCCGTACATCCAGGGCCGCTCCCGGTACCGCGTCGTCGCGCCGGTCGTCGTGGCGCGGCTCATCGCCGGCGGCGACAAGTACGTCTACCGTCACGCGCTCCTCCCGGACGCCACCGAACAGAGCCAGATCGAGCACCTCCTCGAACTGGGCATGATCGAGAAGCTGGCGGTGAGCGCGTGATCACCACCGCTGGTCTCTACGAGTTCGCATCCCGCTGTGCTGTGGTCGGGGTCGACGTTCCCGAGGCGCTGAGCCGAGGTCTCGAGCTGATTCAGGTCGCGAACGAGCATGCCGAGATGCCGGTTCCGGACGACGTCCTCGCGCTGTCCGACGAGGAGCTGCGCGACCGTGTCGAGGCGATCTCCATCCGCTGGCACGTCACCGAGGGGCTCGGCGGGAACGGCCTGCAAGTCGGGCAGCTCAAGGTCACGGACGAGCTGACTCAGGCGATCGCCCGTGAGGTGGTGCCCGAGCTGGACAGCATGGTCGAGTCGCTGCAGCCGCGTTTCGACGAGCTCGCCGCGCCGCTCATCGCGGCCGCACGGGACTACGGCTTCACGTTCGACACCACGTCCGACGATGTCATCGAGCTGGCCGACGAGGGCGCGGCTGCGGCATGGCGAGCAGTGCCCCGCGCGTGGTCTGCTCTCGCGCCCCTGGTCACCTTCCGGACGTCGATGTCGAAGCTCTTCGATCTCGGCCCCACCATGGACGACGTCCGGGCGCACTTCTTCCCACGCTCGCCCGGGATGACCGAGCCGAACTACTCGGTGCTCTTCGCCGCCGGAGACAACTGGTCGATCGCCACCGGCTACTACGTCGAGGGCAAGACCCGCGGTCACCTCGATTGGCTGGCCCTCGCTCGAGACGGCATCCAGCTGAACACGCCGACCGTGGTCGAGGAGAAGCTCAACTCGCGCCGGCAGGTTCGTCTCCCGGCGCCCGAGGCTCCGTCGCAGCCGTTGGGCGTCCGGCGTGCGGTCCGCGCCGGCCAGGCCTACCCGTCGATCTCGTCGGACTGAGTCCATGACTGCGACCGTGTTGCCTGCCCGCCGTCCTTTCCGGTTGGGGCCGACACGGTTCGCCGGGTTGGTGAGGACCGGTCACCCCGCTGAGGCGGGGACTCACCACCCCACTGAGGGGCCGACGCTTGGGCGGGGTCGGCCCCTCACCCATCGACCCGGACCGTCAAAAAATCCAGAGACCCCGACCTGCTGCCAGCCTCCCGCGCGGTCCTGGCGCGTTTCTCCCCGCGCACGAACGTGCGTGACGCTCAATGCACAATGACGCTCAATGGAGTTCCTCATGAGTTCTGAAGTCGGCTCCGGTCACGTCAGCATCTTTCCCGTGATGAACGGGTTCAAGTCCCGCGTCACCCGCGGCACCCAGGAGGCCGGCGCCGCGGGCGCGAAGACCTTCGACCGCGGGTTCAAGGGTGCTGGCGCGGCCGCCGGGCGCACCGTTGGCCGCGACCTGAAGTCGGCGCTCGCGTCGGCCGCGGGCGACCTCGGCGCGGCGGAGCTCGGAAAGTTGGAGGGTCAGGTCGCGTCGGCGGCCGCCGCGGTCTCGAAGGCTCGGCTGCGTCAGCAGGACGACGCCGGCCGTGTGCGCGTCGCCGAGACCCGTCTGCAGGAAGCCGTCGCCAAGTCCGGCGAGGGATCCTCGCAGGCCGTCGCTGCTGAGGAGCGCCTGGCTTCCGCGCGCCGTACCCAGCAGACGTCGATCGCGGCGGTGACGGCGGCGACGGAGCGACTTCAGTCGGCGCAGGACGCGCTTTCACGCGCACAGGCATCGGTCGCGGCGACGACAGCCGCCACCTCCGGGGGGTTCCGGCGGATGCTCGGCGACTTCCGCTCGGGCTTTACCGACGCACGGGCGGCGCAGTCGGCGTTCAGCGGCGTCACCGGCTCGCTCGGCGGCCTGTCCCGAGCCCTGCTGGACGTCACCGGTTTTACGTACCTCGGGCGTCTGGCGCGCACTGGGGCGCAGCAGGCGTCATCCGCGTTTACGTCGCTCGCGACGATGATCGGCGGGCAGCTCGCGAAGGCGTCGACCCTGACCCGCGCGTGGGTGTCGAGTGTCGGCTCTACCGTGCGGGGCGCGCTCGCCCCGTATGTGCAGTACGCGGCCGCGGCGGGGACTCTGCTCGCGTCGCCGTTCGTGCGTCTCGGGTCGCGGGTGTCGTCCTACCTCAGCCCGGTCACCAGTCAGGTGCGGGCTGCGCTGACGAAGGCGGCCGCGTTCGCTGGACCCGCGGCGACCCAGCTGGTCAGCACGTTCCGGTCGGGCCTGTCCGGTCTCGGTTCGGCCGCGACTTCGGCGTTCAGCTCCGTCGTCTCGGCCGCGTCCAGCGCATCGCGCGCTGCGGGCTCCGCGCTCGGATCTGGCATCCAGACGGCTGCCACCGCAGCTGTCACCGTCGCGGCCGCCGGCATCGGTGTCGCGTTCGGGGCCGGGCTGTCGCGGCTCGCAGCGCTCGATACTGCTCGCGCCAAGCTGAAGGGTCTCGGCAACGACGGGCAGGCCGTCGGCTCGATCATGACCGACGCCCTGGCGTCCGTGCGGGGGACCGCCTTCGGTCTCGGCGAGGCCGCCACCGTCGCCGCCGGCGCCGTCGCCGCCGGTATCAAGCCCGGTGAGGGCCTGCGCTCCGTGCTCAAGACCGTCGCGAACAACGCATCAGTCGCCGGTGTCTCCATGGAGGAGATGGGGTCGATCTTCAACAGGGCCGCGACCCAGGTCAACGGCGTCCAGAACGACGTCATCTCGCAGCTGCAGGACCGCGGCATCCCCATCTACCAGGCGCTCGCCGACCAGCTGGGCGTCACCGCCGGCGAGGTGTTCGACCTCGCCTCTCAGGGGAAGGTTTCGTTCGCTCAGTTCTCGGCTGCTGCGGAAGCTGCCGCGGGCACGGTTGCTGACGAGATAGGTAAGACGGTCCCTGGCGCGCTGAAGAACCTCCGAACCAGCCTCGGTCGGATTGGCGCCAACCTCTTCGGCGGTATCAACACCGAGACGGGCGAGCTGTTCGGGCTGTATGCCCGGTTCGGTCCCCTGATCGCATCCGTGTCTAAGGCGTTGGAGCCGGTCGAAGCGGCGGCGAAGAGCTTCGGCGGCGTCCTGGATCGGGTGCTCGGCCCCAGCCTGGACCGAATCACGGCCTACCTGAACGGCATCGGTGAGGGCGCGTCGGTGTTCTCCGGGGCGTTCGCCGGCATGGAAGGCGTCGTCGCTCCGCTGGCCGGGGCGTTCGCCGCCCTGGGGGCTGGGGGGCTCGGCGCGCTCCTAACTCGCATCCCGCTGCTGACGACGCTCATCCCCGGTCTCACCGGAGCACTCGGCCTTCTGGGTGGCCCGCTGGGCGTCGTGGCGGCAGCGCTCGGTGCCTTCGCGCTCTCCGGTGGCGACTTCGGTGGCCTGGTCAGTTCGATCACCGGGATCATCGACTCGCTCGTCGCCGCGCTGCCGGGCCTCGCTGTCCAGTTCGGTGCCCTGATCCCGCAGATCGTGGCGGCGGTCCTCGCGCAAGTGCCAGCGCTGCTGAACGCCGGGGTGAACATCCTCGACGCTCTCGTGCAGGGCCTCGTATCTGCGATCCCGCAGATCACCGCGGGGATCACGATCGCGGTGTCCGGGATCGTGAACGCGCTGGTCTCGAACCTCCCGCTGATCGTCCAGGGAGCGTTGAACCTGTTCGCGGGCCTCGCGCGCGGGCTCATCCAGGTGCTGCCGGTCCTGATCACGACGGTCGTGCAGCTCGTCGTGAGCCTCGTGCAGGGGCTCGTCGCGCTACTGCCCACGCTCGTCACTGGCGCGCTGCAGCTCTTCATGGGCCTGGTCACGGCCGTGATCCAGGTGATCCCGGTCCTGCTGACCGCGATCATCGGGGCGCTCCCGCAGATCCTCACGAGCCTGCTCGGGATGCTCCCGGCGCTGCTGACCGCAGCGATCACGCTGTTCCTGCAGCTCGTGCTCGGGCTGGTGCAGGTCATCCCGGATCTGCTCACCACGCTGATCGGCCTGCTGCCGACGCTGCTGACGACGATCATCGGGATGATCCCGTCGCTGCTGTCGACGGTCATCAACCTGTTCCTGCAGCTCGTGCTCGGACTGCTGACAGTGATCCCGCAGCTGCTCGTCGCGATCGTGGGGATGCTGCCGCAGATCATCACGACCCTGATCAGCCTCATCCCGACTCTGCTGAACGCCGGGATCGAGCTGTTCAAGGCGCTGGTGACGGCGATCCCGAAGATCATCCCGCAGCTGAAGGACACGCTCCGGTCGATGGGCCCGGAGATGGTGAACGCCATCATCGCCCTCGGACCGTCGCTGCTGGACGCGGGGAAGGCGATCATCCAGTCGTTCATCGACGGGATCGGGTCGATGATCGGCGCCGTCGGGGATGCCGTCGGTGGGGTCATGGACTTCGTCGCCGGGTTCTTCCCGCACTCGCCGGCGAAGCGCGGCCCGCTCTCCGGGGCGGGTTGGTACGCGCTCCGCTCCGGTGGGCAGACGATCCCGCAGCAGCTGGCCGACGGCATCACCGACGGTCAGAACGAGGTCGAGCGGGCATCCGCGGCGATGACTGCAGCTGCGCAGATTGGTGCCGCCCGGGTCGCGTCGATGGTCGGGTCGGTGTCCACGCGCATCACGACGAGCACCGGGAGCACCGGATCCGCCCCGAGCGACGCCACGCGGGCCACAGGCGCCGGAGCAGGCAGTGGAGGGGGCTTGACCATCTACGGAGACGTCCATACGCAGGATCTGGACGAGTTCGCGCGAAAGATCGAGACCAAGAGACGTCGCGCTGTCTCAGTGCCGACATCGACGATGATCGTCACATGACCGAGCACAAGATCAACGCGAACCACGTCCATCTCTTGATGTGGACCGTCCTCGCGAACCCTCTCGGTGACTCCTTCACTCAGACTGAGCTCGACGCGATCCGATCCGAACATGAACGCCTCGGGATCGACCCCATCTTCGTGCTCGGCCGACTCGCCAGCGTCATGAATGCCGAGATGGAACGCGTTCATGGCCAGGAGACGTGGCGCGAGTTCGTCTCCGAGACCCTCGAGGAGACGAGACTGTTCGAGAGATCCGGGATCTTGGATCCGGGCCCCTCCGAGGCAGGCATGTTCGAGGAACGGTGACGCTCTCGGAGAGCGCTGAGCCTCGAGAGACATGGCCAGCGGCACACCACAGATATCTCTCTCCGGCCCAGGTCTGCGACCTCGTGCCGGGGATGACGGTCGCCAACCTCAAGGACCTCCGCGCGAGCGGCCGCGGGCCGGCCTACCGGAAGCCGACTGGAGCCCGCGGGAAGGTCACCGTGTACGCCGAGGCGGACGTGCGCGCTTGGGTTGAGGCGTCCAAAGTTGGGACGCGGGACCAGCCGTAGTCGGGTCGGTCAGGATGCTCTGCGGAGCGCCCGCATCCGATGCTGATGGACTGGGCTCTGTAACAGGTGCAGGCGGAAGTGCTTCAGGAGGATGTCCTCGCGCACCACGCGTGTGCGCTGCCCGTCGATCGTCTGCCAACCCATCGGCATGCCCCACTGTCGCCAGTAGCGGATCGTGCGCTCGGAGCGACCGACTCGCTTCGCCGCGGTCCGGTATGTGTGCCACTTCACTGCCGCCATGCGCACCATGATGCACCCAGTCCGCGAGTCCGCAGAAAGTCCGCGGAACGTTCATCTCGCCCCCTCAGCGGCCATCATGAGACCACACGGTATCCGCGTGATTACGCGGCGGACAGTAGCGCCCATGACCACCCATTGAAGGTGGTTTCGTACGAGCTGTACTTCGGGGTCTGATCGCCCGATCATCCACGACCAAGCCCGTCCCCGCCGTTTCGCGGGGGCGGGCTTCGTCGTTGCCGGGGCGCAAGATAGACGATGCGACGCTCCTTGTGGAGTACCCGGACAACGATCGGGGGCTTTGACAGGATGGTCATCGACGATGAAAGGGGCCATCGTGAGCGATTATCGGGTAGATCCCGACCGTGTGATCGGCGTCCTGGCCGGGGTGGATGACGCCGGCGCGGGCATCGCGCAGGCGATCACCGACATGGAGGATCTGGCTCTGGAGGGGCAGAGCCTCGTGGCCGATGGCCGACGCACCCTCGCGAGCGCGTGGGGCGACCTCCTTGATGAGCGCCGATACGTGCCCGGGAAGCTCGCCCACGTCGTGGCGGCTGCCGCGTCGGCCGTGAGCGAGGCGACGACCGCCGTCGTCACCGGCGACGTCGACATGTCGGTCACGACGGCGGAGGCGGAGTCGCGGGCCATGGACGAGTGGGGCATCGATTCTCTCGTCGCATACGGGCAGGGGTACTGATGGGCAGCCCGAGTGTCGACGATCTCCCCCAGGTGGCGGATCCTGCTGTGCTCACGGGTCTCGGCGAGCGTCTCGTGGCCATCGCCACTGGGACGCAGACATCGATGTCCGACGTGCAGAACCGCTGGGTGGTTCTGGGCGACACCGAGGTCTTCCATGTCACGGGGGCGGAAGCGGTGCCGCGGATGCTCGATCGCCCCGCCTCGGACGCGCAGAGTTTCTCCCAGGCGCTGATCGAGGCACGTAACGCGCTGTGGGATGCCGGGTCGTCGGAGTTCCCCGATCTGACCCAGCGCCGTGAGGAGCTGGCATTCCGGATCCCGTCCGTGGTTGCCGCCTACGATTCGGCGGCCGACGCGTCCATTCGCGCGAACGCGACGTACCGCTCGACTCGGGGGTCCGACGTGGATGCCTCGGTTGCCGCGGACGCATCACTGGCACGCTTGAACGCGTCGACGACCCTGAACTCCGCCGAGAGCGCACTGGACACGCTGCAGGCCGACATCGACCGTTTCCGACGTGACGTCGAGGAAGCCGAGGATCGGCTCGCGTCGCGACTACGAAACGTCTCGGGCGGAACCGAGGTGATCGGCGCCGGTGGAGAGCCCGTGCGGGTGGCGCAGCTGTTCTGGGGGTTCTCGGAGTCCGCGTACCCGGGCGCACCGTCCGCTGCCTCGGTCAGTCGGTCGCTCTCCGAGCAGTTGACCTACGACCTCGGGCGAGCGGCCGAACGTCGCATCGACTGGCTCTCGACGGCCGACACCGGCGACGCGCGGCGGTGGCTCGACGCCCACCCGGACTTCGTGCAGTCCGTCGCCTTCGTCGAACCGGAACGCGCCGGCGACCTGTTCACCGATCTCGCGGACGCCTCCGCCGCTTCGCCGAACGGCGAATGGAACGGCGGTCCGCTCGGGCAGCTGCTCGCCCTGGCTCCGCTCGTCGTCGGGAACCTCAACGGCATCCCCGCCCATCAACGCGGCATCTTCAACCGCGCGGGTCTCGCCGACGTCCTGGCGCGGGACGACCTCGACGACGAGACCCGGAGCAAGCTCGAGCAGCTGCGGTCGGTGGTGGAGAAGCGTTCGGACGACGGTTCCCTGCCAACGTTGTTGAGCTTCTTCATCGACACCGAGGGGTCTCCGCGTGCCAACATCGCGTTCGGGGACGTCGACACCGCCGATCAGGTGACGACCCTGACGCATGGCATCCGGACGGATCTCGGTTCGCTGCAGGAGTGGGCGCGCGGCAGTGCGGACCTGCAGTCGGCGCTGTCGAGTGAGATGGAGCGAACCGGTCAGCGCAGCACCACGGCTGTCGTGCTGATCCTGGACTGGGATTCCGGCGGCGCCCTCAGCATCGGCGGGATCGATCGGCCCGATGCAGGAGCCGCGCGTCTTTCCGAGACGCTCCGAGGCCTGCATGCGGTGAACCCCGGCGCCCAGCTCAACACGGGCGCGCACTCGCTCGGCACGACGATGACCGGGCAGGCCGTCGCCGACAATCCCGGACTGGTCTCGCATGTCTGGTTCTTCGGTTCGGCGGGTATCACCGCGCAGACGGGCGACGAGCTCGCGGAGCAGATCCGCTCCGGCGAGACGACGGTGTCGGCCACGCACGCCGATGACGACAGCATCGCCGCGTGGGGACGCAAGGACTGGCTCGGCAGCCTCCACGCGGAAGACCCGCGGGACGTGCCGGGGGTTCAGCCGTTCGGGTCGAACGGCGGTGTCGTCGCGGACTACGGATCGCCGCGGGGCGAGTACGGCGAATCGACCGACAGTCACGACGCCCACAACAGCACGAAGGACGAGTTCGTCGGATGGGACGTGGGCTGGGATGGCTCGCCCATCCCGCTCTACGAGCCCACCGAACAGACGGGGTATCTCGACCCGTCCGCCGAGTCGTTCAAGCACTTCGTGGTTGGCTTGCGCGAGGCACTCGACACGACAGGAGCGAGCCGATGACCCAACGCAGGTGGGGAACCCTCCCCGTACTCGTCGCGAGCGCCGTCGTCACCGCGACCGTTCTGACCGGATGTGGAGGTCCGCAGATGTCCCCGAATGAGACGCCGAGCGCGATGCCTAGCAGCACCGTGGGCTTCGACGATGCGAAGGCAGCGAACCTCGAATACAAGGCGGCGGTCGCCGACGTCCAGAAGCAGATCTTCGACGGGGACTGGCGTGTCGGAGAGTACGGCGACGTTCCCGACCAGTGCGAGGGCGGCTACCAGTTCTTCCTGCGACGCAAGCTCCCCGAAGGCTTCTCGTTCGACGGCCAGGGCCCGCAGAGGATGGAACAGCTCCGTACCTGGATGTCAGAGAACGGGTGGCAGGTCGAGCCGGCACCCACCTATGGGGCGGGCATCGACAACATCGTGATCGTCGCGGGAAAGCCCGACGAGAAGGTGTCCCGTCTGGACGTCGACCTGATCCCGGGCGTCGCCGCCGAGGGCACGGTCGACGTGTTGGAACTCCGCGCGACCTCCACCTGCGAGCCGGGTGACGCTGCGGCGCTCCTTGAGCAGTTGCGCGGTCCGTTGACCGCGGTGCCGGACGACAGCGGTATCCCCGATCTGGAGAGTCCGGGGGCCACTCCCCTGTTCGAGCGCTTCGACGAGGGGTGATCGGGCTCAGGATGCCGAGCGCGCGGCGCGCTTCTGCTCCTGGAACACGCGGATCGCCTCGTAGCGGTCGGCGGATCGGGCCTGGCGCTTCGCCGCTTCGACCTCGCGGGTCTTCGGAGGAGCCGACGTCACGAGGTCGTCGAGCAGGCGGCGAGTGGCGTCCGCGATCTCGTCGACCGCACGGTCGAAGACCTGCTGATTCGCTCGTGACGGCTTCGTGGTGCCCGTGATCTTGCGAACGAACTGCAGCGCCGCGTCGTGGCACTCGTCGTCGGTCGCCGGGGGCTCGAAGTTGTGCAGGGGCACGATGTTGCGGCACATGCCAGCAGGGTAGGCCGCTCCCCCGCGTCCCAAAAGAGGCGGAGCGCGCAAGCTCCCGGCATCCGCACAGGCGGCGCGTCGCCGCGGTGTCGGTGGGGCACGGAATGATGGATGCCATGACCTCCCCGTACGTGTCGCGACCGTGGCTCAGCTCTTACGCCGAGGGCGTGCCCCACGAGATCGACGAGCCGTCGCAGACGCTTCCCGAGATGATCGCCGACTCGGTGCACCGGTACGGGAAGACCACGGCTCTGGAGTTCTTCGGCGCGCGGACGACGTATCGCGAGCTCGGCGATCAGATCGCCCGCGCCGCCGAGGGACTGCGGCGGCTGGGCGTCACGGCGGGCGACCGCGTCGCTTTGGTGCTGCCCAACTGCCCGCAGCACGTCGTCGCGTTCTATGCCGCCCTGCGGCTCGGGGCGATCGTCATCGAGCACAACCCGCTCTACACCGCGCGCGAGCTGCGGCACCAGTTCGAGGATCATGGGGCACGGTTCGCGATCGTCTGGGACAAGGTGGCCGACCTCGTGGCGGACTTCCCGTCGGACCTCGCGCTCGAGCACATCGTGGCCGTCGACATCACCCGGGCGATGCCGCTCGGCACCCGCCTCGCGCTGAAGCTTCCGGTGAAGAAGGCGCGCGAGTCGCGCGCACAGCTGACCGCGGCACCGACGTCGAAGCGCCCGACACCGTGGGAGAAGCTGCTCACGCACGGCAAGCTCGCGCGCAAGCACGAGGGGCCGCTCCTCGACGACATCGCGCTCCTGCAGTACACCAGCGGCACGACGGGTAGCCCGAAGGGCGCGGTGCTCACCCACAGCAATCTGCGCGCCAACGCGATGCAGGGCCGCGCCTGGGTGCCCGGCCTCCACGACGGCGAAGAGACGTTCTACGGGGTGCTCCCCCTGTTCCACGCTTACGGGCTGACCCTGTGCCTGACGTTCGCGATGAGCATCGGTGCCACGCTCGTGCTGTTCCCCAAGTACGACCTCGACCTCGTGGCATCCGCGGTGAAGAAGAGCCCGCCGACGTTCCTGCCGGCCGTCCCGCCGATCTACGACCAGCTCGCCCGCGCCGCCAGCCGCGGCACCCTCGACCTGTCGACGGTGCGGTTCGCCATCTCGGGCGCCATGAGCCTGCCCGTCGCCACCGTCGATCGGTGGGAGGCGGCGACCGGCGGCCTGCTCGTCGAGGGGTACGGCATGACCGAGTCCTCGCCGGTCGCGCTCGGCAACCCGATCGGCCCCTCGCGGCGTCCGGGAACCGTCGGAGTCCCGTTCCCGAGCACCGACATCCGGGTCGTCGACCCCGACGACCCCGAGACCGATCTGCCGCTCGGCGAGACCGGCGAGCTGCTGCTGCGCGGTCCGCAGGTGTTCGAGGGGTACTGGAACCGCCCGGCCGACACGGCGGCCACCCTGCTCGACGGCGGCTGGTTGCGCACCGGCGATATCGCGTCGGTGTCGGCCGATGGCTTCGTCACGATCGTCGACCGGCTGAAAGAGATCATCATCACGGGCGGCTTCAACGTCTCGCCCAGCGAGGTCGAAGACGTGCTCGTGTCGCACCCCGACATCGAGGGCGCCGCCGTCGTCGCGCTCCCGAAGCCGCGCGGCGGCGAGGATGTCGCCGCCGCGATCGTCGTGCGCGACGGCGTCCAGCTCGATGCCGAAGCCGTGCGTGACTTCTGCAAGTCGCGTTTGGCGGCCTACAAAGTGCCGCGTCGGGTGGTCGTCGTCGATGACCTTCCACGTTCGCTCATCGGCAAGGTGCTGCGCCGCGAGGTGCGCGAGCGCCTCATGGCATCCTGAGTCACCCGTAGAAGAGCTTCTCGAAGACGCGTCGCGCGCGCCGCGTGGCGCCGAGATAGTCCTCCTCGACCTGGGTGGCCGAGTGCGGCGGGTACTCCAGGATCCGACCGATCCCGTCGAGCCGCCCGCGGTCGGCGGGAAGCACATCGCTCGTCTGTCCGGACAGCAGGGTGTTGGCCGACCGCAGACGGCTGGCCAGGTGCCAGGATGCCGCGAGCTTGTCGGCCGCGTCACGGTCGATGAGGCCCGCGTCGACCGCGGCGTCCAGGGCACCGAGGGTCGACGTGGTGCGCATCGCGGGGGTGGCTCGGGCATGCTGCAGCTGCAGGATCTGAACCAGCCACTCGACGTCGCTGATGGAGCCGGGACCGAGCTTGAGGTGTCGCGCCGGGTCGGCGCCCTGCGGGAGCCGTTCGTTCTCGACGCGCGCCTTGATCCGCCGGATCTCGCGCAGCCCGTTCGGGTCGGCGGCGATCGGGTAGCGGACGTCGTCGGCGAGGGCCATGAAATCGGCGATGAGCTTCACGCTTCCGGCGACGCCACGGGCGCGCAGGAGTGCTTGCGCCTCCCACGACAGCGACCAGCGCCGGTAGTACTCGGCGTAGGCGTCGAGCGAGCGGGCGAGCGGACCGCTGCGGCCCTCGGGGCGCAGCTCCGCGTCGAGGTCGAGCGGCAGCCGGTGGTCTTCGGAGTGTTCGCGCAGGCCCGCGACGAGCTTCAGGGCGAGGGTGCTCGCGCGCTGCGGGTCGATGCCGTTCGCCCGGTAGACGTACATCACGTCGGCATCCGAACCGAACCCGATCTCGCGGCCGCCGAAGCGTCCCATCGCGATCACCGAGAAGTCGAGGACATCGTCCTCGGGGGGCACGACCTCGCGCCGCACCGCGCGGAGCGTGGCCTGGATCGTCACCTCGGTGATGGTGGTCAGGGCATCCGAGAGCTCTTCGAGCGAGACGACCTCGAGCACCGCCGCCATCGCGACGCGCAGCATCTCGCGGCGGCGCAGAGCCCGCACCGAGCGCATCGCGTCATCGATGTCGTCCCACCGCGTCTGGATGGCCCGGGCTTCTTCTTGCAGCGCCGCACCCGACCGCGGTCGCAGCAGAGCGTCGTCGTCGAGCCAGGCGACCGACTCGGGGATCCACTCCATGAGCTCGCCGATGTAGCGCGATCCCGACAGCACGCGGGTGAGGCTTTCAGCGGCTCCCGCGGAGTCCCGCAGCATCCGCAGAAACCACGGCGTGTTCCCGAGCCGCTCGCTGATGCGGCGGAACACCAGGAGGCCGTAGTCCGGGTCGACGCCGTCGGCGAACCAGCGGATCATGATCGGCATGAGGTGGCGCTGAATCGTCGCCTTGCGGCTCAGGCCGTTCGTGAGCGCGGCGATGTGCCGCAGCGCGCCCGCGGGGTCGCGGAAGCCGATGGCGGCGAGGCGGTCGCGGGCCTGCTCGGTCGAGAGCGAGCGCTCCCCCTCGGGGAGGGCCGCGACGGCCGAGAGGAGCGGCCGGTAGAACAACCGGACATGGATGTCGCGCACCTCGCGCTTGATGCGCTCCCACGCCTGCTGCACACCCGCGGCCGAGTCCGACAGCTTCGTCGCGCGCGCCAGCACGCGCAGGTCGTCGTCCTTCTCGGGCAAGAGGGCCGTGCGGCGCAGTCCTCGCAACTGCAGCCGGTGCTCGATCAGCCGCAGCAGTCGGTAGTCGCGGCCGAATGCCTCGGCTTCGCTGCGTCCGATGTAGCCCTCCGCGACGAGCGCGTCGAGGGCGTCGAGCGTCCCGCGCTGGCGGATCCGGTCGTCGGTGAGCCCGTGCACGAGCTGCAGCAGCTGCACGGTGAACTCGACATCGCGGATGCCTCCCGGCCCCAGCTTGACCTGGCGGTTCACCTCGGAGGCCGGGATGTGGTCGGTCACGCGCTCGCGCATGCGCTGTACGCCGTCGACGAAGTTCTCGCGCGCGGCGCTCAGCCACACCAGGGGCTGCACGGCCGCGATGTACTCGGCGCCGAGGGCGGGGTCGCCCGCGATCGCGCGGGCCTTCAAGAGTGCCTGGAATTCCCAGCTCTTCGCCCACCGGTCGTAGTACTGCGCGTGGGCGCCGAGGCTCCGCACGAGGGCGCCCTGCTTGCCCTCGGGGCGCAGGTTCGGATCGACCTCCCACAGGGGCGGCTCGATCTCGGGACCCGAGATGCCGCGCATCGTCTGGACGGCCAGGCGCGTGCCGATGTCGATCGCACGGGCCTCGGACACGACCTCCTCATCGGAGGTTCCGCCGACGAAGATGACATCGACATCGCTGACGTAGTTGAGCTCGCGGGCACCGGTCTTCCCCATCGCGATGATCGCGAACCGCGTCGCCTCGACCTGGGCACGGGGGAAGGCCGCGGGCCCGGTCCCGGACACACGCGCCCGAGCGACGCTCAACGACGCCTCGAGGGCCGCGCCGGCGAGGTCGGCGAGGGACGCGGACACGATGTCGATCGCGGAGGCCGGGTCGTCCTGACCGAGGTCGTACGCAGCGATCCGGGCGAGCAGGCGCCGGTAGCGGACGCGGAGGGCCGCCCAGGCGGCATCCGAGGCGTCCGTCGCGAAGCCCTCGTCATCGCCGACGGATGCCAAGAGCTCGGCGCGCATGGTCTGCTCGTCGGGCACGGTGAGGCCGGCGCCGGCGAGGTGGGCGATCTCGTCGGGGTGGCGCAGGTAGAACTCCGCGAACCCGTCGGATGCGCCCACGATGTCCCACAGCGCACGCCAGGATCCGGCGTCCGCCGCCGCCGCACGGACGGCCCCTTCGGCGCGACGGGCGATCTGCACGATCCCCGCGAGGGCACGGTCGGGGTCGGCCACGCGCTGCGCCAGAGCCATGGCATCCGCCCGCTCGACGCCGGTCAGCTGCTCGAGCTCGCCCAGCGCCGTATCGGCTTCCGCGAGACGCGAGAAGCCGATACGGGCCAGAGCGGTGAGCGCCGTCGATCGATCGCCCGAGATCACCACGGCCGGGTCAGAGCGCCTCGAGGTTGCTCTGCAGCTCGAAGGGGGTGACCTGTGCGCGGTACTGTTGCCACTCGCGGCGCTTGTTCAGCAGGACGTACTTGAAGACCTGCTCCCCCAGCGTCTCGGCGACGAGCTCGGACTCCTCGAGGTACTCGAGGGCGTGGTCGAGGCTCGCCGGCAGCGGCGCGTAGCCGAGGGCCCGACGCTCGGAGTCGGTGAGCGACCAGACGTTGTCCTCCGCCTCGGCGGGCAGCTCGTAACCTTCTTCGATGCCCTTCAGACCCGCCGCGAGCATGAGTGCGTACGAGAGGTACGGGTTGGCCGCGGAGTCGAGCGCGCGGTACTCGACCCGCGTCGACTGGCCCTTGTTGGGCTTGTAGAGCGGAACGCGGACGAGGGCCGAGCGGTTGTTGTGGCCCCAGCAGATGAAGCTCGGAGCCTCGTCGCCGCCCCACAGGCGCTTGTACGAGTTGACGAACTGGTTGGTCACGGCGGAGATCTCGTTCGCGTGACGCAGCAGACCCGCGATGAAGTGACGGCCCACCTTCGACAGCTGGTACTGGCCGCCCTCTTCGTAGAAGGCGTTCATGTCGCCCTCGAACAGGGACATGTGCGTGTGCATGCCGCTGCCGGGCTGGCCGCTGAGGGGCTTGGGCATGAACGTGGCGTAGACGCCCTGCTCGATCGCGACCTCTTTCACGACCGTGCGGAAGGTCATGATGTTGTCGGCGGTCGTCAGTGCGTCGGCGTAGCGGAGGTCGATCTCGTTCTGCCCGGGACCGCCCTCGTGGTGGCTGAACTCGACCGAGATGCCGAGGTCTTCGAGCATCCGCACCGAACGACGGCGGAAGTCGTGCGCCGTGCCGCCGGGGACGTTGTCGAAGTACCCGGCCGAGTCGACGGGCTCGGGACGCCCGTCGGGGCCCAGCTGCGACGACTTCAGCAGGTAGAACTCGATCTCGGGGTGCGTGTAGAACGTGAACCCGGCATCGGCGGCCTTCGCGAGCGTGCGCTTCAGGACATGCCGGGGGTCGGCGACCGCGGGCTGGCCGTCGGGCGTCGTGATGTCGCAGAACATGCGCGCCGTCGGGTCGATCTCGCCGCGCCACGGGAGGATCTGGAACGTCGTGGGGTCGGGGAGCGCCAGCAGGTCCGACTCGTACGAGCGCGTCAGGCCCTCGATCGCCGAACCGTCGAAGCCCAGGCCCTCGCTGAAGGCCCCCTCGACCTCGGCGGGTGCGATCGCCACCGACTTCAGGGTGCCGACCACGTCGGTGAACCACAGCCGTACGAACTTCACGCCGCGTTCTTCGATCGTCCGCAAGACGAAATCGCGCTGCTTGTCCATCGTTCTCCTCGTCTCGGTCCGGAAGGGTCAGCGGCCGGAGCCGGAGCCCCAGTCGGAGTCGCGCGCGTCCTCTTCGGACCACTTCTTCGAGCGCTCCTGCATGATCTGGGGCGCGCGAGCGGCTTCTTCCGCGGTGTCGAACGGGCCCGCGCGGTCGATCGCCGGCGACTCGTACCCCTGCTCGACCTCACCGGTCTCGAGGTTGTACCAGTACTTCTGATTCTCGTCGCTCACGATCGCTCCTTGCGTAGGTCTCGCTCCGCAGCGGACTTCTGGCGGGCGCTCTCCCGATCCTACTGATCCAGACCCCGCGCCTGGATAGGCTGGGGGGCATGGCAACGAATGCGTCGCGTGCGGTCGGAGTGGACATCGGCGGAACGGGGATCAAGGCGGGAATCGTCGACCTGGATGCCGGCGAGCTGATCGGCGATCGGGTGAAGGTCTCCACCCCCCAGGGCGCGGAGCCCGCCGACGTGCTGAACACCGTCCGCGAGGTCCTCGAGAAGCTGGAGGCCCCGGAGGATCTGCCGCTCGGCGTCGCGTTCCCCGCGATCGTGAAGAACGGTCGCACCCTGTCCGCCGCGAACGTGTCGAAGTCATGGATCGGTTTCGAGGCCGAGAAATTCTTCGAGGACGGCCTGTCCCGTGACATCCACTTCGCCAACGACGCCGACGTCGCCGGGATCGCCGAGGTCCGGTACGGGGCCGCGAAGGGCGTGAACGGCCTGGTGATCCTCACCACGCTCGGCACGGGCATCGGGTCGGCGATGATCTACGACGGCGTCCTGATCCCCAACAGCGAGCTCGGTCACCTGCAGCGCGCCGAGCACAAGAGGGATGCCGAAGGCTACGCGGCCTACTCGGCGATGGAGCGCGACGAGCTTTCGTGGGAGAAGTGGGCGAAGCGTCTGCAGTGGTATTACGACTACGTCGAGTTCCTCTTCAGCCCTGACCTGATCGTCGTCGGCGGCGGGGTGTCGAAGCACGCCGACGAGTTCCTGCCGATGCTGAAGCTCTGCGCCCCCATCGTCCCCGCGAAGCACCGCAACAACGCGGGCATCATCGGCGCGGCATCGCTCGCGGTCCCGGTGCCGGAGGCGCTGCCCGCGGTGAAGTAACCCGCACCCTTCGTGCCCACCTGGGTTTCGATCGTTCCGCCGTCGTCGGAGGGCTGGTCGTGCTGTGGGCGGCGCTGATCGCGCGGGTACCTACTGGCACGTCGCAAGAGACAGATCCTTCCGACGAATCCTGTCTCCGAACATGCTGGGCGAGTCAATGCACTCGTACGATCAGCGTATGGGCGTCCGCGATGGGAAGCTGATCACAAAACGAACCGCGCCGAGCCTGATCGTCGGGACCTCGATCATGGCTGTGTGCGCAGTCGCGGCCGTTGTGCTGATCTGGTCCGTTGCCGTGCCGACGGGACCGGATGTATGCGTCCTCACCTACCCCGGGCCACGAAACTGCTTCGTCAGCGATCGGCTTGATGCGGCCGTTGTATCAACGGTAGTGCTGGCGTTGACACTTGCTGTTGCGCTTATCGCGTCCGTCACGCTGTCTCGTCGGTGGTCATGGGTGGTCGGACCGGGAATTGCGCTGGTGTTCTTGGCTGGTGCCGTTGCGTTCCTAGCGGTTGCGTGGATTCCCGCCTGGGCGTGACGTCACGGTAGAGGGCCAGCCGAGGAACGCGACTGCGCTCTCCGGCTGGCCCTCTGCTGGGGTTCCGCGTCTCGTAGGCCAGGTACCAACTGTGGCCAAACACAATGGAGGGCGAATGGGCCGGCCTGTACGCCGGGTTCTGTCCGGGGGCCGAAGCCCCGTGGACGGTCATCTCTCTCGGCGACACGTTGCCGTGCCGCTCCAGCGGCCTACCCGGGGACTCGGCGAGCCGCGTCTGCATCCCCTGTCTGGCCTTGCTCCGGACGAGGTTTACCTTGCGGGTCGTGTCACCACGACCCCGGTGGTCTCTTACACCACCCTTTCACCCTTACCCGCTCGAGGCGGGCGGTCTGCTCTCTGTGGCACTGTCTCGCGGATTGCTCCGGGTGGGCGTTACCCACCGTCCTGCCCTGTGGAGCCCGGACGTTCCTCGGCACGGGCGAACCCGCGACGCGACCGTCCAGCCGACCCATTCGCATGATCGAGTCTACGCGGGCGGCTCAGCCCTTCTCGGCCGTCTCGCCGATCCGCAGGTCGAGGGGGAAGTCGATCGGGAACGTGCCGAATAGAAGACGACCGGCGGATGCCGCGGACTCCCGCACCGCGTCGGCCACGGCCTCCGCGTGCTCGATAGGGGTGTGCACGACGATCTCGTCGTGGAGGAAGAACGCCAGGTGCGGCACGCGCGAGAACGCCGGCCCTGAAGCGGGCGCCGCGCGGGTGGCATCCACGGGGTCCAGCGCGGTCAGGCGTGTGCGCAGGTCGGCCAGCCACGCCAGGGCCCACTCCGCGGCGGTGCCCTGCACGACGAAGTTGCGGGTGAAGCGGCCGCGGTCGCGTGCGGCGCGTCGGGCCCGCGTCTCATCGGCGCCCGAGGCTTCGGCGTCGCTCGCCTGCGACTGCAGAGCGCGCCAGATGTCCCCCGCCCCCGGGGAGCTGCGACCGAGCCAGGTCTGCACGCGGCCACCCTCTTCACCGACGCGGGCCGCGTCATCCACGAGTCCCATCGCGCGCGGGAACGTGCGCCGCAGTCGCGGCACGAGTCGCCCGCTCTCGCCGGTGGTCGCGCCGTACATGGCGCCGAGCATCGCGATCTTGGCCTCGGCGCGCGTGGCGACCGCTCCGGCATCCACGATCCCGGCGTAGAGATCGCGACCGGATGCCGCCTCGGCCAGCGCCGTGTCGCGTGCCATTGCCGCGAGCACGCGCGGTTCGAGCTGCGCGACGTCGGCTGTGACGAGTGTCCAGCCCGGGTCGGCGCGGACGGCGGTGCGCAGCTGCCGCGGGATCTGCAGCGCTCCCCCGCCCGACGACGCCCAGCGTCCGGTCACGACGCCCGCGGGGACGTAGACCGGGCGGAAGCGTCCGTCGTGCACCCACTCGGCCATCCACGCCCAGCCGTTCGCGGTGTACAGGCGCATGAGCTTCTTGTACGCGATGAGCGGGGCGACGACGGGGTGGTCGTGCTCGGCGAGCTCCCAGCGGTTGGTCGACTCGACGAGAAGTCCCGCGCGGTGGAGTGCCCGCAGCAGGCGCGGCTGCGAGTCGAGCGAGACGCTCGGATCGTCCAGCGCCGCGCGTACCTCTGCGGCCGCGTGCTCGATGCGGGTGGGGAGGCCTCCGGCGACGCGCGATCCGAGCTGATCCTCGAGCAACCGGGCGTGGGCCGCGACGTTCCAGGGCAGTCCCGCGGCGTGCAGCTCGGCGGCGATGAGGGCACCGGCGGACTCCGCGGCTCCGAGGAGCCGCAGGGCGCCGGGCGTCGCCGCCGACGCGATCGCGGCACGCTGGCGCCGGTACTCGGATGCCGCGGCCTCGACATCGTCGGGAGGCCCGTCCGTGCTGCCGTCCAGCGAGAACAGGACGTCGGTGTCATCGCGGGGGACGGCGGTGGCATCCCATTCCGGGTGTGAGCGGAGGTCGTGGTCGTCGCCGACGCTTGCGGCGTCCCGCAGCAGGGCGTGCACGAGTCGCAGGTCCCAGGCACGAGCCACGCGCACTCCCGCCGCCAGTAACGGCGCGTACCAGTGGGGCGTATCGCTCCAGACCCATCGCACGTCGTCGACGGCCTCGCGGGCGCGGATCGCGCCGGGCAGGTCGGCGCGCGCGACGGTGACCGTGCGGACGACGGTGCCCGCGGCATCCAGGTCGCTGAGGGCGATGGATCCGGATGCCGTGCGCCCGACGACGACCTCAGCCGACGAGGGCGCCAGGGTGGCTCACCGCGATTCTTCGGTGCGGACGAGGATCGCTCCGCACTCGGGGCAGAACACGACCTCGTCGGTCTGCGCGCGGCGGACCACGGCGAGATCGCTCGGGGGAAGCACCATGCGGCACGCTTCGCACGCGCCGGCGAGAAGCAGACCGGCCCCGGTGCCGCGCGCGGCGAGACGCTCGTAGAGGCCGAGAAGGTCGGCGGGGACGGCGCCGGCGACGGCGTCGCGATCGCGGCGGGCAGCCTCGAGTCGGTCGGTGGCCTCGGAGACGACGCGCTTGGCCTCGGCGCTGAGCTCGGCGCCCTGCGCGTTCGTCTCGGCGATGAGCGCCTCTTGCTCGGCGACGGCGGCATCGGCGGCCTCGAGCTGCTCCATCAGGGCGATCTCGGCGTCTTCGAGGTCGCTCTTGCGGCGCGCGAGCGAGGTCAATTCGGCCTCGAAGCCCTGCGCCTGCTTGGCGTTGGTGGCCGCGGCCAGACGCTCGGAGTCGCGCTTCACGCGGGCGTCGACGACGGCGACATCGGACTCGACCCGGGACAGCTCGACCTTGAGGTCGTCGCGGACGTTGGCGCGCGACGCCAGCTCCTGCGCCAGCGTCGAACGCTGCGCGATCAGCTCGCGCACCTGCGCGGCCTGCGGCGGGTTGCCC
The DNA here is from genome assembly GCF_058214835.1 of Microbacterium sp. SCPM-O-B-15248 (M128). Classification (NCBI taxonomy): domain Bacteria; kingdom Bacillati; phylum Actinomycetota; class Actinomycetes; order Micrococcales; family Microbacteriaceae; genus Microbacterium; species Microbacterium sp. SCPM-O-B-15248 (M128). The sequence goes on from NZ_JBYQLI010000002.1 coordinate 249,022, forward strand.
TTGACGTGCTCGTCACGCCGGATGCGGGCGTCCAGGTCGGCGAGATCGAGGAGTTTGCGCTGGTCGGCGGGGTCGGCGTTCACGGAGTCCACGCTACCCCGGGGGTGGGACACCGGTGGTGCGGATAGCGTGGACGTTCCCCGTGGAGAGGACACCCGCGTGAATCCGCTCGCAGCGCTGATCGGTCTCATCTTCGTCGCGATGGGCGTTCTCGCCTACACCGGCCGATGGAAGGGCTGGATCCGGTTCCGACGCGGGTTCGGGAGCACCATCGGATTCGCCTGGTTCTGGATGGGTGTCGCCTTCACCGTGGCATCCGTCGCTCTTGCGGTTTCTTCGCTCCGACCGTTGTTCTTCGTCCTGATCGTGGTCGCCGGGGTGTTTCTCGTGGTCGCGGCGATCGCGATGTTCTGGCTCCCCCGCTCGCTCCTACCGTCGTGGTTCCTCGAGCTTCGCGATGGCTCGGGCCACCGACCTCGATAGACTCGAGGCATCCAGGGCCTTTAGCTCAGCTGGTAGAGCGCCACGTTTACACCGTGGATGTCGTCGGTTCGATCCCGGCAGGGCCCACCGTTCCCGTTCCACGTCGAGGGCGCACGGCTCAGCGCTGTCGCGTGGGCCGGACGATGATCTCGTTCACGTCGACATCGACCGGCTGTTCGATCGCGAAGTTCACGGCTCGAGCGATGGCATCGGGTGAGATGGCCGCCGCGCGGTAGTCGACCATGAGGTCGGCCGCCTGAGGGTCCGTGATGTGATCCGCGAGTTCGGTCTCGACGACACCGGGTGAGATCGTCGTGACGCGGATGTAAGGGGCCGACTCCTGCCGAAGTCCCTCGGTGAGTGCCCATGCCGCGTATTTCGTGGCGGAGTAGATCGCCGAGGTCCCGACTACCTCGTGAGCTCCGATCGACGCGATCGTGACCACGTGCCCCGACCCCTGTGTGCGGAAGTGTGGCAGCACTCCGGCGATCCCGTTGTAGAGCCCGCGCACGTTGACGTCGAACATGCGGTCCCATTCGTCGACGAGCAGTGCATCCATGCGCGAGAGCAGCATGACACCGGCGTTGCCGACGAGCACGTCGAGGCTGCCGTGGGTTGCGACGACGTCGGCGATCAGCGCCGCGAACGCATCCCGGTCGGTCACGTCCAGCGCGCGCGCCTCCGCGGCGTGGCCCTCGCGAGACAGCTCGTCGGCGATTCTCTCCAGCCGCTCCGTTCGTCGCGCGGTGAGGATCACACGGTGCCCCTCGGCGGCGAGGCGGCGAGAGATCCCCTCACCGATGCCGCTGCTCGCGCCCGTGACGAGCACGACTTTCGACGTGGCGGTCTTCGTTGCGGATGTGGTGACGTTGTGTGCGGTGTTTCCTGTCATGGCCACGAGCCTCCGCCGGTGTCCCACCGGCGGAGAAGGCCGCAGCGAGCCTGGGAGCACCGCACCCTGCCTGCGCGTCAACACCATTCGTACAATCGCGGTATGCCCGACAACCGACTCGGCGAGTACCTCACCGCACGCCGTGGGCAGCTGCGTCCCGAGGCGATCGGCTTCGCCACGCACGGCCGTCGGCGAGTCCCCGGCCTGCGCCGGGAGGAGATCGCCACGTTGGCCGGCCTCAGCGTCGACTACTACACCCGACTGGAGCAGGGGCGCGAACGCCGCCCCTCGTTGCAGGTCGTGGAGACCCTCAGCAGGGCTCTGCGGCTTGACGACGATGCACGGCTGCACCTGCTCCGCGTCGCCGGTCTGATCCCCGTGGCGAGTCCCGGCATCGACCAGGAGCGCGTCGCGCCCGAGCTGCTGAGCCTGATGGAGATGTGGCCGGTCAACCCCGCGATCGTGCTGGGAAGGGCCTACGACGTGCTCGCCGGCAATCGCCTCGCCTACGCCCTGTTCGAGGGCTTCCACTACGGACCGAATCTGCTCGCAAAGCTCTTCCTCGATCCGGCCGCGCGCACCTTCTACGTCGACTGGTCCGACGCGGCCGCGAATACGGTCGCAGGTTTCCGGGTTCTTCACGGCGCCGCACCGAGCGACCCGCGCGTCGTCGAGGTCCTGAACACCCTGGTGACACGCAGCCCCGAGTTCGCCGACCTCTGGAGTCTCCACGATGCGCGCGGAAAGCGACTCGAGACCAAGAGGTTCCGGCACTCCCAGGTGGGAGAGCTGACTTTGCACATGAACGCCTTCGACGTGAAGGCTGCGCCAGGGCAAGAGCTCGTCGTCTACTCGGCGACGCCGGGCTCCGAGTCGGCAGACGCTCTCACTCTGCTCGGGACGCTCACCGCTACTCCGGCGAGCTGAGCGCCGCGACGCGGCGATGTCGGATCGCGGGGTCAGCTCAGGACGTTCACGCTCCGCGCGATCACCAACGCCAGCAGCACGAACCCGGTGATCGCCTGCACCATCATGAACAGCTTCGCGCGGATGCTCAGGGGCATCACGTCGGTGGGGCTGAAGGCCATCGCGTTGGATGCCGAGAAGTACAGGTAGTCGATGTAGCCGGGTGCCCAGTCCTCGACGTCGGAAGAACGACGGGCGATCTCGCTCACGGCGTCGCGGTCCGAGTCCTGCGGGAACTGGAAGTCCGCCGGCGGCAGCTGGTCGCGGGGGTCGCGCCGACGGACGACGGGTCCGCCGCGGTCCATCTCCCAATAGACGACGGCGTAGCCGATGACGTTGATCGCCCAGACCTGCGCGGCTCCGAGCAGCACGACCGCTCCCCCGCTCTGTCCGTCGAGCAGCTGTTGCACGAGCAGGAAGAAGGTCACCTGGTTGGCCGCGAGAAGCACGGCGACGAATCCGAGCGCGAACGCGCGTCCCACCCACGTCTCGCGGTTCAACCGGCGAGGGTTGGTGATGACCATGGGGATCGCGCAGAGGATGCTCGCGCCCACCACGACGTAGCGGAGCACTCCCGAGACATCGCTGGGCAGGACCGCGTAGAGAATCGTCCCCAGACCGAGCGAGATCAGCACCGGCCACCGGTGCTCGGGGCGGGTGCGGAAGTCCGCTCGGTCGCTCGACGTCACGCGCTCAGGCTAGACCCGTGACCCTTTCCATCCGTCGTGACGCGGCAGGAAGGGGGTGGATGCCTCGACACCGAGGCATCCGTGTTCGTTCCGACGTGCTCGTGCCGACGTGGGCACCCGTGGCGGTCCCGACTGGGTAGGCTGGACGATGGTGAATTGTGCGGAGCAGACAAGGGTTGCCGCACACGTATGGCGATTCTCTGGCATGACCTGCCAGACGACGAAAGGTCTTCCGTGACTGTTCACGACCAGGATCCGTATTCGCAGGGGCCGCAGGACAGCGACCCGGAAGAGACCTCTGAATGGCAGGAATCCCTGCGTCAGCTGGTCCAGGCGAAGGGCCCCGCACGCGGGCGCGAGATCATGCTGAGCCTGCTCAAGGGCTCGAAGGATCTGCACCTCGGTGTTCCGATGGTGCCGACCACCGACTACATCAACACCATCGCGCAGTCCAACGAGCCCGAGTTCCCGGGTGACGAGGAACTCGAGCGCCGGTACCGCAAGTGGATCCGCTGGAACGCCGCGGTCACCGTGCACCGTGCGCAGCGCCCCGGCATCGGCGTCGGCGGTCACATCTCGACGTACGCGTCGTCGGCCGCTCTGTACGAGGTCGGCTTCAACCACTTCTTCCGCGGTCTCGACGACCCGTCCGGGGGCGACCAGATCTTCATCCAGGGCCACGCCTCCCCCGGCACGTACGCGCGCGCCTACCTCGAGGGTCGCCTCACCGAGGCGCAGCTCGACGGCTTCCGCCAGGAGAAGTCGGCCGCGCCGAACGGCCTGCCGTCGTACCCGCACCCGCGCCTGATGCCGGAGTTCTGGCAGTTCCCGACGGTGTCGATGGGTCTCGGTCCGATCAACGCCATCTACCAGGCGATGTCGAACAAGTACCTCAGCAACCGCGGCATCAAGGACGTCGCCGACTCGCACGTCTGGGCCTACCTCGGCGACGGCGAGATGGACGAGGTCGAGAGCCGCGGACAGCTCCAGGTCGCAGCCAACGAGGGCCTGGACAACCTGACGTTCATCGTCAACTGCAACCTCCAGCGCCTCGACGGGCCGGTGCGCGGCAACGGCAAGATCATCCAGGAGCTCGAGAGCTTCTTCCGCGGCGCCGGCTGGAACGTCATCAAGGTCGTCTGGGGTCGCGAGTGGGACGACCTGCTCGCCCGCGACACCGAGGGTGCGCTGCTGAACCTCATGAACAGCACCCCCGACGGTGACTACCAGACGTACAAGGCCGAGAACGGCGCGTACGTCCGTGAGCACTTCTTCGGTCGCGACCCCCGCGCCCTCGAGCTCGTCAAGGACTACACCGACGAGCAGATCTGGGGCCTCAAGCGCGGTGGCCACGACTACCGCAAGGTGTTCGCGGCGTTCAAGGCGGCCAAGGAGCACAAGGGCCAGCCGACCGTCATCCTCGCCAAGACCATCAAGGGCTACGGCCTCGGTCCGCACTTCGAGGGCCGCAACGCGACCCACCAGATGAAGAAGCTGACGCTGGACGACCTCAAGGCCTTCCGCGACGCGATGGACATTCCGGTCACGGACGCGCAGCTGGAAGAGAACCCCTACCAGCCGCCGTACTACAACCCCGGTCCGCAGGATGAGACCATCACCTACATGCTCGAGCGTCGTCGTTCGCTCGGCGGCTTCCTTCCAGAACGTCGCACGACCCACGTCGGTCTCGAGCTGCCCGGTGACCAGGCCTACGCGCTGCCCAAGAAGGGTTCGGGCACGCAGGAGATCGCGACGACCATGGCGTTCGTCCGTCTGCTCAAGGACCTGCTGCGGGTCAAGGGCTTCGGCCACCGCATCGTCCCGATCATCCCCGACGAGGCGCGCACGTTCGGCATGGACGCGTACTTCCCGACGGCGAAGATCTACAACCCCAAGGGTCAGCACTACACCTCGGTCGACCGCGAGCTCCTCCTGGCCTACAAGGAGAGCCCCCAGGGTCAGATCATCCACGTCGGCATCAACGAGGCGGGCGCCCTCGCGGCGTTCACCGCGGCGGGCACGTCGTACGCCACGCACGGCGAGCCGCTGATTCCGGTCTACGTCTTCTACTCGATGTTCGGCTTCCAGCGCACGGGCGACGCCCAGTGGGCGGCGGGCGACCAGATGGCGCGTGGCTTCATCATCGGCGCGACGGCCGGCCGCACCACCCTGACCGGTGAGGGCCTGCAGCACGCCGACGGACACTCGCAGCTGCTGGCATCCACCAACCCGGCGACGGTGTCGTACGACCCCGCCTACGGCTACGAGATCGCCCACATCGTGCGTTCGGGCATCGAGCGCATGTACGGCGGAGAGCACCCCGACCCGAACGTCATGTATTACATGACCGTCTACAACGAGCCGCTGGTGCAGCCCGCCGAGCCCGAGGATGTCGACGTGGACGGCATCGTCCGCGGCATCCACCGTGTGTCGGTCGGCGAGGGCGAGGGTCCCCGTGCCCAGCTCCTCGCGTCGGGTGTCGGTGTGCCGTGGGCGTTCGAGGCCCAGCGTCTGCTGAAGGACGACTGGGGCGTCGTCGCCGACGTGTGGTCGGTCACGTCGTGGAGCGAACTGCGCCGCGACGGTCTCGCCGCCGACGAGCACAACTTCCTCCACCCCGAGTCCGAGCCCCGCACCGCGTACCTCACCGAGAAGCTTCGGGATGCCGAGGGCCCGGTCGTCGCGGTCAGCGACTGGATGCACGCCGTCCAGGACCAGATCCGTCAGTGGGTTCCGCAGCGCTACCTGTCGCTCGGTGCCGACGGGTTCGGGTTCTCCGACACCCGTGCCGCCGCGCGCCGGTTCTTCAAGATCGACGGTCCGTCGCTCGTGGTGCGTACGCTCCAGGGGCTCGCGGACGAGGGCAAGGTCGACCGTTCGGTGATCGCCCAGGCCATCGAGAAGTACCGCCTGCACGACGTCAACGCCGGCACGAGCGGGAACGCCGGCGGCGAGGCCTGATCGCGTGACCGATCGCGCGGCCGTCGACGGTTCGGGAGGGAGCGGGGCCACCGCTTCCTCCCGGGCCGCGGACGAGAAAGCCGAGACCCTGGCGTGGTTGCGCCGGATCTCGGGCGACCTCGCCACCGCGACGATCCAGCGGCTCGAAGAGACGCTGCCCTGGTACGCCGAGATGCCCCCGGCGCGCCGGTCCGCTGTCGGACTGGTCGCGCAGGCGGGCATCACGTCGTTCCTGCAGTGGTTCGAAGAACCCGCGTCCACCCCGGCGATCGCCGCCGACATCTTCGCCGCCGCACCCCGTGAGCTGCTGCGGAGCGTCAGCCTGACGCAGACGCTGCAGCTCGTGCGCGTCACCGTCGAGGTCATGGAGGAGCGGGTCGCCGGCCGGAGCGAACGCGTCCGCGAGGCGATGCTGTCGTACTCGCGCGAAGTGGCGTTCGCCGCCGCCGACGTCTACGCCCGCGCCGCCGAGGCCCGCGGCCTGTGGGACGCCCGCCTCGAAGCGCTCGTCGTGGACTCGATCCTCACGGGCGAGGCCGATGACGAACTGCCCAGCCGCATCGCGGCCCTGGGCTGGCACGGCCACGGTGAGGTCGCGGTGCTCGTGGGCACCACTCCCCCTCAGCTCGACGTCGACCACGTGCGTCGCACCTCGCGCAAGCTCGGTGTGGACGTGCTGATCGGTGTACAGGGTTCGCGTCTGGTGCTCGTCATCGGTCGGGCAGATCTGCCCGTGCGCGGGCGCGAGGACACGACCGAGCTGCCGTTCACCGAGATCGCCAAGCGACTGGAGCCCGGCTTCGGGGCCGGGCATCTCGTGCTCGGACCCGCCGTCGCCGCTCTCGTCGACGCGGGCCAGAGCGCCCGCGCGGCCCTCGCCGGGTTCGCCGTCGCCCGGGCCTGGCGGAACGCTCCGCGTCCGGTCGAAGCCGACGACCTGCTCCCGGAGCGGGCGCTGGCCGGCGACGCGGTGGCCAAGCAGACGCTCGTCGAGCGCGTGTACCGTCCGCTCCAGGCGCACAGCGCCGACCTCGTCGCGACGCTCTGGAGCTATCTCGACAACGGCCGTTCGCTCGAGGCGACGGCCCGCGAACTGTACGTGCACCCGAACACCGTGCGGTACCGCCTCAAGCGCGTGTCCGAGGTGATCGGGTGGGATGCCACGGGCCCGCGCGAGGCGCTCATCCTGCAGACCGCCCTCATCCTCGGCTCCATGGGGACGGATGCCACGCGACGCCGTGGCACGGCCGCCCGGCGCACCTCGAACCTGCGCTGATGCACGGCGCGCACAAAGACACGCCGATTTCTTGTGCCGATATCTCCAGAAGCCGACGGCGGATCCTTGACAGGATGGGACGGTGATCATCGCCGTCTTCCCCGGGCAGGGTTCTCAGACCCCCGGGTTCCTCTCGCCCTGGCTCGAGATCGACGGGACGCGTGAGCGTCTGGCCGCCGCTTCCGAGCACGCGGGCGTCGACCTCCTCGCCGCCGGGACGGAGTGGGATGCCGACCGCATCCGCGACACCAGCGTCGCTCAACCACTCATCGTGGCGGCGAGTCTCCTCTCCTGGAGCGTCCTGCGTGACCGCGCCGGGCAGGGCGCCGACGGCGTTGCGGGCCACTCGGTGGGCGAGTTCGCCGCCCTCGCGGCATCCGGTGTCCTGTCGGACGCGGACGCGCTCCGGCTCGTCGGGATCCGCGGACGTGCGATGGCCGACGCGGCCGCCACCGTCGAGACGGGCATGAGCGCCGTCGTCGGCGGAGACGAGCAGGCCGTGCTCGAGCGCCTCGATGCGCTGGGCCTGACCCCCGCCAACTACAACGGCGGCGGGCAGATCGTCGCGGCCGGCGAGCTGCCGGCCCTGGCCGAGCTGGCCGCCGAGGCGCCGCGCGGAACCCGCGTGATCCCGCTGCAGGTCGCGGGCGCCTTCCACACGCGCTTCATGGAGCCCGCGGTCGAGACCCTTCGTGCCGCAGCCGCCGATGTGTCGGCATCCGCCCCCACCACGACGCTGTGGACGAACTCCGACGGCACCGTGGTCGACGACGCGCGCCGTGCCGTCGACCTGGTCGTTGCCCAGGTCGCCTCGCCCGTCCGCTGGGACCGCTGCATGGCGTCGTTCGCCGAGCAGGGCGTCACAGGCATCATCGAACTCGCGCCCGCCGGCGCCCTCACGGGGCTGGCGAAGCGCGCGCTGCGCGGGACCCCCACCGTCGCAGTCAAGACCCCGGACGACCTCGATGCGGCCGTCGCACTCCTGAAGGGAGAGCAGGCATGAGCACCCCCACCCTCCGTCAGCTGCAGGGACCGGCGCACACGCGCATCTACGCGTACGGCGCGGCTCGCGGTGAGAACTACGTCCCCAACGACGATCTCGTCGGCCCGATCGACTCGAGCGACGAGTGGATCCGTCAGCGCACGGGCATCGTCACGCGCGTCCGCGCGAACGCCGAGACGGATGCCATCGACCTCGCGTCCGACGCCGCCCGCGAGGCCGTCGAGAAGTCCGGCGTCGCCCCCTCGGACATCGATGCCGTGATCGTCGCGACGATCAGCAACCCGAAGCAGACGCCGTCGGCCTCGGCGATCGTGGCGGACCGGATCGGGGCCAACCCCGCCGCGGCCTACGACGTCAACGCCGCGTGCGCGGGCTTCGCGTACGGCGTCGCTCAGGCCGACGCGCTCATCCGCGGCGGACTCGCGACGCACGTCGTCGTCGTCGGCGCCGAGAAGCTCAGCGACGTCGTCGACCCGACCGACCGGAGCATCTCGTTCCTCCTCGGCGACGGCGCCGGCGCGGTCGTCATCGGCCCGAGCGACACTCCCGGCATCGGTCCCACGATCTGGGGCTCGGACGGGTCGAAGGCCGACGCGGTGGGCATGAACCACACGCTCACGGAGTTCCGCGACGGCGTGGCCCCGTGGCCGACGCTGCGTCAAGAAGGACCCACCGTGTTCCGGTGGGCGGTGTGGGAGATGGTCAAGGTCGCCCGACAGGCCATCGAGGCCGCCGGCATCCAGCCCTCCGACCTCGCCGCGTTCGTGCCCCACCAGGCCAACATGCGCATCATCGACGAGTTCGCCAAGCAGCTCGGACTCCCCGAGACGGTGGTGATCGGACGCGACATCGAGACGACCGGCAACACCTCGGCGGCCTCGATCCCGCTCGCGACGCACCGGCTGCTCGAGGAGCACCCCGAGCTCAGCGGGGGCCTGGCCCTCCAGATCGGGTTCGGCGCCGGACTCGTGTTCGGCGCGCAGGTCGTCGTCCTCCCCTGACGCGCGAGCGTCGAACCCTAGACTTATCGGGGCTCGGGACGACTCCCCGGGTCCGCCCCCAACAACAGGAGAAATCATGGCATTCACCAACGACGAGGTTCTCGCCGGCCTTGCCGAGCTCATCACCGACGAGACGGGCATCTCGGCCGATGAGGTCGCGCTCGAGAAGTCCTTCACCGATGACCTCGACATCGACTCGATCTCGATGATGACGATCGTCGTCAACGCCGAGGAGAAGTTCGGCGTCACCATCCCCGACGACGAGGTCAAGAACCTCAAGACCGTCGGCGACGCTGTCACCTACATCTCGTCGAACCAGTCCTGACCCTCCCGGTGGGGGCTGCGGCCCCCACCGGTCACGACCCCTCGGCCGCACCAAGGATCACACCATGAGCACACCCCGCATCGTCGTCACCGGTATCGGTGCCACCTCGCCCATCGGCGGGACGGCTCCCGAGAGCTGGTCCGCCCTGCTGTCCGGTGCGTCCGGCGCGCGCACTCTCGAGCACGAATGGGTCGAGAAGTACCAACTGCCCGTCACGTTCGCTGCCGAGGCGCTCGTGCGGCCCGAGACCGTCCTCGACCGCCCGATCGCCAAGCGCCTCGACCCGTCGTCGCAGCTGGCGATGGTCGCGGCGAAGGAAGCGTGGGAGGACGCGGGAGCGCCCGACATCGATCCCGACCGTCTCGGCGTCGACTTCGCCACCGGAATCGGCGGCGTGTGGACTCTCCTCGACGCGTGGGACACCCTGCGTGAGAAGGGCCCGCGCCGCGTCATGCCGATGACGGTGCCGATGCTGATGCCCAACGCGGCGGCCGGCAACCTGTCGCTGCACTTCAACGCCCGCGCCTTCGCGCGGACTGTGGCCTCGGCGTGCGCGTCGAGCACCGAGTCGATCGTCAACGCGGTGCAGCACATCCGTGACGGCCTCGCCGACATCGTGATCGCCGGTGGTACCGAGTCGGCGATCCACCCGATCACGATCGCGTCCTTCGCCTCGATGCAGGCGCTGTCCAAGCGCAACGACTCTCCCGAGACGGCATCGCGTCCCGCCAGCATCGACCGCGACGGCTTCGTCATGGGCGAGGGTGCCGGCGTGCTGATCCTCGAGACCGAGGAGCACGCGAAGGCACGCGGCGCCAAGATCTACGCCGTCATCGCCGGTGGCGGCGTCACTGCCGATTCGTACCACATCACGGCCAACGACCCCGAGGGCCGGGGCGCGGCACGTGCCGTGCGCATGGCGCTCGAGATGGCCGGGGCCTCCCCCGACGACGTCAGCCACATCAACGCCCACGCAACGTCGACGCCCGTCGGCGACCCGAACGAGTATCAGGCGCTGCGGGCCGTGTTCGGCGCGCGGGTCGACGAGATCCCGGTCTCGGCGACGAAGGCCTCCACGGGTCACCTTCTCGGCGGCACGGGTGCCCTCGAGGCCATCTTCACGGTGCTGGCGCTGCGTGACCGCGTCGCGCCGCCCACGATCAACCTCACCGAGCAGGACCCCGAGGTGCCGTTCGCGATCTCGGGCTCGCCGGTCGAGCTCGGCTCGGGCGACCAGCTGGCCATCAGCAACTCGTTCGGCTTCGGCGGCCACAACGCCGTCGTCGCGATCGCCTCGGTCTGATCACTGCCGAACGCCCCCGGCATCCCCCGACTGCTGCGGGGATGACGGGGGCGTTCGGTCTTTCATCGAGCGAGGGATACGCGGTCCCGGTGCCGGGAGGTACTCACCGGCCTCCGGTAATGGCGCCTCCCCCACTCGACATCTCTCAGCCGACCTTGTGCAACCAGACGACGTGCTGGTCGTCACCGGCGTGGCGGAAGGGCTCGAGCTCCTCGTCCCAGGCGGACCCGAGGGCGACGTCGAGCTCGCGCTGCAGTTCGAAGGCATCGCCCGCGGCGACCTCGAGGGCATAGCGCACACGGTCTTCACCGATCACGACGTTTCCCGCGGCATCCGTCTGGGCGTAGTGGATGCCGAGACCCGGCGTGTGCATCCAGCGCCCGCCGTCGCTGCGCGGCGTGGGATCCTCGCTCACCTCGAAGCGCAAGTGCTCCCACCCGCGGATGGCACTGGCGAGCGCGGCTCCGGAACCGACCGGGCCCTCCCAGTAGAACTCCGCCCGCCGGCTGCCCGTGAGGACCGGCTGCTCGGACCAGTCGAAGTTGACCGCACGGCCGAGGGCGCGTCCTACTGCCCACTCGAGGTGGGGGCACAACGCGCGCGGCGCCGAGTGGATGAGGATCACTCCGCGCGAAGACGTGGTCGCCATGGTCTCTCCTTCGTCAGGTACGTCTTCCCCTACGACCTGCGCGAGAGCGGTGGCGGCTGTTCGGTTGTCTCGGTCATTATCGCCCGAAGATAACGAAATCACAACACTGTGATCCGGTCAGGCGAACCAGAGCTTCCAGTAGAGCGCGAAATTCCGGTTGCCGTACGAGGAGCACGCGTCTCCGCTCCCCCAGCGGGCGTCGATCGCCGCAGCGTTCGGCTGGTACGGCGTGTAGTTGTACAGGGCCGCCGTGGCGTGGTTCCGGATCTCGATGTCGGTGCCCCCGCACGCGGGGTCGGGCGAGTAGGCGATGTAGTGCGTGCCGGGCTGCCGCATGAAGTCCGAGGCGCGGTAAGCCGCGAGGTCGGTGGCACCCTGCGCCATCTGGGCGGCGAATCCCGCGCGACCCGGGTCGCACGGCGCATCGTCGGGGCAGCGCGCGCCCATCGCCGCGCCGAGCGCCTCGGCCGACGGCGCGCGGGCGATCCGACCCGACACGAGGCTCTGCTCCTTCTGCAGCGTCACCAGCAGCACCTTCGCGGAGATCCCGCACGCGCGCTGCACGCGGTCGATGATCTCGGCCGCGGTGAACTCGCCTCCATCGTACGCGTCGCAGACCGTCTCGCCGGTGTCCTCCGACACGATCGCTTCCCGCGGGGGCAGAGTGCTGCGCAGGACATTCAGACAGGAGTCCGTCGCGCAGTCCCCGATCTGGTCGTCGAGGAAGCGTTGGACCTGTTCGGCATCCATCGCCGTGCCGTCGTAGAAGGCGGCATCGTCGATGAGGGATCCGGGATCGAAGTCGGCCAGATCGATCGAGGCGCGCTTGGTCTCGGTGTTCCACACGGTGTTCCAGCCGGACACGAGGTGCACGAGCGGGACCGCCGCGGCGACGACGAGGCCGAGCACGACGACGGCGAGGATGCCGGCCGTCCACCGTCGACGGTGCAGCACACGGCGCCGCGCCGCGCTCGGGCGCCGGGGAACGCCGCGGCGCGCGGGCCGGCTTCGTGGTGCGGCGCGGCGGCGCGTCGGGCCTGCCTGTCTCGCCATGGTTCGATCGTGCCGCACCGCGCCGAACGTGTGCGGGACGCGGCCCGCGCGGCGCGACGGACGGACAGGAGATTCCCGGTCAATGGCCGCTCGGGCGCGCGGCATCCGGTGGGGTCTCGCGGGTCGGCCAGCCCGGATCAGCGGACGTGACGGACCGGCGCGGCGGGCGCCGCGGCGATCCCCGAACCGGAGAGCGTGAGACCGTCGGAGCCGCTGGCGTCGTGCATCATCTGATCGACGAGTTCGCGGTCGATGGCGGGCTCACGACCGCCATAGAACTGCAGCACGAGGGCGTTCGAGGCATGGATCCACAGACTCGCCTGCCGCACCCCCTCGTTCACGGGCACCTGGAGCATGAAGCCCTCGTTGCGTCGAAGCTTGTTCATGATCACGATGCGCAAGTGCGCGAGCACGCGGTCGTCGATGTCGAACGTCGCACGGTCGCGGTAGATGAGGCGTCCCACGGCTGGTCCTTTTCTGGCGCGCCGAAGCGTACCTGTCGAGCAAAGGGCGGGACCACGCCGGGAAGCGAGGCAATGCGGGGACCCTCATTCTGCCATCTCGCTGGTGCCTGTCGCTCGCCACAGCACATTCAAAGCCGGTGCCGATAATCTCTGTCGAACCACTCTGACGACCCACGAGAGAGAACACCCGTGAGCCCTCACCGAACCTCCACCGACCAGGAGGGCCGATCTTCGAGCCCCCTCGTTTCGAGAGGGGGTGAAATCGGATGCTGACAGCGGTCCTGACGCTGTTGCTGGGTGTGGTCATCACGCTCGCGATCATCGCGGCCTGCGGCTTCTTCGTCGCCCAGGAGTTCGCGTACATGTCCGTCGACCGGGCGAAGCTGTCGGCCCGCGCCGAGAAGGGCGATGCGCAGGCCAAACGCGTGCTCGCGATCACGCAGCGCACGTCGTTCATGCTCTCGGGAGCCCAGCTGGGCATCACCGTGACCGGCCTGCTGATCGGCTACGTCGCGGAGCCCTTGATCGGCGCGTCGATCGGCACGCTGCTCGGCGGTGTCGGGGTCGATCCGGCGGTTTCCATCGTCATCGGTACCGTCGGTGCGCTGCTGCTCGCCACGATCGTGACGATGATCTTCGGCGAGCTGTACCCGAAGAACCTGGCCATCGCGAACCCCGAGCCGCTCGCCCGAGCACTCGCCGTTCCCACGCGGATCTACCTGCTCGCGTTCGGTTGGCTCATCACGGTGTTCGACGTCGCCGCGAACGCACTCCTGCGTCTCGTACGCATCGAGCCGCTCGAGGACGTCGACGAGAGCGCGACCGCGCGCGATCTCGAGGCGATCGTCGAGGAATCCCGCGCCAGCGGCGATCTGCCCGACGACCTCTCGATGATCATCGACCGCATCCTCGATTTCCCGCAGCGCGACGTCGAGCACGCCATGATCCCCCGCTCGCAGGTCGGCTCGGTGCGACCGGAGACGACCGTCGGCGAGGTGCGTGCGCTCATGGCGACCGGCCACACGCGGTACCCGGTGATCGGGGAAGAGGACTCCCCCGTCGGCGTCGTCGAGCTCATCGACGTGCTGCGCGAGCAGCCGCATCCGGACGCGCCCGTCTCATCGGTGATGCGCCCCGCCGTGGTCCTGCCGACCTCGATGCTCCTGCCCGTCGCGCTCGACCGCATGCGGCACAGCCGCAACGAACTGGCGTGCGTGGTCGACGAGTACGGCAACTTCGACGGCATCCTGACCATCGAAGACCTCACCGAAGAGGTCATCGGCGAGCTCTCGGACGAACATGACACCGAGGTCGACGAAGTCGCCGCGATGGGCGATGCGGCGTGGACGGTCCCCGGCGACCTGCACCTCGACGAACTCGAACGCCTCATCGGCCACGACCTGGCGACCTCCGACATCGAGACCGCCGCCGGTCTCGTCATCGACGCCCGCGGCGACCTGCCCGCGGTCGGCGACATCGTCCGCATCGACGTGCCCGAGCGGGCCGGCGAGGTCGTCCAGGGTCTCCACTTCGAGCGCTGGCTCGAGGTCGAAGTGACCGAGATCGACCGGCACGTGCCCTCGCAACTCGTCGTGCGTCTGCACGAGATCGACCGGGATGCCGAGCCGGCCTCACCGATGAATGCGGTGGACGAGGAGGTGACCCGATGAGCTGGTGGGTCGTCACGCTGATCACGGCCGCGCTCATCATCGCGAGCGCCTTCTTCGTCATCGTCGAGTTCGCCCTCCTCGCCGCGCGACGGCACCGGCTCGAGGAGGAGGCCGCGACGAGCGCTTCCGCTCGGGCCGCACTGCGCGGCGTCAACGAGCTGACCGTCATGCTCGCTTTCGCCCAGCTGGGCATCACGGCGTGCACCTTCCTGCTCGGTGCCATCACGAAGCCGGCGATCGACTACGCGCTCGCTCCCGTGTTCGAGACGTGGGGACTCCCCTCTGTCCTCGCGGACGTCATCGCGTTCATGCTCGCGCTCATCGTGGTGACGTTCCTGCACCTGGTGATCGGAGAGATGGCCCCCAAGTCGTGGGCGATCGCGCACCCCGAGACCGCGGCGAAGGCGACCGGCATCCTGGCCCGGGCACTGACGTGGCCGCTGCGGCCCTTCCTGCTGTGGATCAATCGCATCGCGAACCGCCTCGTGCGGGCGTCGGGCGTCGAGCCGGTGGAGAAGGCCGCCGCCGGTGGTCAGGACGCCGACACCATCCGTGAGCTGGTCGCGCACTCGCGCCGTGCCGGAACCCTCGACGAGCAGTACTCGGCTCCGATCGCGCAGGCGATCGAGCTGAGCACGCTGACGGTCGGCGAGATCGTGCGCGGCGACCGGACCCCCACCTCGGTGCCCGAGGACGCCACCGCGGCCGACGTGCAGGCCGTGGCCGCGTCGTCGACGCACTTGCGGGTCCTCGTGGGCACGGGCCCGACATCGCGTGTGGCGCACGTGCGCGACACCCTCGAGGTCGATCCGTCGACCCCGGCGCGCGAGATCGCGCGGGACCCGCTCGTGCTCGCTCCGGGCGACTCGGCCTACGACGCCCTCGCCCGGATGCGCCGCCGCCGCGTGCAGCTGGCCACGGTGGTCGACGGGGCGCACCTGGTCGGCGTCGTGACGCTCGACGACCTGCTGAAGCAGATCCTGCCGGGCCCGGGCGAGCTCGCCGACGCGGCGAGCTGATTCCTTCGGGCCGTGTACTTCCGTTCGGGGCGCGACTCCTGCGCCCCGAACGGCGGCTCGCGCCCCGAACGCGCGATGACCGCGGGGCTCCGGTTCTCACCCGATCAGGACGTCGCTGCCGGGGTCGTCGCCGTCGGCGAAGGAGCGGATGGCCGCCTCGAGCTCGGCGAGGAACCACCGGCGTGCGCCCGTGGGGTGCAGCGCCGGGTTGGCGAAGAGGCGCACGTGGAAGCCCTCGACGAGGTCACCGAGGGGGCGTGCGGACAGCGGCCATCGCGCCGAGAAGAGAGCGGCCACTCGCCTCGGGACGATCGCCGCGCCCTTGGACCGCAGCAGCGTCTCGGGGAGCGTGGAGAAGTGGTGCACCCGCAGGACGGACGCGGGGGTGACACCTGCATCATCGAGGGCTCGCCCCACGCGATCGTGGCCCGCCGAGGTGTCTATCAGTGCCAGCCGGAGCGGTGACAGGTCCTCCGCCGCGAGCGGGACGCCCCGCAGCGACTCGGGCCACTGCGCGACGCAGACGTAGGTCTCGGCGAAGAGTTCCACGGTCGCGGTGCGTCCCGTCGGCGCGGCGCTGCTGACGGCGGCATCCACTTCTCCGCTGGCGATCCACCGATCGACCGCGTCGACATCGACCGGGACGACGTCGAGGCTCACCCCCGGGGCGTCGCGCGCGAGTCGCTCCATGAGCACGGGGAGGTAGGCGAATTCACCCATGTCGGTCAGCGCGACGCGGAAGCGTGTGCGGGCGGTGGCGGGATCGAAGTCGCGGCCGGCGACCACGTCGTCGATG
Organism: Microbacterium sp. SCPM-O-B-15248 (M128); assembly: GCF_058214835.1. NCBI lineage: Bacteria > Bacillati > Actinomycetota > Actinomycetes > Micrococcales > Microbacteriaceae > Microbacterium > Microbacterium sp. SCPM-O-B-15248 (M128). Next base: position 265,572 of record NZ_JBYQLI010000002.1, read on the forward strand.
CCGTCGATGGCGGGGCGGGCGACGGCGTACAACTGTTCGGCGCGGGCGGTGGGTTCCATTCCAGCCGACGACCGCACGAACAGGGCATCGCCGAGGTCGCGACGCAGACGCCCGAGCGCGTAGCTCACCGAGGGCTGGGTGACGTTGAGCACGCCGGCCGCGAGCGTGAGACTGCGCCGTTCGTAGATGGCGACGAAAGTGCGCAGCAGGTCGAGATCAACGGATGCCATGGCGGAGTCCTCTCGTGGAGCAACCGCGCTCCATAGAGGGATTCTATGCGGATCATGCGAAACCTCGTCTGGACGTGGGGTGTATCGGCGCCTTGAATGGAACGAGCGCCAGGGACGGCGTGGAAGGACGTGAGCAATGGAGCAGCACTGGACCCCGCGCCGGGTCGCGATCCTGGGGGCCTCGGGGCTGACCGGTTCGGGACTGGCCCATCAGCTTTCGCTCGCCGACACGGTCGATGAGGTCGTGCTGTTCGATCTGAAGCACAACGTGCTGGCGGCCCACGCGATCGACATGCGCGAAGCGCAGATCGTCGCGGGGCGCACACGCACGCGCCTCACCGCGGGCGATCTCGCGGATGTCGAGACGCACCCCCCGGTCGACCTCGTCGTGTTCGCCGCCTCGCTCCCCGAGACGCCCGACGGCAGTCGCGAGGCGTTCCTCGAGGGCAACCTCGGCGTGATGCGTGCCCTGCTCCCGGCCATCACGCACCTCGCGGGCGATGCCGGGCTCGTCTTCGTGCTCACCAACCCCGCCGACGTGCTCGCGACCTGCCTCGCGCACGAGGGCGCGATCGACCCCGCGCGCATCTTCGGCTACTGCCTGAATGACAGCGTCCGCTTCACCGCCGCCGTCGCGCGAGAGCTGGGTGTATCGCCCGACCGCGTCGATGCGCTCGTCGTCGGCGAGCACGGCGACGGCCAGGTTCCGGTGTGGAGCGGCATCCGTCTCGACGGCGCCCCGCGCGCGCTCACGACCGACGAGCGGGCGCGCATCGACGCCGACGCGCGTGGATGGTTCCGCCGCTGGTCGGACCTCCGCCCCGGCCGCAGCTCGGGGTGGACGACACCTCTCGGCTCCGCACGAACGATCGCGGGGCTCGCCGCCGACGAGCCGATGCCCGTGGCAGTGTGGCGAACGGATGCCGACGGCTCCGGCGCGCACGTGACGCTCCGGGCCGTGGTCCGTGAGGGCGGCGTGGTCCCGATCCCGCTCGACTACCTCGACGACGCCGAACGCTCGGCCGTCGACTTCGCCTCCGCAGCGATCGCCGAGAAGGCGCGCCGCGCGGGCACACTCACGCGCTCCGGCGCAGGAAGGGACTGACCGATGACGTTCTTCGACCCGCAGACCTGGGATGGCCGCTACTTCGACGGATCGTGGGTCTCGACCCCCGAGACGGCGGCGGTGGTCTCCCCCTCCACCGGTGGAGAGATCGCGCGCGTCGCGATCGCCACCGCCGACGACCTCTCCCGCACCGTCGAGTCCGCGCGCCGCGCCCAGGGCCCGTGGGCCGCCCTCCCCGCGGAAGAGCGCGCCGCGGTGCTGCGACGTGCGGGGGCCCTCCTCGAAGAGAACACCGACACGCTCGCTCATTGGCTGAGCGAGGAGGCGGGCTCGGCGCAGGGAAAGGCGCAGTTCGAAGCCGGGCTCGTCGCGAACGAGTTCCACCTCGCCGCCGCGACGGCCCTCATGCCGTACGGGCAGCTCTTGCGTTCGGCACGCCCCCGACTCAGCCTGGCGCGACGCCGCCCGGTCGGCGTCGTCGGGGTGATCTCGCCCTTCAACTTCCCCGGCATCCTGTCGGCCCGCTCGATCGCTCCCGCCCTCGCCCTCGGCAATGCCGTCGTGCTCAAGCCCGATCCGCGCACGAGCGTGAGCGGCGGCCTGTTCTTCGCCGCGGTGCTGGAGGCGGCGGGGGTCCCCGCCGGCGTCTTCTCGGTCCTCCCCGGGGGCGTGGAGGTGGGCTCCGCGCTCGTGGACCACCCCGCCGTGCCCGTGATCTCCTTCACCGGATCCACCGAGGCGGGCCGTGTGATCGGAGCCCGCGCGGGACAGCTGCTCAAGCGTGCGCACCTCGAGCTCGGCGGAAACAACGCCCTCGTCGTGCTCGGCGACGTCGACGTGGCCGCGGCCGCGTCGGCCGGCGCGTGGGGGTCGTTCCTGCACCAGGGGCAGATCTGCATGACCACCGGACGACACATCGTGCACGAGAGCATCTACGACGACTACGTCGCAGCACTGAGCGCCAAGGCGGCCGCGCTGCCTGCCGGCGACCCCGCGACCGGGGCGCCGCTCGGCCCCATCATCGACGAGCGTCAGCGCGACAAGATCGACGCGATCGTGCGGGAGAGCGTCGACGCGGGCGCACGCGTCACCGCCGGAGGGTCCTACGACCGCCTGTTCTACGAGGCGACCGTCCTCGCGGACGTGACGGCCGACCACGCCGCTTTCCAACGGGAGATCTTCGGTCCCGTCGCCCCCGTGACGCGCTTCGGCTCGATCGACGAGCTCGTCGAGCTGGTCAACGCCAGCGACTACGGACTCTCCCTCGGCATCCTCGCCAAGGACGCGTTCCGCGCCTACGAACTGGCCGACCGCCTCCCCAGTGGCATCCTGCACATCAACGACCAGACCGTCGACGACGAGTCGCAGGCGCCGTTCGGTGGCGTCGGGGCCTCGGGCACCGGTGCGCGCTTCGGCGGCCACGAGGCGAACATCGAGGCCTTCACCGAGACCCAATGGGTCACGATGCAGGCGGACGTCGCCACCTACCCGTTCTGAACCGCCGAGAGGATCCCATGCCTGCCGTCGACGTCGCCCAGGCGTTCTACGACGTGCTGCGCGCCCGCGGAGTCACGCGCATCTTCGGCAACCCCGGCTCGAACGAGCTGACGATGCTGAAGCACCTTCCCGATGACATCGAATACGTCCTCGCGCTGCAGGAGGGCGCGGCGATCGCGATGGCCGACGGTTTCGCGCAGGCCTCCGGCACCCTTGGGGTGGTGAACCTGCACTCCTCGTCGGGGACAGGCAACGCGATGGGGAACCTCACCAACAGTGCGGCGGCACACGTGCCGCTCCTGGTGATCGCGGGGCAGCAGAGCCGGCGCTACGTGCCGCTGAACGCCATGCTCACCAACGTCGACGCGACACGGCTCGCCGACCCGCTGGTGAAATGGGCGACCGAGCCGCTGCGCCCTGACGACGTCCCGCTCGCCGTCTCGCAGGCGGCGCTGCTGGCGCAGTCGGCGCCGACGGGGCCGGTCCTCGTGTCCGTGCCGCTGGATGACTGGGCGCGACCGATGGATGCCGCCGAGGCGGCGCCGCTGTCGACCCGGCGCGTCGCTGGGGCGCCGGTCGTCGCCGACGCCGCCGTCGACGAGATCGCCGCGGCCCTGGACGGCGCCCGCTCCCCCGTCCTGGTCCTCGGCCCCGGAGTGGACACCGAAGCCGGGTGGGCTGCCACCCGAGCGCTCAGCGAGCGTGCGGGGCTACCCGTGTGGGTGGCGCCGAGCCCCTCCCGTGCGCCGTTCCCCACGCGGCATCCCCACTTCCGCGGCATCCTGCCCACGGGGTTGGGAGCCGTGGCCGAGACGCTCGCCGCGCACGACCTCGTGCTGACCCTCGGCGCCGCGGTGTTCCGCTACCACCAGTTCGTCGAGGGGGCGCCGCTCGCCGCAGGGGCGCGGCTGATCGGCGTCACCTCCGACCCCGCTGAGGCGGCGCGAGCGGCCATGGGAGAGCTGGCAGTGGGCGATCCGGTCGACGCCGCGGCGCGGGTGAGCGCTCGGGTCGGACGGCGCGCGTCGGTACCCGGAGAGGCTCTCGTGTTCGACCCGGCGCCGCCGGAGTCGAACGGTGCGCACTCGGCCTCGGCGATCCTCGACGCCATCGACCGCGCGAAGCCCGATGACGCCGTGGTCGTGCTGGAGTGGACCTCCGCCGACGCGCTGTGGGCGAGGCTCACGTTCGAGCGGGCCCAGTCCTACTACTTCCCCGCCAACGGCGGGCTCGGCTGGGGACTCCCCGCCGCCGTCGGCGTTCAGCTGGCCGACCGCGAACGCCCGGTGATCGCCCTGATCGGCGACGGCGCGATGCAGTACACGCCGTCGGCGCTGTGGACGGCGGCGAGATACGGCATCCCCGTCACCTTCGTGATCTGCCAGAACCAGGAGTACGGCGCCCTGCAGCGGTTCTCGCGGTTCATGGACGTCCCCGACGGCGGGTATCTCGATCTGCCCGGCCTCGACCCCGTGGCTCTCGCGCGGGGGTACGGTATCGACAGTCGGCGGGTCGACGGACTCGATGATCTCGAAGAGGTCGTCCGCCAGGCGGCGAGCGCGACCGGTCCGCGACTCGTCGTCGTCACACAGCAGTCGCAACGCTGAAACACAGGGAGCGATCGGCCGGGTTATCGTCAGCGCAACGGAGCGCGAGGAGGATCACATGGCGCGTGTCTCGTGGAAGATCATGGAGACGCTCACCGCCGACGCACCGCTTCCGGACCGCCGTGCGCGTCTGGGGCGGCAGCTCTTGCGCGCGGTGAATGCGGACGCGTTCGTGTCGTACCGCTGGACGCCGTCGGGTCCCTACGCCGACCCGGTGGGGGTCCACTTCGCCGACGATCAGCTGCGCGCGTACGACACCCGGTATCGGTACGTCGACACGATGACGCCCCGGTTCCTCCGCGCGCGCGGCGCGTCGGCGATCAGTCCGCGGCGAGACACGCGCGACGAGTTCGTGCGGGACTTCCTGTTCCGTTCGGGCATGTTCCACGGAATGAACTACTTCGCACCGACCCCGTCCGTCGGCACGATCGACCTGCGGGTGTGGCGGTCCCAGCGTTCGGGTGCCTTCACACCCGACGACGTGCGCAAGCTGCAGGCCGTGGGCGATCTCGTCCACCGCCTGTGGAACGACGACGTCCCGGCGGGGAGCGACATGCTCACTCCCCGGCAGCGTCAGATCGTGGCGCTCCTGGCCGAGGGGCTCACCGACCGTGCGATCTGCGACCGTCTCGGGGTCTCGTTGCCGACGCTGCGAACCCACCTGGCGCAGGCGTTCGCGCGGACGGGCGCCCAGAATCGCACGTCGCTGGTGATGCTCGCCGGGGGCCCTCGTCAGAAATGACGATGCCGCCGCGAGACGCGGCGGAGGATGCTCGACCGCAAGCACCGGCTCGATCATTCTGGGAGAAACATGTCCACGCTCCGCACCGGGGTCTCGCCCCTGGCCCGCCTCGATCGCTTTCCCCGCTGGGGATTGAGTGCGATCTCCGTCCTCACCATCGGCCTGGGCATGCTCTTCGTCCAGTACGACATCTTCAACATCAACGTCTCGTTCGTGCAGACGTGCGCGCAGATCATCGGCGGGTGCACGCCGGCCACGTCCGACCAGTTCATCGGACTGCCGATCTTCCTCAGCCTGCTCGGCTACGGCATCGGCGCGCTCGTGCTGGGGCCGCTCTCGGATCGCTTCGGGCGGCACCGCCTGCTCATCATCGCGATGGTGATCACCGGGCTCGGCTCGCTGTTCTCGACGTTCGCGGTCGATGAGACCACGTTCGGTCTCTCGCGACTGGTCACGGGTATCGGCATCGGCGCCGACCTCGCGATCATCAACGTGTACGTGAGCGAGATCGCTCCGCGCCGCATGCGCGGCCGGTACACCAGCGTCCTGTTCGTCATGGCCGCGCTCGGTTCCGCTCTCGGCATCTGGCTCGGTCTCTTCCTCACCACCCCCATGACGCCGTGGCCGCAGGGGCTGCCCTTCGCCGTGGCATCCGACACCTTCGACACCGGATGGCGCTGGGTGTACGGCGTGGGTGCGATCCTCGCCGCCTTCTCGCTCGTGCTGCGCATCGCGCTCCCCGAATCTCCGCGCTGGCTCGCCGGCAAGGGGCGGGATGCCGAGGCCGCGGCGATCGTGGCCCGGATGGAGGAGCGCGCCACCCGGCGTCAGCCGCTGCTCCCCGAGACCGCGGACGACAGCCGCGACACCGGTGTGCACGTGGGTGGGACGCTCGCCGGCGTCCGGGAGCTCTTCACCTCGCCGGTCTACCTGCGGCGTCTCCTCGTGATCGGCAGCGCCTGGCTGCTCGGCTACGTCACGATCTACTCCTTCGCCGGTGCCTTCACCTCGGTGCTCGTCCGCCAGGGCTACACTCCCGCGGAAGCCGGGATCGTCAGTGCGGTGGGACTCACCGGCTTCATCGCGGCCGCGATCGTGGCACGGTCGGTCGTGGACCGGGTGGAGCGCAAGTGGTGGATGCTGATCGGCGGCGCCATCACGGTCGTGGGCGCGTTGATCGTCGTCGGCGGTGGCGGGGCGACGGCGGCGACCCTGATCGGTGCGGTCATCGTCTTCTTCGGGCAGAACATCTGGGTGCCCGCCCAGTACGCCCTCACGGCCGAGAGCTTCCCGACGCGCTTCCGTACGACCGCGTACGCCCTGGCCGACAGCATCGGCCACATCGGTGGCGGTCTCGGTGTGTTCCTCCTCGTCGGCGTGTTCTCGCAGTTCCCGCTGCTGGGGACGCTGCTGGGCCTGATCGGGTTCCTGGTCGTGGGGGCGGTGGTGAATCTCCTCGCCCCGCGCACCCGCAACCGTTCGCTCGAGGAGATCTCGGCGTGAGGGAGCCCGAGGTCGTCACGGCCTCCGAGGCCGGCGTCTGGATCGAGGTCGCGGACGCCGGCCGGCTCGCCGCTCAGACGTCGGCGGCGGGCGAGGCCCCCTTCAGCGTCGCGGTGAAGGCGAACATCGCGGTCCGCGGGTTCCGGCGGTCGGCCGGATGCCGCGTGCTCGATGTGCGGCCCGAAGACGCCGACGCCCCCGTCGTCGCCGCGTTCCGGCGTCACGGTGGAGTCGTGGTGGGGACGGCGAACATGCACGAGCTGGCCCTCGGTGTCACCTCGGACAATGTCGCCTACGGTGCGGCACGGGTCCCGGCTGCACCCCACCTGTCGGCGGGTGGGTCGTCCGGGGGAAGCGCCGCCGCCGTGGCCGCAGGCCTCGTGCCCGTCGCTCTCGGCACCGATACGGGCGGCTCCGTGTCGATCCCCGCGAGCCACTGCGGCGTCGTCGGATTCCGTCCCAGCACGGGCCGTTGGTCCACCGCGGGCATCGTGGGTCTGTCCTGGACGCGGGATACCCCGGGAGTCTTCGCCCGGACCGTCCGAGAGGCGATCCGAGCTGACGGGTGGGTCACCGGGGCCCGTACTCCGACCACGCTCGGTCGGGTGCGACTCGGCATCCCTCGCCAACTCGTCGACGACCTGCACCCCGCGACGGAGGAAGCCTTCCGCCGCGCGATCGCTGCAATGAGTGCGTCGATCGACGTGGTGGAGGTCGACTTCGCGCCGGTGCTGGCCCGCACGGTGCGGGCCGAGCCGGGGATCGTGGAGTTCGAGGCGCCCCGGGAACTCGGTGCCGCGGCCGCTTGTGCGCTCGGCCTCCCGCCCGCCGAGGCGTTCGACGCACTGCGCCGCGGGGTGCAGTCGCCGGATGTGGCCGCCTTCCTGGAGCACGTGCACCGGCATCCCGTCTCGGCCGCCGATTACGCCCGCGCGCAAGAGGACACCCTCGAGGCGCGGCGACTGTCGGAGGACGTGTTCGCACGGCACGACCTGCACGCGATGGTCTTCCCGACCACCCCGGCATCCGCTCCCCCGTCGCGCGGCGGGACGGCGATCGTGCACCGCGGACGGGAGCAGTCCGTCTTCGCGTTGTACACGCGGCACACGGGCCCGGGCACGATCCTCGGCGCGCCGATGGTCACCGTGCCGATCCCGGTGGAGGGCGACCCCATCGGGCTGACCGTCCAGGGACGCCGCAACGACGACGCCCGGACGCTCGCCGTCGCCGATCTCGTCGCCGGTCTCCTTTCATCCGGGCGGTGAGCCCGCGGCTCCTGCCCGTGCGCTCACCGAGCGTGCGGGCAGGGGCGCCACCGGCCGCAGCCGCGGGATCCAGCAGCGCACCTCGTCGCGGTACCGGTCGAAGTCGGCGCCGAACTTCGCGGCCAGATCGGCTTCTTCGTGGGGGCGGACCGCGAAGTTCCACACCAGCGCGCCGGCGACGGCGTAGGCGACCACCATCCACGATGACAGCACCATGCCCACGGCCACGCCCTGCGCGATGCTCGTCGACGCCATGGGATTGCGCACCCACCGGTACGGGCCGGCGATCACGAGCCGGTTCGGCATCGCCGAGGGCAGGGGTGTGCCTCCGCCCTTCACGGAGAGCGCGGCCGCCGACCAGAACGCGGCGGCGCCGAGCGCGACGAACAGCACCACTCCGGCCACGCGCACACCGGCCCCGAGGTCGAGGTGGAGTCCCCATCTCTGTTCGAGACTCGACAGCACCGCCGGGATCGCCGCGAAGAACACCGCCCAGAATGCGACGATCTGACCGAGCGTCCCGACCACGTGCGGCAACGGCGACCGGCGCGCCCGCGCGGTGCGGAACGCGAACGGGCCGATCAGCATCCACCCCGTCGGGATGCGGCCCCACACGAGCAGGGCGAGCGCCCCCAGCGACCCGAGCGACGCGCCTGTCATCGCGATGACACCCCACCCCGCCAACCCGGTCAGTGTGGCGTAGACGCCGAGCCCGGCGGTGACGACGACCGTCCACGCGGTGGCGATCGCCGCCGCGACGGTGCGAGCCCGCACGGGCAGGACCGCGGCGAGCCCCGAGGCCACGACGAACAGGCCGATGTCGAATGGCGCGAGCAGTACTGCGTCGATGTCGCCGAGTGTGGCGTCGCGCACGAGCGGCACCGTGAAGACGGCGACCCACCACGCGGCGCCGGCCGCAGCCTGCGCCGCGAAGTACAGCCGGGCGAGGGCGGATGCCGAGGTCACGGCATCCATTCTCCGCTGGGTGCGAGCACGAGAGGACCCGCGTTCCTCGAGAGGATCCGCGTTCGCGTCGAAGCGCCGGTCACCCCGGGAAACGTGGGTGAGCTGAGCGCGCGCGTCGGCGGCCCCGCGCCTCACCCTCGGGCGGCCGCGGCGGCGAGCTCGGCGCGCGTGCGGGCGCCGAGCTTCCGGAGGAGGTTCGCGACGTGGTACTTCACGGTGTTGAGGCTGATACCGAGTCCCTCGGCGATCTCGCGGTTGCCGACCCCCGTCGTCACCAGGCGAAGGACTTCTCGTTCGCGGTCCGTGAGGTCGGAGTCGGTGGCCGACTCGACCGTGTGGGGCGAAGGGTCGAGGGGCAGCGAGATGTCGACCGTGGAGCCCCAGCCGGACGTGGAGGCGACGGAGAGCGTCCCCTCGAGTGCGACGACGCGCTCCGCGATGGGCCGGACGGCGTCGTCGTGCACGTCCAGCGAGCCGGCGCCGTCGTCGCGCAACTGCATGAGCAGATTCCGGCCGTCGCAGTCCCACTGGATGCGGACCCGGCGCGCCGCGCCGTCGTCGACCAGGGCGAGCACGGCGGTGCGGACGATCGCCCGCGCGCTGTGGGCCACGTCGCCGGGGAGGGCGCGGCCGGTCGTGGGAGGTTCGACGAACTGCACGTCGAGGTCGCCGAACCGCACGAGCGGACGCAGGTCGGCGCGGAGCCGCGAGAACGCCCCCGTCACGGGTTCCAGGAGCGTGCTGCGCTGCCGGTCCGTGGCGGTGCGCAGCTCGATGAGCGCGGCCGACGCGATCTCGACGGCCTCGGCCCGCGCAGCCGCGTCCGACAGGCGCGTCGATCTCAGCGCGGCGAGGATCGACTCGAGGGTCAGGGCGTGCCGATCGGCCTGCTCCGCCACGGTGCGGGCATGCTCGGAGGCGGCCGAACGGCTCGCGTGGATCTCGCCGTCTGTCGCCATAGGGCCGAACCTACCTGTCCTACCCGAAAGAATGGTCCCACCCGATCGGGTGGGGATGCCGCCTGGCCGGGCAGCAGCGGCTTCAGCGGATCGCGACGACGATCGTCCTATGCCCCACACCACCGTCGCGGACTCCCTCGGCACGATCGGCAGCGAGCTCCAGGACGTCGTCACCGCGCTTCGTGACGCGGACCCGGTGCCGTTCGAGGACGCCCTCGGGCTTTTCACCGACGCCGACCGCGTCTTCGTCCACGGCGCAGGCCGGTCGGGGCTGGCCCTGCGCTCGACCGCGATGCGGCTCATGCACCTCGGCCTGACGGTGCACGTCGTCGGCGAGGTCACGACCCCGGCGATCCGGCGCGGCGACCTGCTGCTGGTCGCGAGCGGATCGGGCACCACCGGCGGAATCGTGCAGGCCGCGAGGACCGCCGCCGACGTCGGCGCGCGCGTCCTCGCCGTGTCGACGACGGACTCCTCACCGCTGTCCGAGATCGCCGACACCACCCTGGTCATCCCGGCGGCGACGAAGACGGACCGCTCGGGCACGGCATCCGCCCAGTACGCCGGCAGCCTCTTCGAGCAGTCCGTCGGTCTCGTCGGCGACGCCGTGTTCCACGCGCTCTGGCAGCGCAGCGGTCACTCCGCCGACGACCTGTGGCCCCGCCACGCGAATCTCGAATGACCCGCGCCGGGAACCCGGCGCCACACCCCACCGAAAGGACATCCCCATGCAGCTTCAGTTCGCCATGGACACCCTGACCACCGAGCACGCGCTCGAGCTCGCAGGCAAGGCCGCGCCGTACGTCGACGTGCTCGAGCTCGGCACCCCGCTCATCAAGAGCGCCGGACTCTCGGCGATCACCGCCATCAAAGACGCCCACCCCGACAAGATCGTCTTCGCCGACCTGAAGACGATGGATGCCGGTGAGCTCGAGGCCGACATGGCCTTCCAGGCCGGCGCCGACCTCGTCACCGTGCTCGGCGTCGCCGGTGACAGCACGATCGCCGGTGCCGTGAAGGCCGCGAAGGCGCACGGCAAGGGTGTCGTCGTCGACCTCATCGGTGTGCCCGACAAGGCCGCCCGGGCGAAGGAAGTCACCGCGCTCGGTGCGGAGTTCGTCGAGATGCACGCCGGTCTCGACGAGCAGGCCGAGGAGGGCTTCACCTTCGAGACGCTGCTCCGCGACGGCGAGGCCTCGGGTGTCTCGTTCTCGGTCGCCGGCGGCATCAACGCCCAGACCATCGCCGCCGTGCAGCAGTCGGGCGCTCGCCTCGCGGTCGCCGGAAGCGCGATCTACAGCGCCGACGACGTGGCAGCCGCGGCCGCCGAGCTGCGCGCCGCGATCACGGAGACCGCTGCGGCCTGATCAGCGTCGTGAGAGCCGGGGGTTCGGTGCCGAAAGGTGCCGGGCCCCCGGTTCTCACGTGGGGCATCACGCCCACCGATCGTCGTCGTCGCTCTCCGCGGCCTGCGCGTGCGACCACGGGGCGCAGAACCCGCACTCACGGCACTCGTCGGCGTCGATACCCTCGTCGATCAGCGGATGCATCGTCACGCCGCACGAGGGACAGATGGGCTGCGCGTCGTCGTCGATACCCTCGTCGATCAGCGGATGCATCGTCACGCCGCACGAGGGACAGATGGGCTGCGCGTCGTCGTCGTAGGGGTCTCTGTACGTCATCGCCGTTCCGCTCGCACCGTGTGCACCCGAGGGCCTCGGGGCGTCGCCGGGAAGAACATCCTCCGCCGCGCGGCTGTTCCCTCGGCAGTGGACCCCGTGACGGCGGAAGGCCCCGACACCTCGGCGATGTCGGGGCCTGATGCCGTAGGGCGGGTGGGACTTGAACCCACGATCGTCGGGTTATGAGCCCGCTGCCTTGACCAGCTTGGCCACCGCCCCTTGCGGTCTCCGAGCCTACCGGCATCCGTCTCCGGTCATCGAAGTCGCCACTTCACGTGATCTGGTCGACCGTACCCGTGATGGTGCGCAACAACGGGTGGCCTCGACGAGATCACGTGATCTGGGCGCTCCGACCCGCGCGGGCGCTCGGACCCTGTCAGTGGACGCGGGGCGGCTTCGGCTTGCCGTCGGCCGTCACCTGGGGGTGGTGGCGGGTCAGTTGGATGACGCCCCACGTGGCGATCGCCCCCGCGATGGCGAAGCCGATGAGAGCCCAGGCGGGAGCCGTCGAGGCCTCGCCGAGGACCGACAGGCCGATGAGCACCGCGACGATGGGGTCGATCACCGTGAGCCCCGCGATCACCAGGTCGGGAGGTCCGGCGGAGTACGCCGTCTGCACGAAGTACGCGCCGACACCGACGGCGGCGAGGAGCGCCACGAGGCAGAGCAGCGTCAGCCAGTCGAAGTTGCCGGCCTGGGCGCGGCTGATGACGACCTTGGCGAGGGTCGCGACGAAGCCGTAGATGACGCCCGCGGCCATGATGTAGAACAGCGCCTGTGCGCGGCGACGCACCAACAGCCAGAAGCCGCCGAAGACGATGACGACCACGGCCAGGATGCCGAGGATGATCAGCAATTCGCGCGACGTGATCTCATGCTCGGTGGCGAAGAAGGCCGCAATCGTCACGAAGATGAAGATGCCGCCGACGCATGCGGCGATCGCGATGAGCGACTGACGCGTCGGTTTGTGATGCGTGACGCGCGCATTGAGGACCGTCGTGATCACCAGGGCGATCGCCCCGAGCGGCTGCACGAGGATCAGTGGTGCCACCGACAGCGCGGCGAGCTGGCACACGATCGCGAGGCCGAGCATGACGGTGCCCGCGACCCACGACGGACGCGTCAGGAGCGACTTCATCTGCGCGCCGGAGAGGCCGCCGGTGGTCTTGCCGGACAGGCGTTCCACCTTCTGCACGCCGCGGTGCTGGTACTGCGCGCCGAACGACATGAACACCGCACCCAGCAGGGCGAGGGGGATGCCGAGCAGGATGCGCGGATCGCGGAAGACACCGACGAGCTGGTCGATACCGTCGGTGAGGGAGACATCGAGCGGGATCACCCTCCGACGATAGCCGCCGTCCTCACGATTAGGCTGGTGACGTGGCCGTTCTCCCGATCCGCATCATGGGCGATCCCGTGCTGCATGCTCCCGCTGTCCGCGTCGACGAGATCACGGACGAGATCCGCACCCTCGTCGCCGACATGTTCGAGACGATGGATGCTGCTCCCGGCGTGGGTCTCGCGGCTCCCCAGGTGGGCGTGGGCCTCAGGCTCTTCACGTACTCGTACGAAGACGACGAGGGGCAGCCGTGGCGCGGCGTCGTCATCAACCCCGAGCTGTGGATCCGTCCGCTCGAGCCCGGCTTCCCCGACCCCGAAGAGGAGTCCGAGGGATGTCTGTCGTTCCCGGGTGAGCGCTTCCCGCTGCGCCGTTCGGATGCCGCGATGCTCACCGGCGTCGACCTGAACGGTGAGCCCGTGCGCATCGAGGTCTCGGGGTGGCGTGCCCGCATCCTCCAGCACGAGTTCGACCACCTCGACGGCGTTTTGTACATCGACCGCCTCGACGAAGAGGACAGCCGGGTGGTCTCGAAGATCGCCCGCAAGCGCAAGTGGGGCAAGCCGGGCGCGTCGTGGATGCCGGGCGTCGACGACATCGACGCCTGAGGCGATTCAGTACAGACCGCGTGTCTGCAGCTCCTGCTGCAGGATGGGAGCCAGACGCTCCGCGAACGCGGGGGTCAGGTGGGTCTCGTCGTAACGGACCGGAGTGTCGCCCGCGAAAGCGGGGCACACGTTCTCCCAGCACGTGAACGGCAGGGCGTTCACGGCGGCGTTGCCGGTCGCCGCGGCCTCCGCTTCGGTGGCCGCCTCCATCTGCATCCAGACATCGTCGACCGCGGCCAGGCACGCAGACGGCCCGCTGGTGGGTGAGTAGCAGCGATCCAGGTCGGCGCCGTGCGGCGGCGGTGCGAGGAACACCGTCCGCCCCGGCGGTGCCCACGGCCCCACCTGCGCGAACGTCGATGCGGCCAGCCGCGCCGCGTCGAGGGTCTCGCCGTCGACCGAGCGGCCGAGGGTGAATGCGTTGGACACGATCACGAGGTCGGCGGGATCGGTGGCGATCATCGCCCGCACCTGTTCCTTCCGCGAGCCGCACGCCGCGGCTACCGCGGGGTCCCGACTCTCGACCGCGACGTCGGTGAAGCGGCATCCGTACATTCCCACCGTGGTGGCGCGCCACGCTCCGCCGCTCTGCTCGGCGAGAGCGGCCAGGGTCGGCGCATACGCCATCGCGCTGGAGTCGCCCACGAGGTAGACGTGACGGGATGCCGCCGGGTCGCCGAACGTGCAGCGGGCGGGGTCGGGTGCGACGTCCGGGGTGAAGCAGTCGTGCGCGCGATTGTCGGACGAGGACTCCCGGATGACCTCGTCGAGACCGGGATGCAACTCGGGCCAGGTGTCGGCGGTCACGGCGGCGGCCAACTGCGCCTGCAACGTCGGCAGCGCCCCGGCGACTTGCGCCGGGTCGGGAGCGGCCACCGTCGTGGCGCCGGGGAGCTGCAGGACCGGGGCGCCGTACGCGGCGAAGACGGCGAGCACCGTCGCGCCGGCACCGATCGTGAGCACCGCGATGGCCAGGCCCATGCGCGCAGCGAAACGCTCCCGCCACGCGGCCCAAGTGGCGTTTCGCGACGGGGCGTCGGCGGGCGCCGGTTCGGCCGGGATCGACGGCGCGCGGACGGGCTCGGGCGGGACGACGGCGGCTGGTTCCACGACGGGCAGCGAGTCCGGATCGGCGAGCCGGGGACGCGAACCGGGGTAGTACCGCTGGCCGGGCACCCAGCCGGCGGGACGGGAGGGCAGGGCCGCGGGGCGCGCCGCGGGCACCGGCGGCGTCGCCGGCGAAGGCGCCTCCGCACCGGCATCCGCGGGACGGGGGATCTCTTCGCCGGTCTTGCCGCTGCCACGCGGGCGTGCGAGCCACGGCGATCGGTGAAGGGGCTGCTCGACGCCGAGGTAGGTCGCCACCGTCAGCACCGCGATGACCAGCAACACGATCGGCATCCACGCCGGTCCGGCCGGAAGCAGGACTCCGGCGAACACGATGACCGGCAGGTGCCACAGGTACAGGGAGTACGAGACGTTGCCGATGGCCACGCTCAGCGGGTTCGTCAACGGGAACAGGTGCCGGTGGCGGGGGTCTCCCCCGACGCCGGCGGCGATGACGAGAGCGGCACCGGCGACCGGCAGCGCCGCCCACGGCGCGGGGAACGACGACGTGGGCTCGATCATGGCGAACGACGCGACGACCACACCCAGGCCCACCCAGGCGAGCAGCACGCGCGCGGCGGCCGGCATCCGCCCCAGCGCGGGGACGAGGACCGCCAGCACCGCACCCACGCCCAGCTCTCCGGCGCGGGCGACGGTCGAGAAGTAGGCGCCGACCGGATCGGCGGAGGTCAGCTGAACGGCGGCGACGCCCGAGGCGACGACCAGGACGAGCGCGGCGACGCCGACCACCCACCGTGCGGCGGCCGCTCGTCGGGCGGCGGCGGGGAGAAGAGCCACCATCGCGAGCAGGACGAGGGGCCAGACGAGCGAGAACTGCTCCTCGATCGACAGCGACCAGAAGTGCTGCAGCGGAGAGACCTCGGTGGGTGCGAAGTAGTCGCGCCCCTCGAGACCGAACCTCCAGTTGGACACGAGACCGAGCGCCGAGAGGGCGTCACCGAGCGTCTGCTCGGCGCGCGCGCGATGGAACACGAAGAACCCGGCGGCCACCACCGTCGCCAGGACGAGTAACGCGGCCGGCAGCAGACGCCGGATGCGCCGCGCGAAGAACGCGCGGAGGTCGATCGTGCCGGTGGCAGCGAGGTCGCGTAGCAGGATGCCCGTGACGAGGAAGCCCGAGAGCACGAAGAACACGTCGACGCCGACGAAGCCGCCGGTCGGCCAGCCGGTCAGGTGACTCGCGACCACGCCGACGACGGCCAGTGCCCGCAGTCCTTGCAGATCGAGACGCGTGCGCGAGGGAACGGTGGGCACGGGCGGGGCATCCTTCCGGGCCGCAGTGCACGACCGCAGAGAGCTTACGGGAACCGCTCCCACGTCGTCGCCGGCTCAGGACGCGGGCCGGCCCGACCCCACCGCGAAGCTGTGCACGCCGAGCTCCTCGCTGAGTGCTTCGCTCATGAGATGCCCGCGCACGCTCGTCCCCTGGGCATCCAGCGGCGGGCTGATGACCGCCGCGCCGAGACGTCCGGGCACCGCCAGCACGATCGCCCCCGACACGCTCGATTTCGCCGGGATGCCGACCGCGCGCATCCAACGACCCGACCCGTCGTAGACGCCGCACGTGGCCATCACGGACACCACGTCGCGCGCGACGCGGGCGGGGACGGCCCGCTCCCCCGTGCGGGGATTCACTCCGCCCAGCGCCAGGGTCGCGCCCATGACCGCCAGGGTCTCGGCATCCACCAGCGTCGCGCACGCCCGGGCGTACACGGCGACCGCGTCGTCAGCACTCGGGGTCAATGTGCCCTCAGCGCGCATGAGGTGCGCGAGCGCGTGGTTGCGGTCGCCGAGCAGGTGCTCGTTGTGGGCGACGTCTTCGTCGACCTCGAGCTCCCGTCCCGCGAACGCGGCGAGTCCGCGGGCGATGCGAGCGGAACGAGCCTCGGCGTCGCTGCCGTCGACGAGGGATGCCGTGAGCAGGGCGCCCGCGTTGACCATGGGGTTCGGCGGCCGACCCGTGCCGCTCTCGAGCTTGATCGCGTCGAACGACTCGCCCGTCGGTTCGATGCCCACGCGCTCCAACGCCTCTCCGTCGGTGTCGAGCAGCGCAAGGGCGAACAGGAACGGCTTGACGGCCGACTGCACGCTGAACGCCACGCGACTGTCCGCGCTCGCACGGACCGTGCCGTCGGGCAGGCAGAGCGCGACCCCGCAGAGGTCGGGATCGGCGTTCGCGAGCTGCGGGATGCTGTCGTCGACCTCACCACCGCGTTCGGTGCGGACCCGGGCACGCAGCGCCTCGAGGTCGTAGTGGCGGGGGTCGCAGATCTCGGTCACTCCCCCACTTTCCCAGCGATCGGGCGTGGACGAGGCCGCGCACACCATCTCGAGCTCCGTGCGGAGCCGCCGTAGGCGGTGTCAGGCGTGACGACGCGCTCCCTGGGGCGTTTCTCGACCGCCTCTCGAACTCGGGAGAGGTGCCCGAAACTTTCGCTCAGACGTCGTAGAATGACCGTATGAGCGCAGCCGCCGACGGGTCCCGCATCCGTCTCGCCGACATCGCCGTCGAGGCCGGGGTCTCGGTCGCGACCATCTCGAAGGTCCTCAACGGTCACGGCGACATCTCCCCCGCCACGCGAGCGCGCGTCGATGCGCTGCTGACCGCACGCGGCTATCGGCGCCGCACGGCGAGCGAGAAGCCCCGCGGCGATCTGATCGAACTCGTCTTCCACGAGTTCGAGGCGAGCTGGTCGATGGAGATCATCGCGGGTGTCGAAGAGGTCGCCAAAGCGCGCGGTCTCGCCGTCGTCGTCACCGAGAGCGGGGGTGCGCACTCGCTCGGAGAGGATTGGCTGGAGGGCGCGCTCCGTCGTCGCCCCGCCGGCGTGGTCCTCGTCTCGTCCGCGCTCGTCGATCGTCAACGACGGCGCCTGGCGACCCGGGGCATCCCCCTCGTCATCGTCGACTCCGCGGGTGATCCGCCCGCGGACATCCCCTCCGTGGGGTCGGCGAACTGGTCGGGCGGTCTCGCCGCCACGCGCCACCTCATCGAGCTCGGACACCGCAGGATCGCCGCGATCACGGGGCCGAGCGACATGCTCTGCTCGCTCGCGCGCGTGGACGGCTATCGCTCGGCGATGGCGAGCGCGGGTCTGGACGTGGACCCGCGATGGGTGCGCTTCGGCACCTTCTACGTCGAGGGGGGTCGCGATGCGGCGCGCGACCTGCTGTCATCGGACAACGCGCCCACCGCGATCTTCGCCGGCAACGATCTGCAGGCGCTCGGCGTCTACGATGCGGCCCGCGAAAGGGGGATGCGACTCCCCGACGATCTGTCGGTCGTCGGGTACGACGACATCGCACCCGCGCGCTGGGTCAGCCCCGCCCTCACGACCGTGCACCAGCCCCTCCGACGGATGGGGGCGGAGGCGACGCGCATGGTCCTGGATGCCGCCACGCGAGACTCCACCGACGTCGTGCCGCGTGTGGACCTCGCCACTCATCTGGTCGTCCGGGGCAGCACCGCTCCCCCGCGCTGACGTGTGCCGCGAGGTCGTCGCGGGCGAAGAGAGTGGACGCGGGAACTTTCGTCGAGATTTCGTAACGTTTGCGTAACCTCCTGGTCCGGAGGCGCCTCCCCGGCGCATATGTTGTCTGCCACAACGTAACTGCGCAAAGGAGCGCTCGTGCACAGACGCATATCCCCCCTGGTCTCCCTCGCTGCCGTGGGAGCCCTCATGCTCGGCGGAGCCGCCCCCGCGGTCGCCGCCCCGACCACCGTCACCTCCGTCGACTTCGAAGACGGCACCACCGGCACCTGGACCCGCAGCGGCGGAACCGACAGCACCCTGAGCGTCGTCGATCTCGACGGCGGAAAGGTGCTGGAGGTCGCCGGCCGCGACGCCGACTACGTCGGCATCCAAAGCCCTGCGGGCATCTACCAAGCCGGCACGACCTACGACTTCTCGCTGAGGGTGCGATTGGCCCCCGGTACGCCCGACACGACCGCGCGCCTGGTCATGAAGCCGGCGTACACGTGGGTCGGGAACACCACGGTGACCGCCTCCGGCTGGACGACCATCTCCGGCTCCTACACCCCCGAGCCCGGCGACGTGTCCGCCGTGCAGGCGTACATCGGCACGTCCGACATCGCCGGCACTCCCTCGTTCACCTATTACGTCGACGACATCGTCGTGACCACCGGATCGTCCGGAGGAGGCGAGATGCCCGACGTGGCACCGGGTGGTGCCGTGAACCCGACGGCGACGCCGGTCTCCGCCGCTCAGGGCACCGGGAACGTCGCCGCGCTCACCTTCGACGACGGCCCGAACACGGGCACGACGCCCGCGCTGCTGGACTTCCTCGCCGAGAACGACATCACCGCGGTGTTCTGCGTCATCGGCCAGAACATCACCGCCCCCGGCGGCGCCGACCTCCTCCGGCGCATCGTCGCCGAGGGGCACGTGCTCTGCAACCACTCGACCACGTACGACGACATGGGTTCGCTGACGCAGACGCAAGCCGCCACCCGCATGGCGGAGAACCTCACGATCATCCGCTCCGCGCTGGGCGACGACGACTACCCCGTGCCGTACTTCCGCGCGCCCAACGGTTCGTGGGGCAACACCCCCGCCGCCGCCGTCTCGCTCGGGATGCAGCCGCTCGCGGTGGTCAACACGATCAACGACTGGGCGACGCAGGACGTCCCCACGCTCACGGCGAACCTCCGTTCGGCGATCACGCCTGGGCAGGTGGTTCTCGTGCACGACGGCGGCGGCGACCGCAGCGGCTCGCTCGCGGCGGTGCGCACGGTCGTGGCCGAGCGCGTGGCCGACGGCTGGACGTTCGCCCTCCCGGTGGGAGCGCCGGCCGGTGAGCCGGGTGGGGGCGACCCGCAACCCGGCGACGTGCTCATCGACTCGACCTTCGACTCCGGCGACCTCGACGGCTGGTCGGCCCGCGCAGGGGCGGAGACCTCGGACCCGCAGGTGACGGTCGTCGACGGCGGTGCGGATGACACGGTGTCGGCCGCACAGGTCGGGGAGCGCACCCACGAGGGTGATGGCATCCAGCGCGACATCGCCGGGCTGCTCGAGCCCGGTAACACCTACGCCATCAGCGCCGCCGTGCGTTTCGCGCCGGGGGCCACCGTCGGTCAGGGCCTCACCCTGTCGGCACGCACCGTGTCGGGCGGCACGCAGAACTTCTCGAACCTCCTGCAGATCGAGAACGCGACGGCCACGGGCTGGACCACCGTCCGCGGAGAGTTCACCGTGCCGACCTACGACTCGGCCGCGGAGATCTACATCGAGGCGCGTTACAACAGCGGCAATACCTCGACGTTCCTCGTGGACCAGGTGCGGATCTCGGTCCCCGAGGACGCGCAGGTCGACACCGGACTGGTCGCCGTGAAGGACACGGTCGACTTCCCCCTGGGCGTCGCGATCGACTCGCGCGAGACCACGGGTGCCGCCTCCGAACTGCTGCTGCACCACTACGACCAGATCACGCCCGAGAACCACATGAAGGTCGAGGCCTGGTACACCGGGCCGGGGCAGTTCGCCCGCAACGCCGAGGCGACCGCTCTGCTCGATTTCGCGCAGGCGGAAGACCTCCGGCTGTACGGGCACGTGCTGGTCTGGCACTCGCAGACCCCCGCGTGGTTCTTCCAGGACGACTCGGGTCGCGAGCTGACGACCTCGGATGCCGACAAGCAGGCGCTGCGCGACCGGTTGCGGACGCACATCTTCGACGTCGCGGCATCCATCGCGGATGACTACGGTCCCTACGGCTCGGACACCAACCCGCTCGTCGCGTGGGACGTCGTCAACGAGGTCGTCTCCGATCAGGCGACCCCCGACGGTCTGCGGACCAGCCGGTGGTACCAGGTTCTCGGTGAGGAGTTCATCCGCCTGGCGTTCCAGTACGCCGACGAGGCGTTCAACGACGAGTACGCCGCGCCCGGCACGGACCGTCCGGTGAAGCTCTTCATCAACGACTACAACACCGAGATCGACGCGAAGGGTGCGCAGTACGAGGCTCTCGTGCGACGCCTGCTGGACGCGAACGTGCCGATCGACGGCGTGGGCCACCAGTTCCACACCTCGATCAACACGCCCATCAGCGCCTTGCGCGGCGCACTCGAGCGCTTCGAGGGTCTCGGCCTCCTGCAGGCGATCACCGAGCTCGACGTCACGATCACCCCCGCGGACGACCCCAACCGGGTGCGGCAGGGGTACTTCTACCGCGACGTGTTCCACCTGCTGCGGGAGTATCAGGCGGCGGCACCGGTCGCGGAGAAGATCTTCTCCGCGACGGTGTGGGGTCTCACGGACACCCGGTCGTGGCGCGCCGAGCAGCAGCCGCTGCTGTTCACGGGCGGGCTGCAGCCCAAGCCCGCGTACTACGGTGCGATCGACGACAGCGCGGGGCTTCCGTCGCTCGTCACGACCGCGAACGTGTTCGAGGGCGACGTTGCACCGGGGGCCGGGTTCACCGGCGCACCGGAATGGCGGAACCTCCCGTTCCAGCCGCTGACGGCGGATGCCGGTGGCTGGCAGGCGCGATGGAACGCCGAGTACCTCGCGGTGCTCGTGCGCTCGGCGACGACGCCCGACCGGGTGACGTTCACCTACGGGGGTGAAGAGTACTTCTACGCCCCGGGTGTCGCCGGCTCGGTCCCCGGTGCGCAGGAGGTCGTCGACGGTGTGACCTTCACGCTCGCCCACCTGCCGCACTCCGGCGTCGAGGCCGGACAGGGCGCCGACTTCGACGTGCGCCTCGTGAACGACGACCAGGTCGTGGGGGCGTGGAACTCCCCGGGAGCGACTGGGCGACTCTCCTTCCTCGAGCCGCTGTCGTTCCTGCAGGTGCCCGAGCTCGTGGCGCCGACGGTGGACGGGCAGGTGGATGCCGCCTACGCCGACGCGGCGGTCGCGACGACCGCTCGCACGGTCGAGGGGTCGGACGAGGGCGCGAGCGCCGAGGTGCGCTCGCTCTGGCAGGGCAACACGCTGTACGCCCTGTTCGACGTGACCGACCCCGTGATCGATCTGTCGGGGAGTGACCCGTGGCAGCAGGACAGCGTCGAGCTCTTCCTCGACCTCGGGAACGGCAAGGCGGGCAGCTACGGTCCGAACGACACGCAGATCCGCATCTCGGCCGACAACGTGCTCTCCTTCGGCTCAGGCAACACCGCCGCCCAGCAGGCGCGTGTGCTGGCGAGCGCGACGAGTCGCACCGACACGGGATACCGTGTCGAGGTGGCGATCGATCTGGCCGGTCAGTCGGGCGGGCAGAGCAACGTCCCGCTGGGCGGCCTCGACACCGTGCACGGCATCGACTTCCAGGTCAATGACGGTCGGCCCGAGGGGCGGTTCTCGGTGAAGACGTGGGCGGACCCCACCGGCACGGGCTACCAAACCACCGCGCGCTGGGGCGTCGCCGAGCTCGTCGGCGAGGCAACGGATCCGGGAACGAACCCCGGTACGGACCCCGGCACCGACCCCAGCACCGACCCCGGCACCGACCCCGGCACCGACCCCGGCACGGACCCCGGCACCGACCCGCGCCCGGGAACGGCGACGGGCCCGCTGCCGCCGTCCCGCGGCTCGGGGGATGCGCTCGCCACCACGGGGAGCGCGGCACCGTGGGGAGCCCTCGTGCTCGGCGGTCTGATGCTGCTCGGCGGTGCGGTGCTCACGGTCCGCCGACGGGGACAGCGCAGCTGACTCTCCCCCCGGAAGGTCACGCAACACGGGAGGGGGCGACCGCCCAGGCGGTCGCCCCCTTCGGCGTCGGTGCCGGTCACCCCGTGGCCGGTTCGGACGCCACCTACGACGAAGGCCCGACGCTCGTGCGTCGGGCCTTCGTTCAAGAAAAGGTAAGGCCCGGGGTGGAAGCCCGGGCCTAGGGTGAGAGCCGCGGTAGATGACGCGGGTCTCTCGCTCCCCGGCTTGGACTCGAACCAAGAACCTATCGGTTAACAGCCGATTGCTCTGCCAATTGAGCTACCGAGGATCATGCCCACCTGTCGGCGGGCAACCAGACGATACTAACAGCACCGCGGCGTCGCGGAAAAATCAGCCCGCCGAAATCCGTCGGTCGGGCGCGCCGCCGGGGGTCCACTGCAGGTCGTCCGGCCCGTGCCCGTAGGCGACGGCGTGCCCGGAGCGGAGCACGAGCACGTCGGCATCCAAGCCGTGGGGCGCGTCGGCGTCGTTGGTCACGACGAGCGAGGCCATCCCGCGCTCATCACGGCGCCGAACGATGGCGGCGCGCACCGCCGCCCGCACCTCGACGTCGAGGTTGGCGTACAGGTCATCCGCCACGAACAGGCGCGGCTCCAGGACGAGGGCGCGCGCGAGCGCGACCCGCTGACGCATCCCGGCGCTCAGTTCGTAGGGGTACTTCGGCGCCGTGCCGAGCGGGAGCTCCATCTCGTCGAGCAGTGTCGCGACGCGCACCGCGAGCGCCCGCGTGTTCACGCGGCGATCCCGCGCGGTGATCGGCTCGGAGATCACCTCGGACACCGTCAGGCGCGCGGGCAGATTCGCACCGGCGCCCTGCGGAAGGTACCCCGTGTGGAACGTCCATTCCCGGACTGCTCGCCCCGGATGCCGCGCCGAGATGCCGTGGATGCGCGCGTCTCCCCCGACGACCGTCAGCCCTTCGTCGGGCCGCCCCGCCAGCATCGAGGCGAGAGACGTCTTCCCCGACCCCGTCGGGCCCATGATCACGAGGCTGCGCGCCGCGGCGAGGGTGAAGGTGATGCCGTCGATGACCCGTACGCCACTGCGGGCGAGCGAGAGGTCGTCGGTGCGGATGGCGACAGCGGTGTCGAGGGACCGGGGCATGCGTACATCCTCCCCGACGGGCTCCTCTGACGCCACCGCCGCGGGTCAGGGAGCGGTCAGTCGCTGTCGATCGGCGTCCAGTTCCCGCAACCGGATCCGCAGACGCCGCCCCTCTTCGGAGTCGGCGGGCACGCGCTGGATGCCGCGCAGCAACTCGTCCTTCTCTCGCTGGAGCTCGCGCACGAGCAGGCCGCGAGCGAGGTCGTTCGCCGAGGCGACGGCGCCTTCTTCGTGGCGCGCGGGGAACTCCGCGGTGAGCAACTCGGCGGCGAGGGTGCGGAACGGCTCGCGCACGGCCTCTACGGCGGCGACGGCCCAGCCCGGCTGGGACAGATCGGTGGATGCCAGGGTGCTGCGCACGGCCTCGAGGGCGGGGTGACCGAACGGGGTCTGCAACGCGCGCAGGAACAGGTCGGGCTCGATGCGGTGCCCGTACTGGAGGAACGCCATCATGGCGCCGCGCTCGAGCGCCACGTCGCGGGTGTTCGGCAGGGACGCGAGCGTCACCGACACGGCCACCGGTGCCGGCGCTGCGTCCGCGGCTCCCCCGCGGTGCGACTCGCGCTTCTCGGCGCGGTCGGCACCGCGTGCGGCGCGTTCGACAGCGCTCTGCACCTCGGGGATGTCGAGGCCCAAGCGACGAGCGAGCACGCGGACGTACCCGGGCCGCAGCGAGGGGTCGCGGATGTCGGCCACGATCGGCGCGGCGGCGCGCAGAGCACCGGCGCGCCCCTCGACGCTGGAGAGGTCGTAGTCCTTCAGGCGCTGATCGATCACGAACTCGAACATCGGCGCCTTGGTGTCCATGAGCGAGCGCACCGCGCCGTCGCCGCGCTGCAGACGCAGATCGCACGGGTCGAGTCCGTCGGGAGCGACTGCCACGTATGTCTGAGCGGCGAACCGCTTCTCGTCGGCGAAGGCGCGCAACGCGGCCTTCTGCCCCGCGGCATCCGGGTCGAACGTGAAGACCACTTCTCCGGATGCGCTGTCGTCGCCCATCACGCGGCGGAGCACCGTGATGTGGTCGGAGCCGAAGGCGGTGCCGCACGACGCGATCGCGGTCGTGATCCCCGCGAGGTGGCAGGCCATGACGTCGGTGTACCCCTCGACGACGACGACCCGGTGCTCGCGCGAGATGTCGCGCTTGGCCAGATCGAGGCCGTACAGCACCTGGGCTTTCTTGTAGATCGGCGTCTCGGGGGTGTTCAGATACTTCGGGCCCTGATCGTCGTCGTAGAGCTTGCGCGCGCCGAAGCCGATGACCTGACCGGTGACGTCGCGGATGGGCCACACGACGCGGCCGCGGAACCGGTCGTACACCCCGCGCTGCCCCTGCGACACGAGGCCTGCCTGCACGAGCTCGTCGCGCGAGAACTTCTGCGCGAGCAGGTGATCCATGAGCGAGGACCACCCCTTCGGCGCGTACCCCACGCCGAAGTGCGCTGCGGCACCCGCGTCGAAGCCGCGGTCGCCGAGGAAGCGCCGCGCGGTGTCGGCCTCGGGAGACATCAGCTGCGTGCGGAAGTACTCGGCGGCGGCGGCGTTCGCGGCGTACAGCCGCGAGCGGCCGGTCGTCTCGGGTGCGGCGCCACCGTCCTCGTAGTGCAGCGTGTACCCGACGCGCGCGGCCATGCGCTCGACGGCCTCGGTGAACGAGACGTGGTCCATTGCGCGGAGGAACGAGTACACGTCGCCGGACTCGCCGCAGCCGAAGCAGTGGTAGTAGCCCACTTGCGGGCGCACGTGGAAACTGGGGCTGCGCTCGTCATGGAAGGGGCACAGTCCCTTCATCGACCCCACGCCGGCCGGCTTGAGCGCGACGCGCTCACCGACCACGTCGGCGATGTTGACCCGCGCCTTGACCTCGTCGATGTCGGCCTGCCGGATGCGCCCGGCCATCAGGCATCCGCTCCCCGCGGGGGTCGTGCACCGGGCGCCCAGACGCCGAGCTCGGCGGCGTCGACCTCGCCGACGAGGCGGCCGTGCCAGGCGATGGCCAGCTGGTCGGTGAGACTCGCGACCTGGTCGACGATGACGCGCCGTCGAGCGGTGTCGTCGACCGCGGCGGCGAAGTCGGGTGCGTGCAGGGCGTCGAGCGCCTCGGGGCGCTCCCACAGGGCGGATGCCAGGCGCTTGAGGACGCGTCGCTGCTCGCGGTAGAGCGCCTTCCGGCCGTCGATCGAGACGACGGTGGCCCCGATGATGCCCTTGAGCACCGCCATCTCGGCCTCGACGACGCGCGGGACGACGACGTGCGCCCGGTAGCGCGTCAGATCGTGGACGGCGTAGGCCTCGCGGGTCGCCGTCGTCGCGGCGCGCGCGAACCGGCCGATGAGGTCGGAGGTCAGGTTCTTGAGACGCGCGAATGCGGGCCGGCTGCCGTCGAAGCCGTCGATCCACTCGGGCAGACGCATGAGCCGGTAGAGCGCATCGGCGAGCTCGTCGCGCGAGAAGTCGTATCCGACCCACGTCTGGATCGCGGTGAGGAGCGACTCGTGCCGCGCCGAGGCCGCCAGCGACGCCGGGTCGACGTAGAGGTTGACGACCGCGTCCTCGAAGTCGTGCACCGAGTAGGCGATGTCGTCCGAGAGGTCCATGACCTCGGCCTCGATGCAGCGCACACGTCCGGGAGCGCCGTCGCGCATCCAGTGGAACACCGGTTCGTCGTCGGGATAGACGCCGAACTTCAGCCGCCCACCCGGATCGGGCAGCGGGGCGTCGGCCGTCCACGGGTACTTGCACGTGGCATCCAGGCTCGCCCGCGTGAGGTTGAGTCCGAAGGAATGCCCGTCCGGCCCGATGACCTTGGGCTCGAGGCGTGTGAGGATACGCAGCGTCTGTGCGTTCCCCTCGAAGCCGCCGATGTCTTCGGCCCACTCGTTCAGCGCCCGCTCGCCGTTGTGTCCGAAGGGCGGGTGCCCGAGATCGTGGCTCAGGCACGCCGTGTCGACGACGTCGGGCGAGAGTTCGAGCGCGGTGGCCAGCTCACGACCGACCTGCGCCACTTCGAGCGAGTGGGTCAGTCGGTTGCGGGCGAAGTCGGCGGGGCTCGCGGGGCTCAGCACCTGCGTCTTGGCCGCGAGGCGGCGGAGCGCTGCCGAGTGCAGCACGCGCGCGCGATCACGCGCGAAGTCGTCGCGCTGCGAGCGGTGGTGCTCTTCGTGGAACCGGGCGGCGTCGACATCGTGGTACCCCGACGGGCGCGCGACGCTCATCGCCGCCTCACCCGCCACTGTGGTCGAGCTCCGCGTCGGCGAGGGCGCGGCCGGCGTCGTCGCCGATGTCGCGGGAATCGAGCCAGCCGTCGGGCAGGGCCGGGCGCTTGGGCGTGCCGGCGCGACCGCGCTGACCCTCGGCCGCCGCTCCCGGATAGGGCGCGTCGAGCTCCATCGTGGCGAGCAGGTCGTCGATCTCGGCGAGGGTCGAGGCGGTGGCGAGGCTCGCCCGCAGCTCACCGCCCACCGGATAGCCCTTGAAGTACCACGCGACGTGCTTGCGGATGTCACGGCATCCGCGCCCTTCGTCGTCGAAGAACTCTACGAGCAGCTCGGCGTGACGACGGAAGGCCCGCGCAACGAAACCGAGCGTCGCGTCCACCGGCTCGGCCGACGCCGCGCCGGGACGCCCGAGGGCGCGCGCCAGATCGCCGAACAGCCAGGGACGGCCCAGGCATCCGCGACCGACCACGACGCCGTCGCAGCCGGTCTCGTCCATCATGCGCACGGCGTCGGCGGCCGACCAGATGTCGCCGTTGCCCAGCACGGGGACGCTCGTGACGGTCTCTTTCAGCTTCGTGATCGCGCTCCAGTCGGCGGTCCCGGAGTAGAACTCGGATGCCGTGCGCGCGTGCAGCGCGATCGAGGCGACACCCGCGCCCTCGGCGACACGACCGGCCTCGAGGTAGGTGAGGTGATCGGCGTCGATGCCCTTGCGCATCTTGATCGTCAGCGGCAGGTCGCCCGCGGCGCGGACGGCACGCTCGACGATCTCGCGGAAGAGCGCGATCTTCCACGGCAGGGCGGCCCCGCCGCCCCGACGGGTCACCTTGGGGACCGGGCACCCGAAGTTGAGGTCGATGTGGTCGGCGTGATCCTCGTCGACGATCATGCGCACCGCCGCCTCGACCGTCGCCGGGTCGACGCCGTAGAGCTGGATCGAGCGCGGGGTCTCGGACTCGTGGTGGCGGATGAGACGCATCGTGGTGTCGTTGCGCTCCACGAGGGCGCGCGTCGTGATCATCTCGCTCACGTAGAGCCCGGCGCCGTACTCGCGGCACAGCCGCCGGAACGCCGTGTTGGTGATTCCGGCCATGGGCGCGAGCACGACCGGGGCGTCGAGTTCGATGGGGCCGATGCGCAGAGAGCGCGTCGGTGCCAGTGCCGTGGTCATCGTCCCATTCTCCCAGACCCCGCGCCCGCGCGGTGCCGTCGACCAGCCCCGGTGGGCTGGGGAGGAGGGGTCACGCCGTCGCGGTCTCGGGCTCGGCCGTCGCGGTGCGACGCTCGTTCCAGACCTGCCGGGCGATCTGGGTGAACGCCTCCACCGGCTGGGCGCCGCTCACGCCGTACTTGCCATCGATGACGAAGAACGGGACGCCCGTGATGCCGTAGGCCTGCGCCTGCGCCTGGTCTTCGCGCACTGCATCGCGGAAACGGCCGGACGTGAGGGCCTCGCGGGCCGCGTCGGCGTCGAGTCCGACCTCGACCGCGAGGTCGACGAGCTCGTCGTCGCGGCCAACATGCTTCCCCTCGAGGAAGTAGGCCGCCATCAGACGCTCCGACAACTCGAGCTGCCGTCCCTGCTCCTTGGCGAAGTGCAGCAGCTGGTGGGCCTTGACGGTGTTGGTGTGCTGGAGCAGGTCGAACCGGTAGGCGAGCCCCGCCTCGGCGGCGACGCCCGTGACGCGGTCGAGCATCTCGCGCGCCTGTGCGGGCGAGATGCCCTTGTGGCGCGAGAGGTAGTCCACCTCGCCGCCGACAAAGTCGACGGGGGTGTCGGGCGACAGTTCGAACGAGTGGTACTCGATCTCGACGATGGGTGCGTCGTCGTCATCGGAGGTGGCGGCGAGGCCGTTCTCGAGGTTGCGCTTCCCGATGTAGCACCAGGGGCAGGCGATGTCGCTCCACACATCGATCTTGATGGCATCCGTCATGTCGCGTGCAACCTTTCGATTCGACCATCTATTCCGATGGCGGCATTCACTTCGTGTCGGGGGTGTCGACCGCCCCGCCGAAGCGGCGGTCGCGCGAGAGGTACCGGTCGATCGCGTCCCACAGGTGCGTGCGCCGGAAGTCCGGCCAGAGGGTGTCCAGGAACACCATCTCGGCGTACGCCGACTCCCACAGCAGGAAGTTCGACGTCCGCTGCTCGCCGCTCGACCGCACGAAGAGATCTACATCGGGCATGTCGGGCTGGTAGAGGTTCCTGCGGATGAGCTTCTCGGTGATCGCCGACGGCTTGAGCTTTCCGGCGGCGATGTCGTCGCCGATGCGCCGCATGGCATCCACGATCTCCACGCGTCCGCCGTAGTTCACGCACATCGTCAACGTCAGGGTGGAGTTGCCCTCGGTGAGCCGCTCGGCGTGCTGCAGCTCCTTGATCACCGAGCCCCAGAGGCGCGGCTTGCGGCCCGACCAGCGGATGCGCACACCCCACTCGTTGAGCTGATCGCGGCGGCGGTGGAGCACCTCGCGGTTGAACCCCATGAGGAAGCGCACTTCGTCCGGCGAACGCGACCAGTTCTCGGTCGAGAAGGCGTACACCGACAGGTGCTTCACCCCGGCCTGGATTGCGCCGGCGACGACGTCCAGGAGGGCGGCCTCGCCGGCGCGGTGTCCCTCGACGCGAGTGAGTCCCTGGCGGTTGGCCCAGCGTCCGTTGCCGTCCATCACAATCGCGACGTGCTCCGGCACCGCGCCCTTCGGGAAGGTCGGCGGATACTCCCCCGTCCAATCCAGCGGGCGGTAGGCGACAGCGTCGCGGTGGGTGTACGGCTTCGGGGTCATCGACTCGATTCCAGGTGCGAGAGGGAACGAATGCCGCGCTCCAGGTGGAACTGCGCGTACGCGGCGACGAGGCCGGAGGCGGCCGCGGTGGTACGCTCCGGCGCGGCATCCACGACGTCCCACTCCCCCGCGATGAGCGAGCGCAGCAGGTCGACGGTGTCGCGCGCGACCCGCGGCGAACCGGCGGGTGCGCACGCCGAACAGACGACCCCGCCCATCTGCGCGAGGAAGAAGTCATGGTCGCCGACGGTTCCGCAGCGGGCGCATTCGCTCAGGCCCGGGGCCCAGCCCGACAGCGCCATCGCCCGCAAGAGGTACGAATCGAGCACGCTCCGCGCCGCGTGGTCGCCGCGCGCCAGCGCCCGCAAGCCCCCCACCAGCAGCAGGTACTGCTGCGGGGTGGCCTCGGCCTCGTTGAGACGATCCGCCGTCTCGACCATGGCGCTGGCGGTGGTGTAGCGGTCGTAATGCACGGCGATGTCGGCGCCGTACGCACCGAGGGACTCGGCCTGCTGCACGATGTCGAGGTTCCGGCCGCGATACATCTGCACATCGGCGACCATGAAGGGCTCCAGGCGCGAGCCGAACCGCGACGAGGTTCGGCGGACGCCCTTCGCGACGGCGCGGATCTTGCCGTTGCGGCGGCTGAGGAGGGTGACGATGCGGTCCGCCTCCCCCAGTTTGTGGGTACGCAGGACCACGACTTCGTCGCGGTAGGTGGGCACAGTCCATTATCGGCCCGCCATCCCGGGAGTGGCCTGCGCGGCGCGCACGGTCGGGCGTCACGGAGCCGGAGAATGGATGCCGTGAACCCGCCCGTCTTCATCATCCCGCTGTGGGCCGACCTCATCGCGGTCGGCCTCGGCGGTGTGCAGGGAGCCCTGTTCGCCTCCGGGTTCCAGGGACAGCGCCGACTCGACCTGCTCGGCGTCGCGATCATCGGCATCCTGCTGGGGATGGGCGGCGGGCTCATCCGCGACCTGCTGCTCGGTCTGACTCCCGCGACCTTGCAGAACAACTGGTACCTGATCACCGCGACCGTCGCCTCGCTCGTGGGGATGCTGCTGTCGGGCATCTTCCAGCGCTTGAACCGGGCGATCATCATGCTCGACGCCGTCGTCATCGGTCTGTTCGGAGCATTCGGCACCTCCAAGGCGCTCGCGCTCGGACTTCCGGCCGTCCCGGCGGTGTTCGTGGGGGTGATCGCCGCGGTGGGCGGCAGCGTGCTGCGCGACGTGCTCATGGGGCTCCCCGTCGCGATCATGCACGTCGGCTCCCTCTACGCGGTGGCGGCGGGCGGCGGCTGCGCGGTGCTGGCCACCACGGCGGCGTTCGGCGTCCCCCTCCCGATTGCCGCGGTCATCGGCCTCGTGGTGACCACGATCATCCGGGTGCTCGCCGTGCTCTTCGACCTCTCGCTCCCCGAGCAGCGCAAGCTCTACCGACGCAAGGTCGCGGTCGAGACGACCGGCATCCCGATCATCCGCGACGCGGACGCGTGAGGGGTCAATATCTGTCGCTTCGGATGCCCTTAGGCGACAGATATTGACCCCTCACGCGCGTGGTGGGAGCAGTGCGCCGAGGATGTGCGCGGCCTGGTCGCCGTTGACATCGCGGAGCGCGGAAAGATCGAGGAAGTGGCGTGCGATGGTGACCCCCAGGATGCTCGAGACCAGAATTGCGGCGCGCATCCGCCCCTCGTCGCTGCGCCCGTCGGCTAGCGCGTCTGCGCGGTTCTCGAGGTGGGCACGCAGAGCCTGAGCCGCGTCCGGCGATGTCAGCATCGACCGCAACAGGGCCCGTGTGGCGGGGTCGAGTTCGCGGAGGCGAACGTCGAGCACGTCGCTCAGGTGGGACTCGACATCTCCGTCCCCGAGGTCGGCCACGGGCTCGACCGCGAGTGCGAACAACGCGGCCTTCGAGCCGTAGTGCTGGAGTACCAGGGAGGGATCGATACCGGCGCGTGCCGCGATTCCGCGAATGGTCGCGCCGTCCATCCCGCGGTCGCCGAACTCCGCGCGAGCCGCGCGCAGGATGCGTTCCGCCGTCGCGGCCCGCTTCTCTGCGCGGGACCCTGTGACCTTCATGATTTCACTCTACAACTGATGAGCGAGAGCGTGGGGTCTCACTCATCACTTGTTGAGTGGAGGATGCCATGACCCACACGCCCCTGTCCCACCGGTCGGTTCTCGTGGTCGGCGCCTCGCGCGGTCTCGGCCTCGCGATCGCCCGGACCTACGTCGATCGAGGCGCGCGAGTCGTCGCGACCGTGCGCGGAGATGTCTCGGAGCCGCTGCGCGCGGTGCGGGACGCCGCGCCCGACCGTGTCGAGTTCGAGCACGTCGACATCGCCGATGGTGCGCAGATCGCCGCCCTCGCCAACCGCCTGCGGGGTCGCACGTTCGACCTGCTTTTCGTGGTCGCCGGAATATCGCTCGCCTCTCGGCCGCAGGCGGCGGCCGACATCGAGGACGGCGACTTCGTCCGCACCCTGGCGACGAACGCGCTCGGGGCGATGCGTGTCGTGGAGAGGCTGCAGCCGCTGGTCTCCCCCACGGGAACGATCGCGGTCCTGTCGTCGGGCCAGGGCAGTATCACGAACAACACCTCGGGCGGGTTCGAGGTCTACCGCGCCTCCAAGGCCGCGTTGAACCAGCTGATGCGCAGTTTCGCCGCCCGTCACGCGAACGACTCGCGCGCCCTGCTGCTGCTCGCCCCCGGATGGATCCGCACCGACATGGGCGGAGACGGCGCGGGCCTCGAGATCGACGAAGCGATCCCGCCCCTCATCGACACCGTGGAAGCGCAGCGGGGTACGCCCGGCCTCCGCTTCCTGGACCGCACCGGCATCCCGGTCCCCTGGTGATAGGCCGCGCGAGGATCTCGCCGTGCGGCATCATGAGCCAGCTGTCCGGATGGGCGGCCCGCTCCCGCCACTCGGCCGCGATACGCTGCAGCAGCGCGTCGTCGGCGAGACCGAGCCGGAGAGCGTGCCCCGCGAAGGCGAACGCCACGATCCGGTCGGCCCACGTCCCGCCCCGCCCATGCGCGCTTCTCCAGGGTACGCACACCCACACGCTCACGCGCGCCGATTTGTCACCCCGGCTCCGCCCCAGGCGACAGAGATCGGTACCTCACGCTCGTATGACCGCGACCTCGTCGCCGACGCGGATCGTGCCGCCCCCGTCGACCGGCAGCAGCAAGATGCCGAGTGTCGGCGTCGCCTGGCCGAACTGCGACGTGAGCACGCGCAGCAGGCGCGCGTCGCGCTCCCCCGTGTCCGGGTTCGCGGTGATCGCCGCGCAGCGTTCGATCGGCTTTTCGATCGCGAAGACCACGTCGCCGATTCGCACGTTGCCGGACCACTCCAGTTCCGCCCAGGGCGCGGTTCCCGACAGCACGATGTTGGATCGGAATCGGCGATCGTCCACGGGTGCGGGGACCGCGGCATCCACGTCGTCGACGGATGCCGCCCCGTGAAGCGAGACGTATCCCCGCGGCCGGTCCTGGAAACGCGACGTTCGGCCGTCGCCGACGAATGCGAACGGGAGGACACCCTCCTGGTCGAGCAGGCGTGCGTCGGGGGTCGTGCGGAGGAACGCGGTCACGGCCTCGGCGAGCTCGAGGCGACCGGCGGGGTCGTCGATGGAGGCATCGACGTCGAACCCGTCGGCGTGCAGGTGCACGCGGCGGGCTTCGTCGTCGTAGGTCAGCGCGACGCGGGCCAGCGAGGGCACGCCCATGAGCGCGAGACCGCGGCTCTTGGGCCACACCGCGTCGTCGGGCGAGTCGACGTCGGCGAACGCGAAAGCGAGCGTCCGGTCGCCTTGCACGCGTCCGTCCGCCTGTACGACGAGGTGGTCGCGGCTCTCGGGCGTGAAGCCCTTCACGGGATAGCGGTACAGAGCGTCGACGCGGATCACGGACTCATCCTCGCATCGTCCCCCCTCCGTCACGCGCGGGCGAGCACCTCGCCGTGCGGGAGGAGGATCCATCCGTCGGGGTCGGCGGCCCAGGCTCGCCACCCGTCCGAGATGCGCTGCAGTGTGGCATCGTCGGCGAGCCCCAGGCGGCGGGCGTGACCCGCGAACGCCGAAGCCCGCACGCGGTCCGCCCACATCCCTCCCCACCACGCGCGCTTCTCGTCGGTGTCGAAGACCCAGACGCTCGCGCTCGCCTCGACGCGGGTGAATCCCGCGTCGCGGGCCCATGCCTTGAGACGCCGACCGGCGTCGGGCTCCCCCGACACCCCGCGGTGCACACCGTGGTAGATCTCGAGCCACTCGTCGAGCGCGGGAACCCGCGGATGCCAGATCACTCCGCCGTAATCGACGTCGCGCACCGCGACCAGACCGTCAGGACCGGCCACGCGCCCGAACTCGCGCAGGGCGTCGACCGGGCGGGAGAGGTGCTGCAGAACCTGATGTGCGTGGACGATGTCGAACGACCCGTCAGCGAGGTCGAGGTCATACGCATCCCCGGTACGGAACGTCAGGTTCGGGCGGTCGCCCACGGCGGCACGCGCGATCTCGACGACATCGGGAGCGGCATCCACCCCGACGACCCGGCCGGGGAACACCCGATCGGCGAGGTCGACGGTGATGGTGCCGGGGCCGGCGCCCACATCTAGGATGCGGGCGCCGGCGAACAACGAGGACACCAGGTAGGCCGCCGAATCGGCGACGTTGCGTGCGGCGTGGGAGCGCAGCACGCTTTCGTGGTGTCCGTGGGCGTAGGCCACGGTCGTGTTCTCCGGGGCGGAGGTCAGACGGCGGCGAGGGCGCCGGAGCGCTCGCGCGTGCGGATCGCGCGGTTCACTCCCGACACGATGGCCTTGAGCGACGCGGTGGAGATGTCGTTGTCGATGCCGACGCCCCACAGGCGCTGGTCGTCGACCTGCAGCTCGATGTACGCCGCGGCCTGCGCGTCACCGCCCGAGCTGAGGGCGTGCTCGACGTAGTCGTACAGCGTCACCTCGATGCCCTGGGCGCGCACGATCTCGAGGAACGCCGCGACCGGGCCGTTGCCGACCGCCGAAGCGGGCTGCGCCGCCTCGCCGTCGCGCAGCGTGACCTCGAGCGAGACGTCGCCCGACATGTCGCTCGACGAGCGCGTCGACAGCAGCTCGAAGCGGCCCCAGCGCTGGTCGTCGTCCTTCGTCGGCAGGTACTCGTCGGTGAAGATGTCCCAGATCTGGGCGCTCGAGACCTCGCCGCCCTCGGCGTCGGTGCGCGTCTGCACGACCCCGGAGAACTCGATCTGGAGCTTGCGCGGCAGATCCAGCGCGTGGTCGGCCTTCAGCAGGTAGGCGACCCCGCCCTTGCCGGACTGCGAGTTGACGCGGATCACGGCCTCGTACGAACGGCCGAGGTCCTTCGGGTCGATGGGCAGATACGGCACGGCCCACTCGATGTCGTCGATGTGCTTGCCCTCGGCGGCCGCGCGGGCCTCCATCGATTCGAAGCCCTTCTTGATGGCATCCTGGTGCGATCCGCTGAAGGCGGTGAACACGAGGTCGCCGGCCCACGGGCTGCGCTCGGGGACGGGCAGCTGGTTGCAGTACTCGACGGTGCGCTTGACCTGGTCGATGTCGCTGAAGTCGATCTGCGGGTCGATGCCCTGCGTCAGCATGTTCACGCCCAGCGCGACCAGGTCGACGTTTCCGGTGCGTTCCCCGTTGCCGAACAGGCACCCCTCGATGCGGTCGGCGCCGGCCATGTAGCCGAGCTCGGCCGCAGCCACCGCGGTGCCGCGGTCGTTGTGCGGGTGCAGCGAGAGGATGACGTTCTCGCGGTGGTTCAGGTGCCGCGACATCCACTCGATCGAATCGGCGTAGACGTTGGGCGTGGCCATCTCGACCGTGGCGGGCAGGTTCAGGATGACCTTGCGCTCCAGCGTCGGCTGGAAGACCTCGAGCACCTCGTTGCAGATGCGCAGCGCGAACTCGAGCTCGGTGCCGGTGTAGCTCTCGGGCGAGTACTCGTAGAACACCTGCGTCTCGGGGATCGTCGCCTCGTACTTCTTGCACAGGCGCGCCCCCTCGAGGGCGATGTCGACGACACCCTGCTGGTCCGTGCGGAACACGACCTCGCGCTGCAGGACGGACGTGGAGTTGTACAGGTGGACGATGGCCTGCTTGGCGCCGGCGATCGACTCGTACGTGCGGGCGATGAGGTGCTCGCGCGCCTGCGTCAGCACCTGGATCGTGACGTCGTCGGGGATCAGGTCTTCTTCGATCAGCTGACGGACGAAGTCGAAGTCGGTCTGGCTGGCGCTCGGGAAGCCGACCTCGATCTCTTTGTAGCCCATCTTCACGAGCAGGTCGAACATGACGCGCTTGCGCTCGGGGCTCATCGGATCGATGAGGGCCTGGTTACCGTCGCGCAGGTCGACGGCGCACCAGCGGGGCGCGGTCTCGATCCGCGTGCTCGGCCACGTGCGATCGGGCAGGTCGACCCGGATCTGCTCGTGGAAAGGACGGTACTTGTGCACCGGAGCGGACGTGGGCTTCTGGGTGTTCTTCATGGTGTGTCGCTTCTTTAGATTCGTTCGGTGGGGCCGACGACGATCTCCGCGACGAGGAAGGCCCTTAGAACGAGGACTCGTCGCGGCAGCTAAGAAGAAGCAGGCCACCGAAGCGCATGCTGCGATCGTAGCACTCGTCCACACGGGGCTTCACGCGCGGGCGGCCCACTCCCGCGCGAGGATGGTGTATTCCACTTCGTCGCCCTCCCGCTGCGTGAGCCGCTCGTTCTCGACGAGGGACGCTTCGCAGCGCAGCCCCAGACGCTCTGCCAGAGCGATCGAGCGGGAGTTCTCGGGATCGATGCGGGCGACGAGCCGCCGGAGGCCGTACACGGAGAACGCGGTGTCGACGAGGGCGCGCACGGCCTCGGTGGCCAGGCCCCGACCTGCAGCGGCGGGGCTCACGACCCACCCGATCTCGGCCGCACCGGAGTTGGTGTCGAGGTGGAACAGCGCGAGGTCGCCGATGATCGCGCCGTCCTCGACACGTTCGATCACGACGATCACCCCTCCCCTGTCCCCCTCGAGGCTCGTGCCGCCGAGCACGTGCCCGACGCGCGCGCGGATGTCATCGGCGGTCTGTGGTTCGAACGGGAGGAAAC
This sequence comes from Microbacterium sp. SCPM-O-B-15248 (M128), assembly GCF_058214835.1. NCBI lineage: Bacteria > Bacillati > Actinomycetota > Actinomycetes > Micrococcales > Microbacteriaceae > Microbacterium > Microbacterium sp. SCPM-O-B-15248 (M128). Next base: position 302,094 of record NZ_JBYQLI010000002.1, read on the forward strand.
GGCACACCTCGGGGTCGCCGCGGTACTGCGCCATCGCCTCGAGATCAGTCTCGACGACGGGGCGCAATCGCACCCGCTCACGGACGACGTCGAGGCGCTCCGGTGCCGGCGGGAGAATGAAGGGCGACGCGCTCACGACAGCAGCGCGACCTTGCCGCCCGGGTGGCCCTGCATCACGAACGTCACGGCCTCGACTGCGTCGACGAGCGGGAAGGTGCGGGCGATGGGGACCTCCAGATCCCCGGATGCCGCGAGCTCGAGGACGCGGGCGCGGGCGATGTCGCGGAACCGCGCGCTCTCGGGACGTGCGCCGGCGATCCACAGGATGCCGTCCGACTCGGCGCGCTGCGGCGAGACGATCGTGACGATGCGGTCGCGTTCGGTGACGAGGGCGACCGAGACGTCGATCGCCTCGTCGGTGCCCGCGGCATCCCACGCGGCGACGAGCGGTTCTCCGCCGGCCGCGTCGAGAACGCGCTCCCGCAGGCCCTCGCCGTACGCGACCGGGATGCCGCCGTACTGACGCACCCGCGCGGCCGAGGTCTCGGAGTCCGGGCCGACGGTGCCGATCACCCGGATGCCGAGCACTCGGGCCTGCTGCAGCAGGCTCACGCCGACCGCGCCCGCGGCAGCGTGCAGCAGGACGGTGTCGCCGGCCGCGGCGCGGGTGACCTGGATCATCTCGGCGGCCGTGGTCCCGGCCAGCAGCAGGTTCGCGGCCTCGGCGTGAGACAGCGTCGCGGGCTTGGCGAAGACGTCCCGTGCGGGGACGGTGAGTTCGGTGGCGTACGCGCCCTGGACGCGGAAGGCCACCACTTCGTCGCCGACGCTCAGCGGCCCGGAGCCGCCGACGGCGTCCGGCCCGACGGCGGCGATCTCACCCGCGAGTTCGTATCCGATGGGCGTCGGGAAGGTGGCGCCGGGCCGCGCGGCGGCGACGTGTTTGGCATCCGCGGGGTTGATTCCGGCGGCGCGGACATGGATCGTCACCTCGCCGGGGCCCGGGGTCGGCACCACGACCTCGTCGAACGTCCAGTTCTCGACCGGTCCCGGCTCCCAAGCCCGCCACTGCTGCGTCATCGTCGTCGTCCTTTCGCCGGTGTACCGGGGGTCAGAACCCGAGGCGACCGAGCTGTTTGGGGTCGCGCTGCCATTCCTTGGCCACGCGCACGTGGAGCGACAGGTATACCCGACTTCCCACGAGCGGTTCGATCCCCTTGCGCGCCCGCGCACCGACGTCCGCCAAGCGAGATCCCTTGCGCCCGATGATGATCGCCTTCTGGCTGTCGCGCTCGACGATGATGCTCGCGAAGACGTCGGTCAGGTCGCTGTCTTCGCGAGCGGACACGTCGTCGACCGTCACCGCGATGGAGTGCGGCAGTTCATCCCGCACGCCGTCGAGGGCGGCTTCGCGGATGATTTCGGCGATCCGATCCTCGAGCGATTCATCGGTCACGACGTCGTCGGGGTACAGTGCGGGCCCCACGGGCATGAGCGCGAGCAGCTCGTCGCTCAGCACGTCGAGCTGGTCGTTCGTGACCGCGGAGAGCGGGATGACGGCATCCCAGTCCTCGCGCAGCGCATCGACCTCGACGAGACGTTCGGTGATCTGCTCGCGCGTGGCGGCGTCGGTCTTGGTCACCAGCGCGACCTTCTTCGCGCGGGGGTACCCCGACAGGGACTCGGCGATGCGTCGGTCGCCTGGCCCCACCTTCTCCGTCGCCGGCGCGCAGAAGGCGATCACGTCGACGTCGCCCAGAACCTGCTCGACGAGGTCGTTGAGGCGCTGTCCGAGCAGCGTGCGCGGGCGATGGATGCCGGGAGTGTCGACGACGACGAGCTGACCTCCCGGTCGGTTGACGATGCCGCGGATCGCGCGGCGGGTGGTCTGCGGCTTGTCGCTCGTGATGGCGACCTTCTCGCCCACGAGGGCGTTCGTGAGCGTCGACTTGCCCACGTTGGGTCGCCCGACGAAGGTCACGAAGCCGGATCGGTTGTCGCTCATCTGTCGTTCCTCTCGCGCCCGGAACCCGCAGGCGCCGCGTCGTCGTCTTCGTCTTCTTCGGCTCGTTCGACGATGACCGTCGCGATACCGCGATTGCGTCCGCGCGAAGCCCCGCCCGTCATGAGCAGGCCGGAGTGCTCGGCGGTCGCGCCGGGCTGCGGGATGCGTCCGAGGGCCTTGCCCAGGAGTCCGCCGATGGAGTCGACGTCCTCGTCGTCGAGCTCGAGACCGAACAGGTCGCCGACCTCGTCGAGCCCGAGACGGGCGCTCACGCGGAACCGCCCGTCGTCGAGCGGCACGATCTCGGTCGACGGGGCGTCGTATTCGTCGGAGATCTCGCCCACCAGTTCTTCGATGAGGTCTTCCAGTGTGACCAGCCCCGCGACACCGCCGTATTCGTCGACCGCGAGGCAGACGTGCACGGCATCCTTCTTCATCTGCTGCAGCAGCGTCTCGGCCTTCATGGACTCGGGGACGAAGACCGCGGGGCGCGCGATCCGGCGGATCGGTGCGTCGCGCCACCCCGCCTCGTCGCCGAACCCGAACTGCACGAGGTCCTTCAGGTACAGCATCCCGACGATGTCGTCCGCGTCGTCGTCGGCGAGTGGCATCCGCGAGACGCCCTTCTCGAGGAACAGCGCGAGGGCTTCGCGCGAGGTTGCGGCGGCATCCACCGTCACCATGTCGGTCCGCGGCACCATGACCTCGCGGACGTAGCGGTCGGTGAAGTCGAAGACCGAGTGGATCAGCTCGCGGTCGTCCTGTTCGATGAGCTCGTTCTCGGCCGCCTCGTCGATGATGCTGAGCAACTGCTCCTCCGACGCGAACGACGTCGAGTGCGAGACGCCCGGGGTGATCCGGTCGCCGACGGCGACGAGCCCGTGGGCGAGCGGTCCGAGCAGGATGCGCATGCCGCGGATGACGGGGGCTCCGCCGCGGAGGAGTCCGGTGGCATGATGGCGTCCCACCGCGCGAGGGCTGGCGCCGACCGCGACGAACGAGATCCCCGTCATGAGGACGGCGGCGGCGGCCACGGCGAGCCCGATGTTGTCGAAGAGCAGCATGAACGCCGCCGCGACGAGCACGGCCGCGGTCGTCTCGGACAGCACGCGGATGAAGACGACGGCGGTGACGTGTGCGCTCGGGTCGTCGGCGATGCGCTGAAGCGATCGCGCGTTGCGCCCCGAGGAACCGAGCTCGGCGAGGTCGGCACGCGAGGTGACCCCGAGAGCGGCTTCGGAGGCGGCCATGAAGCCCCCGAAAGCGACGAGGAAGAATGCCGCGACGAGGAGGAGGGCCTCGGTCATGCGTGGCGGCGACGCTCGACGGCCTGGAAACCGGTGATGAGCTCGCGCTGGAGTCCGAACATCTCGCGCTCCTCGTCGGGTTCGGCGTGATCGAAACCGAGGAGGTGGAGGAGGCCGTGGGTGGTGAGCAGGATCAGTTCGTCCTGCGTCGAGTGCTTCGCCGTGACCGCCTGGGTCTCGGCGACCGCCGGGCACAGCACGATGTCGCCGAGGAGCCCCGCGGGGGTGGGCGCGTCTTCGGTCCCGGGCCGCAGCTCGTCCATCGGAAAGCTCAGGACGTCGGTCGGGCCCGGCTCGTCCATCCACTGCACGTGCAGCGACTCCATGGCGCCCTCGTCGACGAGCACGATCGCGACGTCGGCGTCGGGGCTGACGTGCAGCTCCGTGAGGTTGTACTCCATCAGGCGCAGCAGCACCTGCTCGTCGACCTCGTGGCCGGATTCGTTGTTGATCTCGATCGTCATGAGCGGTTTCGTCTCGGGAGGTGATCGCGCGGACCCGCGGGGCGGGCCGCGCCGCGGCGTTCGGCACGGTTGGCGAGTTCGGAGGCCTCGTCGCGTTCGCGGCGGGCCACGAGACGCTTCTCGTCGTACTCGCTGTACGCATCGACGATACGGCCGACGAGGGTGTGGCGCACGACGTCGTCGCTCGTGAGGTACGAGAAGTGGATGTCGTCGATGTCGCCGAGCACGCGCGTGACCAGGCGCAGACCGGAAGCGCCCTGCGGCAGGTCGATCTGCGTGATGTCGCCCGTGACCACCATGCGCGTGCCGAAGCCCAGACGCGTGAGGAACATCTTCATCTGCTCGGGCGTGGTGTTCTGCGCCTCGTCGAGCACGACGAACGAGTCGTTGAGGGTACGCCCACGCATGTACGCCAGCGGGGCGACCTCGATCGTCCCCGTCGCCATGAGCTTGGGGACGATGTCGGGGTCCATCATCTCGTTGAGGGCGTCGTAGAGCGGCCGCAGGTAGGGGTCGATCTTGTCGGTCAGCGTTCCCGGCAGGAATCCCAGGCGCTCGCCCGCCTCGACGGCCGGGCGCGTCAGGATGATGCGGCTGACCTCTTTGCGCTGCAGCGCCTGGACGGCCTTGGCCATCGCGAGATACGTCTTGCCGGTACCGGCCGGACCGATTCCGAAGACGATCGTGTTCTCTTCGATCGCGTCGACGTAGGCCTTCTGGCCCATGGTCTTGGGCCGGATGACCTTGCCGCGCGAGGACAGGATCGCCTCGCCGAGCACCTCGGACGGGCGCGGACCGCCGTCGGAGCGGAGGATGCGGCTGGAGTTCGAGACGTCGGCGGGATCGAGGCCGTGACCGTTGCGCGTCATCGTCAGCAGTTCGTCGACGAGGCCGCGGGCCGCGGCGACGGCGGCGGCACCGCCCGAGATCGTGATCTCGTTGCCGCGCACGTGGACGTCGACGTCGGGGTGCTCCTTCTCGACCACGCGCAAGAGGCGGTCCTGCGGTCCGAGGAGCTGCACCATTGCGACGCCGTCGGCGTACAGACGCTCGACGACGGGTTCTTCGGGGGAATCAGCCACCCAGGCTCTTTTCGTTCAGTCCGCCCGCGAGGACGTGGGCGTGTACGTGGAAGACGGTCTGACCGGCACCGGGGCCGGTGTTGAAGACGAGACGGAAGTCGCCGTCCGCATGTTCGGCGGCGACTGAATTGGCGAGGCCCACGATCTCGGTCAGCAGGTCGGGGTCGCCCGCGGCGAGTTCCACGACGTTGCGGTACTGCTCGGTCTTAGGGATCACGAGCAGGTGGACCGGCGCCTGCGGCGCGATGTCGCGGATCGCGAAGGCGTTCTCGGTCTCGGCCACGATCTCGGCGGGAATCTCGCCCTGGAGGATACGCGTGAAGATCGATGGCTCGGTCATGGCATCCAGTCTATCGACGGGGTGCGACACCGGGTCGGGCCTGTGCCCCGGACGGGGCCGCGCCGTCACCAGCGACCGGTCGCCGCCGAGAGGACCGAGATCGCCGCGGCTCCCGCGGTCGAGGTCCGCAGCACAGTGTCGCCGAGGCGCACGAGCCGGGCACCGGCGGCGCTGAGCGCCGCGAGTTCGTCCGGCGCGATTCCGCCCTCGGGTCCCACGACGAGCACGACGTCCCGCTCGTCGGGGAGAACGGACGCCACGACGGTGAGCCGCTCGGATGCCGACGGCTCGAGCACGAGGACGGTGGCCGCACCGGCCCGCTCGACAAGGTCGGCGAGGCGTGCGACGCCCTCGACCTCGGGGATCCACGCGCGATGCGCCTGCTTCGCGGCCTCGCGCACGATCGTGCGCCAGCGCGCAAGTCCCTTGTCGGCCTTGGCATCCCACCTCGACACGCTCCGCGCGGCCTGCCACGGGACGATCGCGTCGACGCCCAGCTCGGTCGCGGCCTGCACGGCGAGCTCGTCGCGATCGCCCTTGGCGAGCGCCTGGACCAGCACGATGCGCGGTGACGGTGCGGGCAGCTCGGCGCGATCCGCGACGAGGACCGACACCTCTTTCGGTGCCACCGCGGTGGTCCTGCCCTCGAGCCACACTCCCCGTCCATCGCCGAGGGTGACGGCCTCGTCCACGCGGACGCGGCGCACGGCGGCCGCGTGGTGCGCCTCGGGGCCCGTCAGCGTCACGACATCGCCCACGACCGCGGTCGCGGCGTCGTCGGTCACGAAGTGCAGCGCCACGGTCAGTGCCGGAAGCGGTCGCGGAACTTCGAGAACAGGCCCTGCTGGTGCTCGGCCAGACGCGGCTGGGGAGCCTTGGTGCGCTTGGCGAACTCCTCGATGAGCGCGCGCTCCTTGTGGTCGAGGCGCGTCGGTGTCACGACGTGTACGCCGACCTTCAAGTCACCGCGCTGATTGCCGCGCAACGGCGTGATCCCGCGCCCCTTGATGGTGAGCACGTCGCCGGACTGCACGCCGGCGCGCACCTCGAGGTCGACGCTGCCGTCGAGCGACTCGATCGTCGTGTTGGTTCCCAGGATCGCGTCGGGCATCGAGACCTCGAGCGTGGCGAGCAGGTCGTCGCCCTCGCGGCTGAACGCCTCGTGGGGCTCGACCGTGATCTCGAGGTACAGGTCGCCGTTCGGTCCGCCGGCGGGGCCGACCTCACCCGAACCGGGCAGCTGCAGGCGCAGGCCCGTCTCGACGCCGGCCGGGATGTCGACCGACACGGTGCGGCGGGCGCGCACGCGCCCCTGGCCCTGGCAGGTGCCGCAGGGGTAGGGGATCGTGGTGCCGTGGCCCTGGCAGACGCTGCAGGGTTGACTCGTCACCACGTTGCCGAGCAGGCTGCGGACCGTGCGCTGCACGTGCCCGGAGCCGTGGCAGATGTCGCACGTGACCTCGCTCGTGCCGGGCTGCGTGCACGAGCCGTGGCACGTCTCGCACAGCACCGCCGTGTCGACGTCGAGGTCGCGGTGGACCCCGAACACGACGTCCCCGAGCGACAGCGTGACGCGAACGAGCGCGTCCTGCCCGCGCTCGCGCCGGGAACGCGGACGGGGGCCGCGGCCACCGCCGCCCTGCGCGCCGCCGAAGAACGTCTCGAAGATGTCGCTGAAGCCGCCGAACCCGGCCGCTCCCCCGCCACCGAACGGGTTCTGGTCGCCGCCCATGTCATAGCGGCGGCGCTGCTCGGGGTCGCTCAGCACGTCGTACGCATGCGTGACGAGCTTGAAACGCTCGGAGGCGTCCTCTCCCGGGTTGACGTCGGGGTGCAACTCGCGGGCGAGACGCCGGTACGCGCGCTTGATGTCGTCGGGGGCGGCGTCGCGTGCGACACCGAGGACCTCGTAGTGGTCAGCCACAGTCGCCTTCCTACCCGCTCGCGCGGGGTCGATCTTTCAGAGGGAGCTCGTCAACGCGCGCTGTCGTCGTCTTCGAGCATCCGGGTCAAGTAGTGCGCGACGGCGCGGACCGCCGCGAGGTTGGACGAATAGTCCATGCGGGTGGGACCCAGCAGGCCCACGCGGGCACCGCCCGTCGAACCGTCGTACCGGCTCGCGAGCACGGACGCCTCGATGAGACCGAACGGCTCGTTCTCGCGGCCGATGCTGGCCGAGAGGCCCTGTTCGTCGGCGACCATCTCGCTCATCAACCGCAGCAGCGTGACCTGCTCCTCGATGGCTTCGAGCAACGGGTAGATGCTGCCACGGAAGTCCGACTCGCGCTTGGCGAGTGTCGCCGCCCCCGCCATGACCAGCCGGTCCTGACGGAACTCGTCGAGCTCTTCGCCCACGATCCGCAGGACCGCGTCGGCGATGGCATCCAGGGCGACGCCCGGACGCGGACCTTCGGCGGCGACGCCGGCGACCGTCTGCGCGCACTCGGCGACGCTACGGCCCACGAGCATGGCCGCCACGCGCGCGCGAAGCTGGACGATGTCGGCCTCGGTGGGCTCCAGGGGAACGACCGCGATGCGCTGCGAGACACGACCGGTGTCGGTGACGAGGATGACGAGCACGCGCGGACCGCCGAGGGCGACGAGCTCGACGTGCGTGAGGTTCGCGCGGGCGAACGACGGGTACTGCACGATCGCGACTTGGCCGGTCAGCTGAGTGAGGGCTCGCACGGTGCGGGCGAGGAGGTCGTCGAGGTCGCCGGCCTCGTCGAGGAAGGACGTGATGGCGCTCCGCTGCGCGGACGACAGGGGGCGGAGCTCGGCGAGGTGGTCGACGAAGACGCGGTAGCCCTTGTCGGTGGGCACACGGCCCGAGGACGTGTGGGGGGCGACGATGAGCTCTTCGTCTTCGAGGAGCGCCATGTCGTTGCGGATCGTGGCGGCGGACACGCCGAAGGCGTGGCGGTCGACGATCGCCTTGCTGCCGACGGGCTCTCGCGTGTCGACGTAGTCCTGGACGATCGCGCGGAGCACTTGCAAGCCGCGTTCGGACACCATGGCCGGCTCCCTCCTCCTGGCACTCCACACACCTGAGTGCCAATTCTAGAGGATCGGCCCGCACGTGAGCCGGGAACGCGCCTACGCGGTCAGAGCCCGCACGACGGCATCGGCGAGCAGGCGGCCGCGCCGGGTCAGGACGATGCGTCCGCGCACGGCATCCGCGCCCTCGATGAGACCGTCGGCGATGAGGGATGCCACGGCCTTCCGGCCCTCGCCGAGGAGCTCGGACACCGGCAGGCCCTCGCGGATACGGCTCCGCAGCAGCACCGATTCGAGGCGCCGCGCCGTCTCGTCGGGACGTTCGCGCGCCGCGGCGGGGGACTCCTCCGCCGCCAGCCGCTGGGCGTAGGCCGCGGGGTGCTTGACGTTCCACCAACGGAGCCCCGCGACGTGACTGTGCGCGCCCGGGCCGAAGCCCCACCAGTCGGTGCCGCGCCAGTACGCCAGGTTGTGACGCGAGCGGTGCGTCGCGGCGGTCGCCCAGTTCGACACTTCGTACCACTCGTATCCCGCGGCCGACAGCAGATCGTCCGCGAGCTCGTACATGTCGGCCTGGAGATCGTCGTCGGGCATGGACAGGGCGCCCGATCGGATCTGGCGCGCGAGCTTCGTGCCGTCCTCGACGATCAAGGCGTACGCCGAGACGTGGTCGGGAGCGAGGCCGACGGCGGTCTCGAGCGAGGCGCGCCAGTCCTCGAGCGACTCCCCCGGGGCGCCGTAGATGAGGTCGAGCGACACGTCGAGCCCGGCCCGCCGCGCCGACGCCACCGCTGTCGCGACGTTCCGCGGATCGTGCGTGCGGTCGAGCACCGCGAGCACGTGCGACTGCGCGGACTGCATCCCGATCGACAGGCGCGTCGCTCCCGCGGCGGCCAGGGTCTCGGCGACCCGGTCGTCGACGGTGTCGGGGTTGGCTTCGACCGTGACCTCGGCGCCGTCGGCGATCCCGAACTCGTCACGCACTGCGCCGAGCATGCGCGCCAGGTCGCCGGGCGGGAGCAGCGTCGGGGTGCCTCCCCCGAAGAACACCGTGGATGCCGCCCGCCGGGCGCCCGCGGCATCCATCACCGTCCCGGCCAGACGCACCTCGGCGGCGAGCGTGTCCGCGAAGTCCTCTTGCCGCGCTCCGCGCAATTCGCTCGACGTGTAGGTGTTGAAGTCGCAGTACCCGCAGCGCACGCGACAGAACGGCACGTGCAGGTACACGCCGAAATCGGCAGCGGCGTCGTGGATCAGGTCGTCGGGCAGACGTCCGTCGACCGGGGCGGGGTCACCGAGCGGCAGGGGGCCGCCCATCAGGACGTGTACAACGGCGAGATCGCCCGGAGATACCGCTGGAACAGCGCCCGGCGACGACGGCGGACGAGCCCGGTGAAGAGTCGGTACGACGGGGCCGTCGGCCGGTCGAACGCGCGCACCGAGAACCACACCTCGTCGTTGTCGCGCCACTCCACGCTGAACAGCTCTTCGCCGCTCACGATGGAGTGCCCCACCGTCCCGAGGATGTACCCGACGCGTCGCGGCTCCTCGAACACCGAGATGACACGCAGGTGCGCGTCGGCGCGGTGTCCGTCGACCTTGCCGTGCAGACGAACGCTGGTACCCGGGCTCACGAACGGCGTGCCGTCGGTGGCGAACCGCTGCTCGGATTCGAGGCGACTCGGGGCGATCGGAGCGCCGTCGGCGTCGAAACCCACGCCGGAATAGCCGCCGTCGGTGGCCGGCCGGACATCGCTGATGCTCAGCTCCGCCGCGCGCAGCGGTGCCCACGACAGCAGCAACTCCCCCGCGGCCGCGAAGCGCTCCTCACCGCTGCCGATGCGCCAGGCGTCTTCGGCGGGCACGGAGTGCTGCGGCGGATACTGCATCAGGTCGTGCGCCTGAGTGGCGCCGACCGCGGCGTAATCGACCGTGTCGTCGGTGAAGTTCTGCCGGCGCATGATCTCCAGTCTCCTGTGCGCGGATGGGAGGACGGTGGGCGTCGTTACTTCTTGCCCTCGACGTCGCCGGACAGGGCGGCGATGAACGCCTCCTGCGGAACCTCGACGCGGCCCACCATCTTCATGCGCTTCTTGCCCTCTTTCTGCTTCTCGAGGAGCTTGCGCTTGCGGGTGATGTCACCGCCGTAGCATTTGGCGAGCACGTCCTTGCGGATCGCGCGGATGTTCTCGCGCGCGATGATCCGCGCGCCGATCGCGGCCTGGATGGGCACCTCGAACTGCTGACGCGGGATGAGCTTGCGCAAGCGCTCGGTCATCATGGTGCCGTAGCTGTAGGCCTTCTCGCGGTGGACGATCGAGCTGAAGGCATCCACTTTCTCGCCCTGCAGCAGGATGTCGACCTTGACGAGGTCGGCCGTCTGCTGACCGGCCGGCTCGTAGTCGAGGCTCGCGTACCCCTGCGTGCGGCTCTTGAGGTGGTCGAAGAAGTCGAAGACGATCTCGCCGAGAGGCATGTTGTAGCGCAGCTCGACGCGGTCTTCGCTGAGGTAGTCCATGCCGAGGAGGGTTCCGCGGCGCGACTGGCACAGCTCCATGACCGTGCCGACGTAGTCCTTGGGCAGCAGGATGCCGACCTTCACGATCGGCTCGGACACCTCGGCGACGCGCCCGTCGGGGTATTCGCTCGGGTTCGTGACCGAGACCGTCTCTCCGGTGTCGGTGGTGACCTCGTACGTCACCGACGGGGCGGTGGTGATGAGGTCGAGACCGAACTCGCGCGAGAGGCGCTCGGTGATGATCTCGAGGTGCAGCAGACCGAGGAAGCCGCAGCGGAAGCCGAAGCCGAGGGCGACGGACGTCTCGGGCTCGTACTGCAGCGACGCATCCGAGAGCTTCAGCTTGTCGAGGGCCTCGCGCAGTTCGGCGTAGTCGCTGCCGTCGATCGGGTAGATGCCCGAGAAGACCATCGGCTTCGGGTCGGTGTACCCGGGGAGGGCCTGCGTCGCGGGCTTGCGGTGGTTCGTGATCGTGTCGCCGACCTTGGACTGCCGGACGTCTTTCACGCCCGTGATGAGGTAGCCGACCTCTCCCACGCCCAGACCCCGGGTGGGCACGGGCTCGGGGCTCGAGACGCCGATCTCGAGCAGCTCGTGCGTCGCGGTCGTCGACATCATCTGGATGCGCTCGCGCGGCGAGAGCGATCCGTCGACCATGCGGACGTAGGTCACGACACCGCGGTAGGCGTCGTACACGGAGTCGAAGATCATCGCGCGCGCCGGGGCGTCGGCCTTGCCGACCGGGGCGGGGATCTGCTCGACGATGCGGTCGAGGAGCTCCTCGACGCCCATACCCGTCTTTCCGCTGACCCGCAGCACGTCGGCCGGGTCGCCGCCGATGAGGCCGGCCAGCTCCGCCGCGTACTTGTCGGGGTCGGCGGCGGGGAGGTCGATCTTGTTCAGGACCGGGATGATCTGCAGGTCGTTCTCGAGCGCGAGGTAGAGGTTCGCGAGCGTCTGGGCTTCGATGCCCTGAGCGGCGTCGACGAGAAGGATCGCGCCCTCGCACGCGGCGAGCGAACGGCTGACCTCGTACGTGAAGTCGACGTGGCCGGGCGTGTCGATCATGTTCAGCGCGAACGTCTCGCCGCCGGCGGCCCACGGCATCCGCACCGCTTGCGACTTGATCGTGATGCCGCGCTCGCGCTCGATGTCCATGCGGTCGAGGTACTGCGCGCGCATGTCGCGGTCGGCGACGACCCCGGTGATCTGCAGCATGCGGTCGGCCAACGTCGACTTGCCGTGGTCGATGTGGGCGATGATGCAGAAGTTGCGGATCTGCGCCGGCGGGGTGACGGACGGCTCGAGAGGCTTCAGGGCGCGCGGTGACATGTTCCGTCGATTCTACGGGCGCGCGCCGACATCGCCGCGCCGGGGCGATGCTCAGGTGCGGTTCGTAGGCTGGACGCCATGACGGTCCAGGTCGTGCTCGTGCACGGCATCCGCACGTCGGCGACCATGTGGCGTGCGCAGGTCGCGCATCTCGAGCAGCGCGGGAACCCGGTGACGGCGGTGGATCTGCCCGGTCACGGGACGCGTCGCGGAGAGGTGTTCACCCTCGACGAGGCGTTCGCCACGATTGACCGGGCGGTTCAGGATGCCGCGACCCGCGGTTCCGTCCTGCTCGTGGGGCATTCCATGGGCGGGCTGCTCTCGATCGAGTACGTCGGGCGCGAGGACCCGCCGCCGGTTGCCGCGTTCATCGCGGCATCCTGCACGTCGATCCCGCGCGGGGTGGGGCTCGCCGCCTATCGCTTCTTCGCGCGGCGGCTCGACGCCTTCCCCGACCGGGGCATGCGCATGACGAACTACGTGCTCGAACGCACTCTGCCCCCGGAGACGCGCGAGGACTTCGGCGCGGGGGGCTACGCGTTCGACGCGCAGGACACGGCGCTGCGGAGTCTGTCGGTGCTCGATCTGCTCGCGGCGTTGCGACGCATCGATGTGCCGCTGTGGTTCGTGAACGGGCAGTGGGATCAGCTGCGGGTCAACGAGAAGCTGTTCCTGTCGGTCGCGCGCGATGCGGAGCTCATCGTCGTCCCGCGGACGACCCACCTGGTGACCGCGATGCGTCCGCGCGTGTTCAACGCGCTGCTGGACGTGGCCCTCACCACGCTGGAAGCATCGACCTGATAGACTCGGTCCTTGGCTTGCGTGTGGGGTTTTTCCCGACCTCCACGACCGCCGGTGCAGCGTCCCTCTACCGCTCGCCCGGCACTTCCAACACTCACTCAAACGAAAGACCGTCGAACGTGGCGAATATCAAGTCGCAGATCAAGCGCAACAAGACCAACGAGAAGGCGCGCGAGCGCAACAAGGCCGTCAAGAGCGAGCTGAAGACGCACGTGCGTCGCGCCCGCGAGGCCGTTCTCTCCGGTGATAAGGCAGCCGCCGAAAAGGCTCTCGCCGTCGCCGGCAAGAAGCTCGACAAGGCCGTGAGCAAGGGTGTCATCCACCAGAACCAGGCCGCGAACCGCAAGTCGGCCATCGCGAAGCAGGTCGCCGCTCTCTGAGCCGCCTCTTCTTCGACAGCCCGTCCCGCACCGCGGGGCGGGCTTCGTCGTTCCCGGGGGGTGGGGCGCAGGGTCGGGTTGTGAGTGCGGCCGGGGGCGCGGGCGGGCGGCGCGTGCGCTGCGGAGCGGAGGAAATTCCGCGGGCGGAGGGTCTCCGCGGGAGTTTCGGTCCTCCGCTCCCCGAATCTCCTCCGCTCCCCGAATCTCCTCCGCTGAAGCGCTCTCGCGCGAGAGAGGAACACAGGATGCCGGTCGCGGCGGGGCCGCGCGGAGTTGAGGGTGTCGCGGGCCCGGGAAGCCGCCGGTCGGGCGGCCGAACGCGGCGACGACGTCTGGGCCGCGCTGACGCGGCCCAGCAGCGGTCGCGAATCAGCCGCCGTAGGGCTGGCGCGTGGCGATGATCGTGATCATGCGCTCCAGCGCGAACACCGGGTCGCGGGACGCGCCCTTGACCTCAGCGTCGGCGCGCGCGGTCGCATGGATCGCCATCCCGAGCGTGTTCCCGGTCCAGCCGACGAGGTCGCGCCGCGCGCGGTCGATCTGCCAGTCCTTCATGCCCAAGCGTTGAGCGAGCGCCCCCGAAGATTCGCGGTGGCCGGCGACGCGCGCCATCGTCCGGAGCTTCATGGCCACGGCCGCGACGAGCGGGACGGGATCGGCCCCGGATGCCAGGGCGTGGCGCAACGCCAGGAGCGCGGGGCCGTACTGACCGGCGATCGCGGTGTCGGCGACCGTGAACGCGGAGGTCTCGACGCGGCCGCCGTAGTATCGCTCGACCGTACGCTCATCGATGTCGCCGGGGACGTCGGCGATGAGCTGTTGGCACGCGGCCGCGAGCTCGGTGAGGTCGTCGGCGAAGGCCGAGACGAGCGACCGCAAGGCGACCGGGGCGATGCGCTTCTGCGCGGCCTTGAACTCGCCGACGGCGAAGTCGAAGCGGTCGGAGTCGCGCTTGACGGCGGGGCACGCGATCTCGATGCCGCCGCCCTGGCCCGCGCGGATGGCATCCAGGAGCTTCTTGCCGCGCACGCTCGCACCGGTGTGGCGGAGGACGACCGTCGCGCCGTCCTGCGGGTGCGCGAGGTACGACAGCGCCTCGGTGAGGAAGGCGTCGCTGCACTTCTCGACTCCCCCGACGCGCACGAGCCGCGGTTCGCCGAACAAAGAGGGCGAAGTGACCGCGAGCAGAGTGCCCGCGGTGTAGTCGTCGGCTCGGACGTCGGTGACCTCGAGGCTCGGGTCCTCGCTCTTGAGGTATTCGCGGATGCCCGCGGTCGCGCGCTCGGCGCACACTTCTTCCGGGCCCGAGATGAGCACGACCGGCGCGGGCTGGGGGGTGCGCCATCCGATCTGGGGAATGGCCGACTTCGCCTTCGCGGGGGCGGAGCGTCGAGGGGCCGGGGTCACTCCCCCAGCCTACCGACCGGGTCGGACACGGATGCCGAGGATCAGCGGCCGGGGTCAGCCGTTCGCCCCGTCGAGGCGGGTGTGCGCGGGGTGGCGTAGCGGGCGCGCATCTCCGGCCCGGCGGCCGGTCCGGACCGGAACGCGAAGCGCGGATCCGAGACGGAGAGCCCGGTCACGGGGTCGATCGTCACCGGTTCCACTTCGTCGCCGGTCGTCACGTCCACGAGCACCATCGCCCGCTCCTCCGGGGCCAGCTGCTCGTTCCTCCACGCCGCGAGGGCGACGAGGATCGGTCGGAGCGACCGGCCGAACTCCGTGAGCACGTACTCGTTCCGGACGGGGCGGTCCTGGTACGGGCGGGTGGCGAGGATGCCGTTCTCGACGAGCACCTTGAGGCGCTTGGTCAGCATGCTCGAGGACAGGCCGATGTTCGCTTCGAACTCGTCGAAACGCGTGTAGCCGTCGAAGCAGTCATGGAGGATCAGCATGGTCCACCATTCGCCCACGTACGACATCGCGGTCGACAGCGGGCATTCGCGATCCTCGACCCGGATCTGTGCGGACATCCGACACTCCTTCCGACCGTGACCGCGGCGCACTCGGCCAGTCACTGCTAATGTAGCAGCCATGGTGACTGTCGAAACAGAAGTGACGCCTTCCGGGGCACCCCACGGAAGACAGCATCGGGCTGTGGTGAGCGGAGGCACGAAGGGCACGGGTGCGGCCGTGGCTCGCCGGCTGCGGGCCGCGGGGATGCAGGTCACCGCGATCGCCCGGACGCCCGGCACCGACGAGGATGTCCGGTTCGTGGCCGCCGACGTGACCGACCCGGGTGCGGTTCGCGACGCCGCGCGGGTCATCCTGACCGACGGGGCCCCCGACGTCGTCGTCCATGTCGCCGGCGGATCGCACTCCCCCGGCGGCGGCTTCGGAGCCCTCGGCGAGACCGAGTGGGCGCGCGAGATCGACCTCAACCTCCTGGCGGCAGTGCGGCTCGATCGCGAGCTCGTCCCGGCCATGATCGAGGCCGGGCGCGGAGCGATCGTTCACGTGTCCTCGATCCAGGCGCGGATGCCGTTGTGGGACGGCACGCTGGCGTACGCGGCCGCGAAAGCGGCCCTGCGTACGTACAGCAAGGGCCTTTCGGGTCAGCTCGCTCCCCTCGGCATCCGCGTGAACACCGTCTCGCCGGGCGGTATCCAGACCGCGGGGGCCGAGGCGCTCGTCGAACGCCTCGCCGCGGACCTCGACGGAGACAAAGACGCGGCGTGGGACTCACTCGTCTCCGCGCTCGGCGGTGTGCCGTGGGGGCGTTTCGCGACGCCCGACGAGGTCGCGTCCACGATCGCCTTCTTGGCCTCGGATGCCGCGGCGAGCATCACCGGAGCCGACCTCGTCATCGACGGTGGCACCGTCCGAACCATCTGACCACCGATGATCCCTGGAAGGGACAGACCATGACCGACGTGTACACGCCCTACGACCCGACCCTCCTTCCCTCCCCGGTCGTCGCCTACCTCGACGCGCGGGACGACCACCGCCACGCCGACGCCACGGCCGTGTTCTCTCCGGACGCGGTCGTGATCGACGACGGACGGACCTACCGGGGTCGCGACGCGATCTCCGCCTGGATCGCAACGTCCTCGACGGAGTTCACGTACACGAGCTCCCGCCTGGACCAGTGGGTCGATGACACCCGTCGAGCAGTCGTGCGGGTCCGACTCGACGGCAACTTCCCCGGCGGTACCGTCCTGCTCCGACACGGATTCGACCTCGCGGCCGGATGCATCGAGCGACTGGTGATCGAGGTCTGACCACTCGCGCGGGCAGCACCAGGAGTGCTGTCAGGGCACAGGCGTGGCTCACGGCGGTCTCTGTCGCCACAGGGTCAACCGCTCCGACTCGTCGTACCAGACCGCCAGGATGCCGTCGGCGTCGGTGCGAGCCGCGGTGGTGCCGACGGACGTGAGGATGTCGAGCAATCGGGCCGTGGGATGGCCGTACGTGTTGTCCGCGCCGACACCGATGAGCCCGAGGGGCGCGTGCAGGCGACGGTAGAGCTCGGGGTCCTGATCGGCGCTGCCGTGGTGCGAGACCTTCACGATCTCGACGCGGGGGACGTCGACGCGGCGGAGGAGCGCCGCCTGCGGCTCGGCGCCCAGGTCGCCGAGCATCACCGTGCGGGGAAAGCCGGGCCCGGAGACGTCGATGGCCACGCTCGCGTCGTTGCCGGGCTCCATGCCCGGAAGCGGGCCGAGCGCCTGCCACCGCGTCTCGCCGAGGGTGCCCGTGAGACCGAGGGATGCCGTGCGCAGCTCCGCCCCTCTCGCGGCGAAGCGGTCGAGCAGCCTCTCGTCCGCGCGCTCTCCGACCGGTCCGTGCAGGACGACGTCCGCGCGTCCGAGGATGGCCGGGGATCCGCCGACGTGGTCCTTGTCGAAGTGCGTGAGCACCACCAGGTCGAGGCGGTCGATCCCGAACGTCTGCAGACATTCCGCGAGCGGCTCGGGCTCGGGTCCGGTGTCGACGAGCGCCACCGCGGACCCGGATCGCCACAGCGTGGCATCGCCCTGACCGACGTCGCACATCGCAACCTGCCAGTCGGGCGGAACCGTGAGCGGCCCCGCGACCGTGCGGATCGTGCTGGTGCCGCCGATCGCGCCCAGGAGGATGGCCACCGCCGCCGTCGCGAGCGCGGTGATCCGCGGGCCGCGGCGGGGGCGAAGGATCGCGAGGACGACCGCGCCGCCCACCGCGGCCAGGAGCGCCGCGCCCGGCGGTCCGTCCGGCCAGGGAAGGTTCTGCGCAGGCCAGGACGCGGTGGTGTGCGCCACCCCGGCGATCCAGGCGGCGGGGATCCACGCCAGCGCGGTCAGCCCGTCGCGCAGCCACGGGAACGGCGCGACGCAGGCCAGGACCCCGGCGATCGTCGCCGGTGCCGCCGCCGGATCCGCGAGGAGGTTCGCGGCGACCCCGAGGAGGGGGACGTGCGGGTCGATCAGCACGATGAGCGGGCCGCAGACGAGCTGGGCAGCCGCCGGCACCGCGAGGGCGAGAGCGAGGGGCGCCGGCATCCATCGACCGAGCCCGTCCGCGAGCGGCCGGGCCAGGACGAGGAGCGCGGCGGTAGCGGTTGCCGACAGGGCGAAGCCGAGCGAGCGACACAGCCAGGGGTCGGCGAGCAGGAGGAACGTGACCGCCGCCGACAGCACCGAGACGCCGAGCGTGGGACGCCCGAAGCCGAGGGCGAGGATGCCGATCGCGCTCATCGCCGCCGCCCGGACCACGCTGGGCTCGGGCGTGACGAGCACCACGAAGCCCGCGAGCACGAACAGCGCACCGGCCACCCGGACCCACCGGCGGGTACCGCACAGGGCGAGCACGCCGAACGCGGCGCCGACCACGAGCGCACAGTTCGCGCCCGACACCGCCGTCAGGTGCGACAGCGACGCGGCGTTCATCGCCTCCTCGGTCGCGGCGTCGAGCCCGGAGGTGTCGCCGACCGCGAGCCCGGGAATGAGACCCGCACCCGGCTGCGGCAGTCCACGAGTCGAGGCCAGGAGCCCGTCGCGGAGCGCTGCGAACCAGCCCCAGACTCCGTCCGGCGGGGGCGCGCGGTCGACCTGGGTTGCGCGCAGCACGAGCACGGCGCGGTCGGTGGGATCCGCGGGGATCGCCCGACCGGACAGGACGACCTCGCTTCCCTGCTCGGATGCCGCGAGTCGCTCGCGTCCGTCGGCGTCGACCCCGATGCGCACGGGGAGCGCTCCGCGCACCGTACTCGCGCCCGCGGAGACGGCGGAGGCGACCGCATCGAACCACGCGCCTCCATCGACGCTGCGCGACAGGTGGCCGGTGACCGTGGCGGTCACCCGGAGGTGGCGGCCGCCATCGACCTGCAGGTCGCCGACCTGCGCGCGAGTCGGGGCGAGGGTCGCAACGGTGCCCACACTGGCCGCCGCGCACGCGAGAGCGACGGCTGCCACGACGATCGCCGGATGCCGGAACTTCACGAGCACACCGATCGAGACCGTCGAGGCCATAGCGAGGATCAGCGCGAGGATCCATGGGTCCGGGAAGGCCGTCCCCGCCGCCGCCCCAGCCCAGGTCGTCGCGGCCACGGCGGCGGGGCGCCACGCGCGGCGACGCAGAGCGCGGCGACCGTCTCCCTGCCCGTCGAGTCTCGGGAGGCCGGCCGCCTCGGCGCCGGACCGTACGGCGCCGCTCACACGCGCACCAGGTCGCGCAGTCCCGCGAGCATCTTGTCGCCGATGCCGGGCACCGAACCGAGATCGTCGACGCTCGTGAAGCGGCCGTTCTCCTCGCGCCACGCGAGGATGCGATCCGCGAGTGCCGGACCGATCCGGGGCAGCGCGTCGAGCTGCTCGCGCGTCGCGGTATTGAGGTCGAGCGGCCCGACCGTCGCTCCCGGCGCTCCCCCGGCGGCGGCCGTGGGTGCGGCGCCGACGACGGGCACGACGATCTGCTCCCCGTCCGTGACGGCGCGCGCGAGGTTCACGCCCGCGCGTTCGGCGTCGTCCGCGAAGCCTCCCGCGCGCGCGATCGCGTCGGCCACGCGGTCGCCGACCTCCAGCCGGTAGAGCCCCGCTGCCCGTACCGCGCCCGCCACGTGAACGTACACGCCGGCCCCGGCGGGAGCGCTGGCCCGGCCCGTCGGCGCGGGCGTCGTCGTGACGGTCTCGGTGCCCGTCGTCCCGCGGAAGATCCCGATCCCCACGGTGACGGCGAAGGCGAGGAGCACGAGGACGATCGCCGCCCCGACACCGAGACGGCGGCGCGAACCGAGGCGCGGAGGAGTCTCGATCGGGTCCGGTGATGCCATCACGCCAGCACCCTACGAAGGTCGCGCGCACGCCCGTCGGGCTCTGCGCCGCATCCGTGGACGATGTCTCGGATCGCCTCCCTGGGGAGGAGTCGCGCCTAGCCTGGAACGATGAACGAGAACGCGTGGCGCGCGATTCTGTCCGCCCTCGCCGATGACCGCGGTCGCGAGCTCTACGCGCGGATCGTGCGGGGCGAGCCGGTCGACAGCACCCAGACGCCCACGAAAGCACGACGGAGCCTTGCCGCCCTGATCTCAGCAGGACTCATCACCGAGACCGATGATGGCTACTCCGCGTCACCGACGGTGTTCCGTGATGCCCTCGCCGCGGCGCCGCGCCCCCCGCGCGCCACAGGCCCGGAGCGCTTCTTCAGGGAAGGGCGCCTGGCGACCCTCCCATCCCGCGACGCCGACCGGCGCGCGGTGCTCACCGTCGTGGCATCCCGTTCGCTCTCGCCCGGCGAGGTCGTGACCGAGACCGAGATCAACACACGCCTCGCGATGATCACCGACGACGTCGCTGCACTGCGCCGCGCCCTCGTCGACACCGGTCTCGTCGAACGCACGCGCACCGGAACCGCCTACGCCCTCGCCGCCCCCTGAACGACGGATGCCACGCCCCCACGCTCGGCAGAGCGCCGGGGGCGTGGCATCCGGATTGCATGCAATCGGCCTCGACGATCAGCCCACGGATTGCGTGCTAAATCAACCGCTTACTTCGTCGAGAAGCTGACCACCTTCGGCGGGCGCACGACCGCGCGCACGATCTCGCGCTCACCGAGCGCCCGGCGCACCTTCTCGTCCTGGCGGGCCAGGGCCTCAAGCTCTTCGGCGCCGATCTTGGCCGAGACTTCGAGCGTGCCGCGCACCTTGCCGTCGATCTGCACGACCGCGGTCACGGTGTCTTCGACGAGCAGCGTCGGGTCGGCCTGGCGCCACGTCGTGAGCCCGACGAAGCCGTCGTAGCCGAGCGTCTGCCACATCTCCTCGGCGGTGTGCGGGGCGAACAGATCGAGCGTCATCGCGATGACCTCAGCCGCTTCGCGCACGGCGGGGTCGCTCGTGCCCGCGCTGCCGTCGATGGCCTTGCGGGTCGCGTTCACGAGCTCCATGAGGCGCGCGACGACGACGTTGAACTTCGTCTGCTCGACGAGGTTCGGTGCCTCGGCCAGCAGACGGTGCGTGACGCGGCGCAGGGCCTGGTCGCCTTCGGCCCACACGACGTCGGTCTCGCTGTCGACGTCGTGCGCGATGCGGAGGGCACGAGCGAGGAACTTCGCCGCGCCCGTGGTCGAGACGTCGTTCCAGTCCTTGTCGTCTTCCACCGGGCCGGCGAAGGCGAGAGCCACGCGGAGCGCGTCGGCGCCGTGGGCGTCGAGCTCTTCCTGGAAGAGCACGAGGTTGCCCTTGCTCTTCGACATCTTGGCGCCGTCGAGGATCACCATGCCCTGGTTGATGAGGCTCGAGAAGGGCTCGGTGAACTCCACCAGGCCCATGTCGAACAGGGCCTTGGTGATGAAGCGCGCGTACAGAAGGTGGAGGATCGCGTGCTCGACGCCACCGATGTAGTAGTCGACCGGTCCCCACTTGCCGGCCTCGCGGCCCGAGAACGCCTCGGTCTCGTCGTTCGGCGAGAGGAAGCGCAGGAAGTACCACGAGCTGTCGACGAACGTGTCCATCGTGTCGGGGTCGCGGAGCATCGTCTGACCCGTCTCGGGGTCGGTGACCTGCACCCAGTCGGTCGCGGCACCGAGCGGCGATGTGCCCTTGGGCTTGAGATCGAGCCCCTCGACCGACGGCAGCACGACGGGCAGCTGGTCGGCAGGCACGGGCACGATCGTGCCGTCCTCGGCGTGCAGCATCGGGATGGGCGTGCCCCAGTAGCGCTGGCGCGAGATGAGCCAGTCACGCAGGCGGTAGGTCTTGGCCGCGCGGCCGACGCCCTTGGACTCGAGTTCCTCGATCATGCGCGCGATCGCGTGACGCTTGGACAGGCCGTTCAGCGAGCCGGAGTTGATCATGCGACCGTCACCGGTCAGGGCGATGCCCGTCTTCACCGGGTCGAGGTCGTCGACGTCGCCGAGCGGGTCGATCGGCACACCTTCGTCGTCGAGCTCGATCACGGGGATCGCGCCGGTCACCGGAGCGTTCGTGTCGACGACGACCTTCACGGGCAGGTCGAATGCGCGGGCGAAGTCGAGGTCGCGCTGGTCGTGCGCGGGCACGGCCATGACGGCGCCGTGTCCGTAGTCGGCGAGCACGTAGTCGGCGGCCCAGATCGGCAGCTTCTCGCCGTTGACCGGGTTGATCGCGTAGTGGCCGAGGAACACACCGGTCTTCGGGCGGTCGGTGGCCTGGCGCTCGATGTCGGTCGCGCGCTGGACCTCGGCGAGATAGCCCTGGAAGCGCTCGCGCACCTCGATATCGGCGGATGCCGCGAGCTCGGCCGCGAGGTCGGACTCGGGCGCGACGACGAAGAACGTCGCTCCGTGCAGCGTGTCGGGGCGGGTGGAGAAGACCGTGATCTTGTCGGCGCGACCCTCGATCTCGAACTCGATGTCGGCACCGATCGAACGGCCGATCCAGTTGCGCTGCATCTGGATGACCTTCTGCGGCCAGAAGCCCTCGAGCTGGTTGAGGTCGTCGAGCAGACGGTCGGCGTAGTCGCTGATCCGCAGGAACCACTGCGTCAGCTTCTTCTTGACGACGACGGCACCGCTGCGCTCGCTCGTGCCGTCGGGCAGCACCTGCTCGTTCGCGAGCACCGTCTGGTCGACCGGGTCCCAGTTGACGAGGGCGTCCTTGCGGTAGGCGAGGCCCTTCTCGTACAGCTTCTGGAACAGCCACTGGTTCCAGCGGTAGTACTCGGGGTCGCTCGTGTGCAGCACGCGGCTCCAGTCGAACGAGACGCCGTAGTCCTTCAGGCTCTCCTTCTGCTGCGCGATGTTCGCGTAGGTCCACTCCACGGGGTCGGCGCCGCGCTTGATCGCGGCGTTCTCAGCGGGCAGGCCGAACGAGTCCCACCCGATGGGGTTGAGGACGTTGTACCCGCGGTGGCGCCAGAACCGCGCCACGATGTCGGAGTAGAGGTAGTTCTCGGCGTGCCCCATGTGCAGATCGCCCGAGGGGTAGGGGAACATCGCGAGCACGTACTTGCGGGGGCGCGTGTCGGCGTCGCCGCCGGCGCGGAACGGGTCCTTCTCGGCCCACGCCTGCTGCCACTTCGCCTGGATCTCGTGCGGATCGAAGCCTCCGTCGGTGGACGGCGCGGAAGAGGGGTTCTGAGACACGGGTGAGACCAATCGTGAAGTCGGGAGAGCCGCGAGGGCCAGCGTCCAGGCTACCGGACCGCGCGCGGCCCCTTCCGGCGCGGGCAGCGCCTCACCATCCGGGCGGCACGGCGGCACCGAGGGCCGCGAGCGGAGCCCGGGCCTTGATGCCCACTTCGGCGACCTCGGATGCCGCGATCGACCGCCACGTGATGCCTCCCCCGGCACCGACCCAGGCGGCATCCGGCCCCACCACGATGCTGCGGATGACCATCGCGAGATCCGCGGCGCCGTCGTCGCCGACCCAGCCGAACGTCCCGGAGTAGACACCGCGTTCGGCGCCCTCCAGACCGGCGAGGATCTCTCGGGCCGAGGCCTTCGGAGCACCGGTCATGCTCCCGGCGGGGAAGGCGGCGTCGAGGAGATCGCCGATCGTCGTCGCCGGACGCAGCGCCCCCGAGACCTCGCTCACCAGCTGGTGGACGGTCGGATATGTCTCGACCTCGAGCAGCCGATCCACGCCGACCGACGACGGCACGCACACCCGCGAGAGGTCGTTGCGCATCAGGTCGACGATCATGACGTTCTCGGCGCGCTCCTTGGCATCCGATCGCAAGTCGTCGGCGAGGGCCGCATCGCGCTCCGGATCCGGATGCCGCGGACGCGTGCCCTTGATCGGGTGCGTGTGCACGCGTCCCCCGCGCACCTCGAGGAAGCGCTCCGGCGACGCGCTGACGAGCGCCGTGTCGCCCAGACGCAGGAAGCCCCCGTGGTGCGACGAGGCGGCGATACGCAGCCGGCGGAAGGCGGCCAGCGCGTCGACTGTTCCCGGCACGGTGAAGCGGGTGGTGAGGCAGAGCTGGTAGGCGTCGCCGTCCGCGATGCGCTCGCGGCAGGCTTCGATGAGTCCGGCGTACTCCTCGGGGGAATGACGAGCGGATGCCACGCCCCGGCCTTCCACGATCGGAGGCGTCGCGGCCCGTGGCGCATCTGCGGCCGCGGCAGCGAGGGAGCCTCCAGACCCTGTGGACGACAGCACCCAGACGCGCCGCGACGCATGGTCGAAGGCCAGCAGTTCCTCCACCCGCAGCCAGGCGGGAGCGCCCTCGTACGAGACCCAGCCCACCCATCCACCGCGGAAGTCGGGGCCGGAGATGCCCGGGGGCGGGGGGACCGTGGCATCCACGTTCCGGGGCGATCCGGCCGTGTCCGGACGCCCGGCGCCGAGGTAGCTCCACCCCGTCGAGGCGTCGGGGCCGGCGTCGAGCCAGAACGCGTGCGGCTCGTCGGCGAACAGGGCGCAGAAGACGTCTTCGGGCTCCCGCCACCGCGGCAGGGCGACGGTGGAGAGGGAGCGCGGCACGCTCTCAGGCTATGCCTCACCGCCGGCCCTAGGCTGAGCGAGGTGAACGAGATCCTCACGTGGCTGCTCGACGTCGTCCAGAACGTCGACCCCGTGGTGCGCACGCTGGTCGCCGGAGTCGCGATGCTGCTCGAGACGAGCGTGCTCGTCGGTCTCGTGGTCCCCGGGGACACGGTGGTGATCGTCGCGGGCACCGCGATCGCCTCGCCCCTCGAGGGCATGCTCCTCGGCATCGCCGTCGTGCTCGGCTCGCTGGCGGGCGAGAGCCTGGGATTCTGGCTCGGCCGGTACTTCGGCCCCCGCATCCGGGCCTCACGCCTCGGACAGAAGCTCGGCGACCGCAACTGGGACCGCGCCGACCGGTACTTGCGCCGCCGCGGCGGACCCGCGATCTTCCTCTCGCGCTTCCTGCCCGTGCTCCACTCGCTGGTGCCCCTGACGGTGGGGATGAGCGGCTACCGCTACCGGCGATTCCTGGCGTGGACGGCGCCCGCGTGCATCGTCTGGGCGAGCCTGTACATCACGGTGGCCGCCACCGCGGCGGGTACCTACCGGGAGCTCGCGGACCGGATCCACTACGCGGGGTATGTCTTCGTCGGGATCATCGTCGTCTTCCTCGTGCTCGTGTACGTGGGCAAGAAGGTGCTGGAGCGTATCGAGCGCCGTCACCTCGCCGAGGAGGCCGATTCCCTCGAGCCGGCGGGCGACGACGTGAAAGACTGAGCGGGATGCCTCGCTCCCCTCGCGCCAAAGTGCTCTGGTTCGCCCGCCTCGAGTACCGCTTCCATGCCTGGCGCGAACGTCGCGCGCGGGCCCGCGGGCTCCGCCCCGCCGTCGCCGGGTTCCCGGGGTACGGCACCGAGGAGTGGGTGCGGGTGCTGGGCCGTGTCCTCATCGCGCCGCCGCTCAAGCGCACGGCTGCCGGGGATTCGGCGAGCCTGCGGGGCTGGCGCAGCTTCGCCGCCGTCCCGGTGGGCTACGCGCAGGTCACGGTGACCATCGAGGGCGTCTCGCACGAGGTCGTCGCCGACCGCGGAGGCGTCATCGACGCCACACTGCCCGCCTCGCTCGCACCCGGGTGGCAGACGGTGTCCATGAGCGTCGAGGGCAGCGAGCCGACCGAGACCCGCGTCTTCGTCGTGGGTTCCGACATCCGCTTCGGCGTCGTCAGCGACATCGACGACACGGTCATGGTCACCGCGCTCCCCCGACCGCTGCTCGCGGCCTGGAACTCCTTCGTCGTCGACGAGCACGCACGCCAACCCGTTCCCGGGATGGCCGTCATGCTCGAGCGCCTGTCGCGCGAGCACCCCGGCGCGCCCGTCATCTACCTGTCGACGGGTGCCTGGAACGTCGCCCCGACCCTCACGCGCTTCATGCGCCGCCACCTGTTCCCGGCGGGGTCTTTCCTGCTCACGGACTGGGGTCCCACCCACGACCGGTGGTTCCGCAGCGGCCGCGATCACAAGGAACAGAACCTGCGCCGTCTGGCCGCGGAGTTCCCCCACGTGAAATGGCTGCTGGTCGGCGACGACGGCCAGCACGACGATTCGATCTACACGGGCTTCGCGATCGAGCACCCCGAGAGCGTCGCGGCCGTCGCCATCCGACGTCTGCTGCCCGCCGAAGCTGTGCTCGCCGGTGGCCGCACCGTCGTCGACGACCACTCCGCCGCCGACGTGCCGTGGGTGAGCGAGTCGGATGGCGCCGGCCTCCTCGAGCGGCTCGAGGACGTCGGGGTCGTCTCGCGCGACGCCTGACCCGCGCGGGGTCGGTGCCGGTGCGGTGCCGCGTGCGGGGTGGTTGTCGCGCCGTGTCGGTGCGGCGCGGCGATTCCGCGAGACTGCAGCCGGCTGACATCCCGGTTGCAGCCTGCAGTGGAGTTGTCAGCGGCGTGAAGTCTCGCGGGCCCACGGCTCCGTCGCCACCCCGCGTGTCCGAGGTGCCGCGTACGGTGGAGGCATGTGCGGTCGATTCGTCGTGGCCAATGTGGCATCCGAGCTCGTGGGCGTGTTGCGCGTCGACGTCGAGGCCGACGAACTCCCTCCGCCGTCGTACAACATCGCGCCCACGGCATCCGTCGCGATCGTGCTCGACTCGGTGAAGACCGAGCCGCCCGTCCGGCGCCTCGAGGTCGCGCGGTGGGGTCTCGTCCCGGGCTGGGCGAAAGACGTCAAGATCGGGGCGCGCGCCTTCAACGCCCGGTCCGAAGAAGTCGAAGAGAAGCCGATGTTCCGGAACGCCCTCATCAAGCGGCGCGCCGTGATCCCCGCGTCGGGGTACTACGAGTGGAAGACGACCGAGGCGGGCAAGACCCCCCATTACATCCACCCCGCCGACGGTTCACCGCTGTTCTTCGCCGGCCTGTACGAATGGTGGAAAGACCCGGCCAAAGCCGACGACGACCCGGCGCGCTGGGTGCTGAGCTGCACGATCCTCACGCGCGACGCCATCGGGCGGCTCGGGTCGATCCACGACCGGATGCCACTGTTCATGGATCCCGACTTCGCCGATGCGTGGCTCGACCCCACGACAGAGAACGTCGGCGACATCCTGGATGCCGCGATCGACGCGGCCCCCGACATGGTCGAGACCCTTGACGACCACGTCGTGTCGGCGGCGGTGGGCAACGTCCGCAACGATTCCCCCGACCTCATCGAGCCCGTCGAATGAGCGCCGTCCTCGATGGAACCGCCCTCTCCCGCGCCGAGTGGAGCGCCCGGGCCGAGGCGCACGCTGCGCGGGCCGACGAACTGACCGCCGCCCACCGCGCCCGTGCCGCCCGACAGCAGAAGCACCCCGTCGAGGACTTCCTGTTCACCTACTACTCGTACAAGCCGGCGATCCTGCGCAAGTGGCATCCGGGTCCGGGTGTGGCGCTGTGCGATGCCGAGGAGCGCGCGTCCTGGCGCTGGTACTGCGAGTCCGCCGACGGCGTCGAGGTGGATGCCGAGACCTTCCGCCGCGAACGGGGCTCGCTGTACCGCGGAGTCGTGAACCTGCTGCGGGCGACGGCCGCGCGTCCGGCGCGTTTCGGCTGCTTCGGGCTCCACGAATGGGCGATGGCCTACCGCTCCGATGACGTGCGCCACGCCGTGCCGCTGCGGCTGGGGCGCGACGGCACAGATGCCGTCGTCGAGACCCATGAGCTCACCTGTACGCACTTCGACGCGTTCCGGTTCTTCACGCCGGATGCCGCTCCCCGGAACCGCACTGCGCTGACCCGCGACCTGCAGGTGCGCCACGAGCAGCCCGGCTGCCTGCACGCGGGCATGGACGTCTACAAGTGGGCGGTGAAGCTCGGGCCGCTCGTGCCGGGCGACATCCTGCTCGACGCGTTCGCGCTGGCCCGCGACATCCGCACGCTCGACATGGAGGCATCGCCCTACGACCTCGCCGACTGGGGCTACTCCCCCGTCGCGATCGAGACGCCCGCCGGAAAAGCGCAGTACGTCGTTCGCCAGCGCGCGCTGAGCGAGCGGTCCCAGGCTCTGCGCACGGGCCTGCTGAATGCCGTCACCGCGGGCGACGACACGCCCGGTGGAGCTGATTTCTTGCGTCCTGATTCCGTGTAGTAAGCTCATGGAGTTGCCTCGAACGGGGCGGAACAAACGAATACGGGCCTGTGGCGCAGCTGGTAGCGCACCTGCATGGCATGCAGGGGGTCAGGGGTTCGAGTCCCCTCAGGTCCACCAACACAACGTCTCGCGGCATCCGTCGCGAGACGTTTTCGTTTCCCCCGCGATGGCTCGCCGAGGTGGCATCCGGTCGCTACCCGATCAGCTCCACGTCGAACTCCGTGACGACCGCGCGCACTTCGTCGAGGTACTTCTGCGCCTGAGCGGTCAGTGGGATGGCGGAATGGGCGATCCAGCCGATCTCGATGCGCTCGTCGACCTGGAGCGGGACGGCCACGATCTCGGGGTCGAGGTCGTCGCTGATGATGCCGGTCGAGATCGTGTAGCCCTCGAGGCCGATCATGAGGTTGAAGATCGTTGCGCGGTCCGACACCCGGATCTCCTGTGCGCTGGACAGCGTCGAGAGGATCTCCTCGGCGAAGTAGAACGAGTTGTTCGTGCCCTGGTCGAACGTCAGCCGGGGAAGACCGGCGAGATCGTCGAGAGTCACTCGTTCTCGCGCCGCGAGCGGATTCTTGCGCGATACGAAGATGTGCGGGTCGGCGAGGAAGAGCGGGTGGAAGACGAGGCCCGAATCGCGCAGCAGCTTGTCGATCACGTTGCGGTTGAAATCGTTGCGGTACAGGATGCCGAGTTCGCTCCGCAGCGTGCGGACGTCCTCGATGATGTCCCACGTGCGCGTCTCGCGGAGCGAGAACTCGTACTCGGCGGCGTCGCTCGCCTTCACCATCCGGACGAATGCGTCCACCGCGAAGGAGTAATGCTGGGTCGAGACGCCGAGAAGCCGACGCGACGGAGGGCGGTCCAGGTACCGCTGCTCGAGGAGCGCCACCTGTTCGACGACCTGGCGCGCATATCCGAGGAACTCGACACCGTCGGCGGTCAGTGTGATCCCGCGCGCCGACCGGACGAGGAGGGCGCGCCCGACGCGGGCTTCGAGATCCTTCATCGCCGCGGACATCGTCGGCTGCGACACGTAGAGGAGGTCGGCGGCCGCGGTGATGGAGCCCTCCGCGGCGACTTCGATGAAGGACTGCAGCTGCTGCAGCGTCACGCCGCTCGCCCGTCGTGCCATAGGTGAATCCTATAGTTACGGATAGTGGCGATGGATTACCCGATGATCGATCGTGGCCCGCACGATGGACTCACCGACGACCGCCCGGTCGTGGGACGACGAGCTACAGGAGTGGCGCCATGGCGAACGAGTTCACCTTCCGGATCTCGACCACCCGGTTCGACGAGGACTACTCGCCGTCCGACAGCTCTCGGGCCACGACGAACTTCGCCAATCTGGCGCGCGGCGAGGCCCGGCAGGAGAACCTCCGCAACGCGCTGACGATGATCGACCGCCGGTTCAACGACCTCGCGCGGTGGGACAACCCGGACGGCAACCGCTACACCGTCGAGCTCGACATCGTCTCGGTCGACCTGGAGTTCGCCGAGGCGGGCGAAGACCAGCGGTTCCCGCTCCTCGAGGTGCTCGACGTGCAGGTCGTCGACCGGGCGACCGGAAAGCGCCTCCCGGGGATCGTCGGCAACAACTTCTCGTCGTACCTCCGCGACTTCGACTTCAGCGTGCTGCTGCCCGCGGTCAACGCGGACGCGACGACCTTCACGGTGCCCGAGGACTTCGGCACCCTCCACGGCGCCCTCTTCCAGCACTTCCTCGAGTCCGAGACCTATCGCGAGCGCTTCGCGCTGTCGCCCGTGATCTGCATCAGTGTCTCGACGAGCAAGATCTACCGTCGCACCGACAACGTCCACCCCGTCCTCGGCGTCGAGTACGCGCAGAACGAGTACTCCCTCACCGACGAGTACTTCGGCAAGATGGGACTCCAGGTGCGCTACTTCCTGCCCGAGGGCAGCGTCGCGCCCCTCGCGTTCTACTTCCAGGGCGACCTCCTCAACGACTACAGCAACCTGCAGCTCATCGGCACGATCAGCACCATGGAATCGTTCCAGAAGATCTATCGGCCCGAGCTGTACAACGCCAACTCGGCCGCGGCGAACATCTACCGCCCGACCCTCGAGAACCACGACTTCTCGCGGACTCGCGTCGAGTATGACCGCGAGGAGCGCTCGCGACTCGCCGTGACGCAGGGCAAGTACGCCGAGGAGCACTTCATCGCGCCGCACGGAGACCTCCTCGCCCGTTGGGCCGGCCTCTCCCCCGCTCTCGTCCGCTGATCCCCGGGACCCCCACACATGAACACACTTCTGCCCACCGCCGTCGTCGGCAGCCTGCCCAAGCCCTCGTGGCTCGCGGAACCCGAGAAGCTCTGGTCACCGTGGGCACTCGAGGGCGACGCCCTCGTCGAGGGCCAGCAGGACGCCTTGCGCGCGGCCGTCCACGAGCAGCACCGGCGCGGCATCGACATCGTCAGTGACGGCGAGCAGACCCGCCAGCACTTCGTCACGACGTTCATCGAGCACCTCAGCGGTGTCGACTTCGAGAACCGCGAGACGGTTCGCATCCGCAACCGGTACGACGCGAGCGTGCCCACCGTCGTCGGCGCCGTCGAGCGCGAGAAGCCCGTCTTCGTTCAGGATGCCGCGTTCCTCCGGGCCCAAACCGACCAGCCTATCAAGTGGGCCCTCCCCGGCCCCATGACGATGATCGACACGCTCGCCGACCGGTACTACGGCAGTCGCGAGAAGCTCGCGTGGGAGTTCGCCGGCATCCTGAACCAGGAGGCGCGCGAACTCGAAGCGGCGGGGGTCGATGTCATCCAGTTCGACGAGCCCGCGTTCAACGTGTTCTTCGACGATGTGCGGAACTGGGGCATTGCGACCCTGGAACGGGCCGTCGAGGGCCTCCGCGCCGAGACCGCTGTGCACATCTGCTACGGCTACGGGATCAAGGCGAACACCGACTGGAAGGCGACGCTCGGGCCCGAGTGGCGGCAGTACGAAGAGTCGTTCCCGCTGCTGCAGCAGTCGAGCATCGACATCGTGTCGCTCGAGTCGCACAACTCCCGGATCCCGATGCAGATCATCGAATTGATCCGCGGCAAGAAGGTCATGCTCGGGGCCGTGGACGTGGCCACCCACGACATCGAGACCCCCGACGAGGTGGCGGACACGCTGCGGAAGGCGCTGCAATACGTCGATGCCGACAAGCTCATCCCGAGCTCGAACTGCGGAATGGCGCCGCTGCCCCGGGACGTGGCCCTCGCGAAACTGAGCGCGCTGAGCGCCGGTGCGGCGATCCTGCGCGAGGAGCTCACGGGCGCGCCGGTCTGAAACGCCGAAGGGCCGCTCCGGTGGGGGGCGGCCCTTCGATGCGTCTCGGCTCAGTCGGCGGATGCCGGGGTCGGAAGCTCCAGCGGAACGACGGGGCAGTCCTTCCACAGGCGCTCCAGGCCGTAGTAGACGCGCTCCTGCTCGTGGAAGACGTGCACCACGAGGTCACCGAAGTCCAGCAGGATCCAGCGCGATTCCTGACGGCCCTCACGGCGGAGGCGCTTGTGGCCCGCTTCGAGGAGCTTCTCTTCGACCTCGTCGGCGATGGCGGCGACGTTGCGCTCGTTGCGTCCCGTCACGAGGAGGAAGATGTCGACGAGCGGCAGCGGCTCGGACACGTCGAGGGCGACGAGGTCTTCACCCGCCTTCGAGTCGGCGGCGATGGCGGCGATACGCGCCATCTCGATTCCGTTGGCGCTGGCGGTCATCCGAAGACTCCTGTCGTGAAGGCGAGGACCAGCGCGACGGCGACCGCGACGGCGAGGGCGCCGGTGGTGATGATGAGACCGATGACGAGCTTGCTGCCCTTCTCGGGTGCCGGTGGCCGGATGATCTCACCGGGTTGCTTGACGGTGCTGATCGCGGCACTGGCGGCGATCGGCGTCGGGGACGATGCCGGCGGCAGCTCCCCGTCCAGAAGCACGGCGTCGACGTCGCGACCGTCCGTGGTGCCGGGAGCGTGTCCGGCCGAGCCGAGTCCCTCGGGGAGTTCGAACGTGCCGGTGATGAGCACCTCGCCCGTCGATGTCACGGGGCCGACGAGCGGCACGCCCGAGGGGGTCTGCGACAGGATCAGGGCGTTCGGCGTCGACACCGAACCGGTGGAGGGGCCCCGTGCGATGAGCTGGTCGAAGGACGGCGGGAGCGAGATCTCGGGTGTCTGGCCGGCGAGGAGGTCGGACCCGAGGGCCGGGTTCACGGTGGACACCGGGGCGTCCTCATCGCCTCCCGCGGAGGGCTCCGCTGCCACGGGGGTCTCTTCCGCGGCTGCGGGGCGGAAGATCGCTGGGAGCGAGTCCTTCTCGCGTTCGTCCGCGTGGTCGGCCGCGGTGGACGGCGTCTCATCGGGCGAGGCCGAATCCGCTGCGGCGACGGCGACGGCGTGCTCCGTGGCGGGTTCTCCGTACGCGGGTGCCTCAGCCGTCGATGCCGCCGACAGCGGCGCCGGGAGGCCGGGCTGCAGATCGGGCGAGATGATCGGCACGGACGCGGTGCGGATGCGCTCCTGCGCGCGGGCCTGGCGGCGGGTCAGGCCGGTCACACCGAGGTCGCCGGGGTCAGACGCGGGCGCGAAGGATGCGGGAACGATGGGGTGTTCCGTCACGACGGGGGCGGTGGCATCCGTCGATTCCGGCGCCGCTGGAGCGACCTCGTCCGAGGATGGCTCGTCCTCGTCCGCTGCGGCGGGGGCGGCCTCGGTCTTGTCGGCCCTCCCTCGACCGAACAGTCCGCCGAGCACGCCGCCCTTCTTCGCCGGCACCTCGGGAGCCCGCTGCGGCTCGACGACGGGGTCTTCGGCCGATGCTTCCTCGATCGTGGCGTCGCCGGAGGGCGAGGAGATCTGGGCGTCGACCGGCACGGACTCCGGCTCGGCGGGCGCCTCCGGTGCCGGCTCGTCGAGCTGCGGCGTGATGATCGGCGTCGCGCCGGTGTTGCGGAGTTCGCGCAGCTGACGCCGCGTCAGCGGCGGGGTCTCGGGGTTCTCGGATGTGCTCATGCAGGGCTCCGGTAGAGGTGATGCTTCGCGATGTACTGCACGACACCGTCGGGCACGAGGTACCACACCGGGTGGCCTCGGCGCACGCGGGCGCGACAGTCTGTGGACGAGATGGACAGCGCGGGGATCTCGAGTTGGCTGACGTCGTCGGTGGGCAGTCCCTCGGTCGTCAGCACGTGCCCGGGACGGGACACGGCGACGAAATGGGCGAGGTCCCACAGCTCCTGGTGATTGCGCCATCCGAGGATCTGCGCGACGGCGTCGGCACCGCTGATGAAGAACAGATCGGCGCCGGGGCGCTCCCGCTTCAGATCCCGCAAGGTGTCGATCGTGTAGGTGGGGCCGGCGCGATCGATGTCGACACGGCTCACCGTGAACTGCGGATTGGAAGCGGTCGCGATGACCGTCATCAGGTAGCGGTGTTCGCTCTCGGTGACGTCCGCCTTCTGCCACGGTCGCCCCGTCGGCACGAAGATGACCTCATCGAGATCGAACGACTGCGCGACCTCGCTCGCGGCGACCAGGTGACCGTGGTGGATGGGATCGAACGTCCCACCCATGACCCCGATGCGAGGGGTTCGCGTCACCGACATATGGTGGGCCTCAGTGGCCGTGCGCCTCGGGAGTGGGCGTCCCGTTCTTGCGCGCGTAGGCCTCGGCCTTGTGCGCGTGACGGTTCGAGACGTTGCGGTAGGACAGGGTGACCAGGCTCAGCGAGATGAACACGACGAACGCCACCGCGCCGATCCAGAGGGTCTCGGCCTGAACGTTGCCGCCGTGGTGTGCGCCTTCTTCAGCGGCGTGGGCGATCAGCGAGGCGAAAGTCATCAGTGCTCCGTTCGAGAATTCTGCGCGAGGCGCAGATCCATTTTAGCGGTCAGGCCCGGACCTGGCCGTCGCCGCGCCCGAGCCACTTGGTGCTGGTGAGTTCGGCGAGCCCCATGGGGCCGCGGGCGTGCAGTTTCTGGGTCGAGATCCCGACCTCGGCACCGAAGCCGAATTCGCCACCGTCGGTGAAGCGCGTCGACGCGTTCACGAGCACGACGGCCGAATCCACCTCGGCCAGGAATCGCGCTGCGGATGCCGCGTCGTCGGTGATGATCGATTCGGTGTGGTGCGTCGAGTACCGGCGGATGTGCTCGAGAGCGCTGTCGAGATCGTCGACCACGCGCACGGCGAGGTCGAGGCTGAGGTACTCGGTCGCCCAGTCCTCTTCCGTGGCCGCGACGATCCGCGGGTCGTAGCCCGCCGCCGTCTCGTCTCCGTGAACGCGCACCCCGGCGGTGGCGAGCGAGTCGAGGAGGTCGGGCAGGAGCCGGTCGGCCGCGTCCCGGTGCACGAGCACCGTCTCGACGGCGTTGCAGACGCTCGGACGCTGGGTCTTGGCGTTCAGCACGATGTCGCGCGCCCAGTCGGCCCGCGCCGTGGCATCCAGATAGACGTGCACGACACCGGCGCCGGTCTCGATGACGGGCACGGTGGACTCGGTCACGACCGTTTCGATGAGCCCGGCGCTCCCGCGAGGAACGAGGACGTCGACCAGGCCGCGCGCGTTCATGAGGGCGCGGGCGCCCGCACGTCCGAATTCGTCCACGGTCTGGATCGCCTCGGGCGAGACGCCGCGGCTCTTCAGCGCGCCGCGCATGACCTCGACGAGCGCCGCGTTGGAGCTCTGGGCGGCGGACCCTCCGCGCAGCACCACCGCATTGCCCGAGCGGAGGGCGAGGGCGGCGATATCGACCGTGACGTTTGGGCGTGCCTCGTAGATCGAGCCGACGACGCCGAACGGCACGGCGACCTTCTCGAGCGCGAGACCGTTCGCCAGCGTGCGGCGGTCGAGCACGCGGCCGACCGGGTCGGGAAGCTCAGCGACGTCGCGGACCGCGGCGGCCAGAGACGCCACCCGCTCGGCGTCCAGGCGCAGTCGGTCGAGCAGGGCGTCGCCGATGTCGGCATCCCGGCCACGGTCGAGATCCTCGGCGTTGGCCGCGACGATGTCGTCGGTGGCGGCGTCGATCGCATCGGCGATCGCGCGCAGCATCGCCGTCTTGGCTGCGGAGTCGAGGAGTCCGACCTGACGGGCGGCGTCCTTCGCCAGACGCAGGCGATCGTCGACCGAGACGGCGGTGAGGGTCATCGTGTCAGTCTATCGCTGCCGACACGGCGCCCACGGGGCCCGTGCTGAGGGTGACGGGGTCGGGATGCGGCGCGAACCACGTGCCGACGGACGCGCCCGCGAGCGCCTCCGCGACGAGATCGGCACTGGTGACGAGGACGCCGACGCCGGCCGCGGACGCGAGCTTGGCGGCCGAGGCCTTCGTGGCCGCTCCCCCGGTGCCCACGCCGTTCACGGTGACGGACCCGAAGGTGTACTCCGACAGGTCGTCGCCCCACTCGACGTCCGTGATGGGGCGGGCGTCCGGCTCACTGGGCGGGGCCGTGTAGAGGCACTCGATGTCGCTGAGCAGCACGAGTGCATCGGCGCCGATGAGCTGGGCGACCAGCGCTGCCAGACGATCGTTGTCGCCGAAACGGATCTCGTGCGTCGCGACCGTGTCGTTCTCGTTGACGATGGGCAGGATGCCGAGCCCCAACAGCCGCTCCATCGCGCGGCGCGCATTCGACCGGTGCGTCGCGTTCTCGAGGTCGCCCGCGGTGAGCAGAACCTGCCCGGCGAGGAGCCCGAACCGATCGAGCGCGGTCTGGTACCGCCACATCAGGACGTTCTGCCCGACGGCCGCGGCGGCCTGCTGAGTGGCGAGGTCGTTGGGGCGCCCCTGCAGGTCGAGGAGCGGGAGCGCCGTCGCGATCGCTCCCGACGACACCAGCACGACTTCGACTCCTGCTGCGCGCGCCCGGGCGAGGGCATCGACGATGAGGTCTATCCGGAACGCGCCGTCGCCGCTGATCGAGGATGACCCGACCTTCACCACGACTCGCGCGGCGGCGGGCAGGTCGGCACGGACGCGAGCGGTCATTTCGAGGCCTCGTCGTCTCCTGCCCGAGCGGCGAGGCGCTCCGCCTCGAGCTCGGCGCGGGCCTCGGCCTTGGCATCCATCCGCTCGTGGTAGCGCTCGCGGCGCTCGTTGCTCGTGCGGCGGTTGCTCTGCAGAAGACGCGGGTCGGTGCCGCGGGGCGCGGTCATGAGCTCCGCCGCGGACGAGAGCGTGGGCTCCCAGTCGAACACGATGCCGTCGCCGGGGCCGATCACCACGGTCGCACCGGCGACCGCGCCGGAACGGAACAGCTCGTCCTCGACGCCGAGACGCGCGAGACGATCCGCGAGGTACCCGACGGCCTCCTCATTCTGGAAGTCCGTCTGCTGCACCCACTTGACGGGCTTGTCACCGAGGATGCGGTAGACGGGGCCGTAGGTGCCGCCCTCCACCTTGATGGTGAAGTCCTTCTCGGAGCCGGTGGGGCGGATGACGATGCGCTCGGCGGGAGTGTCGTCGAGCGTCGCGACGCGGTGCTGCTCGACGACCTCGGCCAAGGCGAACGTGAGTTCGCGCAGCCCCGCCCGGCTCACCGTGGAGATCTCGAAGACGCGGAACCCTCGCGCCTCGAGGTCGGGGCGCACGAGGTCGGCGAGATCGCGCGCCTCGGGGACGTCGACCTTGTTCAGCGCGACGATCTGGGGGCGCTCGAGGAGCGGCAACTGGCCCTCGGGGACCGGGTAGGCGGCGAGCTCGGCGAGGATGACGTCGAGGTCGGTGAGCGGGTCGCGACCGGGGTCGAGCGTCGCGCAGTCCAGGACGTGGACGAGTGCCGTGCAGCGCTCGACGTGACGGAGGAACTCCAGGCCCAGGCCCTTGCCCTCGCTCGCGCCCTCGATGAGTCCGGGCACGTCGGCGATCGTGAAGCGGACGTCGCCGGCCTGCACGACGCCGAGGTTCGGGTGCAGCGTCGTGAACGGGTAGTCGGCGATCTTGGGCCGCGCGGCGGAGACGGCGGCGATGAGGCTCGACTTGCCGGCCGACGGGAAACCGACCAGCGCCACGTCGGCGACGGTCTTGAGCTCGAGGACGACATCGCCCTCCCACCCGGGCGTTCCCAGCAGCGCGAAGCCGGGGGCCTTGCGCTTGGGTGAGGCCAGAGCGGCGTTGCCGAGCCCGCCGAGCCCACCGGGAGCGACGACGAAGCGCATCCCCGGGGTGAGCATGTCGACGAGCACTTCGCCGTCGGCATCCTTCACGACCGTGCCGAGGGGCACGGGGAGCTCCTGCTCCTCACCGGCCGCCCCGGAGCGGTGGTCGCCCATCCCGAACCCGCCGTTGCCCGCGGAGCGGTGCGGCGAGTGGTGGTAGGACAGCAGCGTCGTCTCCTGCGGGTCGGCGACGAGCACGACGTCGCCGCCGTGTCCGCCGTTACCGCCGTCGGGGCCGGCGAGCGGCTTGAACTTCTCGCGGCGCACCGATACGCAGCCGTTGCCGCCCTTGCCCGCACGCAGGTGCAGGGTGACGCGGTCGACGAAGGTGACCATGAGAGGTCCTTCCGGGATGGGCCGGCCGAGGCCGGGGCGGGAAAAACGACGAGGGGGCGGGCAGTGCCCACCCCCTCGAGAGCGCCGTGCGCTGCGGATTACTCCGCTGCGGCGACGATGTTGACGACCTTGCGGCCGCCCTTCTGACCGAACTGGACCGAGCCGGGGGCCAGCGCGAACAGCGTGTCGTCGCCACCGCGGCCGACGTTGGCGCCGGGGTGGAAGTGCGTGCCACGCTGACGCACGATGATCTCGCCGGCGAGGACGACCTGACCGCCGAAGCGCTTCACGCCGAGGCGCTGTGCGTTGGAGTCACGACCGTTACGGGTGGAGCTTGCGCCCTTTTTGTGTGCCATCTCTGCGTCTCCTGGCTCTTACTTGATGCCGGTGATCTTGACGCGCGTGAGGTCCTGACGGTGGCCCTGGCGCTTCTTGTAGCCGGTCTTGTTCTTGAACTTCTGGATCACGATCTTCGGACCGCGCTCCTCGCCGAGCACCTCGGCCGTGACCGAGACCTTCGCGAGCTTGTCGGCGTCGGTCGTGACCGCGTCGCCGTCGACGAACAGGACGGCGGGCAGCTGGATGCTCTCGCCGATCTTCGCCTTCTGGCGGTCGAGCACGACGATCGTGCCGACCTGGACCTTCTCCTGGCGGCCGCCGGCGCGCACAACTGCGTAAACCACTTCACACCTGTTTCGTTCGGGAGCGCACGGCTCCGGTTTGTCTGATGACGTCGGGAGGGCTTCACGCCCTGAGTCTCGGTGCGATCTGCCGGCCGAAGCCTGCGGGGTCTCGCGCCAACGCGCGGACACGACGCACCAAAGGACGAGTTTAGCTCACCGGGCGGCATCCGGCAAAAGCATCGGGGGTGCGTGTCGGCCGTAGGATCACGGAGTGGCGATTCTCATTGACGACCCGCTGTGGCCTGCGCACGGGCGACTCTGGGCGCACCTCGTGAGCGACGCCAGCATCGACGAGTTGCACGCCTTCGCCGCCGCCGCGGGGATTCCTCGCCGCGCTTTCGATCTGGACCACTACGACGTGCCCGATGAGCGCCACGCCGACCTCGTCGCCGCGGGCGCCGAGCACGTCGGCGGACGTGAGCTCGTCCGCCGCCTGCGCGCGTCCGGTCTGCGGATCACCGCCCGCGAGCGCCGGGCCCGCGCGGAGGCGTGAGGGGTCAAGAACTGTCGCCTGACCGCGTCTGAAGCGACAGATCTTGACCCCTCACGCGCGGGTGGCCTTCGGGACTCAGGAACCGTCGGAGGGCTGGGCGTTCACCGGGGTGCCGGTGAGCGCTGCGGTCGTCACGCGGCGGCGTGAGCGGCCCTGACCCGGTGCCTTGGGCTCGGGGAGAGCCTCGAGCACCGACTCGAGCAGCGCGTCCTTCTCGGTGCGCGCTGCCTTCGGCTCGCGCTTCTTGCGCGGGCGCTTCTCGCGCACGGGCGCCTCGACCTTGGCATCCATGACTGCCTCGACCGAGGCGACGACGGCCGCCTCGACCACGGCCGGGTCTTCGACCGTGGGGTGGATCGTGGATGCCGCGATCTGGGCGAGTGCGGACTTGACGCCCTCGGTGATGACGTGCGTGCCGCCGGTCGGGGCGGCCTGTCCGCCGTTCGCGGGGGCGGTGCCGTTACCCGCGCCGTTCCCGGCGGACGGGCCGTTGCCACCACGGCTGCGACGGTTGTTGCCGTTGCCGTTGCCGTTGGAGCCACCGTTACCGTTGCCTGCGGAGGCCGAACGGTGCTTGACGACGGGGTCGTGGTGCACGACGACGCCGCGACCCGCGCAAACCTCGCACGCCTCGCTGAAGGTCTCGAGCAGACCCAGACCCAGCTTCTTGCGGGTCATCTGCACGAGCCCGAGCGAGGTGACTTCGGCGACCTGGTGCTTCGTCCGGTCGCGGCTCAGGCACTCGATCAGGCGACGCAGCACGAGATCGCGGTTGGACTCCAGCACCATGTCGATGAAGTCGACGACGATGATGCCGCCGATGTCCCGCAGCCGCAGCTGACGGACGATCTCTTCCGCGGCCTCGAGGTTGTTCTTGGTGACGGTCTCTTCGAGGTTGCCGCCGGAACCGACGAACTTGCCGGTGTTGACGTCGACGACGGTCATCGCCTCGGTGCGGTCGATGACCAGCGAACCGCCGGACGGGAGCCACACCTTGCGGTCCAGGGCCTTCTCGATCTGCTCCGTCACGCGGAACGCGTCGAACGGGTCCTGGTCGCCGTCGTACTTCTCGACGCGCTCCAGCAGGTCGGGAGCGACACCCTGCAGGTAGGTGGAGATCGTCGACAGTGCCTCGTCGCCCTGGATGAGCATGCGCGTGAAGTCCTCGTTGAAGACGTCGCGGACGATCTTGACCAGCAGATCGGGCTCGGAGTGCAACAGCGCCGGGGCCTGGATGCTCTTCACCTGGGTGCTGATGTGCTCCCACTGCGCGGTCAGACGCTGCACGTCGCGCGTCAACTGGTCCTCGGTCGCGCCCTCGGCGGCCGTGCGGACGATGACGCCCGACGACTCGGGCAGCACCTCCTTGAGGATCTTCTTCAGGCGCGCGCGCTCGGTGTCGGGGAGCTTGCGCGAAATGCCGTTCATCGACCCGTTCGGCACGTACACGAGGTAGCGGCCGGGCAGCGAGATCTGGCTCGTCAGGCGCGCGCCCTTGTGACCCACGGGGTCCTTCGTGACCTGCACGAGAACGCGGTCGCCGGACTTCAGGGCCAGCTCGATGCGGCGCGGCTGGTTGCCGGTCTCGACGCCGTCCCAGTCGACCTCGCCGGAGTACAGCACGGCGTTGCGTCCACGACCGATGTCGACGAACGCCGCCTCCATGCTCGGCAGGACGTTCTGCACGCGGCCCAGGTACACGTTGCCGATGAGCGACGCGTCCTGGTTGCGGGCGACGTAGTGCTCGACGAGCACGTTGTCTTCGAGGACGGCGATCTGGATGCGACCGGCCTTGGACCGCACGACCATGACGCGGTCGACGGCCTCGCGGCGGGCCAGGAACTCGGCCTCGGTCACGACCGGGCGACGGCGACCGGCCTCGCGACCGTCGCGGCGACGCTGCTTCTTGGCCTCGAGACGCGTGGAGCCCTTGATGCGCTGCGGCTCGGTGATGAGCTCGACGGCGCGCTGGCGCACGGGGGCGGCGGGGGCCTCGAGCTGCTCGTCGGAACCGTTCGCCGCCGCTCCCCCGCGGCGACGGTTGCGACGGCGTGCGTTCGAGGAGACCCGATCGTTCGGAGCCTCGTCCTCGATCTCGTCGACCTCGTCGCGCGCGGGCGCTGCCGGAAGCTCGGGAGCGTAGAAGTGCAGCTGCGTCGAAACGGCCGAGACGAAGACCTCGGGCAGCAGCCCCAGCGAGACCGCGGTCGGGATCACCGGCGTGGCGGGCGCGGCCGGAGCATCGGATGCCGCGGGCTCGGCAGGAGCGTCGGATGCCGCGGGCTCGGGCTCGGCCGGAGCGGCGGATTCCGGGGCGTCGGGCTCGACGGGCGCCTCGGGCTGCGACTCGGCCGCTGCAGACTCCTCCGCCGCTGCGGGCTCCTCCGCCGGCGCGGGCTCATCCGCTGCCGCGTCGTCGCCGTCGGCGGGCTGCGCCTCGGGCTCTGCCTCGCCGGTCTCGAGCACCGCGGGGGCGCCGGAGTCCGTATCGGCCGCAGCCTCGGCGGCATCCACGGCCGCCTCGTCGTCGGCGTCCTCGACGGGGACGGCCTCTTCGGCCGGGGCGTGGCCGGCGGTGAGGGTCTCGTCGTGCGCCGCCTCGGCGGGAGGCGTATCGGTCGCCGGGGTCTCGGCGGGGGTCTGATCGTCGGTTGCGTCGGCCATATCGGACGTACTCCCTGGCGGGCGACACCGCGCGTCGCCCGGCGAAATCTCGTGCGGCGCCGCACCCGGCGGGGCCGCGAACTCACTCGGTCTGCAGCCGGCCTGCGGCTCGTGCTGCGAAGGGCGGTCATCGCCCGAAGTCTGCTGGTGATGGTCCTGCGGCGCGGCCGCGGCTCATCGAAGCTCCATTATCGCACGGTCGGCCCGATTCGGTCACCGTGCACGCCCACCTTGCCCAGCAATAAACGCTTCCTGCACTGGGAAACGCTTGCAGACGGCGTGTTTCAGTGCCGAAAGCGTTTATCGCGGCGCCGGCAGCGCCGCAGCGTCTCGACGGCGAAGGATCGCACAGTGTTGCCACCGTTCGGCAGTGGAAGAATCGGCCGCATGAGCGAAACCGTCACGCCCCGCCGTCCGACCGTCCTGGCGGTCTGGCTCATCATCGCGGGCGTAGTGGGGTGGTGGGCGGCGTTCTCGCTGACGATGGAGCGCTTCCACCAATTGATGGACGGCGGAGCCGCCGCCTCGTGCGACTTCAGCGTGCTGGTGCAGTGCAGCGCGAACCTGCAGTCGTGGCAGGGCAGCGTCTTCGGGTTCCCGAACCCGATCATCGGCCTCGCCGCCTGGATCGCGCCGATCGTGGTCGGGGTCGCGATCCTCGCGGGGGCTCGCTTCGCCCGCTGGTTCTGGATCCTGTTCTGGCTCGGCATCGCCGGGGCCATGACCTTCGTCATCTGGCTGATCTCGCAGAGCATCTTCGTGCTCGGGACGCTCTGCCCGTGGTGCATGGTGACGTGGTCGGTCGTGATCCCCACGTTCTTCGCCGTCACGCTGCACCTGTTGCGCGAGGGCGTCGTCCCGGTGAGCGCGAAGGTTCGGGATGCCGCGGCCTCCCTCATGCCGTGGGTCCCGCTCATGGCCCTCGGGGGCTATGTCGTCGTCGCGGTGCTGGCCCAGCTGCGTCTGGACGTGCTCTCCCAGCTGTGAGGCTCGCGCACCGGCCCGTCCCGCTGCGCGTGCGTAGGGTCGGATCATGGACGTGCCGAACCCGCTCATGCCCGTGCCCCTGGGGGTCGTCTTCGCCGGCGTCGCCGCGTGCTCGTTCCTGCTGACGGTCGGGGCGCTGGCATCCCTCTTCGGACGCTCCCGTCGCCTCGCCACCGCGCAGTACGTCGGCTGGACGCTGATGATCCTGTTCGTGCCGCTCGTCGGTGCCGGACTGTGGTTCCGCGAGACGCGACACATCGCCCCACGCCCGATCGACGAGCGCTCCGCGGACGACGACGGCCGCCGCCCCTGACGGGGACGGCGGCCGCGGTGGCATCCGGGATCAGTCGAACCAGATCGACAGTTCGCGTGCGGCCGACTCGGGGCTGTCGCTGCCGTGGACCAGGTTCTGCTGAACCTTGAGGCCCCAGTCGCGGCCGAAGTCGCCGCGGATCGTGCCCGGGGCGGCGGTCGTGGGGTCGGTGGTGCCGGCGAGGGAGCGGAAGCCCTCGATGACGCGGTTGCCGGCGAGGCGGATCGCCACCGACGGGCCCGAGAGCATGAACTCCAGCAGGGGCTCGTAGAAGGGCTTGCCCTCGTGCTCGGCGTAGTGCTCGGCGAGCCGCTCACGGTCGGGCTCGACGAGGCGGATGTCGACGAGGGCGTAGCCCTTCGCCTCGATGCGGGCGAGGATCGCGCCGGTCAGGCCGCGGGCGACGCCATCGGGCTTGACCAGGACGAGGGTCTCTTCGGTGGCCATGGGTCATTCTCCGTTCGAGAGGTCGGGGTCGGCGGCACGTCGGGCGTTCTGCCGGTCCAGTGCCGCTCCCTTGATCGTCGCATACGCCCACATCCCGCCGAAAATGAGCGCGACCACCGCGAGGGCGGGAACCAGGATGCCGCCGAGGGCGAGGATCACCTGCAGCGCCCATCCGGCGACGATCGCCCAGCGGTGGCGCAGCAGTCCCGAAACCGCGACCATCGCGACCGCCATCACGGCGCCGCCGACGATGCCCCACCACGGTTCGATCCCCCAGGGCAGAGCCTTGAGACCGTAGACGACGAGGCCCCCGAGGAACACGACGATCGACTCGAAGCCGAGGACGACCGCTCCGAGGGACTCCAGGGCACCGCGGGTGCGGCGCGGGCGGCGCTCGCGCGGACTCATCGCTGCCACCCGGACTTCCAGTCCTCGAGCGCGGAGAGGCGGATCGCTTCACCGGCCAGCACGACGGAGCCGGCGATGACGACGGCGCGACGGTC
This sequence comes from Microbacterium sp. SCPM-O-B-15248 (M128), assembly GCF_058214835.1. Classification (NCBI taxonomy): domain Bacteria; kingdom Bacillati; phylum Actinomycetota; class Actinomycetes; order Micrococcales; family Microbacteriaceae; genus Microbacterium; species Microbacterium sp. SCPM-O-B-15248 (M128). Next base: position 345,373 of record NZ_JBYQLI010000002.1, read on the forward strand.
GGACTCGGCGGCCCACTCGCGCGCCGCGTCCGCTGCCTCTTCGAGCGTGGGGTGCACGGTGACGGGAACGTCGGCGGCCTCGGCGACATCGGCGATCGCGTCGGGGTCGGCGGCGCGGTCGCTGTCCGGCGCCGTGGCGAAGACGCGAGCGACGGCGGGGGTGAGCGTCGAGACGATGCCGGCAGTGTCCTTGCCGGACAGGATGCCGATCACGGCCCCCCACTCGTCGATGTCGAACGCCTCATCGAGCGCGGCCACGAGGGCACGAGCGCCGTGGGGGTTGTGCGCGGCGTCGACGAGCACGGTGGGCGCCGTGCCGAGGAGCTGCAGGCGGCCCGGGGAGGTCGTCGCACCGAGCCCGTCGGTGACGACGTCGGAGGCGAGGGGCTGCGCGCCTCCTCCGATGAGCGATTCGACGGCGGCGATCGCCAGGGCCGCGTTCGCTCCCTGGTGCGCGCCGTACAGCGGCAGGTACAGCTCGGCGTAGGTCCCGGCGATCCCGCGGACCGTGAGCAACTGTCCACCGACCGCGAGGGTCTGGGACTCGAGCGCGAAGGCCTCGCCCTGGAAGGCCACGGAGGCGTTCATCTGCTCGGCGCGCGAGAGGATCGCGCGCTTCGCCGCGTCGGGCTGGGCGGCCGAGACGACGGCCGCGCCCTCTTTGATGATCCCGGCCTTGACGGTGGCGATCTCGGCGATCGTCGTCCCCAGGCGGTCGACGTGGTCGATGTCGATCGGGGTGAAGACCGCGACGTCGCCGTCGGCGGTGTTCGTGGAGTCCCACGCCCCGCCCATGCCGACCTCCAGCACGAGCACGTCGATCGGCGCATCGGCGCACGCGACGAACGCCAGCACTGTCAGGAGCTCGAAGAACGTCAGCGGCGCGTCATCGGCGGCGACGAGCTCGGCATCCACCATCTGCACGAACGGCTGGATCTCGTCCCACGCGTCGGCGATCGCGGCATCCGCGACGGGTTCGCCGTCGATGAGGATGCGCTCGGTGAACCGCTCGAGGTGAGGGCTGGTGAACAGGCCCGTCCGCAGCCCGAGGGCGCGCAGCAGACTCTCGATGATGCGGCTCGTCGAGGTCTTGCCGTTCGTCCCGGTGACGTGGATGACGCGGTACGTGCGTTGCGGGTCGTCGAGCAGCTCAAGGACGCGCCGGGTCCGCTCGATGCGGGGCTGCACCCACTGCTCACCCTGGCGCTCCAGGAGCGCAGCGTAGACGGCGTCGGCCCGACTGCGGTCGCTCACGCGGCACCTCCCGCCGTGCGCGCGACTGCGACGGTCACGGCACCGACGTTCGCGTACGTCTTCGCGGCGATCACGGTCTCGAACTCCGGGGCGCGAGTCTCGCCGCGTTCGATGAGCCGTGCGGTGCGGCTCGCGAGCACGACGCCCTCGGCGAGGGTCTCGGATGCCACCCCGGCGACGTCGAAGGCCTGGGCCACGGCCGCGGCGTCCTCGGCGTCGTCGAACGTCAGCGTGAGCGAGATGCGGTCGCTCACATCGAAGCCGGCGGCCTTGCGAGTGTCCTGGATGCCGCGGATCATGTCGCGCGCCAGGCCCTCGGCCTCGAGCTCGGGGGTGGTCGACGTGTCGAGCACGAGGAATCCGTCGGCGGTGACGAGCAGCGCGACGGCCTCGCCCTCGGCGAGGCGCGACGCGTCGGTCTCGAGCGTTCCCTCGCCATCCGCGAGGACGACCTCCCCGTCGGGGGTCTGCACGACGATCCCGCGGTCGGTCTCGGCCCACGCGCCGGACTTCGCCGCCTGGATGACCTGCTGCACACGCTTCCCGAGTCGCGGACCGGCCACGCGGGCGTTGACGACCAGACGCTGGGCGAGCCCGAAGTCGTCGAACGACTGCGGGCTCAACTCCACCAGCGACACCGCCTTGACGTTGAGCTCCTCGCGCACGAGGTCTTCGAACTGCGCGAGGCCCGCGGCATCCGGGGTCACGACCGTCAGACGCGGCAGCGGCAGGCGCACGCGCTTGCCCTCACGCTTGCGCAGGGCGTTGGCGACGCTCGAGACGTCGCGCACGGTGTCCATCGCGGTGCGGATGTCGGCCGCGGCCGGGAACGCCGTGGCATCCGGCCAGTCCTCGAGGTGGACGCTGCGGCCGCCGGTGAGGCCCTGCCATACCCGCTCGGTCACGAGCGGAAGCAGCGGCGCCGCGACGCGCGTGAGGGTCTCGAGCACCGTGTAGAGCGTGTCGAACGCCTCGCGGCTGGTCGGGTCGTCGGTCACGCCGACCCAGAACCGGTCGCGCGACCGGCGGATGTACCAGTTCGTCAGCACCTCGACGAAGTCGCGCAGCCGCTCGGCCGCGGTCGTGGAGTCGAGGCCTTCGAGATCGGCGGCGACGTCGCGCACGAGGTCGCCGGTGAGCGCGAGGATGTAGCGGTCGAGCACATCCGTCGAGTCCGTGCGCCACTGCGCCTCGTAGCCCTCGGTCCCGGAGGCGTTCGCGTACGTCGCGAAGAAGTACCACGCGTTCCACATCGGGAGCAGGAACTCCCGCACGCCGGAGCGAATGCCCTCCTCCGTCACGACGAGGTTGCCGCCGCGCAGCACCGAGCTCGACATGAGGAACCACCGCATGGCATCCGAGCCGTCGCGGTCGAACACTTCGCGCACGTCGGGGTAGTTGCGCAGCGACTTCGACATCTTCTGCCCGTCGTTGCCGAGCACGATGCCGTGGCACGAGACGCCCGTGAACGCGGGGCGGTCGAACAGGGCGGTCGAGAGCACGTGCATGACGTAGAACCAGCCGCGGGTCTGACCGATGTACTCCACGATGAAGTCCGCGGGCGCGTGCTCGTCGAACCACTCGTGGTTCTCGAACGGGTAGTGCACTTGCGCGAACGGCATCGAGCCCGAGTCGAACCACACGTCCAGCACGTCCTCGATGCGACGCATCGTGGAGCGGCCAGTGGGGTCGTCGGGGTTCGGACGCGTCAGGTCGTCGATGTAGGGACGGTGGAGGTCGACCTCGTCGTCCGCGTTGCGCGGCAGACGGCCGAAGTCGGCCTCCATCTCGGCGAGCGAACCGTACACGTCGACGCGCGGGTAGTTCGGGTCGTCGCTCTTCCACACCGGGATCGGCGAGCCCCAGTAGCGGTTGCGGCTGATCGACCAGTCGCGCGCGCCCTCGAGCCATTTGCCGAACTGGCCCTCCTTGACGTTCTCGGGCACCCAGGTGATCTGCTCGTTGTTCTCGAGCAGACGGTCCTTGACGTCGGTGACGCGCACGAACCAGCTCGACACCGCCTTGTAGATCAGGGGGTTCCGGCAGCGCCAGCAGTGCGGGTACGAGTGCTCGTAGGAGGCTTCGCGCAGAAGACGCCCCTGCTGCTTCAGCAGGCGGATGAGGGGCCGGTTGGCCTCCATCCACAGCTCCCCCGCCACGTCGGTGACGGCAGAGAGGAACCGGCCGCCGTCGTCGAGCGAGATGATCGTGGGCAGGCCCGCGGCGTCCGCGAGACGCTTGTCGTCCTCGCCGTAGGCCGGGGCCTGGTGGACGATGCCCGTGCCGTCGCTGACGGTGACGTAGTCGTCGACGAGGATCTTCCAGGCGTTGCCCGTCCCCCACGTCTCGGCGTCGGCGTAGTAGTCGAACAGCCGGTCGTACGAGACGCCCGCGAGCTCCGAACCCAGGATCGTCGTCTGCACGGCCTGGCGGGCGGCATCCGGCGTCTCGTACCCGAGGTCCTTCGCGTAGCCGGGCAGCAGGTCTTCGGCGAGCAGGTAGCGGTGCGCGGTGGCCTCGATCGCTTCGTCGGGCGTGCCGTCGGGCGCGCGGTGCACGTCGGCGGCACCGTGGGGTCCGCCCTCGATCACGGCGTACCGGATGCCGGGACCCACCGCGAGCGCGAGGTTCGTCGGCAGGGTCCACGGCGTCGTCGTCCACGCGAGCGCTCGCACACCGGTGAGGCCGAGCGCCTCGGCCTTGGCACCGACGAGCGGGAACGTGACGGTGACCGAGGGGTCCTGGCGCATCTTGTAGACGTCGTCGTCCATGCGCAGCTCATGGCTGGACAGCGGCGTCTCGTCGCGCCAGCAGTAGGGCAGGACGCGGTAGCCCTCGTACGCCAGACCCTTGTCGTGCAGGGTCTTGAATGCCCAGAGGACGCTCTCCATGTACGTCGTGTCGAGCGTCTTGTAGCCGCGCTCGAAGTCGACCCAGCGTGCCTGGCGCGTGACGTAGTCCTGCCAGTCCCGCGTGTACTCGAGCACCGACTCGCGCGCCTTGCCGTTGAAGACTGCGACGCCCATGCGCTCGATCTCGTCCTTCTCGGTGATCCCGAGCTGCTTCATGGCCTCGAGCTCGGCGGGCAGGCCGTGCGTGTCCCACCCGAAGACGCGATCGACCTTCTTGCCGCGCATCGTCTGGAAGCGCGGGAAGACGTCCTTGGCGTAGCCGGTGAGGAGGTGCCCGTAGTGGGGCAGGCCGTTCGCGAACGGCGGGCCGTCGTAGAACACCCACTCCTCGCCGCCGTCGCGCTGTGCGATCGAGGCCCGGAAGGTGTCGTCGGCGTCCCAGAACGCGAGCGTGTCTCTCTCGATCTCCGGGAACCGGGGGCTGGGAACGACGGATGCCGCGGCATCGGCCGCCGGTCCGAAGGATGAGGGGCGTGGGTAGGTCATGTCTCTCCGCAGGTCGCGATCCACCTGCGAGGACGATCCGTTCGGACCGCGGTACCACCCCGCATTGCGCCCACCGGGGTGTGCGCCTCTCTCACTGCGGCTGTGACGGGCCTGCCCCGCTCGGTTCTACTGCGGGCCGTGGCCCGGTTCTTCCGAGAGCTCCCCGGTGATGGCCGGATCGGTGCTGATTCGCCCAGTCTACGCCGTCGTGCCGGGACCGGAGGGCGCGGATGCCGCGGCGTCGAGCAGCTCTCTCGTGAACGGATGGCGCGGCTCGGCGAAGATGCGCGCGACCGGGCCTGCCTCCACGACCCGGCCGTCCTGCATCACGAGGACGTCGTCGGCGATGCCCCGCACCACGTCGAGGTCGTGGGTGACGAACACCATCGCGAGGTCGCGCTCGTGCTGGAGGTCGAGGAGGCGGTCGAGGATACGCGCGCGCACGGTGGCGTCCAGGGCCGACACGGGCTCGTCGAGCACCAGCAGCTCCGGACCGACCGCGAGGGCTCGGGCGATCGCGACCCGCTGCCGTTGTCCGCCCGACAGTTGCGCCGGTCGCCGGGTGGCGAAGGCCGGCGAGAGCCCGACCTCGCGGAGCAGATCGGTGACGAGAGCACGGCGCTGGGAGCGAGGCGCGCCGGTGACGGCGACGGCTTCGCGGAGCGTCCGCCCGACGCTCCAGCGCGGATCGAGGGCACCCCACGGGTTCTGCTGCACGAGTTGTATCCGGCGTCGGGCAGCGCCCCGCGCGGCGCGCGGCGACCACGCCCGGCCGTCGACGCGCAGAGTGCCGGCGTCGGCCTCGGCGACGCCCACGATCATGCGGGCGAGCGTCGTCTTGCCCGACCCGGACTCCCCCACGACCGCGAGCGTGCGCCCTCGACGCACCTCGAACGAGACGCCGTCGACGGCGACGCGGTCGCCGAACCGCTTGGTCAGGCCCTCGGCGCTCAGCAGCGGAGCGTCGGTCCGCGGCGCGCGACGCAACGGCGCGGCAGAGGCCGCGGCGACGAGGGTGCGCGTGTGCGGGTCGCGTGGAGCGGCCATCACCGCGGCGGTCGGTCCGGTCTCGACGACGGCGCCCTCGTGCAGGATGACGACGCGGTCGGCGATGCGACGGACGGCGGCCAGGTCGTGGGTGATGAGGACGACCGCGACGCCTTCGTCGGCGACGGAACGCAGCAGATCGAGCACGCGCGCCTGCACCGTGGCATCCAGGGCCGTCGTCGGTTCGTCGGCGATGAGCACGGCCGGTCGCGCGGCCACCGCCGAGGCGATGAGGGCGCGCTGGCGGAGACCGCCCGACAACTCGTGCGGATACTGCCGTGCCCGGAGGTCGGGTTCGGGAAGGGCGACCCGCGTGAGCGCGTCGCGGACACGGTCACGCAGGGCCGCTCCGCGGACCGACGGCGCGTGGATGCGGAGAGGTTCGGCCACCTCGGCACCGATGCGCCGCAGCGGGTCGAGGGAGACGAGCGCATCCTGCGACACGAGGGCGACCCGGCGTCCACGGAGTGTGCGCCACTGCCGCTCGCCGAAGCCGCGCACGTCGACGCCGTCGATCTCCATCGTCTCGGCGGCGGCGGTCAACCCGCGGGGCAGCAGACCGAGGAGCGACCGGGCGGTGAGCGACTTGCCGGTGCCGGACTCACCGACGAGCGCGACGGACTCCCCCGCCGCGACATCGAGGTCCAGGCCCCGCACGATCTCGCCGTCCGCTCCCGCGATGCGCAGGCCGCGAACCCGGATGCCGCTCATGCCCCACGCTCCTCGGACCGTGCCCGGAGGATCCGACCGACGATGCTGACCGCGACCACGGTGGCCGTGATGGCCAGTCCCGGGAAGACCGCGACCCACGGTGCCTGGACGAGGAGGTTGCGGCCCGACGAGAGCATGAGCCCCCACTCGGGCGTCGGCTCGGTCGGCCCGAGTCCGAGGAAGCTCAGTCCGGCGGCCGCGAGGATGCTGGTGCCGATGCCGATCGTCGCCAACACGCTCGCGGATGCCAGGACCCCGGGGAGCACATGCGTCACGTGCACCACGGGCCGGGGCACGCCGACGATCCGGGCGGCCTCGGCGTACTCGGTCGACGAGAGCGCGCGCGTGCGGGTTCGGGCGAGCCGGACGTACACGGGCAGCGCCGCGAGGGTGACGGCGACCGCGACGTTCGTCGCTCCGGGCCCGAGGACGGCGACCACCAAAAGGGCGAGCAAGAACTCGGGGAACGCCAGCAGGACGTCGATCACCCGCATCGCCGCGGCATCCACGGGGCGCGGCGCGACCGCGGCGAGCGAACCGATCGCGACCCCCACGACGAGGGCGAGTCCGGTGGCGAGCAGCCCGATGCCGATCGAGCGCCCGGCGCCGAACACGACGCGCGAGTACACGTCGCGTCCGCTCTGGTCGGTGCCGAACCAGTGCTGCGCGCTCGGAGCCTGCAGCGCTTGACGGACGTCGGTGAGGAGCGGGTCGTGCGTCGCGAGCAGGCCTGGCGCGAGCGCCGCGAAGCCGAGGGCGAGCAGTACCACGGCGGCGGCGATCAGCGCGACCCGTCGCGCGGTGCCGCCCGGGGCGGAGCGACGCCGGACGAGCGTCGAGCGGATCTCGGTGCTCACGCGGGCACCTCCGTCCTGGGGCCGAGCGCGGGGGTCGCGCGTGCGAGCCGCGGGTCCAGCAGCGGCACGACGAGGTCGGCGATCGTGTTGACGACGACGAAGACGAGGGCGCTCAACAGGATGACGCCCGTGACGACCGGCAGATCCCGGTCGGTGATCGCGGTCAGGGTGACCCGGCCGATGCCGGGACGGGCGAAGACGGTCTCCACGAGCACCGCCCCGCCGAGAAGAGACCCGACGAGGTAGGCGGCGAGCGTGGCCCCGCCGACGGAGGCGTGGCGCAGCGTGTGGTGGGTACTCTCCCGCAGCGGGGAGGCTCCGCGGGCGCGGACGGTCAGCAGGAACGGCTCTCGTTCGGCGGTCTCGACGCCGTCGCGGAGGACTTGCGACAGCAGCGCCGCGACGGGAAGCGCGAGAGTGATCGCCGGAAGCACGACGGCGGCGGGATCGCGCGCCCCCGACACCGGGAACCACCCCAGCTGGAACGAGAACACCGACAGCAGCAGCAGGCCCGTCCAAAACACGGGGGACGACAGCACGACGAGTTCGACACCGCCGGCCACCGCTCGCGCGGTCCGGCCGCGCACGAGCAGCACCGACGCCAGCGCCAGCACGATCGCGATGACGAGTGCCAGACCCGTGAGCTGCAGGGTCGATCCGAGCTGGCGCCCGATCACCTCGGTCACCGGCAGGCGCAACTGGTACGACTCCCCGAGATCGCCGCGCGCAAGCCGTGCGAGGAACGCCGCATACTGCTCGAGCACCGGCCGGTCGAAGCCGAGCTCCGCGCGGATGCCGTCCTTCACCGCTTCGCTCACTTGCGCCTGGGGTCCGAGCAACACGTCGACCGCGTCTCCCGGGATGATCCGGAACGCCAGGAACGCCAGCGTCGCGGCGCCCCACAGCACGAGAACGACGGATGCCGCGATCCCGCCGATCCGCATCAGCGCGGCGCGCGCACGATCGCGGGAACGCGGCATCCGTCTCTCCGGGTCAGCCGAGGTTCGCCGTGGCGAACAGCGGCCGGCCGTACAGGTCGAAGCTGAGGCCGGTGACGTCGGGACGCACGGCGGTGATCAGGGCCGGGCTGTACAGCGGCACGATCGCGACGTGCTGGGCGTTCCACTGCTGCACCTGGGCGTAGATGTCGGCGCGAGCCGCGGGGTCGGTCGTGGCCGCGCCCTGCTCGAGCAGCGCGTCGAGGGCCGGGTCGCTCACTTGCGAGGCGTTCTGGAAGCCGTCGGTGGCGAGGTGGCTGCGCAGCAGATCGGCGTCCACGCCCGAGAAGCCCCAATCGGTGAGATCGAAGGTCTTCGGGCCGTACTGCTCGTTGTACGCGCCGGGCTCGAGCACTTCGCGCTGCAGGTCGAAGCCCACCGCGCGCAGGTCGGACTGCAGGGCGTTCGCGAGGGCGGCGCGGTCGTCGGGCACGGGGGTCCAGGCGATCCAGCGGGCGGTGAGGCGCTGACCGTCCTTGGTGCGGATGCCGTCGGCATCCCGTCCCGTCCAGCCCGCCTCGTCGAGGAGCGCGTTCGCGGCCGCCGGGTCGAAGGGCCACGAGCCCTCGAGGCTCGCGTCGTAGCCGGGGGTCGTCGCGCCGAGGATGCTCCACGCGCGGGGGTACTGGCCGAAGAAGATCTCCTGCACGGCGGTATCGACGTCGATCGCGCGCGAGAACGCCTGACGCACCTTCTGATCGGCGAAGACGCCGTACTTCTCGTTGAGGTAGAGCGAGTAGGGCAGTCCGGGGTACTCGATCGCGTTCACGGTGTCGTCGGCGGGAACCTGCGACACGAGGTTCGGCGGCAGGTTCGTCACGACGTCGGCTTCGCCGCTGGAAAGGACGCCCAGGCGCACGGAGGCCTCGGGGAGGATCTCGACGCGGAGAGTCTTCACCCGCGGGGCACCGCCGCCGTCGGGTCCCCACGAGTAGTCCTCGTTGGCGGTGTACACGATCTCCTGATCGGGCGTGTACGAGCTGAGCACGTACGGACCGGTGCCGACGGTGACGTCCGGGCCTCCGGCCTTGAGCTGATCGGCGGAGGTCTCGAGCACCTTCGGCGAGTAGAAGCCGAGCAGGGCGGTGCTCGCGGCCTGGAGGAACGGCGCGTAGGGCTGCGAGAAACGCACGCGGACGGTGTTCTCGTCGACGACATCGGTGCCGGCGTACAGGTCGCCGCCGAGCATCGCCGCGGCCTGCGCCGACGCGGTCTCGGGGGCGACGATGCGGTCGAAGTTGGCCTTCACCGCGGCGGCGTCGAACGGCGAGCCGTCGTGGAAGGTCACGCCCTCGCGCAGACGGAAGGTGTACGTCGCCCCGCCGTCCTCGACGTCCCACGACTCGGCGAGCCACGGCGAGAACGACCCGTCGGCCTCTTGGAAGACGAGCGAGTCGAGCACGGCGCGCTGCACCATGGCCGACACGTCGAGCTGACTGGTCTGCGGGTCCATGTGACCGGCCGAGAGGTTGGCGCCCTCGATCGCCCACACCAGCTCGCTGTCGCTGGAGGGACCGGCATCCGTTCCCGAGCAGGCCGAGAGGGTCAGGGCGGACACGGCCGCGACGGCGGTCACGGAGAGGAGACGGCGCAGGAGCACGGACGGCATGGAACGACCTCGAAATCGCGTAGGGGTAAGCCCTCAGTTTACCGAGTTCCTGGACGCGGTCTCGAAATCGGCGGAGTCCCGCGCCCGGCCGCCCATCGCGCGAGCACCCGGGCCGGACTCGGTATCCTGGAGGCGACCACAGTCAGGCACGCACACACGGTGCCGCACATATCGCTCGAGGAGTACCCATGTCGCTGATTCCGGACAAGCCCGCCCTGGAGGGCCTCGAGCAGAAGTGGGATGCCGCGTGGACCGAGCGCGGCACGTATGTCTTCGACCGGGCCCGCGCGGTCGAGGTGGGCCGCGAGGGCATCTATTCCATCGACACCCCGCCGCCCACGGCATCCGGAAGCCTGCACATCGGGCACGTCTTCAGCTACACCCACACCGACGTGAAGGTGCGCTTCGAGCGCATGCGCGGCAAGACGGTGTTCTATCCCATGGGCTGGGACGACAACGGCCTCCCCACCGAGCGCCGCGTGCAGAACTACTACGGCGTGCGCTGCGACCCCTCGCTCCCCTACGACGCCGACTTCACTCCGCCGTTCGCGGGCGGCGACAACAAGAGCAGCAAGGCCGCCGACCAGGTGCCCATCAGCCGCCGCAACTTCATCGAGCTGTGCGAGCAGCTCACCGTCGAGGACGAAAAGGCGTTCGAGGCGCTGTGGCGCGACCTCGGGCTCAGCGTCGACTGGAACCAGACGTACCGCACGATCTCCGACGACGCGATGCGCACGAGCCAGCTGGCGTTCCTCCGCAACATCGAGCGCGGCGAGGCGTACCAGGCCCTCGCCCCGACGCTGTGGGACGTCGACTTCCGCTCCGCGATCGCGCAGGCCGAGCTCGAGGACCGCGACCACCCGGCGGCGTACCACCGCCTCGGATTCCACAAGACCGACGGCTCGGGCGACGTGTTCATCGAGACGACCCGCCCTGAACTGCTCGCCGCGTGCGTGGCGCTCGTCGCCAACCCCGACGACGAGCGCTACCAGCCGCTGTTCGGCACGACGGTGCGCACGCCCCTGTTCGACGTCGAGGTGCCGGTGCTCCCCCACCCGCTCGCGCAGCAGGACAAGGGCTCGGGCATCGCGATGATCTGCACGTTCGGCGACGTCACCGACATCATCTGGTGGCGCGAACTCGACCTCCCCAACCGCACGATCATCGGCAAAGACGGCCGCATCGTCGCCGACGCTCCCGACGTCATCGTGACGGATGCCGCGAAGGCGGCGTACGCGGAACTGGCGGGCAAGACGGTCTTCAGCGCCAAGAAGCGCATCGTCGAGCTGCTGCAGGAGTCCGGCGAGATGGAGGGCGCCCCGAAGCCCTTCACGCACCCGGTGAAGTTCTTCGAGAAGGGCGACCGCCCGCTCGAGATCGTGTCGACGCGCCAGTGGTACATCCGCAACGGCGCGCGCGACGCGGAGCTGCGCGAACGCCTCGTGGCCCTCGGCCGCGAGATGTCGTGGCATCCGGACTTCATGCGCGTGCGCTACGAGAACTGGACCAACGGCCTCACCGGTGACTGGCTCGTCTCGCGCCAGCGCTTCTTCGGCGTGCCGATCCCGGTCTGGTACGCCCTCGACGAGAACGGGGAGCGCGATTACGCGCGCGTGATCACCCCCGAGGCGGCCGCGCTGCCCGTCGACCCGACGACCGACGTGCCCCCGGGCTACACCGAGGACCAGCGCGGCGTTCCGGGCGGCTTCGACGCCGAGCGCGACATCCTCGACACGTGGGCGACGTCGTCGCTCACCCCGCAGCTGGCCGGTGGCTGGCAGCGCGACGACGAGCTCTGGAACCTCGTGGCACCGTTCGACCTGCGCCCGCAGGGGCAGGACATCATCCGCACGTGGCTGTTCTCGACGATGCTGCGCAGCGCCCTCGAAGACGGTCGGGTGCCGTGGACGGATGCCGCCATCTCGGGCTTCATCGTCGACCCTGACCGCAAGAAGATGTCGAAGTCCAAGGGCAACGTCGTCACGCCCGCCGACATTCTGCAGCAGCACGGTTCCGACGCCGTGCGCTACTGGGCGGCCTCGAGCCGTCTCGGAACCGACGCCGCGTTCGACCCGCAGAACCCGACGCAGATCAAGATCGGCCGGCGCCTGGCGATCAAGCTGCTGAACGCGGCGAAGTTCGTGCTGTCGTTCCCGGTGCCCGAGGGCGCCGAGGTCACGCACGCGCTCGACGCGTCGATGCTCGCGACCCTGGATGCCGTCATGCACGACGCCACGGCGGCTTTCGAGGCGTACGACCACGCGCGCGCGCTGGAGATCACCGAGTCGTTCTTCTGGACGTTCTGCGACGACTACCTCGAGCTCGTCAAGGAGCGGGCGTACGACCGCACCGACGCCGGTCAGGCGTCTGCGGCCCTCGCCCTGCGGACCGCCCTGTCGGCCCTCGTCCGCCTGTTCGCCCCCGTGCTGTCGTTCGCGGCCGAAGAGACCTGGTCGTGGTTCGAAGAGGGCTCGGTGCACACCGCCGCGTGGCCCACGCCGCTCGGCATCGAGGGCGACCCGGCCGTGCTCACCGCGGTCAGCGAAGCACTCATCGGCATCCGTCGCGCCAAGACCGAGGCCAAGGCCTCGCAGAAGACGCCGGTGACCTCGCTGACGATCGCGAGCCCGCACGCGGCGCTCCTGCGCCTCGCCGAGGGCGACCTGCGCGCCGTGGGACGCATCGAGACGATCGCGTTCGCCGACGCCGAGGCCACCACCGTCACCGACATCGTGTTCGCACCCCAGGAGGACTGATGCAGCTCGGAACCCGTTGGACCGCTCGCGAGCAGCCGCCGGCCGCCGTGCCGGCCGTGTTGCACGCCCAGATCGCCGCCGTCGAAGCGGCGCTGAACCCCGCCGGGCTGAGCGCGCCGGCTCCGCGGTGGACGTTGACGTTCCTCGAGGGGCGCCCCGTCGCTGAGCTCGATACGGGCGTGATCGTGTCGCAGGACGCCTCGGGCGAGGTCGTCGTGCGGTACGACACGGACGACGAGTTCGCCTGATTCGACGACAGAGGGCCGGGATGCCGTATCCCGGCCCTCTGTCATTCGGTCAGCGCACTCTGAGGTAGGACTCGGCCTCGAACACCGGCCGACGAGTCTTCGTCAGCAGGACGGCGCGCTGAGCGGTGGCGTCGGCGCGAACCACGCGTGCCTGCATGCGGGCGTGGGCGTGCTCGGCCAGGGCCCGCGACAGAGCGAGGAGCAGTTTCTCGACGGTCGTGGTGGCCACGAGCGGCGCGGTGAGCGCGGTCATGAGGAGCCTCCTTCGGCGGGCAGGGGGAAGACGTCGGCGCGCATCGTGACGACGCGCAGCCCGTCTCCGGTCTGATGGCGATAGCGCTGGACGGTCTCGTCGACGACCGCCTGCAGCCGGGCGCTGAGTTCGGTCATCTGCTCCGCGGTGAGCCGCGCGCTGGCGGTGGAGATGAGGCTGCCCTCGCGCCACGGCTCGGGTTCCTCCCACCCGTGGATGGCGAAGTGCAGCAGTCGTTGCTGGCGGATGTTGAGGGTCTCGCTGTGCACGGCCTCTTGAATCGCACGACCCGCGGCGGTGTGCGAGAGCTCGGGGTTCGACAGCGTCACCATCCCGACGGGGCGCTCCCACCAGCGTTCGCGCGCGGTCCCGCGCCCCTCGACCTCGCGGATGAGGTCCTCCCGGGCGAGGGCGCGCAGGTGGTAGCTCGTCGCCCCGGTGGATTCGCCGGTGAGCGACGCCAGTCCACTCGCCGTCTGCGGTCCGTACTGGCTCAGCAGGTCGAACAGCTGCGCCCGCAGCGGGTGGGCCAGGGCGCGGAGGGCGCCCGCGTCGAGAACGCGGTCGCGGGGCTCGGCGGGGCTGGTCACGAATGCAAAGATACCTTTGCATCGAAAGTTATGCAAACACTTCTTTGCATGCCGGAGTGACTACGCTGGAACGATGACGGATGCCGTGACCAATCCCCTCCTCGCTCCGACGCCGCTCCCCTACGATCTGCCGCCCTACGGCAGCATCCGCCCGGAGCACTACCTCCCCGCGTTCCACGAGGCCTTCGCCGCGCAGCGCGCAGAAGTCGATGCGATCACCGCCCAGATCGAGCCCCCGACGTTCGAGAACACCCTCGTCGCGCTCGAGCGCAGCGGAGAGATGCTCGACCGCGTCGCTCGCACGTTCTACACCGTCGCCTCGGCCGACGGCACGCCCGAGATCCAGGCCATCGAGGAAGAGCTCGCACCGCTCATGTCCGCCCACGGCGACGCGATCCAGCTCGACACCGCGCTGTTCGCGCGCGTCACCGCCGTGCACGAGTCCCTGGACGCCCTCGACCTGGATGCCGAGAGCCGGTATCTCGTCGAACGTCGCCACCGCGAGATGTCGCTGGCGGGCGCGGGACTCGATGACGCGCAGAAGCAGCGCCTCACCGACCTCAACCAGCGCCTGTCGACGCTCACCACGACGTTCGAGAAGAACCTGCTCGCCGACACCAACGACCTCGCCGTCGTGTTCGACGACGCCGCCGAACTCGACGGACTGAGCGAGGGCGAGCTGTCGGCCGCCGCGCAGGCCGCAACCGAGCGCGGGCTCGACGGTCGCTACGTCGTCACGCTCACGCTGTACACCGGGCACCCGTATCTCGCTTCGCTCACGAACCGCGACTCCCGTCGTCGGCTGCTGGAGGCCTCGCGGGCGCGCGGGACCCGCGGGAACGCGAACGACAACCGTGCGACGCTCCGCGAGATCGTGCGGCTGCGCGCCGAGCGCGCCGCCCTGCTCGGTTACCCCTCGCACGCGGCCGCGGTGCTCGCCGACCAGACCGCCGGGTCTCCGGATGCCGCGCGCGATCTGCTCCGCCGCCTCGCCGGTCCCGCGGCCGCCAACGCGCGCGCCGAGCAGCAGGCCCTCCAGCGGATCGCCGACACCGATGGCGTGGCGATCGAAGCGCACGACTGGGCGTTCTACACCGAGAAGGTGCGGGCCGAGCAATACGACCTCGATCGTGCGGCGCTGCGGCCCTGGTTCGAAGCGGAGCGAGTGCTGCGCGACGGCGTGTTCTCGGCCGCCGAGCAGCTGTACGGCATCCGGATCGCCGAGCGCCACGACCTCCAGGGCTACCACCCCGACGTGCGGGTGTTCGAGGTGCACAACGCCGACGGCAGCGAACTCGGCCTGTTCCTGCTCGACCTGTACACGCGCGACTCCAAGCGCGGCGGCGCGTGGATGAACTCGATCGTGACGCAGTCACGACTGCGCGGCACAGCCCCGGTCGTGGTCAACAACCTCAACGTGAACAAGCCCGCACCGGGCACGCCGACGCTCTTGACCCTCGACGAGGTCACGACGCTGTTCCACGAGTTCGGTCACGCACTGCACGGACTGTTCGCGACGGTCACCTACCCGCACTTCGCCGGCACCGCGGTGCACCGCGACTTCGTGGAGTTCCCGAGCCAGGTGAACGAGATGTGGATCTTCTGGCCCGAGATCCTCGCCCACTACGCGCGACACCACGAGACCGGCGAGCCGCTGCCGGCCGACGTCGTCGAGCGGCTGCACGCGTCGGAGGCGTTCAACCAGGGCTTCGCCACGAGCGAGTACCTTGCGGCATCCTGGATCGATCAGGCCTGGCACGGTCTGTCGGTCGGTGAGGCGGCGGGCGAGATCGACGTCGCGGCGTTCGAGGCGGCGGCCCTCGCCGACATCGGTCTCGACAACCCCGCGGTGCCCACGCGCTACGCCTCGACGTACTTCGCGCACGTGTTCTCGGGCGGGTACAGCGCCGGGTACTACTCCTACATCTGGAGCGAGGTGCTCGACGCCGACACGGTGGAGTGGTTCCGCGAGAACGGCGGCCTCACGCGCGAGAACGGCGACCGGTTCCGCCAGCGTCTCCTCGGCGTCGGCGGCTCCGGCGACCCGCTCGCGGCCTACCGTGACTTCCGCGGTCGGGATGCCGAGATCCAGCCGCTGCTCGAGCGTCGCGGCCTCACCGGCTGAAACGACGACGGTCCCGATCGCGAGGTGCGATCGGGACCGTCGGAGATCGCGAAGGTCAGGCGCTCTTGCGCTTCTGAGCGAGCACGATCGTCGCGGGCGCACCGTCTTCGACGGCCGCGCGGGTGATGACCACCTTGGCGATGTCGTCGGCCGACGGCACGTCGAACATGACCGGACCCAGCACGTCCTCGAGGATCGCCCGAAGACCACGCGCGCCGGTCTTGCGGCCCACCGCGAGGTCGGCGATCGCGCGCAACGCGTCCTCCTCGAACTCCAGCTGCACGCCGTCGAGCTCGAACATGCGCTGGTACTGCTTGACCAGGGCGTTGCGCGGGGCCGTGAGAATCTCCATGAGCGCGTCTTGGTCGAGCGGCGACACGGATGCCACGACGGGCAGACGACCGATGAACTCGGGGATCAGACCGAACTTGTGGAGGTCTTCGGGCAGGACCTCGCTGAACAGGTCGGGCGCATCTTCTTTGCGGTGCAGCGGAGCGCCGAAACCGACGCCATGCTTGCCCACGCGGGACGAGATGATCTCTTCGAGTCCCGCGAAGGCGCCGGCCACGATGAACAGGACGTTCGTCGTGTCGATCTGGATGAACTCCTGATGCGGGTGCTTGCGACCACCCTGAGGAGGCACCGAGGCGACCGTGCCCTCGAGGATCTTGAGGAGGGCCTGCTGCACGCCCTCGCCCGACACGTCGCGCGTGATCGACGGGTTCTCGGCCTTGCGGGCGATCTTGTCGACCTCGTCGATGTAGATGATGCCGGTCTCGGCGCGCTTCACGTCGAAATCGGCGGCCTGCAGGAGCTTGAGCAGGATGTTCTCGACATCCTCACCGACGTAGCCGGCCTCGGTGAGGGCCGTGGCATCCGCGACCGCGAACGGCACGTTGAGGCGCTTCGCGAGGGTCTGGGCCAAGTACGTCTTGCCGCACCCCGTGGGTCCGAGCAGAAGGATGTTGCTCTTGGCGATGTCGATCTCTTCGGCGCGCTGCTCGGCGGGCTGAAGAGTGCCGTGCGAGCGCACGCGCTTGTAGTGGTTGTAGACGGCGACAGCCAGGGCCCGCTTCGCGGACTCCTGTCCGACGACGTACTCCTCGAGGAAGCCGAAGATCTCTCGCGGCTTCGGCAGGTCGAAGTCGGCGACCTCGCCGGAGGACGACTCGGCCATGCGCTCTTCGATGATCTCGTTGCACAGCTCTACGCATTCGTCGCAGATGTACACGCCGGGACCCGCGATCAGCTGCTGCACCTGCTTCTGGCTCTTGCCGCAGAAGGAGCATTTGAACAGGTCGGCGCTCTCTCCGATGCGTGCCATGCCCGTCCTCCTCGTCACCCGGCCCACTCGCCCGAGTGCCTCCGAGCCTAACCGCTGCCCACGACAATCGAGGGCATTTGCGCGAGTGCCGTTCGTCTGATCGCCACGGGCGGACACGGATGCCGCGCCCTCCGGGCACCGCATCCACTCTCCTTCGGCCTTGGCGACTCACCCTCAGAAGACCCGGACGCGACGATGCCCCGCCGATGAGATTTCGGCGGGGCATCGATGAGGGGCGCTCAGGCGGTCAGGGCCGCCGGGACGCGCTTGCGCGTCGTCAGGACCTGGTCGACGATGCCGTACTCCATCGCCTCCTGAGCGGAGAGGATCTTGTCGCGGTCGATGTCCTTGTTGACCTTCGCGACGTCCTGGCCGGTGTGACGGGCCATGGTCTCTTCGAGCCACGTGCGCATGCGCATGATCTCGGCAGCCTGGATCTCGATGTCCGACGCCTGACCGTGACCGGACTCGCCGACGGCGGGCTGGTGGATCAGGATGCGGGCGTTGGGCAGAGCCAGACGCTTGCCGGGGGCGCCGGCCGCCAGCAGCACCGACGCAGCGGACGCGGCCTGGCCCAGCACGACGGTCTGGATCTGCGGCGAGACGTACTGCATCGTGTCGTAGATCGCCGTCATGGCAGTGAAGGAGCCGCCGGGCGAGTTGATGTACATGATGATGTCGCGGTCGGGGTCCTGCGACTCGAGCACGAGCAGCTGGGCCATGACGTCGTCGGCCGACGCGTCGTCGACCTGGACGCCCAGGAAGATCACGCGGTCCTCGAAGAGCTTGTTGTACGGGTCCTGGCGCTTGTAGCCGTAGGCTGTCCGCTCCTCGAACTGGGGCAGGATGTAGCGGCTGCTCGGCATGTGCGCGGCGCCGCCGCCGAAGGTGGGAGTGTGCATTGCGGTGTCCTTTCCTCTCGCCCTCGGCCTCAGGCCGCGGTCCCGCCGCCGCCGGCGACGTCGGTGGCGTGCTCACGCATGTGGTCGACGAAGCCGTACTCGAGGGCCTCGGCCGCGCTGAACCAGCGGTCGCGGTCGCCGTCGGCGTTGATCTGCTCGACGCTCTTGCCCGTCTGGGCGGCGGTGATCTCGGCGAGACGCTTCTTCATGTCGAGAATGAGCTGCGCCTGCGTCTGGATGTCGCTCGCGGTTCCGCCGAAGCCGCCGTGCGGCTGGTGCAGCAGCACGCGGGCGTTGGGCGTGATGTAGCGCTTGCCCTTGGTGCCGCTGGTCAGCAGGAGCTGGCCCATCGACGCGGCCATGCCGATGCCGACCGTGACGATGTCGTTCGGCACGAACTGCATGGTGTCGTAGATCGCCATGCCGGCCGTGATCGAGCCGCCGGGCGAGTTGATGTAGAGGTAGATGTCCTTCTGCGAGTCCTCGGCTGCCAGCAGCAGGATCTTGGCGCAGATCTCGTTGGCGTTCTCGTCACGCACCTCCGAACCGAGCCAGATGATGCGGTCCTTGAGCAGCCTGTCGAAGACGCTCGTTGCCATAAGGGGTTCGGGCATGTGTGCTCCTCTTCCGGTGATCTGCAACGAATCTACCGGCGCGGTTCGGGGCCGGTCGCCGTGTTCGCCGCGGGCGGATCAGGCGTGTCCGTCCGCGATCTCGCGGGCGTATCCGGTCACGGAACGGGTATAGCGCGGCAGGTGCGGAGCGAGGGCCTGAAGCGAGATGGATGCCGCTCGCTCGGCCTCGCCGGCCGACACGAGCGCGAGGGCGTAGAACGCCGCAGCCGCGTCGTGCAGCGGTCCGCGCGGCTCCCGCTCGTACTCCGCCCGCAACATCTCTCGCGCCTCGTCGATCTTGCCGAGGTTGCGGATGGTGCTGGCCAGCTGAATCGTCGCTCGAGTACGGCGCTCGTCGTCGAGCCCGATCTCCAGGGCTCGGCGGTACAGGACCTCGGCCTCCGCCTCGCGGCCCGCCGAGTCACGCGCGCCTGCCCGCTCGAACAGGGCGACGGGGTCGTCGACGGAGCGCTCGGCGGCGAGGACGTCGATGCGGTCGATCACCTCGTCCTCGGTCAGGGCGCTGTCCGCCCAGACGGCATCCACGCGGTCCTGCCAGTCGCTCATGTCGAGCCCTTCGTCTCCGGGAAAAGAGCAGGGGGCGGATGCCGTGGCATCCACCCCCTGTCGAGAATGACGATCGAGTCTTACTCGCTGTCGGCGGCCTTCTCGGCGGCCTTCTTCTTGGCGGGAGCGCGCTTCTTGGCGGGGGCCTTCTTGGGGGCCTCCTCCTCGGCGGCGGCTTCTCCGGCCTCGATGACGGCGTCCGCGTCGGCGGCGGCGTCGGCGATCTCCTGAGCCTCTTCGACGACCTCGTCCTCGGCAGCCTCTTCACCCTCGACGGCGATGAAGCCGGCCAGGTCGACGGGCTTGCCGTTGGAGTCGACGACGGTGACCTTGCCGAGGGCGATCGCGAGCGCCTTGTTCCGAGCGACCTCGCCGACCATCGCGGGCAGCTGGTTGCCCTGCTGCAGCGCGTTGACGAAGTCCTGCGGAGCCATGCCGTACTGCGCGGCCGACTGGATCAGGTACTGCGTGAGCTCGTCCTGCGACACCTGCACGTTGGCATCCTCGGCGATCTTGTCGAGGATCATCTGGGTGCGGAACTGCTTCTCGCTCGCCTCGGTGACCTCGGCGCGGTGCACGTCGTCCTCGAGGCGGTTCTCGCCCTCGAGGTGGTTGTGGACCTCGTCCTCGATGAGCTGCGGCGGCACGGGGATCTCGACGGCCTCGATGAGCGCCTCGACGAACTTGTCGCGCGCGGCGGCACCCTGCGTGAAGACCGACTGCTCCGAGACTCGCTCGGCGAGCGACGCCCGCAGCTCGGCGAGGGTGTCGAACTCCGACGCCATCTGGGCGAAGTCGTCGTCGGCCTCGGGGAGCTCGCGCTCCTTGACGGCGGTGATGGTGACCGCGACCTCGGCCTCTTCGCCGGCGTGGTCGCCACCGACGAGCTTCGAGCGGAACGTGGTCTGCTCGTCGGCGGTGAGCGAGTCGACGGCCTCATCGATACCCTCGAGCAGCTCGCCGGAGCCGACCTCGTACGACACGCCTTCGGCGCGGTCGATCTCGGCGCCGTCGATCGTGGCGACGAGATCGAGCTCGACGAAATCGCCCGTCGCGGCCGGACGGTCGACGGTCACGAGCGTGCCGAAGCGGGCGCGCAGGCGGTCGAGCTCGGCATCCACCGCGGCGTCATCGGCCTCGACGGCGTCGACGGTCACGGTGATCGTGTCGTAGGCGGGCAGGTCGAACTCGGGACGCACGTCGACCTCGACGTCGATCACGAGGTCTCCGGAGTAGTCCTTGAGCTCGGGCAGCTCGACGATCTCGGCGCTGGGACGGCCGATCACGCGCAGCTCCTGGTCCTCGACGGCCTGGCGGTAGAACCCGTCGAGACCCTCGTTGACGGCGTGCTCGATGACGGCGCCGCGACCGATGCGCTGGTCGATGATCGGCGCGGGCACCTTGCCCTTGCGGAAGCCGGGGATCTGCACGTCCTGCGCGATGTGCTCGTAGGCGTGGCTGATGCTCGGCTTGAGCTCGTCGGGCGAGACCGTGATGTGGAGCTTGACCCGGGTCGGGCTGAGCTTCTCGACGGTGCTGTTGACCATGCGGTGTGTTCTCCTCGTGTGGCCCGCGCGCACGCGGGGGCCGGCTAGGCCTGTGGTCTGTGGGGCCGTTGCGTCGGGGCGACAGGATTTGAACCTGCGGCCTCCCGCTCCCAAAGCGGGCGCTCTACCAAGCTGAGCTACGCCCCGGGGCGACGCGTAGGACGCGTTCGACGAAACGACCCCTGAAAGTCTAGTCGATCGAGGTGCGGGGGCTGGTGTGAGCGGAATCCGCGGCTCGCGGCCGATGTTGTCAGCGGCTCGAGAACAGGCGATGCATCAGAAACAGGCGGATTTCCGGAGGATCGCCCTGTTGTCGCGACACAGCCTGTTCTCGACACGGCGACGCGCGCTCCGTGGTGTGTTCAGGCCAGGCCCACGCGTGAAGTAGAGTGGATGCCGCTGCGGTTCGCCGCCGCGGGGATGTAGCTCAATGGTAGAGCCTCAGTCTTCCAAACTGATGGTGCGGGTTCGATTCCCGTCATCCCCTCCAAAACGTTGTTACTGAAACCCTCACCAAAAATGTGAAGCGATTCGCCTGGTGCGGCGTCAGGGTTGAGCCCGCTCTTACGAGCGGGCTTTGCTGTGTCGCTGGACGTTCCGTGAGTAGCGATACGAAGCAGGGTCTGGAACGTTCGTTCATCTCGACTTCGACTCGCACACCGTCGCGTGCGTCTTCGTCCCGGAAGACGAGGACCTTCTTGAAGAAGGCTTGGTTGAGTTGTCGGCGGACGTGTTCGGGTGCGGCGAGGTAGCCGAGCCCGGCGATCTGGAGCAGGCTGAGGGCGTTGGCGAGGAGATATTCAGCGTCGGTATCGCTGATCTCGTCGCGGTGGAGCTTGTTGGCGATCTGGTCGAGAGCGCTGCTGATCCGGTCCTGTTCGGTGCGCAGTAGATCAAGAGGAATGGCGTCGGCATAGTGGGCTTCGAGGAGCTTGGCTCTCGTGCGTTCGAGCTTCTCTTTCTCGCGAATCAGGACCGCTGTCTCCTCTTCCCGGACGCGTCGCTGCGCTTGGAGATCTGCGTGGAACAGGCGCTCGACGCTGGAACGGTCGTTATCCGACAGCCGCACCGCTCGCTGGTAGTACTGCTCGATCTTCTTCTCGACATCGGTAATGAGGACCGATCGTTGCTCGCACGTCGAGCGTTGGTTGTGTCGGGCAGCGCAGACGAAGTACGGGTATCGCTCCCCCGTCTTGGACTTCGAGATCTGCACGAGCAGTCGCTCCTCGCACAGCCCGCAGTAGACGGTTGAGCGAAGGTAGTGCGGGTGCTTTCGAGTGCGTTCGCCGTTGACGTGGGACGCGAGGATGTCCTGCACCTTGCGCCACCTCGCGGCATCAGTGAGGGGTTCATGTCTGCCCGGATAGACCGCGCCACGGAACGTCACGATCCCGGTGAAGTAGGGGTTCGTGAGCAGCTTGTGCAGCAACCCCTCGGTGATCCGTTTGGACGGAAGGCTCGGTCCCGGCTGAGTTGTCAGCCCGAGTGCACGCAAGTGCTCCGTGAGGGACGCCACCGTCCACTCCCCCGTTGCATAGAGCCGGAACGCCTCGCGCATCAGCGGCCCCCGTTCGGGATCGACGATGACGGTACGGATCTCGGCACCGTTGTCATCGAGCTGTCCGATGTTGCGGTAGCCGAGGGGTGCTTTGCCTGCGGTGCCGCCGCGTTTGGCTTTCTGGTTCATGCCCTTAATGACCTCGGTGGCGAGGTTGCGGGAGTAGAACTCGGCGATGGAGGCCATGATGCCATGCAGCAGCATGCCGGACGGTGATTGGTCGATGCTTTCGGTGGTGGATACGAGGGTGACGCCTGCGGCACGGAGCTTGCGGCCAATCTCGACGTCGTCTTCTCGATTGCGTGCGAGGCGGTCGACTTTGTGGACGATGACGTCGATGCCGCCGTCTTCGACGTACTCGAGCATCTCCTTCAGGTAGGGGCGGTCGGCGGATTTCGCGGATGCTCCCCGGTCGACGAACTCCTTCACGATCAGCGCGCCGAGCGCCTGAGCCTCCTTCTTGTTCGCCTCCCGCTGCGCCGGAATCGAAAACCCTTCGGCGTCGTCCGCGCCACGCGAGGCTTGCCCCTTAGTCGACACGCGCAGGTAGGACACCGCGCGTTTGGGTGCGAGGGACGCTGCGAACAGGTCCAATGGGTTGGCGACTGGGGCGGGGTTAGATGTGTCGAATGGCGCGTTCATCTGGGATTCTCCGTCTAGTGTGCTGTCACCATTGACGCTCACTTCGCGAATTGAGTCCAGTGGTGTTGACGATTCCGCATCACTCGTCGGTGGGCGAACGGGGGTCGGCTGGTCGGGGCTGTCGGTGTTCATAGGGTTCCTCCTTTCTTGGGCGTGGGGGTTGTTGGGTGGGCTGGTGGAGGCCCTTCATTGGGCCTCCACCAGTGACGGTGTTACCTCGATCGCATCCGGTCGTATGCGGGCATGAGGATGATCTGCGTATCGGCGAGATGCCGCATCAGCAGGTCGAAGTCCTCAGGCCGCCACGTCAGGTACTCCTCGCGGGCCACGAAGAGGTATGGGAGGTGGGTTTCGCTTGCGAAGGACACGCACTGCCGGAACGCCGGCCGGAACCCTCTCGCATGGTCGCCGTACTCGATGAACTCCGCGACGATGACTGTCTACTCAATTCGTGCGGCCTTGGCGATGATCTGTCGTTGCTGGTCCAGCGGGTAGGTGCCGACACGGCGGGGTGCTCGGCCATTGTCGGGGGTGCGGGCTCTCAGGTAGGCGACGCCTGCCCGGTAGGTCTCCCCGAGGTAGTGGTCCTCATAGATTGACGTGATGTGCATGGTGTTCGCCTCCTTCCGTGGTGATCGCCGGGACCGTCGTCGTCACGGACGTTCCCGGTCGGGTCTGCTGCGCCGGTAGGTGACATCTGAGTTGGGTTGCCCGGGAGGGTGCCCTGGAAGGATGTCATTGTGCCCAAGCCTTATCCGAGCGAGTTCCGTGACGACGTCGTGCGCGTCGCCAGGAGCCGCGAGCCCGGGGTGACCATCGAGCAGATCGCGACCGACTTCGGTGTTCACCCGATGACTCTCACGAAGTGGATGCGGCGCGCCGCGGTCGAGGAGGGCGCGAAGCCCGGTGTGACGCGGTCCGAGGGTGCGGAGTTGCGGGAAGCGCGGAAGCGGATCCGGCTGCTCGAGCAAGAGGTCGAGGTATTGCGGCGGGCGGCGGCGTATCTGTCGCAGGCGAACCTGCCGGGAAAAGGCTTTACCCGCTCGTGACCGAGCTCGCCGCTGACGGTGTTCCCGTTGCGGTGACGTGCCGGGTGCTCAAGCTCTCCCGCCAGCCCTACTACCGGTGGCTGGCGAACCCCATCACCGATGCCGAGCTCATCGCGGCATATCGCGCGAACGCACTATTCGACGCGCACCGCGACGACCCGGAGTTCGGCTACCGGTTCCGCCTCGACGAGGCTCGCGACGCGGGCGAAGTCATGGCGGAGCGGACGGCATGGCGGATCTGCCGTGACAACGGCTGGTGGTCCGCTTTCGGGAAACGCCGCCGCGGGAAGGGTCGACGCCCCGGCCCGCCGGTCCACGACGATCTCGTGCGCCGGGAGTTCACCGCGGACGCCCCGAACCGGCTCTGGCTCAGCGACATCACGGAACACAAGACCGCGGAAGGAAAGCTCTACCTCTGCGCGATCAAGGACGTGTTCAGCAACCGAATCGTGGGGTACTCGATCAGCGACCGAATGAGGGCTCGTCTGGCCGTTGACGCCGTGAACAGCGCCGTCGCACGGCGCGGGAACGTCGCCGGCTGCGTGGTCCACACGGACAGAGGATCCCAGTTTCGCGCCCGCAAGATGATCCGCGCCCTGCACCACCACGGGATGGCCGGATCAATGGGACGAGTCGGCGCGGCGGGCGATAACGCGGCAATGGAATCGTTCTTCAGCCTGCTGCAGAAGAACGTCCTCAACCGGCGGTCCTGGGACACCCGCGACCAGCTCCGCATCGCCATCGTCACCTGGATCGAACGCACCTACCACCGGCGCCGTCGACAGAAGCGGCTCCATGGTTTGACCCCCATCTAGTACGAAGCAATCATGAACACCGACGTTGCCCTCGCGGCGTGACTACAACCCGTCACCTATCCGCGCGGCAGACCCGTGTTGTTCGGAAACTTGGTGATGTCGTGGTTGCGGTAGTCGGGAAGATCGGCCTGCAGGCCTCGCAACCGTTCGCGAACCCACTCTCGATCGGGCTGGTTCTCGTTCGCGGCCTCGAAAACAGACTCCAGCCCTTCCAGATCTTCATTGTTACGGTACGACAGCCGAAGTGATTGTTATGCACGTTTCTGCTTCGTGCCGCTGCCGAGAAGCCAAATCCCGAGCGAGGTTGATTCGACTGCAACGCGGAGCGGGGCGTAGTGAGCCAACATCGGGAGCTCCTTTGCGACCTCGATGAATCGGCACACCATGCGGATCGAGTCCACACCAACGCTCAGACAGCTCCGCACCTGGAAGCTCAGAGGGTTGTACGGTGTGAGGTCGTCCGCAGCCGCCAGCTTGCTGCCTGCAGCGGGCAACGTGCGGGCCGCTTCGAGATACGACTCGAGGGCTTGCAGACGGGCGCCGACGTCCTTGAGGAGGACGTTCGCGACTTCGATATGCGAATCGGCCTCACGAGTGTCGAGCAGTCGCGAATCATGGGGGAACGAGGAGGCAGGGACGGCAGGCGTCACGCGTGGTGCTCACTGGAACGTGGTCGAGCTGTCGCCATGTCACGAGTCTGACACGGCTCCAGAGCACGCGCTCTATCTTCGCTACGGTGCAGTAATGGGACGGCGACGTAGCTCATGGATCGCACGCTCGATGTGGGCATCCGGGGGCGGAGCGGTCGGGGTGTCCGCGACCACACTGCTTATCAGGGGCTCCGATCCGAACTGGGTAGAGGCAGCAGGTACATGGGTCGGGGGGATATCCACAGTCCTCGCATTGTTGTGGGCCGTGCAGACATTCCGCGCTGACCAAGCGTCGCGCGACGCTGAGATTCAGCGCCGCGAGCAGGAGCACGTCGCAGCGATTGAGGCTCGTGAAGTGATGATCCGTTCGGTTGCCAAGAAGGTCGTCTTGGAGCTACGGGGCGGTGGCGGATATGGGAATTTCCCTAATCAAGTGATGACCAGCCTTCACCTACGCATTCACAACGATTCGGATCAGCGGGTGAGCATCTACGACATAAAACTCGACTCACTCTTGCGTCTGAAGAGACCTCTTTCCTTCCCTGTGCGCGTGCAACCAGGCGAGACTTGGCACAGTTTGGTCGAAATCGAAGAGGTGCCAGCACAACCGGACGAACTGAGCGATCAACCGGTACCCCGATACTCGGGGTCCGTTACCTATCTAATTGATGGCCGAGAGTGGCGTCACGAAGTATCGGGTGACATCCGACGTGTTGATGGCTAGCCTGCGGGCGATGCGGCGGGCCTTGACGACAATAGTGCAATGACGCAAAGTAGGAAGCGTTGATGAATATCCGACGGACATACTCTCAGAATGGTCGCGACGCGTGAATGCGGAGCGCCGACCCCAGTTGGGCGAGCGTCGGCTGCGCCTTGTCGCCGCTCTTGATGAACGGCGCCCTGAGCTGGCCAACGCGTATGAATCCGCACTCGCGCTTATTGAGTCAAAACCGGAATGGATGGGTGAGCGCACACGAGTCTCCCTGATATCTCACGCGATGCGAGAGGTGATGAATCGCGTGCTCGGCGCTATGGGGCGCCCGACGACACCGGTGTTCAAGCCGACGTCGTCGGATCAGATCAAGAAGCTTCCGGAGCTTCTGGTACGCCATCCCGAGCTCGACCTTGAACGTGAAGGCGATAGCCAGGTAGCCGTGCCCGCTGAGGTCGCCTCAGCGATGGCGAAGCTCTTCAAAGCGGCGGTGCACGAGAAACGTCGAGTTCGTGGCGACGTCGCTGCCCTGCTCACCGACGACGGCAACGACGGCCATGCCGCCGTGGAGCGATGGGTCGAGGCAAAAGCATTCTTCGTGAAGTGGGCGCATTTGCATGATCATGAAATCGATCCCGCATCGCTGCCTAGCGATCACGAAATGCTTGCGAACATCGCCATCTTCGAGGAGCTGTTCGATGGTGTGATCACGGCCTTCTTTGCTAGGAAACATGCCGTCCAAGACTTGCTCGCCGAGATCAATGCCACGGAGGGCTCAGCTGATGAATAAGTACAAGGCGCCGACACCAGAAATGGTCGAATCAGCTCTCCTCAAGATACCTACCGTGCAACTTCGGCAGGTCTTCTTCGAGGGCTTGAAGAATCCCCTTTGGGTGCGTCCCCTTCTCGAAGCGGGCGCATTCTCGAGCCCGCCTGAGCCGCATCCAACGAGCGACGGATACATCTACGACCCGTACTGGCCGGAGATTTCGTATCTCACGTGCATTTCCTCGGAGGTTCCGGCCGACGTCGTCGATGTGTTCCTCACCCTCGAAAAGAGCTCAAACCCGTGGGTCAGGCGCGCCGTGTTCGAGATTGGCTCACGTATACCTGCGGATGAGGCCGTGCGGCTCATTCCGCTCCTCAGGAAATGGCAGGCGTCCGGATTTGGCTGGCGCACCGACTCTCACGATCTCGTCGCGTTCGCTGTCACGCTGCTTGAAGGGGGTCACCGCAAAGAAGGGCGATGGCTCGCCAATACGCTCTTCGAGCCACGCCGAGCTGATAGCGCCGATGGACCCCACAAGCCTGTAGTTGGCCTCGACGACTATTGGTATGCCGACGCACTGCCGAAGATCGTGCCGGCGCTCGGTGCTGACGCGTTGAAGGCACTCATCGGGTGGCTACTCAGCTATGTGGCCATCAACGGCCACGCGTCCGGCGCGCATGACTTCAGCGCGATGGACCGACCCTCGATTGCGGAGCCGCGAAGCGGTTACGACCGACCCGAGGACGCACTCATCGATGCCGCCCGCGACCAGGGCATGATCTCCGCGAGCCGCGAGCCCGACGAGACGATCGAGCTGTTCCTAAAACCAAGGGTCAAGCTACTTCGCAAGATCGCCATCTACGTCGTCCGCGAGTGCATGCACCGTGAAGTAGACAGTGGCGGTGACGCTCACCGATTTGTGGCGGCGGCACGTCGCCTCCTGAGCGAGCCCGAGTCTGATGATGAGTACTTGCGGGTCGAGTACGCACACCTCGCGCGCGTTGCGACGCAGATCGACTACTCAGTGAGTTCGGTCTTCACGCCGTTTCTTGAACAGGCTTACCGTGCCGACCTGGCATGGATGCGCGAGCGGCTTGTGCCCGAAGGCGCGGATCCTGGACAGGCAGAAGCGGAGATCCAGGACAAGGCCGATCGCTACCGGCACGGTTGGCTCGCTGCCATCGGCCACGACGCGCTCCCTCCTGAGCTGCAACAAGAGCTAGCCAAGTTGGACGCGACTCACGGCGAAATCGAGAAGCCACTGGAGCCACTTGGGCAGGTGACGACCTGGACCGGCCCTAACCCCCACACAAGCCAAGAGGAAATGGCAGAGATGGCGCCGCTGGAACTTGTCGCCTGTCTCGCGGGCTGGCACGATACGGACGGCCGGTGGGGGCCCAATCCTTCTCACGAGGGTCAAGGGCGAGCACTTGCGGCGCTGCTCGCAACGTACCCTATGGCCTTTCACGGGGTTCCTGCGCTTGGCGAGAAGCTGCGCCCGACCTACCTTCGCGCAATTCTGCAAGGTTGGGATGCCGCGCTCAAGGCTGATCTGGAACTCGACTGGCGACAAGTCGCTGAACTCATTGAGTTCGTCCTCGGGCATGATCTGGAGTCCACCCTGCCAGCCGAGGGCGATGACTTTGATGACGACAAAGACTTCCGCGGTGCCAAGGACGCCGCCGTTGACCTGCTGAAGCAGCTAGTGAAGCCACGCGAAACCCCGGCGATGAACGACGCGTACGCCGAGCGCTTCGCCGGTTTGCTCATCCGAGACGCCGACGATGAATCAGCGTGGTCTGAGTACGACGCGTACATCCCTAGCGACGGCGGCTCGGATCCGCTCACCATGTCTCTCAACTGGCAGTGGCCCAGTCGGATTCGCGCCCTCGCCGTCGCGGCCACACACCCCGAGGACACCCCGTGGAAACAGCAGGCGCTGGTCGCGCTGGACAAAGAGCTCGCCAGGGTCGATCGCCATGGTGCCGGACGCGCAGCCATCGGGGAGAAACTTGGGCGACTTTACCTCCACGCGCGCCCTTGGCTCGACACTCGCCTGCAGCTGCTCGTGGGCACGCAATCAGAGATCTCCACCGACCAGCAGGTGGTGCTAACCACGGCGATGGCAACGCACAAATACCATCCCGACCTATACGACCTCCTTGACGACGCCATGCAAGCGACCCTCCAGGTGGGTGATTCGCTGCGCGCCGGCTGGAGCGGTGAAAGTGAGCCGCTACCGCGAATCGGCGAATGGCTAATAGACGCCGTGATCTTCGGGCACCGCACGACGCAAGACCAGCTGTTCCAAGCGTTCTTCTCGGAAATGAGTCCGAAGACTCGCGCCGAAGCTCTCGGCAAAGTGGCCTGGTCTTTCTCGCGCGCAACGTACGTGGACGATGAGATACGTGACCGATTCGGGCGCCTGTGGGATGAGCGGATCGCGCACGCTCAGGCGCACCCAGATGAGAGCCAAGAACTCGAGGGCATCTTCTGGCTCGCCAAGGGGCAAGCATTCTCGTCCGATTGGTGGCTGCCGCGACTGCGAGCGGCTCTCGAGCTCGAACCCAGCATCGCGACCGAACGGTACATGATCTCTAAGGAGTTGGCCGAGTCATCGAAGGACAACCCCGCGACTGCGCTCGCCGTGCTGAAGCTTCTTCTCCACCAACGCAGTAGGGGAAGTCGCGTGTACTACGACATGAGCCGCCACGCGGTTCCCGTCGTGATCGCGAACGCGATCACGAGTGGAGATGCCGACCTCGCTGCGGACGCGGACGCTTTCATGAACGAGCTTGGCGCGCGCGGGCTTCAGACGTTGGAGGACGAGGTGCGAGCTGTCATCGACGGCGTGGTGACCATCGACGACGTTGATGAGTGATCTCCGTTGCCGCCGTCCGCCTCGGGCGAGACGGTCCCACCCGCTTTGAGAAGATCGGGTCGGATCATGGCGGGGTCGGACGTGTCACCTTCTTGCCCGCATCGCGCGCGTAGATCGCTGCCGCCTGCTCAGAGGTAACCTCGCCGCGCGCCCACATTGGAATGACTGTGGCCGCAACGCCAGCTGACTTCGTCGCCGCCGTGCTGCCGTCGCTGCTCATTAGCCCATCCTTGGCAATCGCCGCGATCTGCCACTCGTCCGGGCGAAGAAGAACGCCCAGCCGAGCATGGGCCTCCATCGATGCCACCATCGCATCTGCGCTCGCGTTTGGGCCGGCGCCGCGCATTCCCTTCGAGATCACCTGGGGAATGACATCGGCCAACTCCTCACGCCGTCGTTGAGCAGCCGCACTCTTCGCCTCGGATCGACGTATGAGGAACGGCGCCAGCAACGTTCCAGCCAGCGTTCCCAGCGTCGCGAGTACGCCGACGGTGATCGTGCTGATTAGCCCAAGGCGCGCGGCCTCTAACGCGGCCTCCGCCGCGGTCAGTTCCTCGGTGCTCATCGGTCGAATGGTATCGCGGCCGCGGTACGTCCTTCGAAGAACCGGACAGACGCGCAGCATAGACACCGTGTACCCGCAGACGTTGAGTCGATCCAGCGGCTGCCGACTTTTGACCGGTCGATGCGAGTACGACATCACACGATCACGTGTCCGGGGTTGTCGACGGAGTCGTCTCGGTGACGTAGCTATCAAGCCGTTGGAAGAACGTCAGCGAATCCCATGTCTGCATCAACAGGCTGTTCTCCGAATTGGTCGTGACGTCAAGGGCCGGAGCCAGTCGCATGATTCCGTTGGCAGCTGATCGCGGGGCCTCGAGCAGCGCGCGTGCGATTTCGTCCGCATCCGCGCACACGAGCATCTCAAGTTCTCCCACGGAGATGATGGCCACCGGAACGTCGGCCACCGGAAGCTCTTCCTGCAGGAAAGGGTTGTTGTTGATGTAGAAAGGTTCAAGTGTGATAACAAGGCCCACGCGCGGCTTCTCGACATCTATTTCGGGGTTCGAGGCGGCAATCTTGTCGATGTCGGCATTCGAACGGTTAACTTGATTGATGCCCTTATGGATGCTCTCCTCGATAGACCGCATCCAGTCATCGCCGCCGACACGAAGCGACTCAATCGGTTGCCGAGCCTTGCACTCGATGAGCACAAGAACCCCGGGTAGGTCAAGAAACCAGTCACAGGAATCACGTCGAGAAGTTTTTGGCCCATATGCCACCTCGGGAATGACGGATGCGGGGACCCCTATCTGTCGAAGTTGCCTACCGACGTAGTGCTGATAGATATGGCCGAGGTCGCGTGAGAACGCGTTCCCGTAGGCGCGTAGGCCCACGAAGTAGATCGACGGGGGAAGAGCCTTCATCAGGATTGCTTGCACCCACGGCGCTACCGTTGTGCCTGCCTCTATCTCGATGAAGGGTTTGTCCTGGAGAGGATTGAACGCGTACTTCTTCTGAGGAGACGGGAGCGGGTCTTGCCACTTTCGATTCTCTTCCTTGAACGCTTTCGGCGTGGTCACGAGATACTCATTAAACGTCCGCCGCACAGCATCTAGGTCGATCACCTCACCGAGCTCAGCGAAATGCGCACCCTCTAACCAGCGGAGATCGAATATGCCACTGTTCATCCTGGCCCCGACGAAGATCAAAAACACCGAAGCGACGTAGTCGTCGATCGACATGCCACTGGTGATTTCCTCAAACCAGCCGGGAACCATGGCCTCTGGGGCGAAGTCTGGGGGCTGCTCGCCTGCCGACCCGAAGAGGAGGATAGATCGCGCCACCTCAGCAGGCGCATGGCGTTGCCCCGGAAACTGTTCGAAGAAGATGCGAGTGAGCACCTTCGAAAGCCGCTCGCTCTCGTCCTTGACGTCCCCGGTGACCATCGCCTCGTCGCCGAGGTTCGCATCCATCATCCCGAGATAGGCAGCGTTCTCCGGGGTTGCGACGGGTCGTTGAAATCCGCCCCACGCGAGCGCGGTTCGCGCAACACTGGCAAGGTTCCACGGGTTTAGCCCGTACCTGGCCGCTACTTCCGGCATCTCGTCTCGGGCGTCTGCAGCACTAAGGCTCGCCAAAACCAACAGGAGGCTGTCACGGTCGCGTCTCCGAACCGCAGTCTTGAATTGCTCCCATGTCGGAGGCGTACGCTTCTTAGCGGGGCCGCGGCTGTGCGTGCTCATCCGCTGATACTTCTCTCTTCACGGTCACCTGTGCAACAACTTCGTCTAACCTCCTGGCAGTCCCTCTGACACAGACTGGCCGCTCTTGGCGCGCGTTCGTCTTCGCCGCGAAGTGAGTGACCGCAGGTCAGTCCTGTTCCCATTCGTGCCTGCCCCTGACTCTCACGCCATTAGCGCGTAGGTACTTGGTCACCGTGGTACCCGACGTCCCGAGGGCTTGACCCACCCTGTCGAGCGACAATCCAGACTCATATAGCTGCTGCATGCGGGTCAAGTCCGCTTCACTGAAGCGCTTTTCTCGTGCTGAAAGCCCCGAGTTCCGAATATGCTTGCTCACCGTCGAGCGGCTACAACGGAAGTGACTGGCGAGCTCTGTAGTGTTCTTGCCTGCTTTGAATAGCTGAACGAGTTCCTCAATCTGCTGAGGCGCGAGACGTCGTTGCTGTTGACAGATGTGGTCAACTACTTCATAATCTACGAACGGTGGCACCGTAGATGTTGAGTTCGCATTCACAATCTCCAAGCGCGTGAGCTCCTGAAGTACCGTCGACCATTTTCCACCGTCAACGGCTGATAGGACCTCCACTTCGCCGGTCACCGGCCGCCTCCGTGGCCGCTCGGCCCACCGTGACGGATCTGGCCATCCAGCCGGCTCACCGCCGGTGGCCGACCGTTGCCGCGGAGTCCGGCCGACCTCCCGCAACAGCGCAAGGGCCCGCCACCGACGGTGACGGGCCCCCGCCGGAAGCGCGCTTCTAGCGGCTGACCGTGGTGCAGGAGATCTCGGTGCCCGCGACGATGACGGTTCCCGAGAAGTCCACCGCTTCACAGGCCTGGTAGGCCTCGGTGGCCACGCCGATGACGGAGGCCACCGAGACGATCACGACGATCGCGACGATGGTCAGCAGGGCACCGACGATGATCGCCGCGACCGCGAAGCCGTTCTTGTACCCGGCCTTGCGGCTCTGGACGAGCGCGACGATGCCGAGGATCAGTCCGATGACGTTGAAGAAGATCGCCACGACGAGGGCGACGATGCCGAGAGTCTTGCCGGGGACGGACGCGGGAGCGGCGGCCGGTGGCGGCGGGGGTGCTGTGGTCATGATGACTCCAGATCAGAGGTGGCGACGTTTCAGGCCCGAGCGTAGCGTTTTCGTGCCTTTTCTGAACAGAAGCTGAGCGTCTTCTCTGTCCGGGCTGTGAGGGATTCCCCCGTAGGCTCGGGGCGATGATGGAGTGGGCGAACCGGTGGCAGGTCCCTTTCTTCGTCGCGGGTATCCTCCTCGGCGCAACGCTCGGTCTTCTCGCCCCCCGGAGCGCACCGATCGCCGAGGCACTCGTGGCACCCGCCCTCATCGCGCTGCTGTACGCGACATTCCTCGCGGTCCCGTTCGTCGACGTCGCCCGCGGCCTTCGCGATCTCCGCTTCCTCTCTGCGGCCGTGGTGCTGAACTTCGTCCTCCTTCCGGCGGTGGTCTTCGGCCTGTCCCGGCTCGTCGCGCACGACCACGCACTCCTCGTGGGTGTGCTCCCGGTGCTTCTGACTCCGTGCATCGACTACGTCATCGTCTTCACGCGCATGGCCGGAGGTGCGGCGTCGAAACTCCTTGCGGTATCGCCCCTGCTGATGCTCCTGCAGATCGCGCTCCTCCCCATATTCCTGGCGATGATGGCGGGCCCCGACGTTCTCGGCACCCTTCGGGTGGGACCGTTCGTGCGGGCGTTCCTGCTGTTCATCGCGCTCCCTCTCGGCCTCGCGGTCTGCACGCAGCTCCTGGCCCGCCGATCCGTCTTCGCCCGGGGCGTGGAGAGGACGATGGATGCCGGCATGGTGCCGATCATGACGGTCACCCTCGCCGTCATCGTCGCGGCGCAGGTCGAGACGGTTCGCGCTCATGCGTCCGACCTCGTGGGGCTGGTGCCGATCTACGTGACGTTCCTCGTGATCGCGTGCGCCCTCGGTCTGCTCGTCGCGCGCGTCTGGCGTCACGACGTGGCCTCCACGCGGGGTCTGATGTTCTCCGGGGCGACGCGGAACTCGCTCGTCATCCTGCCGATCGCACTGGCCCTCCCCGCGCCGCTCGCGCCTGCGGCCGCGGCCGTCGTCACGCAGACGCTCGTGGAGCTGGTCGGGATGGTCGTGTTGGTCACTTCGATCAGGCATCTCGAGCGCCGTGGTGGTTGATCGCTGCGCTTGCCGTCGGAGAGAACCCGCGGCCTTCAGCGTGCACCGGACCTGGCCGACTACTGTTTCCGGTGATGATCAAGGCGGTGAAATTTCGACGCGCCCGGCGCGCAGAACTTCCTGCCGTCGGCCTTGCGCTCATGATCGTCGTGGTCGTCGGAATCCTGGTCTTGGGCTCGGGCGTGATGTTCCGCGGCGACAACCAGAGAGCGCTGAGGATAGATGCACCGTCCCTGACTTTCACCTCCCCGGACGACGTACGGCTCCGCGTTCACAACGAGGGCGGCCAGCTCCGCTGGACCGTGACGAATCATGCGGGGACGGTCGTCGACTCAGGAACGGACGACGAAGTTCCATCCACCGACATCGTTCCTCGGATAGTGGACACGGGCTACTACGCATTCGAGATCAACAACGGTCACGATAAAGTCTCCGCGCACTTTTTGGTGTCGGGCCGAGCCCCTGGCACACCCTCTCCGTTCTTCGCTGTCGCCACGCACTGGGGCAAGCAGACATACGTGGAATCAACCTGGCCGCTCACACCGACCATCCCGTTGGTCACCGAACTCGGCATCAATGAGATCCGCGACGAGACCACCTGGACCAGCGTCGAGCGCGTCGCCGGGGAGTACTCCGTCCCAGATTTCGCCGAGAATTTGTCGGACGCCGCCCAAGCGAACGATCTGCACATGATGTTCGTAGCCAGCTACGGCAATCCGCGCGCCTACGGCGGGGATATGAGCGGTCCGATGTCGCCTCCGACAACGGCAGAAGGTAAAGACGCTTTCGTCAAATACATCAATACCGTCCTCGATGCGAACCCGACGGTCGACAAGGTCGAAGTGTGGAACGAGTTCAATCGACCGCGGCGCAACACCAGCGGCTGCCAATCGGGCGCTTGCTATGCCGACCTCGTGAAGGCTGTGTGGCAGGGAGTCAAGCCTGAGCATCCGTCGGTGAAGATCGTCGCGGGGAACACCGCAGGTATCCCGATGACCTGGTTCGCCGACTTCATCGACGCCGGCGGTCTCGCCTACGCCGACGTCATCTCGACGCACGGATATGCAGCGAACATCGACGACCTCCGCAAGGGCATCGGCGGGTTGGACAGGCTCATCCGTCAACACAATGCCGGCAAATCCAAGCCGATCATCGTCAGCGAGGTCGGGCTGACGAACACAACCGTGAGCCCGCCTCTGGGTAACGTGAGCCGCGTTCTCAACGCGGAACAAGCGGGAGCGGGATTGGTCAAGATATACGCGACGATGAAGTCGATCCCCGCCGTCGCGCAGACGGTCTGGTATGCGGCACTCGATGACGGAACGGATCCCCGGGAGCCAGAGGCGAACTTCGGTCTTTACCGTCAGCCGACCGCAGGCGTCAGCGCGTATCAGCCCAAACCCGCGGCGGCCGCGATGAGCTTCTTCATCCGCCATCTCGACGGATACAGATTCTCGTCCGCGGCCTCAGTCGGTGCGGACGTCTCCGAGATGACCTTCACAAATGAAGCCGGTGGCACGCGTCGACTGATGTGGAAGAACGCACCGTTCGCGGACAACGACACCGCGACACAGGATGTCCCCATCACCACGGCGACGGACCACCGCACGATCGTGCGTTCCTATACGGGTGATGTCCTCGCCGAATTGGGGCCGGGCACATCGAACATCGCCGTCGGCATCGAACCGGTCTATGTCGAGGAAGTGACCGCGCCGAGGTGAAAAGCGGGTCTCATTTCACCGGCGCCGCCCTCGCGTGCCGCTCCGCGTGCGCGAGGTACGTCTCGGCGTTCCGCAGAATCCCCTCCCGCTCCTCGGCGGTCAGCGCGCGCCGCACCTTCGCTGGCACACCCGCGACCAGGGAACCCTCCGGAATGACCGAGCCCTCGAGTACCACCGCTCCCCCGGCGACGAGGCATCCGGCGCCGATCTCGGCGCCCGACAACACCACACTCCCCATCCCGATGAGGCTGCCGTCGCCGATCGTGCACCCGTGGACGACGGCATTGTGCCCCACCGACACGTCGGCGCCGATGGTGACGGGGCGTCCGCGGTCGACGTGGACCGACACGTTGTCCTGCAGATTGCTCCGCGGACCGAGCACGATCGCGGCACTGTCCCCGCGAACGACGGCGTTGTACCAGACGCTCGATCCCTCGCGCAGTGTCACTTCTCCCACGACCCGGGCACCGGATGCCACGAACGCGGTCTCGTGGACCGTCGGGGCGGCGTCGGGGAGAGCGAGGACCGTGGCATCCGAGGCGATCGTCATGCTGTGACACTACCGCCAGGTAAGGCGAGGATTGCCTCGCCACCAGGGATTTAGCCGAGCCTCATCTTGCTTGCGGAATGTTCGCGTGTGAGTAGCGTTGCTGTCAACACGACTTCCGCAGAACCCGAGGAGATCTCATGAGCACCGTTCAGACGCCCGCCGCCACCACCGTCGACTCGACCATGGCCTCCAGCACCGCGCAGTTCCTGTCCCCGATCGTCCTCGGCCTCGAGGCCCTCGTCGTCAACGGCAAGCAGGCCCACTGGCACGTCCGCGGCTCGAACTTCATCGGCGTGCACGAGCTGCTCGACACGGTCGTCGCTCACGCGCAGGACTGGGCCGACCTCGCCGCCGAGCGGATCGTCGCCCTGGGTCTGCCGATCGACGCGCGCCTCTCCACCGTCGCCGCCAAGGCGAAGCAGACCGCCGTCCCCGCCGGTTTCGCGCAGTCCGACGTGGTCATCCAGGCCGTCATCGCCGACATCGACGCCGTCCTCGTCGACATCCAGACCGCCATCGACGGCCTCGACGAGACGGACCTCTCGAGCCAGGACGTCGCGATCGAGATCAAGCGCGGCCTCGACAAGGACCGCTGGTTCCTCTTCGCACACCTCGCGGCCTGAGTTCTTTTTGAAAGGGGGCGGTGCTTCGGCACCGCCCCCTTTCGCCGTTCCGCGGCGTGAGGAGTCAATTTCTGTCGCCTGAGTCGCCCGGAGGCGACAGAAATCGACCCCTCACGCGCCGGCGGGTCAGGGCGCGTGCGTGACGCGACCCGCGAGGAGCGTCGTGCGCACCGGCATCGCGCGGAGGCCCGCCTCGTCGGCCGCGCGAGGGTCGGCGTCGACGATCACGAGGTCAGCTGATGCGCCGGGGGCGATCTCCGCCGGCGCCGTCGAACCGCCGACCGTGGATGCCGCGATCGCGGTGTCGATGTCGATCCGCTCGTGCGGCTGCCAGGCGTCGCGCCCATCGCGGGTACGGAAGACCGCCGAGGCGATCGCGGCCCACGGGTCGAGCGGCGACACCGGAGCATCGGAGCCGAAGCGGAGATTGGCCCCGCTGTCGGCGAGGGCCCGCAGCGGGTAGGCCTGAGCGGACTGCTCGGCCCAGATGGCATCCGTCATGTCCCGATCGTCGAGCGCGTGCTCGGGTTGGACGCTCGCCGCGACCCCCAGCCGGGCGAAGCGCGGGATGTCCGCGTGCGCGACCAACTGCGCGTGCTCGATCGTGCCGACGGCACCGGTGCGGGCGTAGGCGTCGAGGGCGTGGGCGTTGGCGAGGTCGCCGATCGCGTGGATCGCACATTCCAGGCCCGCGGCCGTCGCGCGGGTCATGAGATCGACGAGTTCATCGGGAGGGATCGTGAGAAGCCCGTGGTTGTGCACGTCGCCCGGGTAGTGGTGCGCGCACGCCGCGGTGCGCGTGCCGAGCGATCCGTCGGTGATCGCCTTGAGCGGGCCCACGCGCACGAGGTCGTGCGCCGCACCGCGCACGGGGTCGCCCGTGCGCAGGCCTTCCGCGATGGCCCGGTCGAGATGCTCCGGATACGTGCCGTACGACACGCGCAGCGCGTCGAACCCCCGCGCCGCCCGGCGCTGCCAGGCTTCGTCGTTCCACGTCATGTCGAGATCGACGAGCCCCACGACCCCCCGCGCGGCGGCAGCCCGCGCCATCCGCTCGACGGCCCGGTCGGCGATCTCGGGGTCGACGGCGTTGATCCGCCGGGAGATCTCGAAGGCATCTTCTTCACGGAGCATTCCGGATGCCGGGGGCTCGAAGCCCTCGCGACGAAACGCGGCCGAGTTGAGCCACACGCTGTGAACGTCGGCGTTGACGAGGTACGTCGGAACCTCGCCGGTGGTGGCATCCAAGAGCTCGAGGGTCGGAACGTCGTCCCAGAGCCCGTCGCGGAAGCCCACCCCCACGCGCCGCCCGTCCACGGCGGGGACGCGCCCCATGACTCCGGCGGCCCCCCGTGCCGACGTGGTGTCGCCCAGGGCGATGCGGTCTGCCGACAGCGCCCACTGCAGGACGTGGACGTGGTGGTCCCACAGCCCCGGGAGGAGCCAGCCGCCCGCCCCCTCGACGACATGCCCGCGCGGACGAAGGTTGCCGGTGGGAGCGATGTCGACGATGCGTCCGCCGAGGATGACGAGATCGACGGGCTCATCGGGCGTCGGCAGGAACTCCCGGCCCGGGCCCGCGACGCGCACGGCGCGGAGGAACCCCGCGGTCTCGCCGATCATGCGCGCGGACGCGCGTCGGCGGCGCGGCGCATCTCGGCGGCGAGTTCCGGATTGGCATACGGTGCCCGGCCGAGACCGTCGATGATCGTGTCCACGACCTCGGCGGACCGGTTCTGGCTGAGCTTGCGCTTGGCCGTCACGCGCGTCGGGGTCAGGCGGAAACCGACGGTGCCGCGCTCCAGGCGCTCCACGAACCCGGCGTCGTTCGGCGCGCGGTAGAGGCCCCGCGCGTCGTCGCCATCGCCCTCGAAGCGCGCGACCAGCCGATCGAGGATGCGCAGGTTCTCATCGGGCGAGAGAAGCTCCGGGATGCCACTCAAGTGGGCCGAGACGAAGTTCCACGTCGGCACCGCCGCCACATCGCCGTACCACTGCGGGGACACGTAGCCATGAGGGCCCTGGACCACGACGAGAAGTTCGTTCTCGCCGAGACCGAGGATCACGTCGTCCGGCTTGCCGACGTGGCCGACGATCGTCAGATCGTCACGGTCCTCGTCGAGCAGGACGGCGTAGTGAGACGCCACCAGCCCATCCGCACCGGAGGAGACGAGGGTGACCCACGGATGGCGGTCGATGAGACGCCGGATCTCACCGACGTCGGTCATCACGAAGCTCGGATTCTGACGCACCGGATCAGCCTAGAACGCTCACGCCTGGCAGCTCGGGCACCAGTACAGCTTGCGTCCCGCCGCCTCTTCCATCAGTACCGTCGTGCCGCACACCCGGCACGGCAGGCCGGCACGGTGGTACACCCAGTGGCGGTCGTCGCGACGCGCCATCGCGCGACGGTACGCCTCGGGATCGAGGTCGTCCATCGTCATCATCTGGCCGGTCTCGACGCCGATCGCCAAGAGCCGCACCCAGTCGTGCCAGATCTCGCGCACCGTGTCTTCGGGAACGTCACGGCCCGGGGTGTGGGGGTTCTGGCGTGCGCGGAAGAGGATCTCGGCGCGGTACACGTTGCCGATGCCGCTGACGACCGCCTGGTCCATCAGGAGCAGGCCGATCGCGGTGGGCTTGCGGCGCACCGTCGCGACGAACCGCTCTTCCCCTTCGGCGAGGTCGTCGACGAGCGGGTCGGGGCCGAGCTTGGCGATCGTCGCGGCGACCTCGTCGGGCGTCTGCAGCGCGCACGTCGTCGGTCCGCGCAGGTCGGCGCACGTCGCCTCGGTCAGCAAGCGCAGACGCACCGCGCCCACGACCGGCGGCGGCCACTCGGTCTGCTCCTCGAGCCCCGTGGTCTGCTCCGACATGCGCACGCGGGTGCGGCGCGGAGCACCGATCGAGGTGAGGGAGTTCTCGCCGGCGGCATCCAGGATCGGCGTGTCGAGGAGTGTGCCGCGCTGATTGGTCTGGCCCATGCGACCGTTGGCCGCCGCGATCGTCGCGTCGACCGCGACCTCGCCGGAGAAGTCCCACGCTCCGTACATGCCGAGGTGAACGCGCAACCACACGTCGCCGTCGAAACGCAGGAACATCTGCTTGCCGACCGCGCGGACCTCGAGGGCCTCGCGGCCGTCGATGACCGAGGCGCCCTCGACGAAGCGGCCCTGCGGGCTGGATGCCGCCACCGTGCGGCCCACGATGTTGCGATCGAACTGACGCGCGATGCGGTGGACGGAATGCCCTTCGGGCATCAGCCTGCCTCGGGGTCGAAGGAGTCGCTCGCGTCGAGGACGTCGGGCGTCGCACGCCCCTCGCGCGGGTCGGGCAGCAGAATGCCGTCCTGCTCGAAGGCGGCGAGTTGTGCGATTCGGCGCGCGTGGCGCTCTTCGCCCGAGAACGGCGTTGCGATGAAGCGGTCGATGAAGGAGACGGCCTCATCGAACGTGTGTTGACGGGCGCCGATCGCAATCACGTTCGCGTCGTTGTGTTCGCGCGCGAGCTCGGCCGTCGCGATGCTCCAGACGAGCGCGGCTCGCACACCCGGCACCTTGTTCGCCGCGATCTGCTCGCCGTTGCCGGAGCCGCCGAACACCACGCCCAGAGTCTCGACGCCGTCGGCGTGGTCGCGCACGACCGCTTGAGCGGCGCGGATGCAGAAGGCCGGGTAGTCGTCGAGCGGGTCGTACTCGATCGGTCCGTGATCGACGACCTCGTGGCCCTGCGAGGCCAAGTGGTGCTGCAGCTGGGTGGAGAACTCGAGACCGGCGTGATCGGTGCCGATGTGAATGCGCATGCGCTCATCTTATTGAGAGCTTCGGACACCCCGGCCGCACACGACGAAGCCGCCCGGTGCGGACACCGGGCGGCTTCGGTCGAGTCAGGGGCGCAGGCCCGCAGCGACCGGCTTGAAGCCGGCGCGGATGTTCTCGCAGCAGCCCGGGCGGCACACGTCGTACCAGGGACCGAGATCGGTGACGTGGGGGCGCTCGGACTTCGGCGTCCCCGCCAGGCGCTCCTCGACGAGGTCGACCAGACCCGACACGTACGCCGGGTCGACGCCCGGGGTCGGCGTGCGGACGGCCCGGATGCCGGCTTCTTCGGCCGCCTCCATCGCCTCGGTGTCGAGGTCCCACAGCACTTCCATGTGGTCGCTGACGAAGCCGAGCGGCACGATGACGACAGCCTCGGCTCCGCGACCGGGGAGCTCCGCGATGACGTCGTTGACGTCCGGCTCGAGCCACGGCTGCGAGGCCGGGCCGGAGCGGGACTGGTACACCAGCTCCCAATAGACGTCGGCCACCGAGGCGGCGACCTCGGCCATGACGTACGCGGCGACGGCCTTGTGCTGAGCCTCGTAGGCGCCGCCTTCGCCGAAGTCGACGTCCCGCGGGCCGGAGCGCTGCGCGTCGGCGGTCGGGATCGAGTGGGTCGAGAACAGCACCCGGATCTTCTCGGCGGCGATGCCGTCGGCGACGTACGCCGACACGGCATCCTTCACGCCCTCGACGAAGGCCGAGACGAAGCCGGGGTGGTCGAAGAACTGGCGGACCTTGTCGATCGTGACGGTCTCGCCGAGTCCGGTGGCCTCCAGCACGCGGGCGTAGTCCTCGCGGTACTGGCGGCAGCTCGAGAAGGAGCTGTAGGCGCTCGTCGCGATCGCCAGGAGCGTCGTGTCGCCGGCCTCGGCCGCCTCGGTGACGGCCTCTTCGAGGTACGGCGCCCAGTTGCGGTTGCCCCAGTAGACCGGCAGGTTCAGCCCACGCCGCGCGATCTCGGCCTCCAGCGCCGCCTTCAGCTCGCGGTTGTGCTGATTGATGGGGCTCACTCCGCCGAAGTGACGGTAGTGGTGAGCGACCTCTTCGAGGCGCTCATCGGGGATGCCGCGCCCGCGCGTGACGTTGCGCAGGAACGGGATGACGTCGTCCTGTCCCTCGGGACCGCCGAAGCCGGCGAGGAGGATGGCGTCGTACGCCACGGGCGTCTCGACCCATTTGGGTCCGGATGCCGCGGCGGGAGACGCGTACAGGACGGTCTCGGGGCTGGTGTCCGTATCGATCGTGCTCACCCCCACATCTTTCCACCTACGCGGTGAGCCCGACCGTGGGATGTCTCGACAGTAGGCTTATACGGTTGTCGTCGGCGCCAGCAGCGTCATCCGCGACGATCCACCCTCATCCACGGGAGAACGCCAGTGCCAGGAGAGAACCTCACCCGCATCGAAGCGCAGGAGCGCCGCGCGATCGTCGACACGCACGAGTACGACGTGCACCTCGACCTGACGCGGGGCGACGAGGTCTTCGGTTCGGTCACGACCGTCCGCTTCGCCGCGGCCGAGGGCGCTTCGACCTTCATCGACCTGATCGCCCGCACGGTCAACTCGGTGACCCTGAACGGTCGCACGATCGACCCCGCCGCCGCGTTCGCCGACTCGCGCATCGCGCTGGACGGACTCGAGGCCACGAACGAGCTCGTCGTCGACGCCGACTGCGAGTACACCAACACCGGCGAGGGCCTGCACCGCTTCGTCGACCCCGTCGACGGCGAGGTGTACCTCTACTCGCAGTTCGAGGTGCCCGATTCGCGGCGTGTCTTCACGGTGTTCGAGCAGCCCGACCTCAAGGCCGCGTTCACCTTCACCGTGACCGCTCCCGCCGCGTGGAAGGTCGTCTCCAACTCCCCCACTCCCGAGCCGGTCGAGCTCGGCGACGGCGCGGCACGGTGGGAGTTCCCGCCCACGCCCCGCATCTCCTCGTACATCACCGCGCTCGTCGCGGGCCCGTACGAATCCACATTCTCGGAACTCACGAGCGCCGACGGCCGCGTCATCCCGCTCGGCGTCTACGCCCGCAAGAGCCTGTGGCAGTACCTGGATGCCGATTACGTCTTCGACAAGACCCGTCAGGGCTTCGCGTACTTCGAGGAGAAGTTCGGCTTCCCCTACCCCTTCGCCAAGTACGACCAGCTCTTCGTGCCGGAGTTCAACGCAGGCGCGATGGAGAACGCCGGCGCCGTCACGTTCACCGAGACGTACGTCTTCCGGAGCAAGGTCACGGATGCCGTCAAGGAACGCCGCGTCGTGACGATCCTGCACGAGCTGGCGCATATGTGGTTCGGCGACCTCGTGACCATGAAGTGGTGGAACGACCTGTGGCTGAACGAGTCGTTCGCCGAGTGGGCGTCGACGATCGCGACCGCCGAGGCCACCGAGTGGAAGGCCGCATGGACGACCTTCAACGCGATGGAGAAGACCTGGGCCTATCGCCAGGACCAGCTCCCCTCGACGCACCCCGTCGTCGCCGAGATCACCGACCTCGAAGACGTCCAGGTCAACTTCGACGGCATCACGTACGCCAAGGGCGGGTCGGTTCTCAAGCAGCTGGCCGCGTGGGTCGGCATCGAGCAGTTCTTCGCCGGTGTCGCCGCGTACTTCCAGAAGCACCAGTGGTCGAACACCGAGGTCGGCGACCTCCTCGCCGAGCTCGAGGCCACGAGCGGCCGCGACCTCGGCGACTGGGCGAAGAAGTGGCTCGAGACGGCGGGCGTCAACACCCTCTCCCCCCTTATCGAGCAGGACGAGCACGGGTCGATCACGCGCTTCGCGATCGTGCAGACGGCACCGTCGGACTACCCGACGATCCGTCCGCACCGCCTCGCGGTCGGGTTCTACTCGCTCGACCGGTCCGGTCGCCTCGAGCGCGTGCACCGCGCCGAGCTCGACGTGGACGGTGACCGCACCGAGGTGCCCGAGATGCGCGGCATCCGTCGTCCCGACCTCGTGCTCCTGAACGACGACGATCTCGCTTACGCGAAGATCCGTCTCGACGAGCGGTCGCTGGCCACGGCGATCGCGCACCTGAAGGACATCGCCGACCCGCTGGCTCGCTCGCTCGTCTGGGGCGCCGCATGGGACCAGACCCGGGATGCCGAGTCCTCGGCGACCGACTACATCGATCTGGTGCTGCGCAACATCGGCGCCGAGACGGAGTCGACCACCGTCCGCACGACCCTCGCCCAGCTGCAGCTCGCCGCCAACAGCTACGTCGCCCCCGCGAAGCGCGCGGAGGCCCGTGAGCGGGTCGCCGACGGGCTGTGGGAGCTGGCCCAGGCTGCCGAGTCCGGCAGCGACAGCCAGCTGCAGTTCGTGACGGCCTTCGCGTCGGCCGCGGCCACGCCCGCCCACGTCGAGACCGTCCGGGCGCTGCGCGACGGTGAGACCGTGCTCGAGGGTCTCGAGATCGACACCGACCTGTCGTGGCAGCTCCTCGTGGCCCTCGCCGCGGGCGGATCCGTCACCGCGGCCGACATCGACGCGGCGCGCGCGGCCGACAACACGGCCAAGGGCGGCGAGTTCGCGGCCCAGGCCCGGGCCGCCCTGCCCTCCCACGAGGCGAAGCAGGAAGCGTGGAGCTCGCTCATCGATCGGGCGGACGCCCCGAACACGATCGTGCGCGCGGCCGCTCTCGGCTTCACCCACCCGGCCACGGTCGACGTGCTGGCCGATTTCGTCGAGCCGTACTTCGCGATGCTGCTGCCGATCTGGGAGAGCCGCAGCTACCAGATCGCGCAGTACCTCATCGTGGGGCTGTACCCCGCGGCCCTGGCGAACCGCGCG
This sequence comes from Microbacterium sp. SCPM-O-B-15248 (M128), assembly GCF_058214835.1. Classification (NCBI taxonomy): domain Bacteria; kingdom Bacillati; phylum Actinomycetota; class Actinomycetes; order Micrococcales; family Microbacteriaceae; genus Microbacterium; species Microbacterium sp. SCPM-O-B-15248 (M128). Next base: position 390,195 of record NZ_JBYQLI010000002.1, read on the forward strand.
CTGCGTGACGCCACCCGCGCCTGGCTCTCGTCGCACTCCGACGCGGCGCCGGCGCTGCGCCGCCTGGTGAGCGAGAACCTCGCGGGCGTCGAGCGCGCGCTCGCGGTGCAGGAGCGCGACGCGCAGTAGGTCGAGTCCTCGTACGCCCCCTTCCCGCTCCGGCGGGAGGGGGCGTACGTACGTCTGGAGATGTACGTACGGGGCAGGGATCAGCCCTGCGGGGGACGCGCCGGTGTGGGAGTGATTCCTAGCCTGGACACATGATCGTCGCAGACCACCTCACCAAGCGCTACGGCACACGCACGGCCGTGTCCGACGTCTCCTTCACCGTGCCGCCGGGCCGGGTCACGGGCTTTCTCGGGCCCAACGGCGCCGGCAAGTCGACCACGATGCGCATGATCGTGGGGCTCGACCGCCCCACCGCCGGCAGCGTCACCGTCAACGGCACCCCCTACGGCCGCCTCGCGGCTCCCCTCACCGAGGTGGGTGTGCTGCTGGACGCCAAGGCCGTCCACACCGGGCGCTCGGCCCGCAACCACCTCCGGGTGATGGCGGCCACGCACGGCATCGACCGCCGTCGTGTCGACGAGGTCATCGACCTCACCGGCCTCGCCTCGGTCGCCGACAAGCGGGCCGGCGGCTTCTCGCTGGGCATGGGGCAGCGACTGGGGATCGCCGCGGCGCTGCTCGGCGACCCCCACACCCTCATCCTCGACGAGCCCGTCAACGGGCTCGACCCCGAGGGCGTGCGCTGGGTGCGCGAGTTCGTCCGTCACCTGGCGGCCGAGGGACGCACCGTGCTGCTCTCCAGCCACCTCATGAGCGAGATGGCCCAGACGGCCGACCATGTCATCGTCCTCGGTCGTGGCGCGGTCCTGGCCGACGCACCGTTGAACGACCTCGTGCGGTCGTGGACGTCCGAGACCGTCCTCGTCCGATCTCCCGACCTCGCGCGTCTCGTCGACGTCCTCTCCCCGACGGGGGTCACCGCGACCCTCGACGCGCCCGGGGTGGCCAGCCTCACGGGGGCGAGCGCCGCCGACATCGGCGATCTCGCCGCCCGCCACGGCATCCCCCTGCACGAACTGACCCCGCGCAACGGTTCCCTCGAGGACGCCTACCTCGCCCTGACCGACGACGCGATCGAGTACAAGACGAAGGAACTCGCATGACCGCCCTGACCTCCCCGCGCCGCGCCACGTTCACCCGGGCCGCCAGCGGGCCGACCTTCCTCCGCAGTCTGCGCAGCGAACTGCTCAAGCTCACGACCGTGCGCTCGACCTGGTGGGCCCTGGGAATCGGTGCCGCCCTGACGGTGGCCATCGCGTTCCTCTACATGTCGGCCGCAGAGGGCGGTAATCCGATCTTCGGGGTCCTCGTGTCGGCCCAGTTCACGATGCTCGTGGCCGGCGTGCTGGGCGCGATCGCCGTCACGGGTGAGTACGCCACCGGCATGATCCGCTCGACGATGACCGCGACCCCGCGGCGCGGGCAGGCCGCGCTGGCCAAGGCCGTCGCGATCGCCCTGGTCGTGGGAGCGGCGACCGTCCTGACCTACCTGATCGGTCTCGCGGTCACGATTCCCACGGCGTCCACCGCCGTGGTCTGGTCGGATCCGGCGCAGTCCCTTCTTCCCCTCGTGCTGGGTGTCTGCGCCATGGTCGTCTATGCGCTCATCGGCACCGGGTTCGGGCTGATCGTCCGCAACGGGGCCGGAGCGATCGCGGCGACCGTCGGAGTGCTGTTCGTGGCGCCGATCGCGGTGGGCCTCTTCCAACTCGGCGGGGAGTCGTGGCAGTGGCTCGTCGATCTCGGACGCTATCTCCCGGTCTCGGCGGGGTCGACGCTGACGGCGATTCCCACCGCGGACATCCTCGTCCCGGCGTTGACACTCGTCGCCTGGGTCGTCGGACTCGTCGGCATCGGCACGGTGCTGCTGCAGCGCCGCGACGCGTGACGTCGGATCAGTGAGGGATGCCTCGGTGCTCAGCGGGCACCGAGGCATCCCTCGTTAGCATGAACCCGATGTCTGTTCTCGCCTCCGCACCAGAGCCCTCCCCCAGCCCGACCTCGCCCTCCGACCTGGCCGACCCGTCGACGTGGGCGTGGATCGGCGACCGCCTGCTCGAGTTCGGCGGCACCGTGCTGCGGATCCTCGGGATCATCATCGGCGTGATCGTGGCTGCCTGGGTGCTCCGCGTCATCATCCGGCGCGTGGTGGACCGCATCGTCAACGGAGCCAAGAGCAAAGCGCGGGTCGATGACACGCAAGCCCTCGACCGCTCCCCCCTCAGCGCCGTCCGCCTCGTGCAGCGCACCCGCACGCTCGGCACGATCCTGCAGAACATCGTCAACGTCGTCCTCGTCGTGGTCGCCCTCGTGTGGATCGCCGGGATCGTCGCTCCCAACGCCCTGGCATCCCTCACCCTGCTCACCGCGGCGGTGGGTGCGGGACTCGGCTTCGGCGCTCAGAACATCGTCAAGGACGTGCTCAACGGGATCTTCATCGTCGCCGAGGACCAGATCGGCATCGGCGATGTCGTCGATCTGGGGCTGGCCACCGGCATCGTGGAGTTCGTCAGCGTGCGCATCACCCACGTCCGCGATGTCAACGGCACTCTCTGGTACGTCCGCAACGGCGAGATCACGCGGATCGGCAACATGTCGCAGGGGTGGTCGCGCGTCATCATCGATCTCGCCGTCCCCACGGATGCGGACATCGACGATGTCGAGAAGGCGATGCTCGGCGCCGCGAAAGCGCTGGCCAAAGAGACGAAGTGGCGCTCGCGCATCATCGAGCAGCCCGAGATCTGGGGCCTGGAATCCATCAGCGGCGACGCCCTCGTCATCCGGCTCGTGATGAAGACCCGGTCGAGCGCGAAGGACGATGTCGCCCGCGAACTTCGCGTGCGGCTGAAGCGCGCGATCGACGCGATGGGTCTGACGCTCCCGCAGCTGAACTCGATCGTCCTGACCGGCGCCGAGGGCGCGCAGAGCGTGCGCGGCGCCCACCCGCCCAAGACGAAGCCGACGCCGGTCACCACGGCGACGGAGCGCCCGGTGTGGCGCCCCCGGCGCCGCAAGCTCGCGGTGTCCGACACCGTCCTGGATCAGGACGCCGTCGCCGCCGAGATCGCGGCCGAGAAGGCGCAGCCGGGCCCGAAGAAGCCCCGGCCGGCCACGACGGACGCGGTCCCCGCCGCCGAAGCCTCGACCGGTCCGGCCGCACCTCCCGCCGCCGACGACGTGGTCAAGCCCACCCCTCCCGCCGTGCGGGCCGATGACGACGGAGCACCCGCGTGAGCGAACCGATCACCTTCTACGAGCAGGCCGGCGGCATGGAGACGTTCCGCCGACTGGTCGATGCGTTCTACCGGGGCGTCGCCGACGACGAAGTCCTCAAGCCGATGTACCCGGAAGAGGACCTCGGCCCTGCGGCGGACCGGCTGACCCTCTTCCTGGCGCAGTATTGGGGCGGCCCGTCGGAGTACAGCGAGAAGCGCGGGCACCCGCGCCTGCGGATGCGGCACATGCCGTTCCACGTCGACCCGGACGCCCGCGACCGGTGGTTGCGCCACATGCGCGCGGCGGTGGACGAGATCGCCCTCCCCCCGGCACTCGAGGCACCGCTGTGGGACTACCTCGAACGTGCCGCGCGCGCCATGGTCAACACGTTCGAGCCGCGCGGCATCGGTCCGGTGCAGGGCGGACGCCCCGCCACCGGGCTGCCCGTGAGGGCGGCGGAGACGCCCCGGCAGGACGGTGGCGCCCCGGTCGGCTGACCTCCGCCCTGCCTCGTCTCAGCGACCGAAGAAGTCGCCCAGGCCCGGCAGATCGAAGCCCGAGATCTGCTCGCCGATACCGCTGAGCCCCTCGCCGGCTCCCGAGAGGGCGTCCTGCGCTCCCCCGGCGACGTCGCCGAACGCGTCGGCTCCGAGCCCGGATGCCAGAGCCTCGACGTCGAGCCCTTCCGCGAGCCCGGCGAAGTCGACGCCCGCGTTCACCGCCTGAGCCAAAAGGGGTGCCGCGACCGCGCTCACGATCGCTCCGCCGGCCACGGCGGCGAGCAGTCCACCCGCGCCGATCACGCCGGCCCCGACGAGTCCGCCACGGCCCGCTCGCGCCAGCAGCGCCGACATCCGGCCGGGGCGCTGCGCCTCCGCACGGCCCGCCGCGCGGGCGAGGTCGGCGGGCGCGTCGCTGCGGGGACGCTCGTGCGGTGCGAACTCGGCATCCATGCGTCCCCGCACGTGCGCGCGCTGGGCCGGGGACAGGCGCTCGAATGCGTCGCGGTGCAGACGTTCCACCTGATCGGGGTCGGCCGTACGCAGGAGGTAGTCGTAGCGGGCGATTGCGGCGCGGTCCTCGGACGTCAGCGCCGCGGCCGCGGCCGCGGGCGGTGCATACCCGTGCCCCGGTGCCGCGGGAGTGGCGGAGGATGCCGCGGGAGCGTCACGGCGATCACCGGTGACGGCACCCGCGGCGGTACGGACCAGATCTCGCCAGTCCGTGCCTCCACCGGAGCCGGTCGACGACGCGGGCCGCGACGTGGACGCCTTGTCCACGGCACGGGAAGCGAGATCGAATAGACGGGAGAACTTCGACACGGGGATACCTCTCGACGGGCGGCAGGCTGCCGCGACGTCAAGGTCTCTTCCGTTCCGAGGAACCGGTGCCCCCGGAGCCCAACCGTGGGCTCGTGATGACGGGGACGCCGTCGAGGAATACTCCCCTTGCGTGGTTTCGACGGTACCGGCGGCGCCTATGAGGTCGCTGGGTCAGCGCCCCGTCGCCCGGACCGCGGTGAGTCCCGAACGCACCGGCCCGCGCACGAGGACATGCCCGCGGCCGAGCGTCGCCCGCGTCCACACCCCGCTCGTGCGGAGCACAGCCTGCTCGGCGCCCGCGATGAAGCCCAGAGCGTACGCCGCGAAGGCCGTGCCGAGCGGCAGACCCCCCAGCGCCTCGTCCGCCTGGCCCCAGATCTGCGCACGTACCGTCCGGACGACGTCCTCGCCGGGGTCGGCGGGAAGCGCGTCGGCGACGGCGGCGATCCCGTATTGTGCGCGCGCGGCCAGGACCGCGCTGTCGATCGCATCCGCCGGCTCCCAGCCACCGCGCGGTGGGGAGACGCCGGCCCACGCCGGCGCGCTCGCGATCTCGGGGAGCACGACCGCGGAGGCGTCGTCCGGCGCGAGCCGGAGCGCTGATGCCTCCACCACCAGGTCGCACTCCAGCTCCGGGTCGACGGCGGACACCCGGATGCCGAGCACCGTGGGCGTGGCATCCAGGAGTCCCCGTGGGGCGAGCGGCGCCGCCGTGGTCACGAGCACACCGCCCTCGGCGCGAAGACGCACGGATCCGTCACCGAGTCGGACGGCGCGGGAGGCGAAGGTCAGCAGGTCGGCTGACGCCTGCGGGTCGGGGAACAACAGGCGCGCGGACACCCGCCCTAAACTATCAAGAGGCGCAGAGCTCTGTGCCGGAACGGGAGGGAGCGTGACCGACGCCATCGACCCCGTCGCCTCGTTGCTCGCGGTGCTCGATCTCCGCGACGCGGGCGCACGGACCACCGAGGACATCTTCACCGGCGTGTCTCAGCCCATGCCGTTCGGCCGCGTCTACGGCGGTCAAGTGCTCGCGCAGTCCGTCGTCGCGGCCTCGCGGACGCTGCCGCCGGAGCGCACCGTGCACTCCATGCACGGCTACTTCCTGCGCCCGGGCGACCCGTCCGACGGGATCACGTTCTCGGTCGACCGCATCCACGACGGACGGTCTTTCTCGACCCGGCGGACCCAGGCCTTTCAGGCGGGCGTGCCGATCTTCTCGATGATCGCGTCGTTCCAGGACGACGGTCCCGGTCTCGAGCACGCGGAGCCCATGCCCGAGGGCGTTCCGCAGCCCGAGGATCTGCCGCCGATCGACGACGACGCCCTCCACCCGATGAGCCGACGCATATTCTCGGAGCGTCCCGTGGACGTGCTGCACGTGCCCTCGCCGGTCTACACCTCTGTCGAGGGCCCGCACGTTCCCCGACAGGCGGTGTGGATGCGCACGCGGCGCACGCTCCCCGACGATCCCGCGATCCACCGCGCCGCCTTGGCGTACCTGAGCGATCTCACGATCCAGGAGCCGATCCTGCGCGGCCACGGGGTGCCGTGGAACGCGCCGGGCTTGCGGGTGGCGAGCCTGGACCACGCGATGTGGTGGCATCGCCCCGGCCGGGCCGACGACTGGCTGCTGTACGTCCAGGAGTCGCCGAACGCGCGCGGCGGGCGCGGACTCTCGACCGGACGGATCTACACCCGGGACGGCATCCTGCTCGCGAGCGTCGCCCAAGAGGTCATGGTGCGGGTGCCGCAGGAGTAACGGCTCCGACCGGGGGTTCGAGTGCGGTCAGCGCCCCGCGGCGCGGCGGCGGTACTCGATGGGGGCGCCCACGTACGGAGCCCAGGCGCGGCGTTCGGTCTCGGTCCACCGAATCGGACGTCCGCTCGCCGTGTCGACGAGCACGACGACCGCGGTCGCCCGCGCGTAGAGCACGGGATCTTCGACGCCGATCGGGCTGAAGACTTCGAAGCAGATGTCGGCGCTGGAACCGCCCATGGCACCGATCCAGAGGCGCACGTCGAGCGGCCGCTGGCTGTACGGCACCGGGCGCAGGTACTCGATCTCTTGCCGAGCGATGAGGGTCGCCCGCTCTCCTCCGCTCTCGAGCACGTCCATGTCGAACACCGCCGTCGGCAGCGGGTCGCCGTCGTCGTCGCCGCGCCAGAAGGCGCGCAGACGCGCCTCTTCGAGGAGTTTGAGCATCGAGGTGTTGTTGACGTGCCCGAGCGCGTCGAGATCGCCCCACCGCAGCGGGATCGGCACGTGGAGGCGCCGGGGAGCGGTCTCCGCCGCTCCCCGGGCCTCTTCGCGGGACTCAGTCACGCGTGAGCTTGCGGTAGGTCGAACGCGACGGGTTGGCGGCATCCTGCCCGAGACGCTCGATCTTGTTGGCCTCGTACGCCTCGAAGTTGCCCTCGAACCAGTGCCACTGGTCGGGGTGCTCCTCGGTGCCCTCGTAGGCGAGGATGTGCGTCGCGATGCGGTCGAGGAACCACCGGTCGTGCGTGATGACCACGGCGCATCCGGGGAACTCCAGCAGGGCGTTCTCGAGCGAGCTGAGGGTCTCGACGTCGAGATCGTTGGTCGGCTCGTCGAGGAGCAGCAGGTTGCCGCCCTCTTTGAGCGTCAGCGCGAGGTTCAGGCGGTTGCGCTCACCACCCGAGAGCACGCCGGCCTTCTTCTGCTGGTCGGGTCCCTTGAATCCGAACTTCGACACGTACGCGCGCGACGGGATCTCGGTCTTTCCGACCGTGATGATGTCGAGCCCGTCGGACACGACCTCCCACAGCGTCTTCTCGGGGTCGATGTTCGCGCGCGACTGGTCGACGTAGCTGATCTTGACGGTCTCGCCGATCTTCAGCGTGCCGCCGTCGAGCGGCTCGAGACCCACGATCGTCTTGAACAGCGTCGTCTTTCCGACACCGTTGGGGCCGATGACGCCGACGATGCCGTTGGGGGGAAGGTTGAAGCTCAGGTTGCTGATGAGCGAGCGGTCGCCGAAGCTCTTCTCGAGCTTCTTGGCGTCGATCACGATGCTGCCGAGGCGCGGACCCGCGGGGATCTGGATCTCGTCGAAGTCCAACTTGCGCGTGCGCTCGGCCTCGGCGGCCATCTCTTCGTAGCGGGCGAGGCGGGCCTTCGACTTGACCTGGCGGCCCTTGGCGTTGGAGCGCACCCACTCGAGTTCTTCTTTGAGGCGCTTGGCGAGCTTGGCGTCCTTCTTGCCCTGGACGTCGAGGCGCTGGCCCTTCTTCTCGAGGTAGGTCGAGTAGTTGCCCTCGTACGGGTACAGGTGCCCGCGGTCGACCTCGGCGATCCACTCCGCGACGTTGTCGAGGAAGTACCGGTCGTGGGTGATGGCGATGACGGCGCCCTTGTAGGCCTTGAGGTGCTGCTCGAGCCAGAGCACGCTCTCGGCGTCGAGGTGGTTGGTGGGCTCGTCGAGCAGCAGCAGGTCGGGCTTCTGCAGCAGCAGCTTCGCGAGGGCGACGCGGCGGCGCTCACCACCGGAGAGCGGCACGACGGAGGCGTCGGCCGGCGGGGTGCGCAGGGCGTCCATCGCCTGCTCGAGCTGGGAGTCGAGGTCCCACCCGTCGGCGGCGTCGATCTCTTCCTGCAGGGTGCCCATCTCGGCGAGCAGCGCGTCGAAGTCGGCGTCGGGGTCGGCCATGAGCGCGGAGATCTCGTTGAAGCGATCGAGCTTCGGCTTGATCGCGACGCCGTCCTGGATGTTCTCGAGCACCGTCTTGCTGTCGTCGAGCTCGGGCTCCTGCATGAGGATGCCCACCGTGAAGCCAGGGCTCAGCCGCGCCTCGCCGTTGGACGGCGTGTCGAGGCCAGCCATGATCTTGAGGATCGTGGACTTACCCGCACCGTTCGGGCCGACCATGCCGATCTTGGCGCCGGGCAGGAACGACATCGTGACGTCGTCGAGGATGAGCTTGTCGCCCACGGCCTTGCGGGCGCGGACCATGGAGTAGATGTATTCGGCCATCGAGGAGTACCACCTTCGATCGGGGATGAGGGCCGCGCCCTCCCGGGGCCGCGGAGTCGAATCTCAGCGGAGCGCCCGGGCGCGCAGAAGTCCCCTCCAGCCTAGCAACGACACCCTGAACGCCGACCGTCGGCGCGCACCGCGCCCGCGATCGCACATCGGCGCAAGACCGGCGGGCCGGTCACCAATCGATGGCGCGCGTCTGTCCGATGAGGCATCCCCCGGCGGTGAGCCCCGGCAGGACGGCGGCGACCGGATCGCCGATCGAGGGTCCGACCTGTCCGACGAGGCAGTCGTCCTGCCACCGGACCGAGAACTCGATGCTCTCGGCGGCGTTGCCGATCGTGGTCTGATCGGCCGTGACCTGCATGGCGGCCTTCTCGAAGCCGGCGGCCACGAGCGCGTCGACGTAGGCGCGGCCCGCGGCGCGGTCCGGGCCCGCCCACACGGTCCGGACGACCTGGGTGAACAGCGGGAGATTTTCGGCGGCCGAGCCGTCCGCGACGAACGACGGAGCGACGGGCGGCGCGGAAGACGACGCCGTCGGGGCCGACGCCGAGGGGGCCGTGACGGTGGGGGCGGCCTCCGGCGTGACGGGCGTGCACCCCGCCAGCGCCAGGGCCGCAGCCAGAGCCAGCAGTGCGGCCGGTCGTCGGTTCAGGCGGATCACCCGCCCGAGTCTACGGACAGGCCGCGCGCCCCTCGTCCCGCTCAGAACGGTGTCGGATCGCCGGCATCCACCAGTGCCGGTGTCGCGCGGGCATCGTCGGGATCCGGTGTCGTCGAGCCGTCCCTCGGATCAGCCGGCGACTCGCCCGGCACCGCCCACGCATCACCGTCGGCCGCGGACGTCGCCCCCTCGTCGGGTTCCCCACCGGTCTGTGCGCGGGAGCCGCGCGTGAAGACGGAGCTGCCCCAGCGCAAGTCGTGGCCGATCGCATCGGCGGTGATGTCGGCGCTCACGCCGCGCTTCGCCTCGGTCTCCCATTCCCGCAACCGGAGTCGTCCGGCGACGATCACCCGCTCCCCCTTGCGGAGGGACGCGAGCGCGTTGCGCCCCAGTTCTCCGAAGACCGAGACGGAGTAGTAGTTGGTGTGCCCGTCGACCCACTGTCCGCGTTCGCGGTCGAATCGGCGTTCGCTCACCGCCAGGCGGAACGCGGCGATCGGATCACCGCCCCGCGTGGCCCGCTCTTCGGGGTCGCCCACGACGTTGCCGACGAGGGTGATGTGGTCGCTCATGATGGTGTCCTCTCGTAGGTGTGCGCTCCGGCATCCGCGTGCCCGACGGATGCCGGAGCCACCGCCAGGATGACCGGGCTCGACCGGGCGGCGTGGGCCGGAACAGCACTTCCGTGGAGAACTCGCGCGGTCGCCGACCTGGGGAGGATTCGCACCCGATCCCCCCACGACGGGCCTCCGGCGAGCGGCGACCTCGGGGGCGGAGGCGATGTCGGAGGCCCCTCGTACCGTGAGGGCATGAGCACCGCACTGTGGAACGACCTCGCACCGGCGCCGCGCCCGGCCGGGTGGGGCGCGGCGACGCACGTCGCCGTCGGCCTGTGGCGCATCGCCGATCCGCGCGGCGTCGTCGTGGGCCACGTCCGTGCGATCGCCGCCGACGGCGGCTGGCGCTATGCGGCCGAGCGGTTCCACGGCGCGACCGGGCGGTTCCGTCGGCTCGGTGAGTTCTGGTCGGCCGCCGATGCCCTGGACTGCCTCCGCTACGCCCGGTGATCGGGCGGGACGGCGGTGCATGCTCGGCGCGTCCCCGGGGCCGACCGAGCCCCGCGCCTACCGCGGCGCAGGACGTCAGACCACCGCCGTCAGGTCGTCGAGCGCCGCGCCCGCCGTCGCTCCCCTCACGTCCTCCCACGCGGCGCGGAGGACCGCGACGGCTCGTTCGAGCGTGTGCGGCGCGGCGGTGAACGGGATCCGGAGCCGACGGTCGTGGCCGCCGTCGACGGCGAACCGCGAGCCGGCCGACAGCAGCAGACCGCGGGCGCGCGCGTTCATCACCAAGGGGGTACTCACCGGCTCACCGATACCGACCCACAGCGAGACGCCGCCGTTCACGGACGGGACGTCCCACTCGGGGAACGCGCTCGCGAGCGTGCCGACGAGCGCATCGCGTCCGCCGCGCAGCACGTCGGCGCGCTGCGCACTGATCTCGTCCAACCGACCGATGAGGCGGGCGGCGACGGCCTGCTCGAACTCGGGCGTACCGAGGTCGTGCACCGGTCGGCCGCTCGCCAGACGGCGAACGACGTCGGAATGCGCGCGCACCCAGCCGACCCGCAGGCCACCCCAGACGGTCTTGCCGAGGGATCCGACGCGGATGACGCGATCGAGGTCGGGAAACGCGGTCCCCGTCGTCCTTCGATCGATGTCGAGCTTCGATGTCGTCTCGTCGAGCACCAGGAACGTGCCCGCTCGTTGCGATCCGTCGACGAAGGAGTCCACCTCCCCCGGGCTCATCGTGCGGCCCGTGGGGTTCTGGAAGTCCGGCATCAGGTAGGCAAGAGCGGGGAGCACGCGGGCGAACGTCTGCGCGGCGCGATCGAGATCCCATCCGTCGTCGGTCGAAACCGGAACACCGACGAGCCGCGCGCCCGCGGCACGGAAGGCGTCCGCCCCGTGCGGATAGGTCGGCGTCTCGATCAGCACCCGATCGGCGCGGGACAACAGCACCGAGGCGATGAGGTGGAGCGCACTCTGCGCACCGGTGGTCACGAGGATCTGGTCGGCGCGCGTGGGCAGCCCGCGGTCGCGATAGCGCTGCGCGATCGTCTCGCGCAGATTCGGGTCGCCGACCACGTCGTAACCGGTGCGGGCGACGAGGGCGGCGGCATCCCGCGCCACCTCCGAGATCACCGCCGGAAGACCGGGCCATGCCGGTGGACTCGCCTGCTGCAGGTCGATCACACCGTCGCGGCGGTCATCCGCCCCGGGGTCGTTGCGGCGCAGGGGCAGAGTGACGCTGCCGCTTCCCCGGAGGCTCTCGATGTGCCCGGAGTCTCGCAAGCTCCGGTAGGTGGCAGCCACGGTCGTGCGGCTGAGGGCCAGCGCCGCCGCAAGCTCGCGCTCCGCCGGAAGCGCCGTGCGAGGGGCGATGCGATTGTCGAGACAGAGCAGACGGATGCCGTCCGCCAGCGATTCGTAGGCGGGGCCGCGGCCGCGCCACCCGCCGAGCGCTTGCGCGAGGGCACGCGCTGAGATCCGGGAGTCCATGGGGCCAGAATAGACCGATTGGACCTCTTGGCTACACCCAATCTCGTGATTGGATTTGGCCGTGGCATCCAGGATCCTTCGTCTTCTCATCGGCCTCGCCCTCTACGGATTCGGGTGCGCCCTGACCGTCGCCGCTGGACTGGGTGTCGACCCGTGGACCGTGTTCGCCGAGGGACTCTCGCGCGTGACGGGTGTGGGCGTCGGCTGGATCACGAACATCGTGGGCCTCGGTGTGCTGCTGCTGTGGATCCCGCTCCACCAACGGCCCGGGGTCGGCACGATCGCGAACATCCTCCTCGTCGGCACGAGCATGCAGCTCGCTCTCGGAGTACTTCCCCACCCGCACTCCCTCCTGTGGCAAGCCGCGATGCTGGGCGCCGGCGTCGTCACGGTGGCGGTGGCATCCGGCCTGTACATCGGTGCGCACTTCGGCCCCGGGCCGCGCGACGGTCTCATGACGGGCCTGCACGCCCGCTTCGGATGGCCGATCTGGGCGTGCCGCCTCGGCGTCGAGGGCACGGTGCTCGTCGCGGGGTGGCTGCTCGGCGGCACCGTCGGGATCGGGACGGTCGTCTTCGCGCTCGGCATCGGACCCCTCGTGCACGTGGCGCTGCCGCTCTTGGCCGCACCCGAGCCGCAGCGACGTCCTCGTCGCGCGGCCCGGGTGTGACGAGCGGTGGTCAGTGCTCCCGGAATTCGGGTCGGTCGCTCCCCGGCCTCAGGTGCGAGTGCAGGGCGTTCTTGGCGATCGCCATCGTGGGATAGACCCCGAGACGCTCGTCCTTGCCCGCCATGTGCACGGCATAGCCCTCGGCATCCTGCTGGATCTTGCCGACCACGCCGTTCGGCCCGTGGGCGACCCAGAGTCGTCGCGTCGTCGTCTCAGACATGTTTTCTCCTTTCGTTCGACCTGGCCGGAGAGTACGCCCGCGGGCGACGGCCCGCCAGGGGGTCGACCACGCCGTGCGCGGTCACCGATATCCTGGACCCCGACCCCCAGTAGCTCAGTGGATAGAGCAGCGGCCTTCTAATCCGCCGGTCGCACGTTCGAATCGTGCCTGGGGGACCGAGATGGCGACCGACCCCCTCACTAGACTGAAGGGATGGTAGGCGCATCTGAGAACGACCGGCTCGTGTGGATCGACTGCGAGATGACGGGCCTCGATCTCGCCGTCGACGAGCTCGTCGAGATCGCGATCGTCGTGACCGACTTCGAGCTGAACGTGCTCGACCCGGGTTTCCAGATCGTCATCAAGCCCGACGACTCGGCCCTGGCGAACATGGGCGAGTTCGTCACCGAGATGCACCGCTCGTCGGGTCTGCTCGACGAGATCCCGAACGGTGTGAGCCTCGCGGATGCCGAATTCCAGGCGCTCGAGTACATCCAGCGCTTCGCACCGCTCGAGGGCAAGGCACCGCTCGCGGGCAACACCATCGGCACCGACCGGATGTTCCTCGCGAAGTACATGCCGCGGGTCGACCGTTGGCTGCACTACCGCAACGTCGACGTGTCGAGCATCAAAGAACTCTCGCGCCGCTGGTATCCGCGCGCCTACTTCAACGCCCCGGCCAAGAACGGCGGCCACCGCGCCCTCGCCGACATCCTCGAATCCATCCGCGAGCTTGCCTACTACCGCAAGGCCGTCTTCGTTCCCGAGCCGGGCCCCTCGAGCGACGAGGCGAAGGCTGCCGCATCGTCGGTCGTTTCGTCGTTCGCGCGCGACGTATGACATAATCGTTCAGTTGTCCGCTGCGGCAGACACATGGTGGCTATAGCTCAGTTGGTAGAGCACCGCGTTGTGGTCGCGGGGGTCGCGGGTTCAAGTCCCGTTAGCCACCCCAGCATCGAAGGCCCGCCTCCCCGGCGGGCCTTCGTCATTCCCGCCGAGACCTCGCGGGACTCGTAGAATCGATCGGACGACGCGGCTCGGCATCCCGTCGCGATCGTCCGCTCAGCAGGGAGGCCTCATGCACGAAGACGTCGACGCGCTCCCTCCCCTCGACCTGGATGCGACCGCGTTCGAGGCCCTCGTCGTGGCCGAACTCGACCATCTCCCCGACGACATGGTCGACGGTCTCGACAACGTCGTCTTCGTGGTCGAAGACCGCCCGGAGGACGGATCGCTCGATCTGCTCGGCCTGTACGACGGGTGGGCGCTGACCGAACGTGAACGCTACGGCAGCGGCGAGCTGCCGGATCGGATCATCCTCTACCGCGAGCCGCACCTGGCCGCGTGCACCGACGAGGACGAGCTGCGCGACGAGATCCACACGACCCTGGTCCACGAGATCGCGCACTTCTACGGGATCGACGACGCCCGACTGCACGAGCTGGGGTGGGCGTGATGGCCGGTCTGGCATCTCCCGAGCTCGACGAACTCACCGAGATCGAGGTCGCTCCCCCGGTCTCGTGGCAGACCGTCGTCTGGAACGACCCGATCAATCTGATGAGCTACGTCGTCCACGTCTTCCGCTCCTACTTCGGTTTCGACGCGGACACCGCGCACCGTCTGATGCTCGCCGTGCACCACGACGGCCACGCGGTGGTCGCCCGTGGCCCGCGCGAGGTCATGGAAGTCCACGCTCAAGCCATGCACGACTTCGGCCTGTGGGCCACGGTTCGGAAGGACCCCGCATGAACGACCGCATCGTCGTCCTCGAGGTCAGCGGCCTCGAGGCACTGCACCTGGCGGGCATCGTCGGGCAGTTCCGCGACCTCGTCGTCGGTACCGGGCACGAGGACGACCCCGCGGTCGCGCGGCTCTTGCCCGACGCCTACCCCGACGACGAGGCCGCCAGCCGCGAGTTCCGCCGCCTCACCGGCGCCGACATGCTCGACCGCCGCGCCGAGGACGCGCGGACGGTCCTCGACACCCTGGGGATGGACGGCGTCGCCCTCGATCCGACGAGCGACCCCGACACGACGATCACGGTCGCGCTGGGCGAGAACGAAGCCCGCGCGTGGATGCGCACCCTCTCGGCGGTGCGCCTCGTGCTCGCCACGCGGCTCGGCATCCAGGACGACGACGACCATCGCCCGGATGACGCGCGCTTCGGCATCTACGACTGGATCGGCTACCGCTTGGATGGGCTCGTCACGGCGCTCGACCGGAATCTGGACGCCCCGCCGACCGAGCACTGAGGGCCCTCTTCGCTACGGCAGGCAGAGGACCAGCGACGCGAGCGTCTGCGGCTCGTCGCGCACGAGGTGCTCGTCTTCTTGCTTCGCCCATCGCTCCCAGTGCGGACGATACGTGTCACCGTCGCGGTGCAAGGCACGGTCCTTCCGCGAGCGATCCGGTGCGTCCAGCCACACGCGGACGTCCGCCAAAGGGGCTGCGGCAGCGGTCAACAGCCCCGATCCCTCGACGACGAGCGGGAGCGACGGATCCACCGCATGAGCCTCGGCACGTTCGCCGGCCTCCCAGTCCCAGCGCTGCCACACGCCGATCGTCCCCTTCGCGTGCGGGAGCAGGATCGTCTCGCGCGCATAGCGCGCACCGTCGGCCAGCCCGTCCCACCCCGGGTAGAGATCGTCGAGCGCCACCAGCTGCACACGACCCCGGCCGGGCCACGTGCTCACCAATCGCCGGGCCAGAGAGCTCTTTCCCGCGCCGCTGCGACCGTCGATGAGCACCACCGGATTGGCCGCCCCCACCGCCGCCACGCGCGCCGAGACAGCCCCGACCGCGACGGTCAGGGCCTCGTCGAGGGGATCGGCGCTACTTCTTGAGGGCGCGGATGACACGGCTGAGGGCGCGACCGGCGACCCACACGAAGGGAATCGCGACGGCGAGCAGCGACACCAGGTTCGGGTCGAAGCGCAAGTCGTCACCGCGGCGGATGTAGGCACCCAGGGGCAACGTGTAGCCGCCGCCCCCGCCGCCGCCGTTGCCCTGCTCGTCGGAGCCCCCGCCGAAACCGGCCCAGGTCAGGGCGACGGGGACGATGCGCACGCCGTCGACGTCCTGCTGCTCTCCGTAGGCGGACGTGACGCCGAAGCTGGTGGCCTGCTTGCCGAGTTCCAATGCGATGTTGGGCATGTCCCCACCGTACCGGGCACCACCGACGAGGCCCAGGGGCGTTGCGTCCGAGACGCCGCCGTGTCAGTGCTCGTACGAAGGTCGCGGATTCGTCGGCAGCGCTCCCCCACCGCGGGCGGGGCCCAGGAGCGAACCGCGCGTCACGGCGCCGCGGCCGAACCGCGCGGCCGCGCCGTCGAGCGCGCCCTCGACGCGGCGCCATTCGGCGTCGTCGTCCCACAGCGTCGCCGCCATCGCCGTGGGCCGCAGCTTCTCGCCGCGCACCCCGACGAGTCGAACCGCCTGGCGACGGTCGATCCCGTCGAACAGCTCGATGGCCGCGTCGCCGATCCGCTGGCCGACCGACGTCGGTTCCGTGAGCGTGCGGGAGCGGCTGAGGGTCGTGAAATCGCTGAAGCGGACCTTGATCGAGATCGTGGAGGCCTCGAACTGCTGGCTGCGCAGCCGCGCGCCCACGCGGTCGGCGAGGCGCCGCATCTCGACGTGCAGCGTGGCGGTGTCGGAGATGTCGGTGTGGAAAGTCTCTTCGTGGCCGACGCTCTTCTCGACCCGCCCGGTGTGCACCTCACGGGCGTCGATGCCGCGCGCGAGGTGCCAGATGCGTTCGCCCATCGCCGAACCGAGCACCTTCTCGAGCGCGGGGCGAGGGGTGTCGAGGACATCGGCGATGAGGCGGATGCCGCGAGACTCCAGGGCCTCGGCCGCCTTCGGTCCGACGCCCCACAGCGCACGCACGGAGCGTGGACGCAAGAAGGCCTCGGTGTCGGCCTCGGCCACGACCAGCAGCCCGTCGGGCTTGGAGATCGTCGAAGCCATCTTCGCGACGTGTTTGGTCGCGGCCACGCCGATACTGCACGTCAGACCCGTCCGCTCCTTCACACGCGCGCGCAGATCGCGTGCGATGGTGCCGGGGCTGCCCCACAGCCGTCGTGCTCCTCGGACGTCGAGGAACGCCTCGTCGATCGACAGGGGCTCCACCAGGGGCGTGATCTCGTCGAAGATCGCCATAACCTGACGGGACATCTCGGTGTAGCGCGAGTAGGGCGGATTGACCACGATCGCCGTCGGACACATCCGCAGCGCGATCGCGACGGGCATCGCCGACTTCACCCCGTAGCGGCGCGCCTCGTACGACGCGCTCGAGACGACACCCCGCCCTTCGGATCCGCCGATGATGAGCGGCTTGCCCGCGAGAGACGGGTCGTCGAGCACCGCCACCGAGGCGAAGAACGCGTCCATATCGACGTGGAGGATGCCGGTGCCCGTGTCGTCGGCACCGGCCGGCGAGACGATGCGTCCCGTACCGTCTCCGCGTCCCATGGCATCCATTCTCCCCCGGGCCTCCGACATGGTGGCGGCGACGGCGGTCGGAACTGCGCCGGAGCGAACGAGGGATGCCACGGCCCACCGATGCGCGACCGGTGATGCCGTGGCATCCGGGGTGTCCTATTGCGCGGCGGCGCGCTCCAGTACGAGCTCGCGCACGCGCGCGGCGTCGGCCTGGCCCTTCATCGCCTTCATGACGGCGCCGATGACCGCACCGGCGGCCTGCACCTTGCCGTCGCGGATCTTCGCGAGCACGTCGGCCTGCGCGGCGAGGGCGTCGTCGATCGCGGCGATCAGCGCGCCGTCGTCGGAGACCACGGCGAGGCCCCGAGCATCGACGACCTCTTGCGGAGTGCCCTCGCCGGCGATGACGCCCTCGAGCACCTGGCGCGCGAGCTTGTCGGTGAGCGTTCCGGCGTCGACAAGCTGCTGCAGCGCGGCGACGTTCTGCGGGCTGACGAGGTCTGCCGGCTCCCGCTCTTCGGCGTTCGCGATGCGGCTGATCTCGCTCAGCCACCACTTGCGGGCGGCGGCGGGCGTGGCGCCCGCGGCGACGGTGGCTTCGACCTCGTCGAGCAGGCCGGCGTTGACGACGCCCTGGAAATCGATGTCGGCGAAGCCCCAATCGGCCTTCAGGCGGCGACGCCGTGCGGCCGGCGGCTCGGGCAGAGCGGCGCGCAGTTCCTCGATGAGCTCGGGCGCGGGAACCACGGGGAGCAGATCGGGCTCCGGGAAGTAGCGGTAGTCGTCGGCATCCGACTTGGGGCGACCCGGCGACGTACGCCCCGTGTCTTCGTGCCAGTGCCGCGTCTCCTGCGTGATCGTGCCGCCCTTCGCGAGAATCGCGGCCTGTCGCTGGATCTCGTACCGCACGGCGCGCTCGACCGACCGCATCGAGTTGACGTTCTTCGTCTCGGTGCGGGTGCCGAGCTTCTCTTGACCGCGGGGGCGCAGCGATACGTTCGCATCGCAGCGGAGGTTGCCGCGTTCCAGACGCGCCTCGGAGATACCGAGAGCCCGCACGATGTCGCGGATCGTCGCGACGTACGCCTTCGCCAGCGCGGGAGCTGCGTGCTCGGCGCCGAAGATCGGCTTCGTCACGATCTCGACCAGCGGCACACCCGCACGGTTGTAGTCGACGAGCGAGTACTCCGCGCCCTGGATGCGGCCGGTGGCTCCACCCATGTGCGTGAGCTTGCCCGCATCTTCTTCCATGTGCGCGCGCTCGATCGGCACGGTGACGATCGTGCCGTCTTCGAGTTCGACCTCGACCGAGCCCTCGAAGGCGATCGGCTCGTCGTACTGCGAGATCTGGTAGTTCTTGCCGAGGTCGGGGTAGAAGTAGTTCTTCCGTGCAAAGCGGCTGGACGGCGCGATCGAACAACCGAGGGCCAGGCCCAGGCTGATCGACGAACGGATCGCCTCGGCGTTGACGACCGGCAACGCGCCCGGCAGGCCCATGTCGACCGGCGCGACGAGGGTGTTGGGGGCGGCGGCGTGGTTCGCCTCGTTCGCGGGGTTCGGCGCGTCCGAGAACATCTTGGTCGCGGTGTTCAGCTCGACGTGCACCTCGAAACCGAGGACGGGCTCGAACATCTCGAGCGCCTCGTCGAAGTCCATCAGCGCATCTTTCGCCATCAGCGCGACGCTCCGTTCGTGAGAGAGGGGGCCTGATCCAGGAGCGGACCGCCCCACTGGTCGACCAGCAGTGCCTCGAGCGCGGCGCCGACGCGGTACAGACGGGCGTCTTCGCGCGCGGGGGCGAGGAACTGGATGCCGACGGGCAGACCGTCTTCCGCGGCCAGTCCGCTCGGGATCGAGATGCCGGGGACCCCCGCGAGGTTCGCGGGAATCGTCGTCACGTCGTTGAGGTACATCTGGAGCGGGTCGTCGATCTTCTCGCCCAGGCGGAACGCGGTCGTCGGCGCCGAGGGAGTGGCGATGACGTCGACCTCGGCGAAGGCGGCGTCGAAGTCCTGCTGGATGAGAGTGCGCACCTTCTGGGCGCTGCCGTAGTAGGCGTCGTAGTAGCCCGCGGACAGCGCGTACGTGCCCAGGATGATGCGGCGCTTGACCTCGGGGCCGAAGCCCGCATCGCGCGTGGCGGCCATGACGTTCTCGACCGTGGGGGTGCCCTGCGGCGTGACGCGCAGACCGAAGCGCACCGAGTCGAACTTCGCCAGGTTGCTGGACGCCTCGGCGGGGAGGATCAGGTAGTACGCGGCGACGCCGTATTCGAAGTGCGGCGCGTTGATCTCGACGATCTCGGCGCCCTGCGCCTCCATCGCGGCGAGCGACGCGCGGAAGGAGTCGGAGACGCCCTTCTGGAAACCGCGGTCGTCGAGTTCGCGGATGACGCCGACCTTGAGGCCCTTCAGCACCTCGCCGGTCGCACCCTCGCGGGCGGCGGCGGCGAAGGACGGCCACGCGTCGGACAGCGACGTCGAGTCGTGCGGGTCGTGGCCGCCGATGACGTCGTGCAGGAGGCCGGAGTCGAGCACGGTGCGCGTCACGGGTCCGACCTGATCGAGGCTGGATGCCAGGGCGATCGCGCCGTAACGGCTGACTCCGCCGTAAGTCGGCTTCACGCCCACCGTGCCGGTCACGTGCGCGGGCTGACGGATCGAACCGCCCGTGTCGGAGCCGAGCGCGAGGGGGGCCTCGAAGGCGGCGACGGCCGCGGCCGAGCCACCGCCCGAGCCACCGGGGATCCGATCAAGGTCCCACGGGTTGCGCGTGGGACCGTACGCCGAGAACTCCGTCGACGACCCCATGGCGAACTCGTCCATGTTCGTCTTGCCGAGCGGCACGAGCCCCGCCGCACGGGAGCGCGCGACGACCGTGGCGTCGTAGGGCGACATGTAGCCCTCGAGGATCTTCGATCCGCTGGTCGAGGGCATGTCGGTCGTGACCAGGACGTCCTTGACGGCCAAGGGCACGCCCGCGAGCTCGCCGAGCTGCTCCCCGGCCGCGCGGCGGCGGTCGATGTCGGCCGCGACATCGAGGGCGTGGTCGCTGACGTGGAGGAAGGCGTGGACGTCGCCGTCGACGGCGGCGATGCGGTCGAGGTGGGCCTGCGTCGCCTCGACGCTCGACACCTCTCTCGCGGTCAGTGCGGCGGCGAGGTCGGCGGCGCTCAGGCGCGTGAGATCGGTCACTGCTCCTCCCCCAGGATCGCGGTCACCCGGAACCGGCCGTCGGCCTGGTCGGGAGCATTCTGCAGCACCTCGTCGCGGGTGAGCGTGACGCCCACGACATCGGGGCGGAAGACGTTGTTCAGTGGAATCGGGTGGCTCGTCGCGACGACGTCGGGCGTTGCCACCTCGGACACCTTGGCGATGTTGTCGACGATGGCATCCAGCTGCCCGGTGAGGCGCTGCACCTCGTCGTCGCTCAACTGGATCCGAGCGAGCACACCGAGATGGCGCACGAGATCAGGGGTGATTTCAGACACCCGGCAAGTCTAGTTCGCGACCACCGCGCGCCGAGACCCACCCCCACCTACGCTGGAGCGGTGACGAGCTTCGAACCGCCTCGCCCCTGGACCGCCAGCTATGCCCCCGGAGTCCCGGAGGACCTCGACCCGCAGTCGGGGTCGCTCGTCGACATCCTCGACGCGTCCACCCGCGACTACCCCGACGCCCCCGCGTTGGAGTTCTTCGGCCGCGAGACCACGTACGCCGAGTTGTCGGCCGAAGTCGCCCGCGCCGCGGCGGCTCTCGCCGCGCACGGTGTCCGCGCCGGCGATCCGGTCGCGATCGTGCTGCCCAACTGCCCGCAGCACATCGTCGCGTTCTACGCCGTCCTGCGGCTCGGCGCCGTCGTCGTCGAGCACAACCCGCTCTACACCCCGCGCGAGCTGCGGAAGCAGTTCGAGGACCACGGTGCGAAGCACGCGATCGTGTGGAGCAAGGTCGTGGCCACGGTGCAGGAGTTCCCCGCCGATCTGCAGATGGACACACTCATCTCGGTCGACGTGACGCAGGCCATGCCGTTGCGCATGCAGGTCGCGCTTCGTCTGCCCATCGCCAAGGCGCGCGAGGCACGCGCCGCCCTCACCGAGAAGACCTCGGATGCCATCCCCTGGGCCGAGGTGGTGCGACACGATCCGCTGCCCGAGGCTCACCCACGGCCGACCGAAACCGATCTCGCGATCATCCAGTACACGAGCGGCACGACCGGCATGCCGAAGGGCGCGATGCTGTCGCACGCGAACCTTCTCTCCAACGCCGCACAGTCGCGCGCGTGGGTGCCGTCGATCGTGCGGGGCCAGGGGTGCGTCGTCTACGCCGTGCTCCCGATGTTCCACGCCTACGGCCTGACCCTCTGCCTGACCTTCGCGATGTCGATGGGCGCGCGCCTGGTGCTGTTCCCGAAGTTCGATCCCGATCTGGTGCTCGCGGTGACGAAGAAGCACCCGGCGACGTTCCTGCCCCTTGTGCCGCCGATCGCCGAGCGTCTGCTCGCCGCCGCGGAGGCCCAGGGGGTGTCGCTCACCGGGACCGAGATCGCGATCTCCGGCGCGATGGCACTCCCCCACGATCTCGTGGTGCCGTTCGAGAAGGCCACGGGCGGATACCTCGTGGAGGGCTACGGGCTCAGCGAGTGCTCCCCCGTGCTCATGGCCAACCCGGTCGCCGAGAACCGTGTCCCCGGCACCGTGGGGCTGCCGCTTCCCGGCACGGAGTGCCGTGTCGTCGATCCGGATGATCCCCGAACGGATGTCGAGCCGGGCGGACGCGGCGAGCTGCTCGTGCGCGGTCCGCAGGTGTTCTCGGGCTATTACGGCAAGCCGGAAGAGACCGACGCGGTGTTCGTGGATGGATGGTTCCGCACCGGCGACATCGTCACGATCGACGACGGCGGCTTCGTCCGCGTCGTCGACCGCATCAAGGAGCTCATCATCACGGGCGGCTTCAACGTCGCGCCCACCGAGGTCGAGAACGTTCTGCGCCAGCACCCCGCCGTCGCCGATGTGGCCGTCGTGGGCATTCCCAGCGATCACTCCGGCGAGGACGTGGTCGCGGCGGTCGTTGCCGCACCCGGCTCCGACCTCGACCCCGAAGAGGTGCGGACCTTCGCGCGGGGCATCCTGACGCCGTACAAAGTGCCCCGGCGCGTCGTGGTCGTCGACGAGCTGCCGAAGTCGCTGATCGGCAAGGTGCTGCGGCGCCAGGTCAAGGAGCGCCTGCTGTCGCACTGACCGCCGTTCCCCAACGGGCCGGTGGATCATCCGCCGGCCCCTCTGCATCGGGGCTCGGCGGGATCAGCCCTCCGGCACCGGATCGGCCTGTTCGTCCACCGGATCGGCCTGTTCGTCCACCGGATCGGCCGGTTCGTCCGCCGGATCGGCCGGTTCGTCGACCCGTGCGGGCAGGGCGTCCGGCCCCTGAGTGACGAGCACGTGGAAGGCCGCGGCATCCAGGATCCGGAGCCCGAGTTCTTCGGCCTTGGCGAGCTTCGACCCGGCGCCCGGCCCCGCCGCTACGAAGTCGGTCTTCTTGGACACGCTCGAGGCTGCTTTGCCGCCCGCCTGGATGATCGCCTCTTGCGCCCCCTCGCGGGTGTAGCCGTCGAGTGAGCCGGTGGGCACGACGGTGAGACCGGCGAGGACTCCTCCGGCCGCCGCGGCGGCGCCGGGACCAGGGTGCCCGGGGATGGCGAAGCGCACTCCGGCCGCCGCCCAGCGCTCCACGATCTCGCGATGCCAGTCCACCTCGAACCAGTCGATCACGGCATCGGCGATGATCCCGCCGACGCCCTCGACCGCGGCGAGCTCGTCACGAGACGCCGCGCGGATGGCATCCAATGACCCGAACCACTGCGCGAGGGCGCGTGCGGCGACGGGGCCGACGTGGCGGATGTTCAGCGATACGAGGAGACGCCAGAGATCTTTGGTCTTGGCCTTCTCGAGCTCGGCCACGAGCTTCACGGCCTGCTCGGACGGGAGCACCTCGCGGTGGTCTTTCCGGATGCCGCGGCGGCGGCGCTCACCGGGGTCGAGGTCTTCGGTTCCGGGGGGATACGTCGCGGGCCCGAGCTTCTGGAACGGCGCGCGACGGACCTCGTCGCCGGTCTTCTCGTCGATCTTGCGCTCGCCGGTCTCGGCATCGCGGACGACGACCTCGATGGGGACGAGTTGTTCGACGGTGAGGTCGAACAGTCCCGCCTCGGTGTCGAGCGGAGGTTCGGCGGGGACGTCGGGCTGTGTCAGCGCGGCCGCGGTCACCTCACCGAGTGCCTCGATGTCGAGGGCCCCGCGGGAGCCGATGTGCTCGACACGTCCGCGCACTTGCGCCGGGCACGAGCGAGCGTTGGGGCACCGGAGGTCGATGTCGCCCTCTTTCGCGGGACGCAGTGGTGTGCCGCACTCGGGGCAGTTCGTCGGCATCACGAACGCGCGCTCGGTGCCATCGCGCAACTCGACGACGGGGCCGAGGACCTCGGGGATGACGTCACCGGCCTTGCGCAGCACCACGGTGTCGCCGATGAGCACGCCCTTGACCTTGACGACGTCCTGGTTGTGCAGTGTGGCCTGCCGCACGACGCTCCCGGCCACCCGCGCGGGCTCCATCACGGCGAACGGCGTCGCGCGCCCCGTGCGCCCCACCGAGACGACGATGTCGAGGAGCTTCGTGTTCACCTGCTCGGGCGGGTACTTGTAGGCGATCGCCCAGCGCGGCGCGCGACTGGTGGCGCCGAGCTCGTCGTGCAACGCCAGTTCGTCGACCTTCACCACGACGCCGTCGATCTCGTGCTCGACGTCATGGCGGTGGTCGCCGTAGTGCGCCACGAACGCCAGCACCCCGTCGACGGAGGGCTCTACGCGGCTGTACGGCGAGGTGGGCAGGCCCCACGACTTCAGGAGGTCGTAGACCTCGCTCTGCGCGGCGACCGGCGGATCGGGCCACGCGCCGATGCCGTGCACGTAGAGCGCGAGGGACTCGATGCGGGCGAGACCGGCCTCGAGCTCGAGCCCCGTCTTCTTCTCGATCTGCTGCCGCAAGCCGCCGCTGGCGGCGTTGCGCGGATTGGCGAACGCCGGGAAACGGCGGGCCGCGGCCACCTCCGCCTTGTCCTCGTCGAAGGCCTTCACGCCCCCGCGACGCGCCGCGGCGCGCTCCCGCGCCTCGGCGACCGCGCGCCCCCGGTACTCCCCCTGGAGTCGATTGAGGTTCTCGAACGCGGCGACGGGGATGAAGACCTCACCGCGCACCTCCACGAGAGCGGGATGTCCCTCGCCCGAGAGCTCACGCGGGATGCCGGCGACCCGCAATGCGTTGTCGGTGACGATCTCGCCGACGCGCCCGTCGCCGCGAGTGGCCGCAGAGGTCAGCACCCCGTTCTCGTACCGCAGGCTGATCGCGAGACCGTCGATCTTGAGCTCGCTGAGCCACTGCACGGGTCGACCGGCGGAGGCCTGGGTCTTGACGGCCCAGTCGCGCAGCTCGTCGGCGGAGAAGACGTTGTCGAGGCTCAGCATCCGCTCGGCGTGCTCGATCGTCACGAGATCGGTCGCCTCGGCCGCACCCACCGACTGCGTGGGGCTGTCCTGCCCCTGCAGCTCGGGGTGGAGCCGCTCAATCGCCTCGAGCCGGTGCATCCACCCGTCGTAGGTCGCGTCGTCGACGAGCTCGGCATCCCGACCGTAGTAGGCGTCGCGCGCCCCCAGAATGCGCTGCGTCAGGTCGTCGGCCTCGGCGCGCGCGTCGTCGAGGGTCAGATCGGGAAGCTGAGCGTGCTCGGTCACGCGTCCAGCTTAGGGACGGCCCCCGACATCACCTGCGGGGGTTGCCGCGCGGACACGTTCGGGAGGAGATTCCGGGAGCGGAGGACGGATGTCGCGCTGGACCGTCCTCCCGTCGCCGAAACTCCTCCGTTGCCCGAAGGCGCGACGGTGTCGTCGACTCACGCCTCGACGGGAACCGCCGACACCGTGCGGCCGATCGTGAACTGCCCGATCACGCGCGTCCCGTCATACAGCACGGCGGTCTGTCCGGGCGCGACGCCGTCGAACGGCTCCACGGGCCGCACCGTCACGACGCCGTCTTCGAGCACCGCCGACGCGGGCACCGGATCCGCGTGGGCACGGATCTGGACGTGGCAGTCGAACGTGGCGGACGCGGGCGCACGGCCCGCCCAGGTGAAGCGCTCCCCCGCGATCTCGGCACACGCCAGTGCCTCTTTCGGGCCCACCACCACGGTGTTGTTCACCGGACGCACCTCGAGGACGAACCGGGGCTTGCCGTCGGCCGCGGGAACACCGAGCTGCAGTCCGCGCCGCTGTCCGACGGTGAAGGCGTGCGCCCCCTCGTGCGTGCCGACGACGGCGCCGGCGCGGTCGAGGATCTCGCCGCGCTCGGCGCCCACCTTGTCGGCGAGCCAGCCGCGCGTGTCGCCGTCCGGGATGAAGCAGATGTCATGGCTGTCGGGCTTCTGCGCGACCGACAGCCCGCGCTCCTCGGCCTCCGCCCGCACGACGGCCTTCGAGGGCGTCGATCCGAGCGGGAAGTACGTGTGCGCGAGCTGTTCGGCGGTGAGGACACCGAGAACGTAGGACTGGTCCTTCGCGGCATCCGAGGCCCGGTGGAGCTCGCGCCCCCGGGGAGTGTCGACGAGGGTGGCGTAGTGCCCGGTGCACACCGCGTCGAAACCGAGCTCGAGCGCACGCTCCAGGAGCGCGGCGAACTTGATCTTCTCGTTGCAGCGCATGCACGGGTTCGGGGTGCGGCCGGCGCGGTACTCCGACACGAAGTCGTCGATGACGTCGTCGCGGAACCGCTCCGAGAAGTCCCACACGTAGAACGGGATGCCGAGCTTGTCCGACGCGCGCCGAGCGTCCATGGCGTCCTCGATCGTGCAGCAGCCACGGCTGCCGGCACGCAGCGTCCCTCCGGCGCGCGAGAGCGCGAGGTGCACACCGACGACGTCGTGCCCCGCCTCCACCGCGCGGGCCGCAGCCACCGCGGAGTCCACGCCACCGCTCATCGCCGCAAGAACTCGCATCGTCCCAGTCTACGAACCACCCGCTGAACGGGCGCCGGATGCCACGGCCCGCTCGTACGCGGACGGAAGCGCCGCCAGCAGCGCGTCGACATCGGCGTCGGTCGACGTGCGTCCGAGCGTCAGGCGCAGCACCGATCGCGCGGCGCGGTCGTCGAGGCCCAGAGCGAGCACCACGTGAGACGGTTCAGCGACACCGGCTTGGCACGCCGACCCCGTCGAGACGGAGATGCCCGCCATGTCGAGCAGGAACAGCAGCGTCTCGCCCGCCGCCCCCGGGAACAGCAGATGGGCGTTGCCCGGCAGGCGGTCGGCCGGGTCTCCGAGCAAGCGCGCGGCCGGAACCGCCCCCAGGATGCCGCGGACCATCCGTTCACGCAGCGCCCCGAGCCGGGCCGACTCGCGCGCACGCTCCGCCTCGGACGCCACGGCCGCCGCCGCGAACGCCGCGGCCCCCGCGGCATCCTGCGTCCCGGCGCGGAGCCCGCGCTGCTGCCCCCCGCCGTGGACCAACGGCGTCATGCGCGCATGGCGAGACACGACCGCCGCGCCGACACCGATCGGACCGCCGACCTTGTGGGCCGACACCGACATCGCCACCAGGCCGTGCGCGCCGCTCCCCTCCCCGCGCCAGCGCGCGAAGTCGACGTCGACGTGTCCGAGGGCCGACACGGCGTCGAGGTGAAGGGGCAGGCCGGCCGCCCCCGCCGCGCGCGCCAGGCCCGCGGCATCCTGGATGGTCCCGACCTCGTTGTTGGCCACGAGCGCCGTCGCGAGGGCTGCCCCGGGCAGCGCCGCGGCGAAGGCGTCGACAGGGATGCGCCCGAACGCGTCGAGGCCGACAGGCCGCACGCGCGCCCCGCCCTCGGCGACCAGCCACCCCACGGTGTCGAGCGTCGCGTGATGCTCCCCGTCGGGCAGCACCACGGCGTCGGTCGCGGCCGCGCGCGACCACCAGAGACCCTTGAGCGCGAGATTCGCCGCCTCGGTCCCACTCGAGGTCAGCACGACCTCGATCGGCTGACATCCGAGCACGTCGGCGAGCTGCTCGCGGGCGTCCTCGAGCAGACGACGCGCGGCCTGTCCGGCGCCGTGGATCGAGGACGGGTTGCCCAGCACCTCGTGGGCGGAAAGCCACGCATCCCGGGCTTCGGGTCGAAGCGGGGTGGTGGCCGCGTGGTCGAGATAGACCGGCATTCGCCCTCCCCGGTGTCCCGTGCGTGTCCTTCACTACCCTAGGACGCATGGTCCCACCCGAAGCGGCCCTCTCGCCGCGGCCTGCCCTCCTCGCCTCGTCTCTCGACGACCTCGGCGTGCGGCTCGGCCCCGACGGCGGAACTCTGCGGGTGTGGTCGGCGAACGCCGACACGATGCACCTGGTCGTCTTCGACGACGTCGACCTCGATTGGGCCGTCGAGACGCTCCCGATGACCCGCGTCGGCGACAGCGTGTTCGAGGCATCCACTCCGCTCCTGCGCCCGGGGGCGCGCTACGCGGTGCGGGCGGGCGGTCCGCTGGGTCCCGGCAACACCTTCAACCCGCAGTCGCTGCTCATCGAGCCGTATTCGCGGGGCCTGGTCTCGGGCGGCTTCGGCGACTGGCGGTCGGTGGTCGTCGACGGCGGGTTCGATTGGGGCGGAGTGACCAAGCCCCGGGTGCCGATGGACCGCACCGTCATCTACGAGGGCCACGTGAAGGGCCTCAGCAAGCGGCATCCGCACGTGCCTCCGGCCCTCCACGGCACGTATGCCGGTCTCGCCCACCCGGCGATGATCGAGCACTTCCGCTCGCTGGGCATCACCAGCGTCGAGCTCCTGCCCGTCCACGCGTTCGCCACCGAACCGCGCCTGCTGCAGCTCGGGCTGACCAACTACTGGGGCTACAACTCGCTGAACTTCTTCACACCGCACGCCGGCTACGCCACCGCCGCGAGCCGCGCCGAGGGGCCGGAGGCGGTGCTCCGGGAGTTCAAGGGAATGGTCAAGCTCCTGCACGAAGCCGGCCTCGAGGTGATCCTCGACGTGGTCTACAACCACACCGCCGAAGAGGGCATCGGCGGTCCGCGCACGGGTCTGCGCGGCCTGGACAACCGTTCGTACTACCGGCAGACCGACGAGGGCGCGTACATCGACGAGACCGGATGCGGCAACGCCGTGAACACGGCGACGGATGCCGCGGCGCGTCTCGTGCTCGACTCGTTGCGGTATTGGGCGAACGACGTCCAGATCGACGGGTTCCGGTTCGACCTGGCCGTGACGCTCGGTCGCGATGAGCACCACTCCTTCACTCCCGATCACCCCCTGCTGCAGGCCATCCGCGACGACGAGCGCCTGGCGGGGACCAAGCTCATCGCCGAGCCGTGGGACGTCGGAATGGGCGGCTGGCAGACCGGCAACTTCGGCGACGGCTGGCACGAGTGGAACGACCGGTACCGCGACCGGGTGCGCAACTTCTGGCTCAGCGACATCGACTACGCCCGTCGCGCCGACACGGCACCGGTGGGTATCGGCGGCTTCGCGACGCGCCTGGCGGGGTCGTCCAACACGTTCTCCGAGGAACGCGGGCCGCTCGCGAGCGTCAACTTCGTCACTGCCCACGACGGCTTCACGCTGCGCGATCTGGTGTCGTACGACGTCAAGCACAATCTCGGCAACGGCGAGCAGAACCGCGACGGCGCGGACACGAACCGTTCCTACAACCACGGCGCCGAAGGAAAGACGGACGACCCGCGCATCCTCGCCACGCGCCGCAAGGCGATGCGCAACCTCCTGGGCACGCTGCTGCTCTCGGCGGGCGTGCCGATGATCACGGCGGGCGACGAGATGGGGCGCACCCAGCGCGGCAACAACAATGCCTACTGTCACGACTCGTCCCTCACCTGGCTCTCGTGGGACCTCGCCCCGTGGCAGCAGGACCTCTTCGCCCACACGCAGCGGCTCCTCGCCCTGCGGCGCGAGAATCCGGCGTTGCGTCCCCGCCATTTCGCCCGCCTCGGCGAACGCATCCCGTCCGCGTCGGTGATGGACTGGTTCGACGAGCACGGCGAGACGATGTCGAGCGAGCGCTGGACGAATCCCTCCCACCGGACGCTGCAGTACCTCGCCACCTCGACGCCGGAGGACGAGGATCTCAATCGCATCCTGCTCGTCGTGCACGGCAACGAGCGCCCCGTCGAGGTGACGCTTCCGGTCCTGGGCGACGACGTCGAGTACGTCTCGCTGTGGTCGAGCGCCGACGAATCCCCCCAGCACGACGCGCCCCGCTTCCTCCCCGGAGATATCGTCCCGTTGGCGGAGACGTCCATGCGTCTGTTCCGCGTCGACGCCCGCGACTGAGCACGGTGCCTCCGACTCGCCGACCTGTCAAGACCCGGGGCAAGCCCT
This sequence comes from Microbacterium sp. SCPM-O-B-15248 (M128), assembly GCF_058214835.1. Taxonomy (NCBI): domain Bacteria; kingdom Bacillati; phylum Actinomycetota; class Actinomycetes; order Micrococcales; family Microbacteriaceae; genus Microbacterium; species Microbacterium sp. SCPM-O-B-15248 (M128). The sequence continues at coordinate 419,786 of NZ_JBYQLI010000002.1, forward strand.
GCGGGAACGTCGTCCCCCCACGGTAGGTTCGGACTCGTGGCCACCACGACGACGATCCCCTCGCCCGTTTCCCCCTGGCGCAGTGGCGCCTCGATCCCGGTGCGTCCGGTCAAACCGACGCTCTCGACGAAGGGGGTCGTGACTCCGCGCATCCCCTTGGCGCTCCCCCATCCGCAGGTGCCGGGCGGACGGTTCCGACCGTCGGCTTTCGTCGGCGAGGCCGTCCCGTTCACCGTCACGGCCTTCCGCGAAGGGCACGACCGCATCGGCGTCCACGTACGTCTGTTCTCGCCCTCGGGCGACGAGTCCCTGCACCGCCTGTCGCCGCTCAACGACGGCTTCGACCGGTGGAGCACCCTGGTCGCTCCGCTCGAGCAGGGCGTGTGGCGGTTCCGCTTCGAGGCGTTCGCCGATGACTTCGCCACGTGGGAGCACGCCGCCGACGTCAAGATCGCCGCCGGCGTCGACGCGGCGCTCATGCGCGAGATGGGCGCGCAGCTCTTCGACCGCGCCCGCGGAGAGAAGAAGCGTCCCGGCAGCGACAAAGACCTGCTGTACGCCGCCGCTCGGACGCTGCGCGACCCCGACACCCACGACGACATCGCGCTCCAGGTCGTACGGGACCCTGAGATCGCGGCTCTGTTCGCCGCCCGGCCCATGATGAGCCTCGTGTCCGTCGGGAAGGACGCTGAGCTCCTCGTCGAGCGCGAGCGCGCCGGTGTGGGCGCCTGGTACGAGTTCTTCCCCCGCTCCGAGGGCGCCACGCGAGCCGAGGACGGATCCGTGATCAGCGGGACGTTCCGCACCGCCGTCGACCGACTCCCCGGCGTGGCCGGCATGGGCTTCGACGTCCTGTACCTCCCGCCGATCCACCCGATCGGCGAACGCAACCGCAAGGGTCCGAACAACACCCTCGTGACGGCCCCCGGCGACCCGGGGTCCCCGTGGGCCATCGGCGGACCGGCGGGTGGTCACGACACCGTGCACCCCGACCTCGGCACTCTCGAGGACTTCCGCGCCTTCGTCGTCGCGGCGCGTGAGAACGGCATCGAGGTCGCGCTCGACCTGGCCCTGCAGGCCTCGCCCGACCACCCCTGGGTGACCGAGCACCCGGAGTGGTTCACGACCCTCCCCGACGGCTCGATCGCCTACGCCGAGAACCCGCCGAAGAAGTACCAGGACATCTACCCGGTGAACTTCGACAACGATCCCGACGGCATCCGCGCCGAGGTCCTGCGCATCGTCCGCCACTGGATCGCCCAGGGCGTGCGCATCTTCCGCGTCGACAACCCTCACACGAAGCCCCTGCAGTTCTGGGAGTGGCTGATCGCCACGGTCAGCGCCGAAGACCCCGACGTCGTGTTCCTCGCCGAGGCCTTCACACGTCCGGCGCCGCTGCAGGGACTCGCGATGGCCGGTTTCCAGCAGAGCTACACGTACTTCACCTGGCGGAACACGAAGGAGGAGCTCGAGGAGTTCTTCGCCGGCCTCGCCCACGACACGGCCGACTTCCTGCGTCCGAACCTGTTCGTCAATACGCCCGACATCCTCACCGAGTACCTGCAGTTCGGCGGACGTCCGGCGTACAAGATCCGCGCCGCCCTCGCCGCCACCGCGGCTCCGACGTACGGCGTCTACGCCGGGTACGAGCTGTACGAGAACGTCGCGCGTCCGGGGTCCGAAGAGAACATCGACAACGAGAAGTACGAGTACAAATTCCGCGACTGGTCCGGTGCCGAAGCGTCCGGCGACTCCCTGGCGCCCTATCTGCGCCGGCTCAACGGCATCCGCCGCGACCACCCCGCGCTGCTCCAGCTGCGCAATCTCCACGTGCAGTGGAGCGACGACGACGCCATCCTCGTCTACGCCAAGCACCTCGATGCCGCTCTGTCGCCGACCGGCGCGTCGGACACGATCATCGTCGTGGCCAACGTCGACCCGCACTCCGCACGCGAGACGACGGTCCACCTCGACACCACGCTCTGGGGCGTCGAACCGGGCGCGCCGTTCGAGGTCGAAGACCTCGTGACCGGCCAGGTCTGGACGTGGACCGACCACAACTTCGTGCGCCTGGACGCATTCGCCGAACCCGTGCACATCCTGCACGTGAAGGAGACACGATGACCGCTCTTCCCCCGGAACTCCTGGATGCCGTCGCTCACGGCGCCCACCACAACCCGCACAGCGTCCTCGGCGTGCACGAGACCGCGGACGGGTGGGTCATCCGCACGCGTCGGCCCCTCGCGCGTGAGGTGGTGGCCCGGTTCGACGACGACTCGACCCTCGCTCTCACGCACGTGCGCTCCGGCGTCTGGGAGGGACTCGTCCCCACCGCCCCCGGCCGCTACCGGGTGCACGCGACCTACGACGGCGGCGGCGACCATCTCGCCGACGACGGCTATCGGCACGCGCCGTCGGTCGGCGAGCTCGACCTGCACCTGATCTCGGAGGGGCGCCACGAAGAGCTGTGGCGCGTGCTCGGCGCGCACGTGCGCGAGCTCGACACGTCTGCGGGCACGGCGTTCACCGTGTGGGCGCCCGACGCCCGCGCCGTGCGCGTCATCGGCGACTTCAACGGGTGGGACGGCTCGGGCAGTGCGATGCGCTCGATGGGCGGAAGCGGCGTCTGGGAGCTCTTCCTCCCCGAGGTCGGTGTCGGAGCGCGCTACAAGTTCGAGATCCTCACCCGCGCAGGAGCCTGGATCCAGAAGGCCGATCCGATGGCCCGCCTCGCCGAAGTCCCCCCGGCCACCGCCTCCGTGGTGACCGCGTCCGACTACCGCTGGGCGGACGACGAGTGGATCGAGGAGCGATCGACCACCGCGCCGATCGACCGGCCCATGTCGATCTACGAACTGCACTTCGCGTCGTGGCGCCCGGGCCTGTCGTACCGTGACGGGGCCGACGAGATCATCGACTACGTCACCGCCCAGGGATTCACGCACGTCGAGTTCCTCCCGCTGTCCGAGCACCCGTTCGGCGGGTCGTGGGGCTATCAGGTCTCGGGCTACTACGCCCCCACCAGCCGTTTCGGCGACCCCGACGATCTCCGGTACCTGATCGACCGTCTGCACCAAGCGGGCATCGGCGTGATCATGGACTGGGTCCCCGGTCACTTCCCCAAGGACGGGTTCGCTCTCGCGCGATTCGACGGCGAGCCGCTCTACGAGCACCCCGACCCCCGCCGCGGCGAGCACAAGGACTGGGGCACGCTCATCTTCGACTACGGCCGCAACGAGGTGCGCAACTTCCTCGTCGCCAACGCGCTGTACTGGTTCGAGGAGTTCCACGTCGACGGACTGCGCGTGGATGCCGTGGCATCCATGCTCTACCTCGACTACTCCCGCAACGACGGCGAGTGGGCCCCGAACCAGTTCGGTGGGCGCGAGAACCTCGAGGCCATCCGGTTCCTGCAGGAAGTCAACGCCACCGCGTACAAGCGATACCCGGGCATCGCCATGATCGCCGAGGAGTCGACCAGCTTCCCGGGGGTCACCGCGCCCACGGGCCACGCCGGCCTCGGATTCGGCTTCAAGTGGAACATGGGCTGGATGAACGATTCGCTCCAGTACATCGCGCGCGACCCCATGTATCGCTCGCACCACGAGGGCGAGCTGTCGTTCTCGTTCGTGTATGCGTTCAGCGAGAACTTCATCCTCCCCATCAGCCACGACGAGGTCGTGCACGGCAAGGGAAGCCTCTTCGGGCGGATGCCGGGCGACCACTGGCAGAAGCTCGCGAACATGCGGGCGTTCCTGGCCTACATGTGGGGTCACCCCGGCAAGCAGCTGCTGTTCATGGGCCAGGAGTTCGGCCAGATGTCGGAGTGGTCGGAGTCGCGCGGTCTGGACTGGTGGATGCTCGACCAACCCTCGCACGCGCAGCTGCACTCGTTCGTCGCCGAGCTGAACCGGGTCTACCGCGCGCACGCCCCCCTGTGGTCGCGCGACCACGACGGAGCCGCGTTCTCGCGCCTGGGCGCCCCGGCGTGGAACCCCAACGTCCTCGCCTTCGCCCGCCGCGACCACCACGGCAACACGGTCGCCGTGGTGTGCAACTTCTCCGGCGTCCCGCTCGGCGACTTCCCCCTCGATCTGCCCGAGGCCGGCACGTGGACGGAAGTGCTCAACAGCGATGCCGAGGCGTTCGGCGGCTCGGGTCAGGGCAACTTCGGCTCGGTCACGACCGACGCCCGCGGGAGCGCCGTCCTCACGGTTCCGCCGCTCGGCGTCCTCTGGCTGCACCACCGCGCCGGCTGACACCGCGCACCGCGAGACGACGAAGGCCCTGTCCGGAGACAGGGCCTTCGTCGTTCGGTCAGAACAAGAGGGATGCCAAGCGCGAACGAGCCCGGATGACGCGGGCGTCCTCATCGCCGACGAGACCGAAGAGCTCCAGCAGGCGCTCACGCACCGGGGCACGACTCTCGGACGGCAGCGAGGCGAACAGGTCGAGCAGCCGCGCGAAGGCGTCGTCGACGTGTCCGCCGGCGACGTCGAGGTCGGCCACGAGGAACTGGGCCTCGAAGTCGGTCGGTGCCGCGGCTGCGGCGGCCCGTGCGGCCTGCAGATCGGCACCCTGCACGCGGTCGAGCAGCCGCACCTGACCGAGCCCGGCGCGCGCGTCGGCGTCGCGGGGGTTCTCTTCGAGGGCGCGCTCGTAGGCCGCGATGGCGCGGGGGTAGTCGCCCTCTTCGATGGCGGCGAACGCTTCGGCATGCAGGGGCGGCAGAGGGGTCTCGGCGGGTTCCTCCGCGGCGTCCTCCGCACCCTCGACGGGCACCGTACCGGTGACGCCGTGCTGCGCGGCGAGCTGCAGCAGCTGGGCGAACACCTCGCGCACCTGCTGTTCGGGGACCGCGCCGGTGAACAGCGGCACGGGCTGACCGGCCACGAGGGCCACGACCATGGGGATGGACTGCGCGCGGAAGCCCTGAGCGAGCTGCGGGTTGGCGTCGACGTCGACCTTCGCCAGCACGACCTTGCCCGCCAGCTCGGTGACGACCTTCTCCAGAACGGGGCTCAGTTGCTTGCACGGGCCGCACCACTCGGCCCACAGGTCGACGACGACCGGCACGCTGCGTGAGAGCTCGAGGACCTGAGGGAACGACGCGTCGGTGACGTCGAACACCAGCGACGCAGGAGCAGCCGCGGAAGCACCTGCGGCGGACTCGGCGGGCGGCTGCGGACGGTTGCGCAGCGACGACAGGTCAACGGCGCCGCGCAGGACGGATCCGGGGGTGGGAGTGCTCACGGGGACACCTTCGCTTCGAGGAGGCTGGAACGGTAGCCCAGGAGCCGGATCTTGTCGTCCGATCCCTGGCTGGGCACGTAGAAGAAGATCTGGTCGGAGTAGGTCGTGGTGAAGCCCGTCGCCGACTGGTCGACGCCGGTCAGTGCCTTCACCGCGGGGTTGTTGTCGAGCTTGATGACGGCATCCGCGTTCGTCGGCTTGGCGGTGTCGCTCTCGTACACATTCACCGCGACGATCGCACCGGTGTCGAGAGTCGCGAGGGCGATGGGCGACGCGGGGCCCGCGGAAGCCGCGAAGCTGATCTCGGCGGTGCCCTGGCCCGTCTGGTTCAGCTCATCCGTGCGCTTGCGCTTGTTGTCCTCGATCGCCGGCAGGAGCAGGTCGTTCGCGGTGTCGAACAAAGCCCACGACGCGCTGTTCTGACCGTTGTTGATCAGATCGGCGTACGCCGCGGCCACCTTGTCCGGGGCCATGACGAGGAATGAGGAGTCCGGCGGCACCTGCGTCGCCCCCACGTAGGGAGCGGCCAGTTCCGGCAGGTTCGTGGATGCCTCGAGGTTGCCGATGTACGACACGCGGTACTCCGACCACGGATCGTCCTGAGTCATCATCATGATCGACGTCGTGGGGGCGGCGGTGTCGCCGGACTCGACCACGGTCATCACGGTGCGCGGCCAGCCGCCCGTCGTCTGCGGCAGGATGATCTGCACCGGATCCGCGGGAATCGCCGGAAGCGCCGGGCGATCCGGGAGGGCGGCGCGCAGGGTGTAGTTGGTCTTGCGCTCGGCCAGGGCCGGTCCGGTCAGGCGCGTCTCGGCCGCGGCGACGTCGAGGGCGGCGTCGGCCTGGCCCACGGTCGTGGCGATGCGCGAGACGATGCTCTCGGCCTGCGACTCGGTGACCACGGGCGGGAACTGTCCCTCGGGCACGATGACGGTAGGTGTCGGACTGGGGCTCTCGCTCGCAGCGAGCTGAGGCCAGGCGTCCGCGGAGCAGCCGGCGAACAGAGCCGCCGACAGACCCAGCGCCGGGACGGCGATCAATGCACGGCGCTGGGGTCCCCACGGCCGGCGGCCCCGAGCATCCGGCGACGAGCTGATCACGCCCTTCTCAGCGGCGTCGGCATCGGCGATCGAGATCGGTTCGGTGACCGGCAGGGGCAAGCCCTTGCGGCGCGGGCGGCGCGATCGCCGGACGTGTCGGATGCCGAGCAGATACAGCACGATGCCCGCGAGGAGCGCGACGGCTCCCCCGGCGATCAACGGCCCCGCCCACGGAGTCGAGTTGTCGATGGGCCACGTGAGCGTGACGTCGGAAGGGGCCGGAGCGGTCCCGTCGCTCGCGACGAGCACACTCATGTCGGCCGGCAACTGCAGCGTCGTCGCGAGCGATCCGGTCTGCTGGAACTCATCGAGCCACAGGTCGGAGCCCGCGGGTGTGCGTGCGGCGGTCGCCTCTGTCGCGGGGCTCGTGGTCGACGCGCGCACGAGACCCGTCGCGACGGCGTTCTCGGCACCGAGCGTCACGGCCGTGTAGGGGACGTCGGCGAGCCAGGCCCGCATGTCGGCGGTGCGACCGTACGAGACGAAGACCTCGCCGTCGCCGACCACGCGGAGCGATTGCGCCCCCGGCAGGCTGCCGAGGACCGCGCCGTCGATCAGCGTGTACGCCGTCGAACCGTCGGTCTGAATCGTCTCCGTGGCCTCGGAAGGCCCCTGGAAGACGGTGCGCTGAGCGATGCCCGCGCCGATCATGGCAGCGGCGATGACGAACGCCACCACGGCCCAGACGAATCTCACGCTACACACCATCCCCACCGGCGACTCGGGCGGCCACCGAAGAATCGACGTTTCAGACTAGCTGAGGCCGGCTGAAAGTTCGCGGCGAGGCCCGGCGGTGCCGTGACCACGCTCGCTCTCAGTATCCTTTCGACACGGGCGCGGTCGCGCCCTCCGGAGGCAGGAGTCGCCAGGATGAAGATCCACAATCCCTTCAGAGTCGCATTGCTCGCGACCCTCGGCGTCGGAGTCGGCCTCCTGGTCATCGGCAGCGTCCAAAATCTGTCGACGATCCTGCTGTATGTCGGGACCGCGCTGTTCCTGTCGCTGGGTCTGGACCCTGTCGTGTCGTTCCTCGAACGCCGTGGGTTGCCGCGATGGGCCGCCGTGCTCCTGACGATCCTCGGGGTGCTGGGCATCTTCGCCGGGATCATCATCATGGTCGTTCCGATCATCGTCAGCCAGATCACGCAGCTCGTCGGGCAGATCGAAGCGCTCCTGCGTCCGGGGCAGTGGAACCAGCTCGTCGTGAACGTGCAGGACTGGGCCACCACGACGTTCCCCTGGCTCCGGCTCGACGAGGTGTGGGCCGGCGTCCAGCACTGGTTCTCCACCCTCGATGTGGGCTCGATCTCGACGATGGTCGGCAACAGCCTGCTGACGGTCGGTGGGGCGCTGGCCGCGGGGCTCGGCGGCGCATTCATCGTGCTCATCCTCACGATCTACTTCACGGCGTCGACTCCGTCGCTGAAGTCCGCGGTGTACCAGCTCGTCCCGGCATCCAAGCGCGCCCGCTTCATCGAACTCTCCGAGAAGATCACCGATTCGGTGGGCTACTACGTCATGGGCCAGGTGAGCCTGGGGGTGATAAACGGCATCCTGAGCGCGATCTTCCTCACGATCATCCAGGCGCCCTTCCCCGCGGTCCTGGCCGTGATCGCGTTCTTCTTCTCGCTCATCCCGCTCGTCGGAACGCTCACGGGCTCCACGATCATCGTTCTGACCTGCCTCATTCCGGGGCTCGGTTCGCCGACCATCGCGATCATCGCGCTGGTGTACTACCTCGTCTACATGCAGATCGAGGCGTACGTGATCTCGCCGCGCATCATGAACCGCGCCGTGTCGGTGCCGGGATCGGTCGTGGTGATCTCGGCACTCGCCGGTGGCGCGCTCCTGAACCTGCTGGGTGCGCTCATCGCGATCCCGGTCGCCGCGAGCATCCTCATCATCTACCGCGAGGTCATCATCCCGCGGCAGAACGAGCGCTGAGGCTCAACCCTCGGCGGGCTCGTCCCACTGCAAGGGCAGAGGCAGCGCGTCGGGGTTGACCGCGGCGACGATCTCGGTCAGGACGCGACGGGTCTGGTTCTCGCCCACCCACAGGTGCTTGCCACCGTCGACGGCGATGAGCTGCGCGTGCGGGATCGACGCGAAGCGTTCGCGGGCCTCGTCGGGGCGAAGGTAGTCGTCGAACTCCGGGACGAGGACGATCACCCGGCGCGAGTCCCCGGCCCACGCGGCGACGTCGTCGGCCGACGCGCGGTGAAGAGGAGGCGAAAGCAGGATGACGCCCTCGATGTCGTGGTCGCGCCCGTACTTCAGCGCGAGTTCGGTGCCGAACGACCACCCCACGAGCCACGGGCGTGGCAGCCCGCGCTCGCGGACGAAGTCCACGGCGGCGGCGACGTCGAACACCTCGGCCGCTCCCCCGTCGAACGCCCCGTCGCTGGTGCCGCGCGGCGACGTGGTGCCGCGCGTGTTGAACCGGAGCACCGCGAGGTCTGCCAGGGCGGGGAGCCGCCCCGCGGCCTTGCGGAGGATGTGCGAGTCCATGAACCCGCCCGCCGTGGGCAGCGGGTGGAGGGTCACGAGCGTCGCCACCGGCGCGCGATTCTCGGGGAGAGCGAGCTCGCCCACGAGGGTGAGACCGTCGACGGTCTCGAACTCGACGTCCTCTCGGCGCGCGGGCAGCAACACGGGGCCGCGTATCTCCATCAGGCGATCCTCCAACAGTGTGTGTGCCAATGCCGTCGTGCAGCGAGATCGGCCGCCTCGCCGAGGACTCCGTCCGCCCGCCACACCACGAGGTGAGCGACGCCCACCTCGACCGTACGACCGCAGCCGGGACAGACGTAGGCCTTCTGCGCCTGGGCCGCCGACAGCGGCTGCACCGTCCACTCCGCGCCGCGCTTGACCTCGGTGCGCTTCCACCCGGCGATCAGGCGATCGAGCGAGGCGTCGGCGCGATCGCTCGACGGCCGCCGCTTGCGGGATCGTGGCACGACCCGCTCACCACCAGTGGTTGCTGGTCCAGAAGGCGTACGCCTCGGCCCAGCTGCCGTACCGACCCGTCGCGTATCCGGTCGCCCACCGGAGGTTGTCGACGGGGTCGTACCCGTTGCCGGGCACTTTGCTGCACGGGAGGGCCTGAACGAGGCCGCACGCACCCGAGGAGCGGTTCGTGGCGTTGGGGTTCCATCCGCTCTCGCGCTTGACGATGTAGTCGACGTACCCCATGTCGGCCTCGGAGATACCCGCCGCCGACATCCACTCGCTCGGCGCGCCGCCGCCCGAGTACAACACCGGACCGCCGCCGCCGCTGGACGCCTCCGAACCCGACCTCGACGACGTGGCGACCGGAGTCGGAGTGGGGGTCGGCTTCGGCTTCACGTAGACGTTGTAGCTCGAACGATCGAGAGTGGGCGCTTGCTTCTCACCGCCGGTGGACACCTGCTGCGAGTCGCCGAGACCTTCGGCGTACAGCGTCACCGTTTGCGGCTCGTCGGCCTGGGCCCGGAGGATCGCCCCGCCCATCGGGCCGACGTAGGCGCCCGTGAAAGCGAGCGCGGCGCACGCCGCAAAGACGCCGACAACGCCCCGGCGCCGCGTCCAGTGCGGACCTCGGCGGCTCGACGGCGCCGGATGGACCACGTCGACCGCGACCAACCCGCGACGGGCTGCCCGTCGGGACGTCGCGCGCGTGAGGTCGGTTCCGGAAGTCACAGTGCGCTCGATACTACCGGTGTGCTCGGCGGGGGTGCCACGCCCAGCTCAACCGACCGCCAGCATGACTTCGATGACCGCATCCAGCACGGCATCCACCTGCGTCTCGCGGTAGCCGCCGCGCTGCAGGCGGAACGCCACGGAACGGACCTGCTCCGGGGTGATCGGATCGCCGGCGACGAGGTAGCGCGCGATACGGTCGGCGACGATGTCCACTTCGTGCACGCTGTAGCCGTAGTGCAGGACCCCCACGCGGTCGAAGCGCTCACCCCGGGGACGAGCCAACCGGTCGAGCACGACCTGAGCGGTATCGCGCGTCTCGGCGACCCAGGCGCGCGCGCCCAGGCGGGACAGCGCGTAGTCGCGTTCGCGGGCGGCGAAGGCGTCCTCGACCCGGCCGAGGGCCGCATCCACCGGTCCGACGGCGTAGCCGCCCCGGACGAGAGGGAAGGCCGCGGACCGGACCTCGGTCGAGCGGAGAGCACCGGGTTCGTCGGCCTCGAAAGCCTCACGAGCCTTCTCGAGGAAGGCATCCACAGCACGCTTCTCGTACCCTTTTCGACGTCCGGGCGCGGAGGGGAACGGAGCGGGCGGACGGGTCGTCGCAATCTCGGTCATGACACCCCCAGGGGAGACAGAACGTAGTACATCGCCAACGCGGCCGTGGCGGAGGGCAGGATCGAGTCGAGCCGGTCGAGCACCCCACCGTGACCCGGCAGCCAGGAACTCATGTCCTTGATGCCGAGGTCGCGCTTGAGCATCGACTCGCCGAGGTCGCCGACCGTGGCGGTGGCGAGGACCACGGCGCCGAAGATCAGCCCCGTCCACCAGGGCAGCTGCAGCATGAAGACGGCCAGCAGCACCCCCGCGATCAGAGCGGCGACGAAGGCTCCGGCGAAGCCCTCCCACGTCTTCTTCGGGCTGATGCGGGGGGCCATCGGATGCCGCCCACCCCGGCCGAACGTCAGACCCGAGACGTACGCACCCGTGTCGGCGACGACGGCGAGCACGAGGAACGCGAGGACCCACCACTCCCCGCCGTCCTGGGCCAGCAGGATCATGGCCATGCTGGTGAGGAACGGCACGTAGAGCTGCACGAACGCGCCGACCAGCACGTCGGCCACGACGTCCCTCGGGGATCGTCCGTCGCCGGCGTGCAACTGTGCGGTGAGCCGCCAGACCACGACGATCGCGACCGCGGCGAGTGTCGCCACCCAGTGCAACCACAGCCCCACGAAGAAGCCGCTTGCCAGGAGCAGCACTCCCGCCGCGAGCTGCGGAATGACGTCGACCCGCCGGCCGGAGACCTGCAGCGCGCGGGAGAACTCGAACACCGCGAGGGCCATGGCCCCCAGCGCGAAGAGAGCGAAGAGCCCCTTGATGAAGATCAGCGACGCGACGACCACGACGCCGATCGCCACGCCGATGAGACTGGCCACGATCAGATCGCGGCCAGTCCGCTCCTTGATGCGCTCGTTCGCCTGGTCGAACTCCGCCCGGGCGTGCGCGATGTGCTGTTCAGCATCCGTGCGCATCGCGCGCAGCTGCGATTCGATCGCGGTCACGCCTTCGCCGGTGGCCGGCGCACGGCGCGCCGAATCCCCCCTCCGGCGGGAGGGAAGGTCGGGCGCCGTCTCATCGGCGTCGGGGGCCTCGGGCACGGTTCAGACCTCGAGCAGTTCAGCCTCTTTGCGCTTGAGCGCCTCGTCGATCGCGTCGACGTGCGCCCGCGTCACACCGTCGAGCTCCTTCTCGGCGCGGACGAGCTCGTCTTCGCCGACGTCGCTCTTGAGCGCGTCCAGGTCGTCCTTGGCCTTGCGGCGGAGGTTGCGCACCTGCACCTTGGCATCCTCGCCCTTGCCGCGAACGATCTTCACGTACTCTTTGCGGCGGTCCTCGGTCAGCTCGGGCATCGTGACGCGCACGATGTTGCCGTCGTTGGTGGGGTTCACGCCGAGGTTCGGCATGTCGCGGATCGCCTGCTCGATCGCCTTGAGCGCCGACTTGTCGTAGGGGTTGACCACGAGCGTGCGGGCCTCGGGGTTGTTCAGCGACGCCAGCTGCGCGAGAGGCGTGGGCGAGCCGTAGTAGTCGACCAGGATCTTCTGGAACATCTGGGGGTTCGCGCGCCCGGTGCGGACGGTCGCGAAGTCCTCCTTCGCGGCCTCCACGGCGCGGTCCATGCGCGCTCCGGCATCGGCGAGGACATCGGCGATCACGGTGACTCCATTCGTTGGTACTGACTTGTCAGTCTAGCCGCGCGCGGGCCCGGAGCCCGGGCCCGCGCCGCGCGTCACGAAGTGACGAGAGTGCCGATGGTCTCGCCCAGCAGCGCACGCGTGACGTTGCCCGCGGGCTCCATCCCGAACACGCGCATGTCCATGCCGTTGTCCATGCAGAGGCTGAACGCGGTCGAGTCCACGACCTTGAGGCCCTTCTGCAGGGCGTCGTTGTAGGTGAGGTGGTCGAGCTTCGTCGCCGAGGGATCCACGCGCGGGTCGGCGGTGTACACGCCGTCGACACCATTCTTGGCGACGAGCACCTCGGTCGCACCGATCTCGAGGGCGCGCTGGGCGGCGACTGTATCGGTGGAGAAGTACGGCAGGCCCGCACCGGCGCCGAAGATGATGACGCGCCCCTTCTCCATGTGCCGCACCGCGCGACGCGGGATGTACGGCTCGGCGACCTGGGTCATCGAGATCGCCGACTGCACGCGCGTGGCGGCACCGGCCTGCTCGAGGAAGTCCTGCAGGGCGAGGGAGTTCATCACCGTGCCGAGCATGCCCATGTAGTCGGCGCGGCCGCGGTCCATGCCGCGCTGGCTGAGCTCGGCCCCGCGGAAGAAGTTGCCGCCGCCGACGACGATCGCGATCTCGACGCGATCCACCGCCTCGGCGATCTCACGGGCGATCTGGCTGACGACGTCGGGGTTGACTCCCAACTGTCCTCCCCCGAAGGCCTCACCGGAGAGTTTCAGCAGTACGCGGCGTCGTCTGGTCGCTTCATCGATCACGTGGGGTGTCCTCTCGTCTTGATCAAACTACTGCCCCCGCTGCGCCGACCGATACGTCGCGCGCGCAGGGAAAAGGCCCGGGATGCCGTGGCATCCCGGGCCTTGTCATCGGTGCTTACGCGCCGACCTTGAAGCGAGCGAAGTCGGTCAGGGTGAGACCGGCGTCGGAGGCGACCTTCGCGACGGACAGCTTGTTGTCCTTGGCGTAGTCCTGGTCGAGCAGCGAGACCTGCTTGAAGAACGCGTTGACGCGGCCTTCGACGATCTTCGGCAGGGCGGCCTCGGGCTTGCCCTCGTTGCGGGAGATCTCGGTGACGATCTCGCGCTCCTTCTCGACGTCGGCCTCCGGCACGTCGTCGCGGGTGAGGAACGAAGGGTTGGCGAAGGAGATGTGCTGCGCGATGCTGCGCGCGGTCTCCGCGTCGTCGCCGGTGTAGGCGAGGACGACGCCGACCTGGGGCGGGAGGTCCTTGCTGGTCTTGTGCAGGTAGACCTCGAACTTGTCGCCGCGGATGGTGCGGACGCGACGGAGTTCGACCTTCTCGCCGATGATGGCGGCCTCGTCCGAGATGAGCTGCTCGACGGTCTGGCCGTCGGCGTCGGCGGCGAGGGCGGCCTCGACCGAGTCGGCACCGGCGGCGGCCGCAGCGGCCACGACCTTGTCGGCGAGAGCGATGAAGCGGTCGTTCTTCGCGACGAAGTCGGTCTCGCACGCGAGCTCGAGGAGCGTGACGGCACCCTCGGTCTCACGGGCGGTGACAAGGCCCTCGCTCGTGGAGCGGTCAGCGCGCTTGGCGTTGCCCTTCGCGCCCTTCAGGCGCAGGATCTCGACGGCCTTCTCGACGTCGCCGTCGGCCTCTTCGAGCGCCTTCTTGGTGTCGACCATGCCGGTGCCGAGCTGCTCGCGCAGAGCCTTGATGTCGGCGATCGTGAAGTTTGCCATGGTGTGGCGTCTCCTTGTCGTTGTGCGTTCTGATGTGAGCTCGGCGGGGCCGTGAGCGCCCTGGGGCGCGGTCACGACCCCGCCGGATCGTAGCCTGTGCGGGTGACGCCGCGGTGAGCGGCGGCGGGCTTACTTGCTGTCGGTGGCCTCGGCGTCGGCGACCTCGGCGGCCTCTTCGCCCGACGCGTCGGCGACGGCCTCGTCGTGGGCCTCGGCGCCGGCGGCGTCGTCAGCCGACTCGGTCGCGGCCTCGACGGCCTCGGCACCGGTCTCGGCGGGTGCCTCGGTCGACTCGGCGGGGGTCTCGAGCAGCTCGCGCTCCCACTCGGCGAGGGGCTCGGCGGCCTCTTCCTCACCGGCGGGCTGGTGACGCTGGATCAGGCCCTCGGCGGCGGCGTCGGCGATGATGCGCGTGAGCAGGCTCACGGAGCGGATCGCGTCGTCGTTGCCGGGGATCGGGTACTGGAACTCGTCGGGGTCGGCGTTCGTGTCGAGGATGCCGATGACGGGGATGCCGAGCTTCTTGGCCTCGTCGATGGCGAGGTGCTCGCGCTTGGCGTCGACGACCCAGATCGCCGAGGGGGTCTTCTGCAGGTTGCGGATACCACCGAGCGACTTGTGCAGCTTGTCGAGCTCGCGCTTCTTGAGCAGGAGCTCCTTTTTGGTGAAGCCGCTCTCGGCCGGGTTCTCGTAGTCGAGCTCCTCGAGCTCCTTCATGCGGGCGAGGCGCTTGGACACCGTCTGGAAGTTGGTGAGGAGGCCACCGAGCCAGCGCTGGTTGACGTAGGGCTGGCCCACGCGGGTGGCCTGCTCGGCGAGGACTTCCTGCGCCTGCTTCTTGGTGCCGACGAAGAGGATGGTGCCGCCGTGCGCGACGGTCTCCTTGACGAACTCGTAGGCCTTGTCGATGTACGACAGCGACTGCTGGAGGTCGATGATGTGGATGCCGGAGCGCTCGGTCAGGATGAAGCGCTTGACCTTCGGGTTCCACCGACGGGTCTGGTGTCCGAAGTGCACGCCGCTGTCGAGCAGCTGGCGGATGGTGACGACGGCCATGGTCGTACTCCTGTTCTGGGCGCTTTTCACGCCGTGGTTGCGGTTGTTCGCGCCGTTCGATCGAGCGGCGAGCCTGGTGCCCGGCGCACACCCGCCTTTCCGCCGGAGCGGAGGACCGTGGGGTGTGGATGCCGCGCGATGCGCTGATCCGGAGACCAGCGCGCTGCGCTGTGGGCACGCGGAGTCATCCCGAGAGACGGGATGCGTCCTCCAGCATACAGGACGGCTCCTCCCCACGCGGCCTGGTTCGAGGGCCGTGCACGGAACGGTCCGCGATGCCCGCGGCGGCTCCCCCGTCCCCGGCAGCATCGAGGCATGAACGCTCGACTCACGACCGCGCAACGGTGGAGCATGCTCCTCACGATCGTCGTGATCGCGGGGGCCGGGGGCGTCGGACCGGCGTGGGCCGGTGTCGACGATCCGCTCGCGCACCGCGGATGGGTGTGGCCGGTCGACGCCGTGCAGATCGTGCGGCCGTTCGAGGCGCCCGTGCACCGGTACGCAGCCGGCCATCGCGGCGTGGATCTCGGATCGGTCGGGAGGGTCCGCTCCCCCGCGGCCGGGACGATCGCGTTCGCCGGGTCCGTCGCCGGTCGCCCTGTGGTGACGATCGACCACGGCGACGGCCTGGTCACGACGTTCGAGCCCGTGACGACGCTGCTCCGCGTCGGCGATGCCGTCGCCCGCGGCGATCCGGTCGGCGAGGTGGCCGAGGGAGGCCACGCGGCGACGGGCACGGTGCACTTCGGGGTGCGCTGGAACGGCGACTACGTCAATCCGCTGCGTCTGCTCGGCGGAGTGCCGCGGGCGGTGCTGCTCCCGTGCTGTTGAGGGTGATGGCGGTCGCTCAGCCGATGCGGTTGCCGCGTCCCTCGACCGCGCTTTCGCCGATGCCGCCGGAGGCGGTGACGGTGTTGTCCTGTCCGCGGACGAGGAGCGACGAGATCGCGCCGCCGACCGTCACGGTCGCACGGTCGCCACTGAGGTCCAGTCGTCCGACGGCTCCCGCGACGGCGAGGGCGCTGTCGTTGCCCTGGCTCGTCGCGCTGTCGATGGATGCCGCGACGACGCGGATGCGGTCACCGGCGAGGGTCAGCACACCGATCGTGGCGCCGCTCGCGTCGACGGTGAGAGCGGAGCCCGACACCGTGAGCTGAGCGCACGTTCCCTCGACGCGGACCGCCCGCTCACCGCCGTTGACCGACGCGGTGCCCCCGTCGCCGCAGTCCGTCAGCGAACCGTCGGCGGCACCGGGGGCGGAGTCCGGGCTCCGCGAGGGAGCCGTCGAAGGCGCGGCCTCGACACTCGGCGTGTTCGACGGGGTCGGTACAGCGCTCGAGGAGGTGCCGGAAGTGGCGGGTGGCGGCAGCCGGGTGATGACGGGTTGGGGCGCGAGTCCGCAGCCGACGAGCACCGAGACTCCGACGAGCACCCCGATCACCGAGGCGGCGAGTCGTGCGCGACGGTTCACACGGCAACGCTACGACGCCGCGTGGAGGGGAGCCAAGCGCAACCGCGGTGCGTGTCGGTGCGTGTCAGCCGCGCGAATGCGCGGGCGCACGTGCCGGGAGCGGTCCGTGTGCGTCAGGCGCGCGGGTGCGCCAGCCGATACGCGTCCCGCAGACGTTCGGCGGAGACGTGCGTGTAGATCTGCGTCGTGCCGAGGCTGGCGTGACCGAGGATCTCCTGCACCGAACGCAGGTCGGCGCCGCCGTCGAGGAGGTGGGTGGCGGCGGAGTGGCGCAGGGCGTGCGGTCCGAGCGACTCGGTTCCCACGACGGGCGCGACGATGCGGGAGACGAGGGTGTGCACGGCGCGGGGTCCGAGGCGGCCTCCGCGCGCCCCGAGGAAGACGGCGGGCCCGCCGCCCCCGGCGCCGCGGTCGACGAGCCCGGCGCGGCCCCGGACGAGGTAGGCGTCGAGCGCGTGCGCGGCGGGGACGCCGTAGGGAACGACGCGTTCCTTGTCTCCCTTTCCGCGCAGCCGCAGAGTGCGGCGCTCGTGGTCGATGTCGTCGAGGTCGAGCCCGCAGATCTCCGAGACGCGCGCGCCGGTGCCGTAGAGGATCTCGAGGAGGGCGTGGTCGCGCAGCGCGACGGGGTCTCCGGACCGGGCTGCGCTCTCGGCGTCGGCGAGCAGCCCGTCGAGGGCCGGTGCCGTCGCGACCCGGGGAAGACTGCGCCCCCGCTTGGGGGCCACGAGACGTTGCCCCGGGTCCGCGTCGATGAGGCCCTCGTCCTGCGCCCAGGCGAGGAACCCTTTCGCCGCCGACGTGCGACGTGCGGCCGTGGCCTTGCTGAGACCGGCGGTCGCGGCATCCCACTGCCATTGCCGCAGCGCCTCGATGTCGACGTCGCGCACGTCGGGATCTCCCGCTGCCCGCACGAGATCGACGAGATCGGACCGGTATGCGCGGACCGTCGCGGGCGAGAGCCGGCGCACGTCGCCGAGGTGGCTCAGGTAGCCCTCGACCGCCTCGGAGATGCGCACGGGACAAGACTGCCCCTGGCGCGCGATGCGGGCGGCGTGCGACGCGCGTGATCGGCGGAGAATCTGCGCGGAGCGAGGGCGGCGACGTCCGCGGCGCGGTGAACGGCGGATCATCTACGCCCGCCGGGGGCGGCGGTGGCGTCCCCGGCGCGGAACACGACGCTGCATCTGCCCGCCGCTGCCGAGGCCGGGAGCGCACCCCGGCCGCGGTGCTTCGTTGCGCGGGGAGATCCTCACCGCGCGGAGAGCGAACGCCACCGGCCGTCGTCGTCCCGCACGGCACGCCCTTCGAGTTCGGCGAACCCCAGCCGCGCACGCGCGTCGTCCGGGGAGAACCCGGCGCGACGGGCGATGTCGTCGACATCCCGCCCGGCGCGCGGTGACAGGGCGTCGAGAAGTCGCGTGGTGTCGTCGGTGCGGCCCTCGGCGCCGCCTTCCGAGGACCCGGTGACTCGCTCCCCGAGCATTTCGCGAACGTCAGCCGCCGAGGTCACGCACACACTGTCGAACTCTCGGAGCACGCGATGACTGCCTGCCGACGCCGCGCTCGTGATGGGTCCGGGAACCGCGCCGAGCGCGCGCCCGAGCTGCGCCGCGTGCGCGGCGGTGTTGAGCGATCCGCTCCGGTGGCCCGCCTCGACGACGACGACCGCATCCGCCAGAGCAGCGATGAGTCTGTTTCGAGCGAGGAATCGCCACTTGGTGGGGGTCGCCCCGCACGGCGTCTCACTGACCACAGCGCCCGACGCCGCGACACCGGCAAGGAGGCTCTCGTGCCCGCGGGGATAGGCGCGGTCCACGCCGCCCGCGAGGAAGGCGACGGTGCTCCCCCCGGCCCTCAATGTCGCGCGGTGTGCCGCTCCGTCGATCCCGTACGCGGCCCCGGAGACCACGATCACGCCGTCGGAGGCCAGCTCGGCGGCAAGGTCCGTGGCGACGGCCTCTCCGTAGGGTGTCGCCGCGCGCGCGCCGACGATCGCGACCGTGGCGGCTCCCGCGAGTCGGCCCAGGTCTCCTCGCGTCCAGAGCGCGGGCGGCGTGTGCACACCGAGATCATCGAGGCGCTCGGGCCAGCGCGGATCGGGCGGAACGATCAGCGCAGCGCTCGCCCGACGGGCAGCATCCAGCGTCGACCGGACGAACTCGGGCTTCTGGCGGGGGCGCCATCGCTCGCGAGCGGCATCCCACTCGCCGTCGGTGTCCGTCGTCGCGATGCCGAGCGCCTCGATCGCGCCGTACCGGGCGATGAGCTCGCCGGCCGCGCCGTCGCCGGGCTCGGCGAGCACGGTCCACCACACCCGGGCGTAAGCGTCGGCGAGGTCGACGCCTCCCGCGACGGCCAGACCGTCCATGGCCTCGGCCACCGCATCCGCGGAATGCTCGATGCCGTTCACGCGACACTCCCCTGTCGAAGGAACAGCGCTCGCCCCACGTCATCGCCGTGCAGGCGATCTCGACCGGCGAGATCTGCCACGGTCCACGCCACCCGCAGCAGACGGTCGTACCCGCGCAGCGTGAGCGAACCGCGTCGCAGAGCCGTGTCCAGAGGACGAAGAATCTCGCCGTCCGGGAGCGCGGGGCCCCGCAGCCAGGTACCGGGCACATCAGCGTTGCGTCGCCAGGGCGTATCCGCCCATCGCTGCGCTGCGCGTTCTCGGGCGCTCCGCACGATGGCGCGTGCCTCGGTCGTCGTCACCAGGGGCGATCCGCCGTCGCGGCGTGCGCGCGACACGCGCTGCAACCGCAGGTCGAGGTCGATGCGGTCGAGCAGCGGTCCCGAGAGTCTGCGCGTGTACCGCCGAATCGCCTGCGGCGCGCACTCGCACACTCCGCCGGGAACGCCGTACTGCCCGCACGGGCACGGGTTGGTGGCCACGACGAGCTGGAACCGGGCCGGAAAGGTCGCGGACACCCCTGACCGGTGCAGCTGGATGACACCGTTCTCGAGCGGTTGCCGGAGAGCATCCAGCACCGACGCGGGGAACTCGCCGCCCTCGTCGAGGAACAGCACGCCCTCGCTCGCGCGTGCGATGGCCCCCGGCCGCACGACTCCGGATCCTCCCCCGATCAGGGCGGCCGCACTCGCACCGTGGTGGGGGCTTTCGAACGGCGGCGTCCGAGACAGTCGCGTCACCACCTCTCCGGACAGCGACCGGACCGAGGCGACGGACAGCGCAGCCTCGTCGTCCAGATCGGGCAGGATGCCGGGGAGACGGCGTGCCAGCATCGTCTTCCCCGCGCCCGGCGGGCCGCTCATGAGCAGATGGTGTCCACCGGCGGCGGCGACGATCAGGGCCTCCACGGCGTCGGGCTGCCCCACGACATCGGCGAGATCCAGGACCTCCCCGACGGACGCCGGCTCGTCCGCGGCCAACACCGCCGGAAGATCCGGCGCCTCGCTCGAGCCTCCGTGCCAGCGTACGACCTCTGCGAGGCAGACGGCTGCGCGCACCTCGATGCCCTCGACGAGCGCCGCTTCCGCCGCATTCGCGACCGGCACCACGACCCGCGACCTGCCCGCGCGTTGCGCGGTCAACACCGCCGGGAGAACCCCCGGGACCGGACGAAGACGACCGTCGAGGCCCAGTTCGCCGATGTGTACCGTGTCAGCGACGCGGGCGGCATCCATCGTTCCCGTCGTCGCCAGCGCGGCGACCGCGATCGCGACGTCGAACGCCGACCCGCGTTTCGGCAGGCTCGCGGGCGACAGGTTCACCGTCAGCCGTCGCTTGGGCAGTTCGAGCCCGCGATTGGTGCAGGCGTTCCGCACCCTCCGCCCGGCCTCACCGAGGGCCTTGTCGGGGAGCCCGATGATCGCGAACTCGGGCGTCTGGGGCGAGAGGTCGGCCTCGACCTCGACGAGGTCGCCGCGCACGCCGGTCAGGGCCACGGCCCACGTCCGCGCGACGGTCACAGCGCGTCCTCGAGGTGCTCCAGGCGGGCCGTGCGGGGATCGGCGCCGATCAGCGCGATCGCGTCGATGCGCAGCCGACGGGAGCGCGCCTCGTCGGGGTGTACCGCGATCCACGCCATCGCCAGGCGCCACAGGCGTGTCGCCTTGCGGCTGTCGATCGCCTCGAACGGGTGCCCGAACGCCTCGCTCGTCCGGGCCTTCACCTCCACCACGACGAGCGATCCCGCGGTCTCGGCGACGATGTCGAGCTCGCCCTGCGGACATCGCCAATTGCGGTCGAGGATCCGGTACCCGTTCGCGGTCAGGTGGCGGGCGGCCCGTTCTTCACCGGCTCGTCCGAAGTCGTCTTTCGCTGCCATGCCCGAGAGCGTGGCATCCGGTCGACGACCGCCGCGGGCCGAGAGACCGGAATCGGGGACGGCCGACGAAGAACGACGGCTGGGGAGGAGCCGTCAGTTGTCGAGCGACAGCTCTTCGGGCAGCTGGAAGTCGCGACGAGAGAGTTCTTCGACGTTGACGTCCTTGAACGTCAGCACGCGCACCGACTTCACGAAACGGTCGGCGCGGTAGATGTCCCACACCCACACGTCGGTCATCGAGATCTCGAAGTAGAAGTCGTGCTCGGTGTCGCGGCGCACGACGTTCACGTCGTTGGCGAGGTAGAACCGGCGTTCGGTCTCGATCACATACTGGAACTGCGAGACCACGTCGCGATACTCGCGGTACAGGGCCAGTTCGAGTTCGCGGTCGTAGTCCTCGAAGACGTCGTCATCCATGGTGCTTCCATCCTAGGCGCGGGACGCGGCGGCGGCAGACCGTCCGCCGTGGGGGTCAGAACAGCGTCGGCGCCGCCGCGATCGCCCACGAGTGCCGGTGGTGCACGCTCATGCCGTGCACGCTGATCGCCTCGCGATGGTCGCGGCTCGCGTAGCCCTTGTTGCGCGCCCAGCCGTACGCAGGCAGATCATCGTGCAGGTGGGTCATGAGCGTGTCGCGCGCCACTTTGGCGATGACGGATGCCGCCGCCGCACTCGCGCAATCACGGTCGGCCTTCACGATCGGCTTCACGCGCAGCCCGCGCTCCCCCGCCGCAGTGATGTAGTCGTGGTTGCCGTCGAGGATCACCAGCGCATCCTCGGGCACGATCCCGTGCGCGCGGAGGTCGGCGATCGCGCGGACCGCGGCGAGACCCAGGGCACGGATGATGCCGATCTCGTCGATCTCCTCGGAGCTCGCCCAGCCCACCGCGCTCTCTTGAACGAAGGCCGCCGCACGGGCGGCCACGTCGGGCCGGCGCGCCTCGGGCACGAGCTTCGAGTCGCGCAGGCCCGCCGGCACCCGCTTGCGCGACCGCGTCGGATCGATCACCGCCGCCCCCACGGCGACCGGACCCGCCAGCGCCCCGCGGCCCACCTCGTCGCATGCGATGATGATCGCGTGCTCCTTGAGCAACCGTCGCTCGAGAGTGAGGGTCGGCTCGATCACGGCGCGCTCTCGGGCGCGGGCACCCCCGCGAACACCTCGTGATGGAAGTCGATCAGCCCGAAGCGGTCGAACGGCCACGTGATGACGAACGCGCGCCCCACGACGTTGTCGATCGGCACGAAACCCTTGCCGGGCTGCTCCTGGTTGTAGCGCGAGTCCTTCGAGCTGTTGCGATTGTCGCCGAGCACCCACAGCGATCCGTCGGGCACGGTGATGTCGTACGGGAAGGGCTCGGGCGCCGTCGCGCCGGGCGACAGCTTCACGTACGACTCCTCGAGCGGGACCCCGTTGACGGTCGTCTGACCGAGCGCGTTGCAGCACACGACGTGGTCGCCGGGGGTGCCGATGACGCGCTTGATGAGGTGGTCGTCGCTGTCGGGTGCCGACAGGCCCACGAGCGACAGGAGCCAGTCCGTCGCCTCGACGAGCGGCGGTCGCTGTGCCTGCGGGGTCACGGGAAGCCAGCCACCCGGATCGCGGAAGACGACCACGTCTCCGCGGGAGTAGTCGCCGAACCGCGGCGTGAGCTCGTCGACCAGGATCCGGTCGTTCTGCAGCAGCGTATTGTTCATCGACGCCGACGGAATGTAGAACGACCGCACCACGAAGGTCTTGACGAGGAACGACACCACCAGGGCGATCAGGAGGATCACCACGACGTCACGCGCGAACGTCAGAGCTCCCCGCCGACGACGGGTCGTCGGGGCGGATGCCGGTGCAGCTGCGGTTTCGTCGCTCATGTTGATCCTTCGCCGGGCTCACCGCACACCGGAAGACCGCGGGTCAAGCCTCGCACATTCCGACGCGCTCACCGAACGTTCCCGGCATCCGATCAGACAGGATGCCGCCGCAGACGACGAACGCCCCGCGACGGATCGCGGGGCGTTCGGTGAAGCGGACTCAGCGGTCGCGCTTCTCCTTGATCTTGGCCTTCTTGCCACGCAGGTTGCGCAGGTAGTAGAGCTTCGCGCGACGCACGTCACCACGGGTGACGACCTCGATGTGGTCGATCACGGGGCTGTGCACGGGGAAGGTGCGCTCGACACCGACCTGGAAGCTGACCTTGCGGACACAGAAGGTCTCGCGCACACCGTCGCCGGAGCGACCGATGACGACACCCTGGAAGACCTGGATACGCGAGCGGCTGCCCTCGGTGATGTTGACGTGCACCTTGACGGTGTCGCCGGGGGCGAAGACGGGGATGTCGGAGCGGAGCGAAGCCGCGTCGACGGAGTCGAGGATCTGCATGATCGTCACTTCCTGCGACCGCCACAGGTCGATCGCACGATAAGAATGGGAAAAAGTGAGGCGTGCCCGAGGCCGCGGATGCGGCGGACTCCCCTGAGGCAGAGCCGGTCAGGGCACAAACGCCTATTCTGCCACGGACGGGAGCACCGGCCAAACCGGCTCAGTCCGCGGCGGGCTTCTCCGAGATGACGATGACGTCGCCGTCGACCGTGGGACGCGGCTGCTCCCGCGTCGGCGGGATGTAGCCGGTGCCGTCGGCGGTGTGGAGTACCGCGATACCGCTGCGCGCCTCGGCCCACAGCTGCGCCGCCGAAGACCACACCAGAGCGAGCGCGCCGACCACTCCGAGCACCAGGAGGGGGAAGAAGATCCGCACGTCGTAGAACCCGAGCGCGACGATCGAGAGCTGCCAGACGCCGACCCCGATGACGTCGCGCCAGGATGCCGCCCGCTCCAGACGCACGCTCCCCCGCGCGCGCACCAGGAGCGCGATCACGATGTGCGAGACGAACACCGCCGGAGCCGCTACGAGGAGCCACAGGAGGGCCCAACCGCTCCCGCCGCTGAAGACGATCCACCCGATGAAGAGCCACAGGGGCAGGACGAACGCGGCGGGGAACAGCCAGCTCAGGAAGAGTCGACGCAGCATCATGCACGAAGCGTACGCGGCGACACTGTGCGGCGACTATGAGCCCGGATGCCGCCGTCCACACGCCGCGCACGTCTCCACATCGGTTGCGATCTTCGGGGACAATGGGAGGCTGACGAAGGGAACCACCGATGATCGAACTGCGCACACCGGCCGAGATCGACGCCATGCGCCCGGCCGGCCGATTCGTCGCCGAAGTGCTGGCGACGCTGCGCGACGAGACGAAGGTGGGAACCAACCTCCTGCACCTCGACCGTCGCGCGCACGACATGATCCGCTCGGCGGGCGCGGAGTCCTGCTACATCGACTACCACCCGTCGTTCGGTGCGAGCCCCTTCGGCAAGGTGCTGTGCACCTCGATCAACGACGCCGTGCTGCACGGGCTCCCCTTCGACTACGCGCTGCGCGACGGCGACCTCGTCTCGCTCGACTTCGCCGCATCGGTCGACGGCTGGGTCTCCGACTCCGCGGTGTCCTTCGTCGTCGGCACGCCCCGCGACGAGGACCTCGCCCTCATCGACACGACGCAGCGCGCCCTCGCCGCAGCGATCGACGCCGCCACCGTCGGCCACAAGATCGGCGACATCTCCGCGGCCGTCGCGGCGATCGCGCACGGCGACGGCTACTCGATCAACACCGATTTCGGCGGACACGGCGTCGGGCGGACGATGCACGGCGACCCGCACGTCGCCAACGACGGCAAGGCCGGGCGCGGATACCCGCTGCGGGACGGACTCGTCCTCGCGCTCGAGCCGTGGTTCCTGCAGACGACCGACCAGCTCATCACCGACCCCGACGGCTGGACCCTGCGCAGCGCCGACGGCTCGCGCGGAGCGCACTCGGAGCACACCGTCGCCATCACGACCGACGGGCCGATCGTGCTCACCGACCGGTCGTTCCTCGGCGTCGACTGATCATCATCGCGGTCGTGGCATCCGGCGACGGATGCGGATGCCACACCCCCGCGGGCCGCGTCAGTCGGGCAGCAGGTCGGGCCGACGCTCGCGGGTGCGCTCGATCTGCTGCTCGCGCCGCCACGTCGCCACCGCTCCGTGATTGCCGCTCAGCAGCACGGGCGGCACATCACGGCCGCGCCACGAGGCCGGCTTGGTGAACGACGGGTACTCCAGCAGACCGTCCTCGTGCGATTCCTCGACGAGGCTCTCGGGGTTTCCGACGACGCCGGGGATCAAGCGACCGATCGCCTCGACCATCGCCATGACGGCGACTTCTCCCCCGTTGAGCACGTAGTCGCCGAGACTCAGCAGGCGGACACGACCGAGACCGGCCGCGTAATCGAAGACGCGCTCGTCGATGCCCTCGTAGCGTCCGCACCCGAACACCAGGTGGTCCTCGTGCGAGAGCTCGCGCGCGATCTTCTGTGTGAAGCGCTCACCCGCGGGCGACGGGAAGACGATCACGGGGGGCTCCGCGGCATCCTGGGCGATGTCGTCGAGAGCGAGACCCCACGGCTCGGGCTTCATCACCATGCCCGCTCCACCGCCGTACGGGGTGTCGTCGACGGTCCGATGACGGTCGTGCGTGTAGTCCCGCAGGTCGTGGACGCGCACGTCGAGCAACCCGGTCTGACGGGCCTTGCCCAGGAGCGACACCTCGAGGGCGTCGAAGATCGTCGGGAAGATCGAGACGACGTCGATGCGCACGTCAGTCCCCGTGGGAGTCGGCGTCGCCTGCCTCCGCCGCGTCATCCGCATCGGCGGCGTCGTCGCGGGGCGCATCGTCCTCGCCCGGAAGCTCTTCGAAGAGACCGGCCGGCGGGGTCACGACCACGCGTCCTGCCTCGATGTCGACCTCGGGGACGATCGCGCTCACGAACGGCACGAGGACGTCGGCATCCTCGCCACGGCCCGTGGGACGCACGATCAGGAGATCCTGCGCGGGGAAGTGATCCACGCGCGCGACCCGGCCGATGACGGCTCCGTCCCGCACCACGTCGAGACCGACGAGCTGGTGGTCGTACCACGCGTCGTCTTCAGCGGGGGCGGCCTGGGAGTCCTGGTCGATCCAGAGGATCGCCTTCACCAGCTCTTCGGCGGCGTTGCGGTCGTCGACGCCCTCGAAGAAAGCCACGGGGTGGGAGTTCATCCAGCGGAACTCCCGCACCTTCAGCTCGCGGCCGTGCCACGGCGAGGACTCGGGGACCTGAAGGGTGAACGTGTTCCCGGGGACGAAACGCCCCTCGGGGTCATCGGTGTACAGCTCGAGCTTGAACGCGCCCTTGAGGCCGTGGGCCTTGACCAGGCGGCCCACACGGAGCTGGGTCTTGGCGGGCTCTGCGCCCGCGGTTTCGCCGGCCGACATCAGTCGTCGGCAACGTCGACGCGGACGCGCTGCCCGTCGGCGAGGGCCGTGATGAGCGTGCGCAGCGCCTTGGCGGTGCGACCGCCGCGCCCGATCACGCGACCCCGATCATCGGGGTGCACGCGAACCTCCAGTACCTCGCCGCGGGGCGAGGTGGAGGAACGGATGGTCACGGCATCGGGGTGATCGACGATCCCCTTGACGACGTGTTCGAGCGCGGCGGACAGCACGGGACTTACTCTGCCGAGGTCTCGGCGGCGGGCGCCTCGTCGGCAGGAGCCGCGTCGGCCTTCTTCTCTGCCTTGGGCTTGACGACCGACTTCTTGGAGGCGTCGACCTCGAAGGCGGCCTTGGGCTCGCGGACCTTGACGGTGGACTTCGCGTCCTTGTCGCCCTTGAAGGTGCCCCAGTCGCCCGTGAGCTTGAGGATGGCGCGCACCTGCTCGGTCGGCTGAGCGCCGACACCGAGCCAGTACTGGGCGCGCTCCGAGTCGACCTCGATGAACGAGGGCTCCTCGGTCGGGTGGTACTTGCCGATCTCCTCGATCACACGACCGTCGCGCTTGGTGCGCGAGTCGGCGACGACGATGCGGTAGTACGGCGCACGGATCTTGCCGAGACGCTTGAGACGGATCTTGACAGCCACGAAAACTCCTGGATGGTGGAAAGCGAACGAACCGAACGCCTGGAGCGTGGGGTGCACACCCGGCGGAAGCTCAAAAAGGCGGACCGACACTGGATAGAGGGTCGAGTGGTGGGTCCGACCCTCTATTCTGCCAGATGACACGGCGGGTAGCGAACCCGCTGACTGCCGTGGCGCCGTGTCAGACTGACCGCATGAGGCTCCCCTTCGCACCGTCCGCGCGTTCCTCGGTGGGACTGGAGTGGGAGCTGATGCTCGCCGACCGTGAAACAGGCGATCTCGTCCCCCGCGCGCCGGAGATCCTCGACCTCGTCGAAGAGGCCACCTCGCTGGAACGCTTCACCGTCACCGGCGAGTTGTTGACCAACACGGTCGAGGTCACCAGCGGTGTGGGCCAGACCGTCGCCGCGGCCGTCGACGACATCGCGGACGCCATCGCCGCCCTGCGCACGCAGACCGAGCCGCGCGGCATCGAGTTGCTGTGCGCCGGCAGCCACCCCTTCGCGCAGTGGTTCGACCAGGAGGTCACCGACAAGACGCGCTACCACACGCTCATCGAGCGCACCCAGTGGTGGGGGCGGAACATGATGATCTGGGGCGTCCACGTGCACATCGGCGTCGACGACGTCGACAAGGTCATGCCGATCATCAACGCGCTGACCGTCTACCTCCCGCACCTGCAGGCCCTGTCGGCATCCAGTCCGTTCTGGGCGGGCGAACGCACGGGCTATGCCTCCAACCGCGCCCTCGTGTTTCAACAGCTGCCCACCGCGGGTCTGCCATGGCAACTGCGTGAGTGGGGGGACTTCGAGGCGTACCTCGACGACATGGTGCGCACCGGGGTGATGGCGGATGCCAGCGAGGTCCGCTGGGATATCCGTCCGGCGCCCCACTGGGGCACCGTCGAGATCCGCGCGTGCGACGGCATGTCGACGTTGCCCGAGCTCGCCGCCGTCGCGGCGCTCGCGCAGTCGCTCGTCGAGCACTTCTCGCGCATCCTCGACGCCGGCGGCGAGCTCCCCGGCATCCCGCCCTGGTACGCCCGCGAGAACAAGTGGCGCGCCGCCCGCTACGGGCTGGACGCTCGCGTGATCGTCGACCGGGAGGGCACTCAGCTCCCCGTGCGCGACCACCTGTTCACCACGATGGAGCAGCTCGCCGACGTCGCCACGGAGCTGAAGTGCGCGCGGGAATTCGCGGGACTCGAGACGATCCTCGCCACGGGCGGCAGCTCGGCGCGCCAGATCGCGGTCGCCGACGCCGCCGACGGCGATCTGCGGGCCGTGGTGCAGCATCTGATCCGGGAGTTCCGGGGCGGACCGACTCTCCGCGAACACCTCGCCTCGCTGCGCGTCTGAGCCCCCGGACTCCGCGCGGACTCATAGCTTCGCGGCCGTAGGATCGCGCCATGATCCGTCGGCCCCCTGTCGCGATGACACTGCTCGCCGCCCTCGCGGCCGGCGGGATCGCCACCCTCAGCGGGTGCGCCCCCGCCGCCGGCGAACCGGTGCCCGCGCTGACCTTCGCCGTCCCCACCCCCGCGGCGGCGCACCCGGTCACGGCGTCGACGCCTGCCGTCCGAATGGTCACGCTCGGCGACTCGCTGATGTCCGGTTCCGGTCTGCCGTGGGGCGAGGCCTGGCCCGAGCTCCTCGCCGCGCGCGAGGGAGTCACCTTGACGAACCTCGCGTGCGGCGGGATGGGATTCGTCGTCGACGGCGAATGCGGCACCGCCTACTCCGGCTTCTCCCCCGCGATCGCTGCGCTGCAGCCCGAGCTCATCATCGTGCAGTCCTCGAGCAACGACTTCTGGCAGGACCCCGACGAGATCCGCACGGACACCGACGACACGGTCGCCCAGCTGCACGAGGCCGCGCCGGATGCTCGGATCGTCGGGTTGAGCACCATCTGGAACGACGACCCGGACGTTCCGGACGACACCGCCACGACCTCCGACGCCCTGCACGAGGCGATCGACACCGTCGGGGGGACCTTCATCGACGTCGGACAGCCCCTGGCCGGGCACCCCGACTGGATGCAGGCCGACGAGGTTCACCCCACCGCCCGCGGTCAGCGGGCCATCGAGCAGACCGTGGTGTCAGCGCTGCAGAGCGCCGGCGTCCTGCCCTGATCCCGGGGCTCAGCCGCGGCCGAGCATCTTCTGCAGCTCGGCGAGATCAGCCTCGCTCGGCGCCTTCTGGCCGCCCAGGCCGAAGCCCGAGCCGGTCGCCGGAGCAGCCGCAACGATGCCGGCGTTCTCGGCGGCGCGCTTGGCGGGGTTGCCCGACCGCGACCCCTTCGCCTTCTGCTGCTTGCCGCGCTTGGACGACGCGCCGGGCTTTCCGCCGACGGGGCCCATACCCGGGATGTTGGGCACACCGCCGCGCGCGACGGTCTTCATCATCTTGGCGGCCTGGTCGAAGCGCTGCACGAGCTGGTTCACATCGGTCACAGTCATTCCCGAGCCGCGGGCGATGCGCAGACGACGCGAGCCGTTGAGGATCTTCGGGTTGCGACGCTCGACGAGCGTCATCGAGCGGATGATCGCCTCGGTGCGGTCGATCTCGCGCTCGTCGAAGTCCTCGAGCTGCTGCTTCATGGAGCCCATACCCGGGAGCATCCCGAGCATCTTCTTCATGGAGCCCATCTTCTTCATCTGCTGCATCTGCTCGAGGAAGTCCTCGAGCGTGAAGGTCTCGGTCGCGAGCTTCTCGGCGACCTTCATCGCCTCGGCCTCGTCGAACGCCTGCTGCGCCTGCTCGATCAGGGTGAGGATGTCACCGAGGTCGAGGATCCGGGATGCCATGCGGTCGGGGTAGAAGGGTTCGACATCGTCGAGCCCTTCACCGGTCGAGGCGAAGATGATCGGGCGACCGGTGACCGAGGCCACCGACAGGGCGGCACCACCGCGCGCGTCGCCGTCGAGCTTGGACAGCACGACGCCGGTGAAGTCGACACCGTCCTGGAAGGCCTTCGCCGTGTTCACGGCATCCTGACCGATCATCGCGTCGATGACGAAGAGCACTTCGTCGGGCTGGGTCGCCGTGCGGATGTCGGCGGCCTGCTTCATCAGCTCGGCGTCGACACCGAGACGACCGGCCGTGTCGATGATGACGATGTCGTGCTGCTGACGCGTCGCGTAGGCGACGCCGTCGCGGGCCACCTTCACGGGATCGCCCACGCCGTTGCCGGGTTCGGGCGCGTAGATCGCGGCACCCGCGCGCTCGGCGACGACCTGCAGCTGGTTCACGGCGTTGGGTCGCTGGAGGTCGCACGCCACGAGAAGCGGGGTGTGGCCGTCCTTCTCGAGCATCTTGGCGAGCTTGCCCGCGAACGTCGTCTTACCCGAACCCTGGAGGCCCGCGAGCATGATCACCGTCGGCGGGTTCTTGGCGAACTGCAGGCGGCGCTGCTGACCGCCCAGGATGCCCACGAGCTCGTCGTTGACGATCTGCACGACCTGCTGCGCCGGGTTCAGGGCGCGGTTGACCTCGTCGCCGAGGGCGCGTTCGCGCACCGCCGCGGTGAACTCCTTCACGACGGGCAGGGCGACGTCGGCGTCGAGCAGGGCGCGACGGATCTCGCGAACCGTCCCGTCGACGTCGGCGGGGGTCAGCTGCCCCTTCTTGCGCAGATTGCGGAAGGTCTCTGTGAGCCGGTCGGAGAGAGTGCCGAAAGTCGCCATGATCCTCCGATTCTACCGGCGGCGGCGCCGTTCGCCGCCCGACTCAGGCGCGCGCCTCCGCGAGGGCCGTGGCGAGGAGGTCTGCCAGGCCCGGACCGCCGGCGGTGTGCTCCGCCCAGGCCCACACCGCCGCGAGCACCGCGGCGGCCACCGCACCCCCGCGCACCTGCGCCCGCAGCCGCTCTTCGCCCTCGCTGACCAGCCGGGCCGAGACCTCGCGCTGCAGCCGGAACTGGCGCTGGGCGCGGTCGCGGTCCAGTTCGGCGGAGAGACCCATGACATCGGCGTTCGCGATCGCCAGCGCGAGGGCGTCGGGCGCGAAGTCCCGACCGATGCAGACGAGCGCCTCCGTCGGCGACGCGGCGGACTCCGTGAGTGCCGCGATGGCCTCGTCGACCCGCTCATCGAACCCCGACCACAGCACGTCGCTCTTCGCCGAGAAGTAGTTGAAGAAGCTCGAGCGGCTGACGCCCGCCCGCTGCGTGATGTCCGAGACGGACGTCGCGTCGTACCCCTGCTCGAGGAACAGCTCGCAGGCCGCCTCCGAGAGCACTTCCCGCGACGAGGCGCGCGGACGACCGCTGCGGGATTCGGAGGCCATGCGAACAGCCTAGGACGCGTGGCTCGTGTGTATTCTTGGACGCAATCCAACAAAGGCGGGAGCGCGGATGCTCGACATCGACCACGTGGGGCTCGCCCCGGACTACGTGCCGTACCTCGACGGCTGGACCCGGCAGCGGGCGGTGCACGCCGACGTCGTGGCGGGAGTCCGCCCCGACACTCTTCTGCTGCTCGAGCACGAGGCCGTGTACACCGCCGGTAAGCGCACCGAGGCGCACGAGCGCCCGACCGACGGCACGCCCGTCATCGACGTGGACCGCGGCGGCAAGATCACATGGCACGGCCCGGGCCAGCTAGTGGGCTATCCCATCGTCCGACTCCCCGAACCCCTCGACGTCGTCGCGCACGTGCGCCGGCTCGAAGGGCTGCTCATCACCGTCCTCGCCCGCCACGGCGTCGACGGCTTCCGCGTCGAGGGACGCAGCGGCGTGTGGGTGCGCCGCCCCCTCGGCACCGACAAGATCGCGGCGATCGGCGTCCGCGTAGAGAGAGGCGTCACCATGCACGGCTTCGCCGTCAACTGCGACAACACGCTCACGGGCTTCCGCGGCATCATCCCGTGCGGGATCACGGATGCCGGCGTCACCACGGTCAGCGAAGTCGTCGGGGCCGAGGTCTCCCCCGCCGACATCGTCGGCTCCGTCGAGGACGTCTTCCGGGCCGAGTACGCGGCGGTGGCGGCATGAGCGCCTGCGGGACCGGCACCGCACAGGGTGCGGCATCCACCGCCCCGAACGGGA
Organism: Microbacterium sp. SCPM-O-B-15248 (M128); assembly: GCF_058214835.1. Lineage (NCBI taxonomy): Bacteria > Bacillati > Actinomycetota > Actinomycetes > Micrococcales > Microbacteriaceae > Microbacterium > Microbacterium sp. SCPM-O-B-15248 (M128). The sequence goes on from NZ_JBYQLI010000002.1 coordinate 451,629, forward strand.
GGAAGCTCCTGCGTCTCGAGGTGCGGAACGCCGAGACCCCGATCGAACGCAAGCCCGAGTGGATCAAGACCAAGGCGCGCCTCGGGCCCGAATACACCGCGCTGCAGAACCTCGTGAAGACCGAGGACCTGCACACGGTCTGTCAGGAGGCGGGCTGTCCGAACATCTTCGAGTGCTGGGAGGACCGCGAGGCGACGTTCCTCATCGGCGGCTCGCAGTGCACACGGCGCTGCGACTTCTGCCAGATCGACACCGGCAAGCCCGCGGACTACGACACCGACGAGCCTCGCCGTGTCGCCGAGAGCGTCTCGCGCATGCAGCTGCGCTACGCCACCGTCACGGGCGTCGCGCGCGACGACCTGCCCGACGAGGGCGCCTGGCTGCACGCGGAGACCGTGCGGCGCATCCACGCCGAGAACCCGGGAACAGGCGTCGAAATCCTCGCGACCGACTTCTCGGGCAACCCGGCGCTGCTCGACGAGGTCTTCTCATCGCGGCCCGAGGTCTTCGCGCACAACGTCGAAACGGTGCCCCGCATTTTCAAGCGCATCCGCCCCGCCTTCCGGTACGAGCGCTCCCTCGGCGTGCTGACCGCCGCGCGCGAGGCCGGACTCATCACGAAGTCCAACCTCATCCTCGGCATGGGCGAAGAGCCCGAAGAGGTCGTGCAGGCGCTCCAGGACCTGCACGACGCCGGCACCGACATCATCACGATCACGCAGTACCTGCGTCCCACACCGCGCCACCTGCCGGTGCAGCGGTGGGTCAAGCCCGCCGAGTTCGTGGAGTTCAAAGAGGAGGCCGAGCGCATCGGGTTCCTCGGCGTGCTCGCCGGGCCCCTCGTGCGCTCGTCCTACCGCGCGGGTCGCCTGTGGGCGCAGTCGATGGTCTCGAAAGGACGCGAGATCCCCCCGCACCTCTCCCACCTCGCGAAGGACATCGCCGGAGCCGACGCCGGCTTCGCCCAGGCGGTGTGACGCCGGACGGGCCGACGCCGCGGGGGCGCACGGGCGACCGCGCCGCTCCGCGCATCATTCCCGTTCGCACGCTCGGGTTCCCTCGCCCGGGGCCGGCGTCCGCCGATGCCGGCTGATCGGTGAGACCAGCGGCATCCCCGAGACGGGGTCGGTCACGATGACGGACTCGATGCCGAACACCTCTCGCACGAGATCGACGTCGACGATCCGCTCCGGTGTGCCCTCGCGCACGATCCGGCCGTTGCACATCGCGATGAGGTGGTCGGCATAGCGGCAGGCGAGCGAGAGCTCGTGCAACACCATGACGATCGTGACGCCCCGCTCGCGATTGAGGTCGGCCAGCAGATCGAGAACCTCGATCTGGTGGCTCACGTCGAGATACGTGGTGGGCTCGTCCAGCAACAGGACATCGGTCTGCTGCGCGAGCGCCATCGCGATCCACACGCGTTGCCTCTGACCACCCGACAGGGAATCGACCGAACGAGCAGCGAGGTCGAGCACTCCCGTCGTCGACATCGCCGCGTCGATGATCTCATCGTCACCGTCGACGCGCCGACGCAACCAGCTCTGGTGCGGATATCGGCCACGAGCGACCAGATCGGCCACCGTGACGCCCTCGGGTGCGACGGGCGACTGCGGCAGCAGACCGAGTCGTCGGGCGACCTCGGCGGTGGGCCGGGATCTGATGTCGGCGCCGTCGAGCAGCACCGTGCCCGCGGACGGGGCGATCAGTCGCGCCAGTGCCCGCAGCAGAGTCGACTTGCCGCACGCATTCGCCCCGACGATGACGGAGATGCGTCCCGGCGGGATCGCGAGAGTGAGGTCTTCGACGACGGGCCGCGCGTCGTAGGCGAGTGAGACACCCTCCGCGCGCAGGTCGACGGGTCTGTCGTTCATGTCAGTCCTCCGGGACGAGTACGGGTCCCGCGCGCCAACAGCCACACGAGGTAGGGGGCGCCGACGATTCCGGTCACGACTCCGACGGGGAGGTCGACACCGGGCACGGCGTACTGCCCCAGGAGGTCGGCCGCACTGACCAGCGCCGCGCCCACAGCCGCCGCGGCCCAGAGCGACAGCGGCCCCACGCCTCCGATCCGGCGCGCCAACTGCGGTGCGACGAGCGCGACGAAACCGATCGGACCGGCAGCCGAGACGGCGACGGCGGCGAGGACCACCGCGGTGGCGAGCACGCCGATCCGCACGCGTTCGACACGAAAACCCAGAGCGGTCGCGGTTGCGTCGTCGAGCTCGAGTGCCCGCAACCCCCGCCGCTGCGCCGCCAGCGCCAGCACCCCGAGCAACCCGACGATCCCCGTCGAGCCGACGACCGGCCATGCCGCGCCGCCGAGATTGCCGACGAGCCACGTGAACGCCACACTGACGTCGCGCAGGTCCGACACGGTGAGCAGGTAGCCGGTCACGGCCGATGCGAGCGCGGACACGCCCACGCCCACGAGCACCAGCCGCATGGCGTGGATGCCACGTCGCCACGCGAGGGCACCGATGAGGGCCGCCGACGCGACGCCACCGATCACGACGAACCCGGTCAGTGTCAGACCACTCACGGTAAGGGTCAACACGGCGAACACCCCGACGGCGCCCGCCGAGGCGGTCACACCGAGGACATCGGGGCTGGCCAGCGGATTGCGCAGCACGACCTGGAAGACCGCACCGGCGAGCCCGAGCGCGGCACCCACCACCACCGCTGCGGTGGCACGCGGCATCCTCACGTCCCACACCACGTAGGTCGCGATCCGGCTGCCCGTGCCGGTGAGGGCGCTCCACACCTCGGCAGGGGTCAAAGCCGCAGCGCCGAGGGACAGTGCCACCGCGGACAGCGCCGCGACCAGGACCAGGCCTCCGGCGACCACGAGAGTGATGCGACGCCTCTCCGCGCGCCGCAGGCGCGCCGTCATGGCGGTCACAGGCCCACCACCCTCATCCGGCGCACGATGGCGATGAAGACCGGGGCGCCCACCACGGCCACCACGACACCGACCTGCACCTCACCCGGCCGAGCGACGACGCGCGCCACAACGTCTGCGGCAACGAGGAAGGCCGCGCCCACAGGCGCGGAGAACGCCAGGATCCAGCGATAGTCGACCCCCGCGAGCAGCCGCACGATGTGCGGCACGACGAGCCCCACGAACGCGATGGGACCCGCCACGGCGGTCGCGCCGCCTGCCAGGGCCACGACGATCAGGGCCGCCACCAGCCGCGCACGTCCGACGCGCATCCCCAGACCCGCGGCGGTGTCGTCGCCGAGAGCGAACAGGTTCAGTACTCGGCCTGAGGCGAGCCCCGCCAGCAGTGCGACGACCAGCACCGGTAGCACCGGGAGCAGCACGTCGGGACCGCGGCCCGCGAGCGCGCCCACCTGCCAGAACCGCAGCGCATCGAGAGCGTCCTGCCGGATGAGGAGGACCGCCGAGACCAGACCCGCCAACGCAGCGCTCAGCGCGGCGCCGGCGAGTGAGAGCTTGGCCGGTGTCGCCCCCTCCCGACCACCGGAGGACACCGCCCAGACGACGACGGCGGCAAGGGCTCCGCCGACCCACGCGAACCACATGTACTGGACCGAACCGACCGCCCCGAACACGGTGATGCCGACCACCACCGCGAGAGCTGCTCCCTGATTCACGCCCAGGATGCCGGGATCGGCCAGCGGATTGCGCGTCACGCCCTGGGCAACCGCTCCCGCGATGCCCAGGGCCGCCCCGACCAGGAGGCCCGCCACGGTGCGGGGGACGCGCTTCTCGACGACCGCGATGTGCTCGGGGTTGCCGGGGTCGTAGTGTGCCAGCGCCGTCCAGACGGTCTCGGGCCGGATGTCGGCCGAGCCCACTGCGACACCGAGCAGCGTGACGACGACGAGCACGCCGATGACGATCCCGGCCCCGACGAGACGGCGGTGGGCGAGCTCGACGCGGGCGTGGCGGGCAGCGGGAACGACGTCAGCCGACACGCTCGGCGACGGCGGCGAGTTGCGGGACATACCGGTCGAGCATCCACGGGATCGACAGCGCGGTGGGCGCGCTCGAGGCCATCACGAACGACTCGCCGACGATGGGAGCGAACCGTCCGTCCTTCACCTGGGGCATCGCCGCGACGAGCGGGTCGGCGACGAAGGTGTCGGCGGCATCCTGAGTCCCGAAGTAGGCCACGAGCACGTCGGAGCTCAGCGCACCGAGATTCTCGAAGCTCACCTTGTAGAAGTAGCGCGAGGCGTCCGACGCCGGCACGTTCGCCTCGACGCTGGGCGCGACCGTCATGCCGAGTTGCGTGAGCAGCTGCACGCGCGGATCGTTCTCGCGAAAGACGTTGAAGGTCTCGGGCTCGTTGTTCGCGCCGTAGACGAAGGTCTTGCCCTGCAGTGCAGGGTACTTCCCGGCCAGCGTCGTGATCTCGTCGTTCGTCCGGGAGACGAGCGCCTCGGCGTCGTCGGACAGGCCGAGGGCTTGCCCGACGATCTTCGTCTGATCCTGCCAGGAGGTGGCCCAGGGCTTGTCGGGGTACGCCACCACGGGCGCGATCTTGCTGAGCTCGTCGAACTGCTCCTGCGTCATTCCGGAGTAGGGCGCGAGGATGACGTCGGGCTTGGCCTGCACGAACTCCTCCACGTTCGGCGTGCTGGTGTCGCCGCCCGAAAGCAGCTGGGGGGTCTGCCCGCCGAGCTCGTCGATGGCGTCCTTGTCCCAAGGGAGCACGCCATCGACTCCGCCATAAGGGAACGCCGGCATAGCCACCGGCACGACACCGAGCGCGAGTACGGCGTCCTGTGCCGACCAGCCCCACGTAGCGACCCGTTCGGGCTTGGCGTCGATGACGGTCTGTCCGAGAGCGGAGTCGATGGTCACCGGGAAACCGTCGGTGGACGGGATGGCGGACTCGGCCGCCGACGGCGCCGTACCCGCGCATCCGGCCATGGCGATCACGCCGGTGACGATGAGGGCGGCGGCTCCGAGGACACGAGCGGGGCGGCGCGAGCGCACGAACATGGGACTCCTTCACGCGACAGGACCTCGATGATTCCGAGGTAGGCAAGGCTTACCTTACCTGGATGCCGACCCCTCGCGTGTCCAGCCCGGGGATGACGAGGGCTTCGACGACGTCGACGAACGGCGCGAAGCGCAGAAACGTCTCCCGGATCAGTCCGCGCTGGAGACGGACTGCACCTTCCCGTCCGACGCGAGGTTGACCAGCAGCACGTCGTCGGTGGCATCCGGATCCAGCGCGTACTCGAGGACGGCGAACGGATCGGTGCCGCCGTGCTCGTCGGCGAGGATCGTCATGCTCATGAGCTGCAACGACTTGATGACGTCGATGTGCGTGTCGCCGGAGGGGTCGCTCAGCAGGTCGTCGAGCTCTTCACCGAGCGTCGCCTGCTGCTGCAGGATGTACTCGGTCACCTCGCTCGTGCGGTCGTCCAGTTCGTCGACCATGGCGTTGCGCGCGGCGAAGTCGATGGCCTCGAGAGAGGCGATCATCGACGCGGCGACATCGAGCGCGTCGATCGACACGTCGTCTTGATCGGGGGCCGTGAGATCGACGGTCACGCTCTGGTCACCGAACTCCACGTTCTCAGACCAGAAGATCGAGCCGTCGGGGCCTGACTCGAGAAGGCCGAAGAAGTCGTGCTCGATCGCCATTCCCCCATGAAACCAGCCCGAAGGGTCTCGCGGAAGGCGACCCGCCCGCGCGGCCGAGTGCGATAAAGGGATCAGTCGACGAGCGACGCCGCGAAAACGTGTGGCGTGAAGCCCGTGAGGTCGTTGATGCCTTCGCCCTGCCCGAGCAGTTTCACAGGGATGCCGGTGAGTTCCTGGACTGCCAGGACGAAACCGCCCTTCGCGGAACCGTCGAGCTTCGTGAGCACCAGGCCCGTGACGCCGGCGCTGTCGAGGAAGGCCTGGGCCTGCATCAGACCGTTCTGCCCGGTCGTGGCATCCAGAACCAGGAGGACCTCGCTGATCGGCGCCTGCTTCTCGACGACGCGCTTGATCTTGCCGAGCTCGTCCATGAGCCCGCCCTTGGTGTGGAGGCGCCCGGCCGTGTCGATGAGCACGATCTCGGTGCCCGTCTCTTTGGCGTGGGCGACCGTCTGGAAGGCGACGGATGCCGGATCCTGGCCCTCCTGCTGCGGACGCACGATCGTGGCTCCCCCGCGATCGGCCCACGTGGCGAGCTGGTCGACGGCGGCGGCGCGGAACGTATCGGCGGCCCCGACGACGACCGTTCGGCCGTAGCGCTGGAGGAACTTCGCGAACTTGCCGATCGTCGTGGTCTTCCCCACGCCGTTGACGCCGACGACGAGGACCACCGCGGGCCGCTCGGTCAGACGCAGCGTCGTGTCGAACTTCGCGAAGTGCTCTTCGAGGGTCTCGCGCAGCATGCGCTGGAGATCCTTGGGGTCGGTGGTCCGGTAGCGCTCGACCTTCTCGCGCAACTCGTCGATCAGTCGCTCGGTGACATCGGGACCGAAATCGGCCGTCAACAGAGCCGTCTCGAGGTCGTCCCACGTGGTCTCGTCGATCGTGGGTTTGACGAACAGCCCGCGCAGCGCGCGGCCCAGCGACCAGGAGTTCTCAGCCATTGCTTCAGCTTACGGGGGCGGGTTCCGACGACGCGCGGGCGCGGTCCCCCACGCGCTGCCCGACGACGGCGGAGACGCCGTCCTGCCGCATGGAGACGCCGTACAGCGCGTCGGCGATCTCCATGGTGCGCTTCTGGTGGGTGATCACGATGAGCTGGCTGCTCTCGCGCAGCTTCTCGAACACCCCGAGGAGCCGGCCGAGGTTGGCGTCATCCAGCGCCGCTTCGACCTCGTCGAGGATGTAGAAGGGGCTCGGCCGCGCCGTGAAGATCGCGGTCAGGAACGCCACCGCCGCGAGCGAACGTTCGCCGCCGGACAGCAGCGACAGGCGCTCGATCTTCTTGCCGACGGGGCGCACGGCGACCTCGATCCCCGTCGTCAGGGGATTGTCGGGATCGGTCAGCGCGATACTGCCGGTGCCGCCCGGAAAGAGGATCGGGAAGATCTCGCCGAACGCGACACGGGTGTCCTCGAACGCCGCGACGAAGATCGTCTGCATGCGTTCGTCGAGGTCGGCGATGATCGTCTGCAGGTCGGCGCGTGTCTGTTGGAGGTCGGCGAGCTGCTCGGTCAAGAAGGCGTGCCGCTGCTCCAGCGCGGCGAACTCCTCGAGGGCGAGCGGGTTCACGCGTCCGAGCTGAGCGAGCTTGCGCTCGGCATCCTGAAGCCGACGCTTCTCCGCCGCCCGCTCGAAAGGTACCGCCGCGTCGCCCTCACTGGCCGGAACCGGCTGATCGGGGCCATATTCCGAAACGAGAATGTCCTCGTCGAGCGCGAGCTCGGAGTTCACGCGCTCGAGCAGGCTCGTGACGTGGAGCCGTTTCTCGTGCATCTGCAGTTCCAGACCGTGCACGTTCTCGGTCAGACGTGCCAGGCGCTCCCGCACCGCCGTCTCCTCGCTGCGGGCCCGTGCGAGATCCGCGGTCACGGCGGACCGGGCCGATTCGGCGGCGGCCAATTCCACGCGAGCCCGGCTGACCGACCGGTCGACGGAGTCGAGGAGCGCGGGCAACGCTGCGGACACCTCCGCGGCGATCTCGCGTTGGGCTCGCCGGATCACGGCGCGTCGAGCCGCGGCGTCCGCGGCCGCCCGCTCGCGTTCGCGTTGCTGCTCGAGCTGCACGATCCGCGCCTCTCCCGCTCGGACCCGTTCGCGCAGCGCCTCGATGTCGAGTCGCGCGCGCATCTCGTTCTCGCGCGCGGACTCGAGTTCGGCGAGCATCCCTTCGCGCGCCGACGCGTCGAGGAGCGGACGCGGCATCTCGAGGGCGCGCGCGAGCGCCTCGTCGGCGATCCGCGCGGTCTCCTCGGCGTCGGACACCGCGGCTTGCGCTTGCGCCAGACCCGTCTCCAGGCGCTCGCACTCGGCGACCACGGCCTCGTGGCGGACGGTGACGCGGTTGAGCTTCTCGGCGTGCGCGGCGAGGGCGGCATCGTGAGCGCGCAGCGTCGCGAGCGTCTCCTTCGTGCGCGCACGCGCCTCCGTCAAGGATTGCTGGGCGTCCGCCAGCGCCTCCCGCAGGGAATCGGCGACCACGACGATCTCGTCCAACCGCTCGGCCGCCGCGTCCCGTTCGGCCGCGAGCTCCAGGCGCGATCGGCCCGAACCCGACCCGGCGCGCAGCGTGCGGGAGGTCAGCACCGCACCGTCGCGCGTGACCACGACCGTCCCCGCCGGACTGTCGGCCAGGGTGGCGCGGACACGCTCGGCCGCCGCGAGATCGTCGACGATGATCACGCCCGACAGGATGCCGCGCACTCCCGCCGGCGCCGAGACGACGTCGACCGCCCGCACCCCGCCGTCCAGCGAGACGCCGGAGTCGGCATCCGGGGCATCCGCGATCGCGATCTCGACCACTCCGAGGTCGCCCTCGCGCGCCGCCCGCGCCGCCGAGAACGCCGCCGCAGCGTCATCGACGAGCAGCCCCTCGGCGAGTGAGCCGAGCGCCGCAGCGATCGCCGCCTCGTACCCGGCGGTGACCTTGACGGCATCGCCGACGAGCCCGCGGATGCCGGCTCCCCCGGTGGCCGCGAGATCCGCCGCCGCGTTGCGGACGTCCAGCGCCCGGCCGAGCGCCGTGGTCTGCGCCGTCAGGGCGTCGCGTTCGCGTTCGGCGGCGTGGAGGCGCTCGCGCAACGCCGCGACCTCCGTCTCGGTGTCATTGGTCTCGCGCTGTGCGCGCTCGTACGCGGCAGCGTGTTCGGCCGTCGATTCCTCGGGCGTGACGTCGGGGTCGAGCGCGGCGCGCGCTTCCTCCGCCTCGGCGCGGCGCTCGAGTGCGGCATCCAGGGCTCGCTGCTGCCGCTCGACCGCACCGCGCACGGCGGCCAGCCCGGAGGCCGCTGCCTCCGCCGAGCCGCGGAGCGCGGTGAGCTTCATGTCGTGCGCGGAGACGAGAGCGCTCTGCGCGGCGATGTCGGCGTCGAGCGCGTCGAGTTCGGCGCGCGCCCGGGCGACACCGCGCGCCGCGTCCGCCGCGGCATCCTGCGCGTCGCCCAATCCGCCGGCGATGTCGTCGACCTCGGACCGGACGTCGTCGATGGTCGACTGGCTCACGGTGGGAGCCTGCGACGACGCGTCGAGGTCGTCGTCGGCGAGGAGCGTGAGGCGCTGCCCCGCCAGCGTGTACAGCCCGCGCAGGCGCTCCTGCACCTGTTCGAGCGAGAACGCGACGCGGCGAGCCCGATCCACGGCCTCGGACCGCTGTTCCTCCTCGAGGCGTTCGACGCGCTGACGCACGCCGTCCGCCTGGTCCTGCAGCATGAGGCGCTCGGTATGCCGCTCACTCTCGGCCGCGGCCGCGTCGGCGAGCTCGCGGCGCAACCGCACGAGTTCATCGGCGAACAGCCGCGCCTTCGCGTCGCGCACCACGGCCGCGATCGTCGCTGCCTCGCGCGCGATCTCGGCCTGCTTCCCGAGCGGCTTGAGTTGCCGGCGCAGTTCGCCGGCGAGATCGCTCAGCCGCGTGAGGTTGGTCTCCATGGTCTCGAGCTTGCGAACGGTCTTCTCTTTGCGGCGGCGGTGCTTGAGGATGCCCGCGGCCTCCTCGATGAACCCGCGCCGTTCTTCGGCCGAGGCCTGCAGTACCGTGTCGAGGCGCCCCTGCCCGATGATCACGTGCATCTCTCGGCCGAGACCCGAGTCGCTGAGCAACTCCTGCACGTCGAGCAGACGGCACGTCTGCCCGTTGATCGCGTACTCGCTCGCCCCGGTGCGGAACAGCGTGCGACTGATCGTGACCTCGCTGTAGTCGATCGGGAGCGCGCCGTCGGCGTTGTCGATCGTCAACTGCACCTCGGCTCGCCCGAGGGGACCGCGGGTCGACGTACCCGCGAAGATGACGTCCTCCATCTTGCCGCCGCGAAGGGTCTTGGCCCCCTGCTCCCCCATCACCCACGCGAGCGCGTCGACGACATTGGACTTGCCCGAGCCGTTGGGCCCCACGATGCACGTCACCCCGGGTTCCAGCGCGAACGTCGTCGACTGCGCGAAGGACTTGAAGCCCTTGAGCGTGACGCTCTTGAGGTGCATGCCGATGCGCCTTCCCGACCGGTGAACTTCCGCCTCACGCTACCCGAAGACCCGCGGAATCCCGCGGTGGCTGGCCGGTCCAGCCTTTGCCCGACGCGCCCGGGAGCCCACCGTTTCTGGATCTTCGCTTGACATTCGCTGAACCCGTTCGCTAGCGTCGGGGGTCGCAACCGACGTCGAAAGGAGGTCACCCCCATGATTCGCAACACCACCGGCTTCATCGCCACCGGCTTCACCGCCGCTCCCGTGCTGTCCGCATCCCTGCGCGGAGTGACCGCCGCCGTCGGCATGCCTGCTCGCCAGGCGTGACCTCGCCGCGTTGAGACGCTCGATCGTCTCCGCTCCCGCGACGCCGTCCGATCATCGGATGCCGCGCGCCCGGGTCCTCTGAGACCTGTCCGCCCGTTGCCGGCCCCGCCGCACGTGGCCTCACTGCTCGTTCTTCCTCACCGGAGCCTCCGCATGAACACCTCGCTCACGCGCGCGCCGCAGCACGCGGCATCCGCGCTCACCCTCCCCGTCGTCGAGACCTCGGCCCAGCGGGGCCTGGGTCCCGTCGACCGTCTCTCCCTCCGCCTCGGCCTCTGGCTGCTCGTCCGCGCCGCGGCGCGCGCCGACGAGGCGACGCGCCGCGCGGCACGCGCTGCCGACGTCGCCGACCTCGCCCGCCGCAACGCCCGCGACCGGGTCCGGCGCGAGGCCGAATGGCAGCGAGCGGCACTGCGCCTGCGTCCCCCGCTGTGACCGGGTGGGGTCGGACTCCCGGCCCCACCCTTCCCCGCCCTTTTCTCCTTCACGAAAGGCCCGACATGACCACCCTTCCGGCCGGCCTCGAGCTGCGTCCCCTCCACATCCCGGCATCCATCGACGCCGCCGACGCGGACGACTTCCGCGAGATGGCGCGCGTGCGCAACCTCGTGTACGCCGAGATCTCCGGCCACGACGACCACGCGATGCCCGCCGACGAGCTGCTGCCCGTCTACCGTCCGACCGCCGCGCAGGTGCGCCTGGTGTGGCTCGCCATCCTCGACGGCGAGGTCGTGGGCCGCGTCGGCCTCGACCTTCCGCAGGAGGACGGCGCGCGCACCGGCTTCTGGCTCATCGAGCTGCTCCGCAGCGCGTGGGGCCGCGGGATCGGCCGCGCGGGCCACGACCTCATCGAGCGGACGGCTCGCGAGCACGGCCGCACCATCCTGCAGTCGTGGGCCGAGCACCCCGCCGCCGACGGTCCGTCGATGGACGCGCCGACCGGCTTCGGGCGAATCCCGCTCGACCGTGCGGCGCAGTTCTACCTCGCGGCGGGGTACACGCTCGAGCAGATCGTGCGCCAGAGCCGCCTCGACCTCGCGGGGTCGGAACCGCATCTGCGCGAGCTTCTCGCCGACGCCGAGGCCGCCGCGATCGGTTATCGCGTCATCCAGTGGAGCCTGCCGACCCCGACCGAGTTCGTCGACGCCTTCGCCGCGATGAAGGCGCGCATGATCACCGACGCCCCGTCCGCGGGTCTTGATCACGATGAGGAGAAATGGGATGCCGCTCGCGTCGCCGACTGGGAACGTCAGTACACCGAGGCCGACCGACACCTGCTCGTGACGGTCGCCCAGCACGTCGACACCGGCGAGCTCGCGGCGTTCAACGAACTCGTCATCGGCAAGGACCGCACCGCCGTGACGGGCCAGGAGGACACCTTGGTCGTCGCCGCCCACCGCGGGCATCGCCTCGGCATGCTCGTGAAGTGCGCGGGTCTGCTTTCGTGGAGAGAGGCTGTGCCCGAGTCGCCGCGCGTGATGACGTGGAACGCCGAGGAGAATCGGCCGATGCTGTCGATCAACGAGGCGATCGGGTTCATCCCGATCTCGTACGAGGGCGCATGGCAGAAGGTGCTGGCCGAGGCCTGAACCGCCGAGACTGCATCCGCCTGACAATTCCCGCGCAGTCTGCAGGGGGTTCGTCGACCGGATGCGGTCTCGCCGCCGGCGCCGGGCACGACGGCGGTCAGCGCACGCGCTGGCAGCGGGGGCAGAAGTGGGACGAGCGGTTCATGAAGCTCACGCGCACGATCGGGCGGCCGCAGCGCGCACACGGCTGCCCCGTGCGGCCGTAGGCGTTCAGCGAATGAGCGAAGTAGCCGGCCTGCCCGTTCACGTTGACGTACTGCGCGTCGAAGCTCGTCCCGCCCTCGGCCAGAGCCTTCTCGAGCACCGCCCGCACCTCGGCGAGCAGTCGGTTCACCGAGCGGGTCGGGAGATCGGATGCCGCGGTCTCGGGGTGGATGCGCGCAGCCCACAGCGACTCGTCGGCGTAGATGTTGCCGATGCCGCTCGCCACGGTCTGATCGAGGAGCACGCGTTTGATCCCCGACGACGTGCGCCCGAGGCGCGCGCGGAATCGTGCGTCGTCGAACGCGGGGTCGAGCGGGTCACGGGCGATATGGGCGACCTGCGTCGGAACGCGCGGGAGCACCGAACCGCGGCCGCCCGCAGCGGCATCCGGGGTGTCTACGAGCTCGTCGAGCGCGAGCGAACCGAACGTGCGTTGATCGGCGAACACCACCGACAGCGGCCCGTGCTCGGGATGCTCCAGCTCGATCCGGACGCGCTCATGGCGTTCGGCGGGAGCGCCGGGAAGGCGCAGCAGCATCTGCCCGCTCATGCCGAGATGCGTCACGATCGCGTCGTCGGAACCCAGCGGCATCCACAGGAACTTGCCGCGACGGACGGCGGCGTCGATGCGGCGGCCGGTGAGCTCGGCCTCGAAGTGCGCGGCGGTGCCGGCATGGCGCGTGAGCGCGCGTTCGTCGAGCACGTCCACCGAGGCGACGAGAGCGCCGGTGACCGCGGGTTCGAGACCGGCGCGGACGACCTCGACCTCGGGAAGCTCAGGCACGGGCGTTGAGCTCGCGCCACGCGGTGAGCGCCGCGGCCATCTCTGCCTGCTTCTTGCTGGAACCCGTCCCGTGCGTGACGACGTCTCCTGTCGTGACGGTCGCGGTGAAACGGCGGTCGTGATCGGGGCCGGTCGCCTCGACGGCGTAGACCGGAGCGTGCAGGCTCAGCCGGGCGGCGATCTCTTGCAGGCTCGTCTTCGGATCCATCGCCGCGCCGTAGCGGTCGGGATCGGCCAACAGCGGCTCGACGAGTCGCAGCACCAGGGACGTGGCAGCCTCGGCGCCGGCGGACAGGTAGGTCGCCCCGATCACGGCCTCCATCGTGTCGGCGAGGATCGAGTCCTTGTCACGGCCGCCGGTGAGGATCTCTCCCCGACCGAGGCGGACGTGGTCGCCCAGACCGATGCCGCGGGCGACTTCGGCCAGCGCGACGGTCGACACGACACTGGCGCGGCGCTTCGCGAGGCTGCCCTCGTCCAGGTCGGGATGCCCCGTGTACAGACGCACGGTCACGGCCTGCCCGAGCACGGAATCGCCGAGGAACTCGAGGCGCTCGTTGTGCGGGATGGCGCCGTTCTCGTACGCGAACGAGCGATGGGTCAGCGCAAGAGAAAGAAGCTCGGGGTCGATGTCGACCCCGAGCTTCTCGATGAGCGCAGCTCTTTGCGTCACCGGACGTTGATCAGGCGTCGGCGACCTTGCGGCCCTTGTACTCGAGGAAGAGCTCGGTGCCCTGCGAGTCGGTGACGACCTTCGCCTGGTGGGGGCGGCTGTAGACGACCTTGCCGTTCTCGATGGTCTTGACCAGCGCGGGGGCTTCGGCCTTCCACTGCGCACGACGCGAGCGGGTGTTCGAGCGGGAGACCTTCCGCTTCGGGGGGTTACCTGCCATGACTAGCTCTTCTCTGTCTTGGGGGCGGCGCGGAGCGCATCGCCGTCGTCTGGGGTGTACTGCTGGAGCGCTGCCCACCGAGGATCGGCGGGCGTCTGCTCCGTGTCGCCGGCGCTCTCCGTCAGCTTCTCACCCGTGACCGGGTCGAGCCCGAGGCAATCCGGCTGACACACCGGCTGGAACGGAAGCGAGAGGACGATGGCATCCCGGACCAGATTTTCAAGATCCACGTGGTCGTCTTGAACTTCGAAGTCGTTCGCTTCCTCCCCAGGATACGCGAAAAGTTCCTGGAACTCGACTTCGACAGGCTCGGTGATGTCGATGAGGCACCGACCGCACACGCCGGTGGCCGTGGTGTCGACCGTTCCCGAGACCAGGATGCCCTCGTGGACGGACTCCAGACGCACGTCGATCTCGAGCACTTCGGCCGCGGCGATCGACAGCAGACCCTCGCCCCACTTCTCGGGCGTCGGGATGTCGAGCTCGTGCTCGCGCATCTCACCGGGGTGGCGCTCGATGTCGCGCACGGGGAGCTGGAAGGGGCCGGGACGGTGAGTTCTCACGGTCGACCATGCTACCCGCGTGCCCCTGGGCGCGGGCCGTGCGGCCGAACGGACGCGGGTGGTCGAGCGGGCGCGGGTGTCAGAGCCCGCGGGCGCCGGTGTCGAGGAAGCGGGCGACCGCGCGGGGCACGTACGGCGAGACGTCGCCCCCGAGCGACGCCACCTGGCGCACGAGCGAGCTGGACACCAGCGCGTGCGACGGATCGGGCAGCAAGAACACCGTCTCGACGTGGGCGAGGTCGCGGTTGACGATCGCCATGGGCGTCTCGTACGCGACGTCGACCTGGGACCGGATGCCTTTGACGAGCACGCGCGCGCCCACGTCGGTGGCGTAGTCGACCAGGAGCCCCATGCTCCACGACGCGACGATGACGTCACCCTCGATCTGCGCGTCGGCGATGGACTGCTCCAGCAGTGCCTGACGCTGCGCGATCGGCAGCATCGCCTCTTTGCCGGGGTTGTGCACCACGAGCACGTGCAATTGATCGAACAGTTCGGCGGCCCGACGGATGACGTCGAGATGCCCCAACGTCGGGGGGTCGAACGATCCGGGCACCACAGCGATCCGCGGGGTCATGACTCCACCCTAGCGATCACGACTTGGCCAGGGCCGCGCGCTCCTCGACACCCACCCGACGCTCCAGTGCGGCGGCGAGCCCCGGGTGCCGCAACAGCGCGGGATCGTCGGCGAGGATCTTCTCGGCGGCGGCGCGGGCATCGGTGATGAGCTCGGCATCCGTGACGACGCGCAGCAGACGTAGCGAGGACCGGACGCCGGACTGCGCATCCCCGAGCACATCGCCCTCCCCCCGCAGCTCGAGGTCGACCTCGGCGAGTTCGAAGCCGTCGAGCGTGCGCGCGACCGCTTCGACGCGCGAGCGCGACGACGAGCCGGGGGCGGCCTCGGTCACGAGCAGGCACAGACCGGGGAGCCCACCGCGACCGACGCGACCGCGCAACTGGTGCAGTTGCGAGACGCCGAAGCGATCGGCCTCGAGGATCACCATCGTCGACGCGTTGGGCACGTCGACGCCGACCTCGATCACGGTGGTCGCGACGAGCACGTCGATGTCGCCGCGCGCGAACGCCTGCATCGCCGCATCTTTCTCGTCGGCGTGCATCTTGCCGTGCAGGATCTCGACGCGGATGTCGGTGAACGACGGAAGCGTCTCGAGCAGCGCGGCCACCTGCACCACGCCCCAGCGCGTGCGGGTGTCGGCGGCCCCCTCGGCCGGCTCGTCGCCCACCTCGTCGGAGGTGAGCTTCTCGGCGTCGATCGCCGCGCACACCACGAACGCCTGGCGCGACTGCGCGACCTCTTCGGCGACCCGATCCCACACCCGCGCGAACCAGCCCGGCTTCTCTGCCAGCGGTGCGACGAACGTCTGGATGCCGGCGCGACCAGCGGGCATCGTGCGGATCGTTGACACGTCGAGATCGCCGAACACCGTCATGGCGACGGTGCGCGGGATGGGCGTGGCCGTGAGGACGAGAGTGTGCGGAGAGTCGCCCTTGGCGCGGAGGGCCTCGCGCTGGTCGACGCCGAACCGGTGCTGCTCGTCGACGACGACGAAACCCAGGTCGGCGAACGTGGTCGTGGCGCTCAGCAACGCGTGCGTGCCCACGACGATCCGCGATTGACCCGACGCGACGCGCAGTGCGGCCCGGCGCCGCTCGGCCGCGGGCAGCTGGCCCGTGAGCATCGTCGGCATGAGCTCGGGCGCGAGCTCGGGACCCAGCATCCGCGCGATCGAACGCAGGTGCTGCGCGGCGAGCACCTCGGTCGGGGCGATGAGAGCCGATTGACCGCCCGACTCGGCCACCTGCAGCATCGCCCGCAGGGCGACGAGGGTCTTGCCCGAGCCCACCTCGCCCTGCACCAGACGGTTCATGGGCCAGTCCCCGACGAGGTCGTCGGCGATCCGTGCCCCGACGCTCTCTTGATCGGGGGTGAGGGCGAACGGCAGGATCGCGTCGAAGCGTTCGAGCAGGCCGCCGGGGGCAGAGGGGCGTTTCGCCGCCGACAGCGCCCGGACGAACTGCCGCTGCTGCAGCAGCGCGGTCTGCAGCACGAACGCCTCTTGCATGCGCAGGGTCTCGACGGCGGGAGGGATCTCGTCGTCGTGGTACGGGCGGTGGATGTGTTCGAGCGCCGCCCGAGCGCCCAGCAGCCCGCGCGCGGTGCGCACCGATTCGGGCAGCGGATCGTCGACGTCGCCGAGCGCGTCGAGCACGAGCGAGATGGTCTTCTGCACCAGGGTGCTGGGCACGCTGCTGGTGGCGGGGTAGATCGGGATGGGGCGCTTGGCGTTGACCTCGGCCTCGGCGCGCGCTTCGGCGAGTTCGTCGAACAGCTCGTAGTCGGGGTGCGTCAGTTGCGTCTGCCGCCGGTACTCGCCCACCTTGCCCGAGAAGATGCCCCGGCGCCCGGGCGTCAGGTCTTTCAGCCGCCAGGACTGGTTGAAGAACGTCAGCGAGAGACGGCCGTCACCGTCGCTGATGATCACCTCGAGCAGCGACCCGCGACGGTTCTGCATGCGACGCTCGGTGGCGCTGACGACCTCGGCCACGATCGTCACGGGCTCACCGAGCGGGAGAAGCGCGATCGGCGTCAGCTCTCCGCGTCGGGCATAACGACGCGGGTAGTGCTCGAGCAGCTCACCCACGGTCTTCATGCCGAACGCCCGCTCGAACGCCGCGGCGGTCTTGCCGCCCACGGCCCCGTCGAGTCGCGACGACAGAGAGAGTCCGGGCATGCTCCGAGTCTAGGCACCCCCTCGGACAGCGTGTTTGTAGGGTGAGACAGTGACCCGCATCATCTCCGGCCGCGCCGGCGGCACGGTCCTCGACGTCCCTGCGAAGGGAACACGTCCCACCAGCGACCGCGTGCGCGAGTCGCTCTTCGGCGCGCTCGACTCCGCGGACCTCGTCGCGAGGGCCCGCGTGCTCGACCTGTACGCAGGCTCGGGCGCCCTCGGCCTCGAGAGCCTCAGCCGCGGCGCGGCGTCCGCCGATCTGGTCGAGCTCTCCGCCCCCGCCGCCGCTCTCATCCGCAAGAACGCCGACCGTCTGCGCAGCGCGGGAGTGACCGCCCCCGCCCGTGTGCACCGCGCCAACGCGTCGACCTACCTCGAGAGCTCGGCCGCGGAGTGGGACCTCGTCTTCATCGACCCGCCCTACGACGTGACCGATGACGAGATCACCCGTGTCCTCGCGGCTCTCGCTCCCCGGTTGAGCGCGGAGGCCGCCGTGATCGTGGAGCGCGCGAAGCGCTCCCCCGCCCCCGCGTGGACGACCGCGGGGCTGGAGCCCGAGCGCGATCGCACGTACGGCGACACGACCCTGTGGTGGGGGCGCCCGCCCGCCTGATGCGGGCGGGAGATCAGCCGCGCCCGGCGTCCCAGTCGCGGTACGGATCCCACCCCGCGCGGCCCGTCCAGGGGCGCTCGTCCACGAGCACCGGGGCCTCGCCGCGCTCCCGCACCGTTCCGACCCGGAGCCCCGGACCGGACGCCTCCGCGGGGAACGTCACGAGGAAGCCGTGGTCCTCTCCCCCGCCCAGGGCTCGCGCAGGATCATCGCCGAGCACCGCAGAGGCGAACGCGATCGTCACTCCCGACGCGTCGGCGAGGCGCGTGGCATCCAGGGCGAGTCCGTCCGAGACGTCCATCATCGCCGTCGCCCCGGCGTCCGCGGCCCGCAGCGCATCGGCGATCGGCGGACGCGGACGCAACTGGCGATCGAGGGCGTGCGCCTCGGTGGCATCGAGGGCGGCGCGTGCCGCCTCGGTGATGGGCACCGGGGCGCCCGCGGCATCCGTGAAACGCGAGAACAGGACGTCGAGCCCCCGTGCGGCCACCCCCAGCTCGCCGATCACGTGCACGGCGTCGCCGGGCCGGGCACCCGACCGGCGCACCGGAGCGCGAGAGTCGAGGCTCCCGAGGGCCGTGACCGCGATGGTCAGGGTGTCCGAGACCGTGAGGTCCCCGCCCTCGACCGCGCAGCCCGGCGCGAGGTCGGTGCACGCCGCTGCCAGCCCGTCCGCCAGACCCCGGACGAACGTCACCGGCGTGTCATCGGGCATCGCCAGCGCGACGAGCAGCGCGACCGGTCGCGCACCCATCGCCGCGACGTCGGCGAGATTCACCGCCGCCGACTTGTACCCCAGGTCGAACGCCGACGACCAGGCCAGTCGGAAGTCCGGACCGTGCACGAGCGTGTCGGTCGTGGCGACGACCCGCCCGTCGGGCATCGCGAGCACCGCGGCGTCGTCGCCCGGCCCGATGAGCGCGGTCGAAGCGGGAAGGCGGTCCAGGATGCCGCGGAGCACCTGCCCCTCGGACAGTTCTCCCACGGTGGTCTCGGCGTCGGTCACCTCCCCACGCTATTAGCCTGGAGGGGTGCCCCGCTCCTTTCGCTCCCTCGCGCTGATCGCCGTTCTCGCTCTGCTGCCGGGACTCGCCGCGTGCAGCACGACGGTCGCGATGCAGCCGGCCAAGGGCGCGAACGACCCCGCGTGCGCCGAGATCATCTCGCGCCTGCCCCAGAGCATCTCGGGCCAGGAGCGCCGCTGGACCGACGCGCAGGCGACCGGGGCCTGGGGCGATCCGGCGAGCATCCTCCTCACGTGCGGGCTCGAGGCACCCGGACCCTCGACGCTCCCCTGCCGCCCGTTCGACGGCGTGGATTGGCTCGTCGACGAGTCGCAGGCCGACCAGAACCGGTACACGCTCACGACGTTCGGGCGGGAGCCCGCCGTGCAGATCTACCTCGATTACGCCGAGGCGAGCAGCGCCGACATCGCTCAGGCCCTCGCGCCACTCATCCGCGACTACCTGCCCGCGACCGGATCGGTGTGCAGTTCGGCATCCGACCTGCAGACGCCGACGCCGACGCCCGCACCGTAAGCCTCTCGGGGCGCGTCAGTCTCGACCGAGGGCGGCGTCGAGGAGGTCGCTGATCAGATCGGGGTAGGACAGCCCCGAGGCGATCCAGCACGTGGGGAACATCGAGATCGGGGTGAACCCCGGCATCGTGTTGACCTCGTTGACGTAGAACTCCGTCCCCGTGTAGAAGAAGTCGACCCGCGCGAGTCCCTCGCCGCCGAGCGCCTCGAACGCCTGCGCCGCGATCCGCTGCATCTCGGCGAGCTCACCGTCGCGCAGGTCGGCGGGGCACACGAGGTCGACACCGGGGGCGTCGAGGTACTTCGCCTCGAAGTCGTAGAACTCCCGACCCGTGACGACGATCTCGCCGGCCACGCTCACGCGCACCGGTCCGCCGTCGCGGCCGGGCAGCACGCCGCACTCCAGCTCGCGGCCCACGATGGCCTGCTCGACCAGGACCAGACGGTCCTCGGCGAACGCCGTCTCGAGGGCGGCATCCAGATCTTCCCAGCGAGAGACCTTCGTCACGCCGACGCTCGAGCCCGCTTCGTTCGGCTTGACGAACACCGGCAGGTCGAGCGCGCGGATGCGCCGCTCCCACAGGTCGCGATCGCGCGTGAGATCCGCGCGCGTCACGGCGACCCACGGCACCACCGGCACGCCGGCCGAACGCAGCACGCGCTTGGTCACGTGCTTGTTCATGCCGATCGCCGACATGAGCACGCCGCCGCCGGCGTACGGGATGCCGAGGAGCTCGAGGAGTCCCTGGACCGTGCCGTCCTCGCCGAAGCGGCCATGCAGGATCGGCAGGACGACGTCGACCTCGCCGAGGGAGCGCTCGCCCGCGGCATCCGTCACGGTCCACTCGCGTGAGAGCACCGACTCCGGCAGACGCACGCGGCTGCCGTTGTCGACGACCTCGGGGAGGGCGTCGGGGATGAGCGCGAACTTGTCGGGGTCGTCGTCTTCGAGGACGAACGCACCGTCACGCGTGATCCCGACCGGGATCACGCGGAAGCGCTCACGATCGATCGCCCGCAGCACCCCTCCCGCCGTGGCGGAACTGATCGAATGCTCGCTGGAGCGCCCGCCGAAGAGCACCACCACCGCCGGTCTGGTCATTCTGCGTCCTCTCGCCCTGCGGCTGGTCGTCGTCGGTCGTGAGATGGGGCGCGATGTCGCGCGGATCCATGGTGCCGTCGAGCACCATCTTCACCTGGCGCACGATCGGCATGTCGACGCCGACCTCGCGCGCGAGCTGCAGAACCGGGGCGACGGATGCCAAGCCCTCGGCGGTCTGCTGCATCTGCTTGACCACGTCCTGATAGCCGTAGCCCTGGCCGAGCAGGCGCCCGGCGGTGTTGTTGCGGCTGAGCGGCGACTGGCACGTGGCGATGAGGTCGCCGAGGCCCGCGAGCCCCTGCAGCGTCTCGGGCTGGGCGCCCTGTGCCACCGCGAAGTCCGTCATCTCGACCAGTCCGCGCGTGATGATCGAGGCCTTGGTGTTCTCGCCGTACCCGACGCCGTCGACGATGCCGATCGCGACCGCGATCAGGTTCTTCAGCACACCGCCGAATTCGGTACCGATGACGTCGGTGTTCACGAAGGACCGGAAGTAGCGGTTGCGCGCGCGCCGGGCCACGGCCTCGGCCGTCTCGGGGCTCAAGGAGCTGATGACGGCGGCCGTCGGCTGCTCGCGCGCGATCTCGAGCGCGAGGTTCGGGCCGGATGCCACCGCGACGCGGCTCGGGTCGCACAGGAGCACCTGTTCGATGACCTGGCTCATCCGCAGCCCGGACGACTTCTCGACGCCCTTCATCAACGACACGATCGGCGCGTCGGTGTGCGAGACGAGCGGCTTCACGGCAGCGAGGTTCTCGCGCAGCGCCTGGCTCGGGATCGACAGGTACACCTGCTCCGCGCCGTCGAGGGCTTCCGCGAGGCTCGTGGTCGCGGTCATCGTGCGCGGGAGGTTGATCCCGGACAGGTACCGGCTGTTGCGCTTGGACTCGGTGATCTCGGCGGCCAACTCGGGCCGACGGGCCCACATCACGACGGACGCCCCGCCGTCGGCGAGGATCTTGCCGAAGGTCGTGCCCCAGCTGCCCGCACCGATGACGGCGACCTTGGGCCCGGGGGCCTCGCTCTTACGACTCAAGGCGCCCCGTTTCGTTCTGCCCGTGCTGCGACGGGTTCCAGCGCTCAGCCGGTGCGGGAAGACCGCGCAGTCCCGACAGCATCTCGGCGATGCGCGCCATGAGCGTATCGGTGGCGCGCGTCAGGGTCGCCGGCTGCGAGGGAGTGGCCAGATGCTCGGACAGATCGATCGCCGGGCCGAACTCGACGATCACGCGCGAGCGGCGCGGGAAGCGCAGCTTGCCGTAGCGCGGAAGGATCTCCTGCACGCCCCACTGCGCCATCGGGATCAACGGCAGGTCGCCGCCGAGGGCGAGGCGGACCGCACCGGTCTTGCCGCGCATGGGCCACAGCTCCGGGTCGCGGGTGAGCGTCCCCTCGGGGTAGACGATCACGCCGCGGCCGTCGCGGGCGATCTCTTGAGCGGCCGTGATCGACTGGTTGGCGCTCGTCGAGGCCCGGGGCACCGGGACCATGCCCGTCGCGCGGAGCGCGGCCCCGAGCACCGGCACGCGGAACAGACTCTCTTTTGCGAGGAAGCGCGGCGCGCGTCCGGCGCGCCACACGGCCACCGCGACCACGAGCGGGTCGAACTCCGAATTGTGGTTGGGGGCGAGCACGTACGCGCCGTCGCGCGGAAGGTTCTCGACGCCGCGCATCTCGATCCGCGCGAACAGGCCCACCAGCGGCACCACGATCGCGGCGAGAGGCCAGAAGGCGCTCGGCCGGCTCTTCTCCGGAGAGACCGCCACGGGTCAGCCCACGACGTCGAAGTCAGCGTCGAGAGCGGTCAGCTTCTCGAGGAACTTCTCGTATCCACGGCGGATGATGCCGATGTTGCGCACCGTCGACTCGCCCTCGGCAGCCAGAGCCGCGATGACGTAGCTGTAGCCTCCGCGCAGGTCGGGCACCTCGACGTCGGCGCCGTGCAGGGGCGTCGGGCCGGTGATCACGGCGGCCTGCTCGAGGTCGCGTCGCGGCACGCGCCGGTCGGCGCTGTCCAGGCCCTTCGGGTGCACGACGATGTCGGCCCCCATCTTGTTGAGCGCCTGGGTGAAGCCGAGGCGGTTCTCGTACACCGTCTCGTGCACGGTCGAGACGCCGTGGGCCTGCGTCAGGGCGACGATGAGCGGCTGCTGCCAGTCGGTCATGAAGCCGGGGTGCACGTCGGTCTCGACCATGACGGGCTTGAGGTCGCCGCCACGGCGGAACAGGATGCCGTCCTCGCGCACGTCGAACCAGCCGCCGGCCTTGCGGAAGACGTTGAGGAACGTCAGCATGTCCTGCTGGCGCGCGCCCTTGGCGAAGATCTCACCGTCGGTGGCCAGGGCCGCACAGGCCCACGAAGCGGCCTCGTTGCGGTCGAAGATCGCGCGGTGGTCGTAGCCGTCGAGACGGTCGACACCCTCGATGAAGATGACGCGGTTGGGCTCGTACGAGATGATCGCGCCCATCTTCTGCAGCACCGCGATGAGATCCATGATCTCGGGCTCGATCGCGGCGTTGCGAAGCTCCGTGACGCCCTTCGCGCGCACCGCGGTGAGCAGGACCTGCTCGGTCGCGCCCACGCTCGGGTACGGCAGCGTGATGTTGGCGCCGTGCAGCCCGTTCGGGGCGGTGATGCGGATGCCCTCGTAGCTCTTGTCGACGACGGCACCGAACGCGCGGAGCGCATCCATGTGGAAGTTGATCGGACGGTCGCCGATGCGGCATCCGCCGAGGTCGGGGATGAGCGCCTCACCGAGGAGGTGCAGGAGCGGTCCGCAGAAGAGGATCGGGATGCGCGACGCGCCGGCGTGGGCGTCGATCTCTTCGAAGTGCGCGGCGACCGCGCCCGAGGGGTCGAGGTGGAGCGTTCCCTCTTCGTCCCCTTCGGTCACGGTGACGCCGTGCACCTCGAGGAGCGAGCGCACGACCTTGACGTCGCTGATCATCGGGA
The DNA here is from genome assembly GCF_058214835.1 of Microbacterium sp. SCPM-O-B-15248 (M128). Taxonomy (NCBI): domain Bacteria; kingdom Bacillati; phylum Actinomycetota; class Actinomycetes; order Micrococcales; family Microbacteriaceae; genus Microbacterium; species Microbacterium sp. SCPM-O-B-15248 (M128). The sequence goes on from NZ_JBYQLI010000002.1 coordinate 475,034, forward strand.
CGTCGCGCAGCGTGCTGGTGGTGTCGCCGAGGAGCGCCGCCACCATCGCCTTCGTGACGAGGTTCTTGGCCCCCTTGACCTCGACCGTCCCGCGCAACGGGCGTCCGCCGCGGATCACGAGGGTCTCGGCCGCTTCCCAGTCCGGCTGTCCGGGGATCTGGTCTCCGGAATCGGTGACGAGTGTGCTCATAGGGGGGTGGACCTCACTTCGTGGACGAGGGGCGGCGGAACGGCCCGATCGGACCGGCCGGGCTTAGCGGACCGGAAGGGTCCGCGGCCGCCATGCCTCGCGGCGCGCCTCGAACTGCGCGATCTTGTCTTCGTCACGCAGAGTGAGCCCGATGTCGTCGAGCCCTTCGAGAAGCCGCCACCTAGTGTAATCGTCGATCTCGAACGAGACTCGGAGGTCGCCGAGCGTGGCGGTCTTGGCCTCGAGGTCGACCGTCATCTCGACGCCCGGCTGCGCCTCGGCCGCCGACCAGAGCCGCTCGACGTCGTCTTCCGAGATCACGCCCGTGACGAGCCCCTGCTTGCCGGAGTTGCCGCGGAAGATGTCCGCGAACTTCGGGCTCAGCACGACGCGGAACCCGTAGTCGCGCAGGGCCCACACGGCGTGTTCGCGGCTGGAGCCGGTGCCGAAGTCGGGGCCGGCGACGAGCACGGATGCCGAGCGGTAGGCGTCCTGGTTCAGCACGAACGCGGGATCCTGGCGCCAGTTGGCGAACAGCGCGTCCTCGAAACCGGTCTTGGTGACGCGCTTGAGGTACACGGCGGGGATGATCTGGTCGGTGTCGACGGCGGACCGCTTCAGCGGCGCGACGATCCCGGTGTGCGTGTGGAACTTCTCCATGTCAGGCCTCCGCCCCGGTCGAAACGGTCTCCGCGGGCAGCGGATCGAGGTCGGCGGGGCTCGAGAGGGTCCCGCGCACCGCGGTCGCCGCTGCCACGAGCGGCGAGACCAGGTGGGTGCGTCCGCCCTTGCCCTGGCGCCCCTCGAAGTTGCGGTTCGACGTCGACGCGCACCGCTCGCCCGGTGCGAGCTGGTCGGGGTTCATGCCCAGGCACATCGAGCAGCCCGCGAAGCGCCACTCGGCCCCGAACGCGGTGAACACCTTGTCCAGACCCTCCGCCTCGGCTTCCAGGCGCACGCGCGCCGAGCCGGGCACGACCATGACACGGACGTTCTCCGCCTTCGTGCGGCCCTGGATGACGGACGCGAACGCCCGCAGGTCTTCGATGCGGCTGTTCGTGCAGGAGCCCATGAAGACGGCATCCACGGGGATGTCCTTCATCGGGGTCCCGGCCTGCAGGTCCATGTACTCCAGCGCCCGCTCGGCGGCCGCACGCTCGTTCGCGTCGATGATGTCGGCGGGGGTCGGCACGACGTCCGAGAGCGAAACGCCCTGACCGGGGTTCGTGCCCCACGTGACGAAGGGCTCGAGCTCGGCGGCATCCAGGAACACCTCGGCGTCGTAGACGGCGCCCTCGTCGCTGGGGAGCGTGCGCCAGTAGGCGACGGCGTCCTCCCAGTCCTGACCCTGCGGGGCGTGCGGCTTGTCCTTGACGTAGGCGAAGGTCGTCTCGTCGGGGGCGATCATGCCGGCGCGAGCACCGGCTTCGATCGACATGTTGCACATCGTCATGCGCCCCTCCATCGAGAGGGAGCGGATCGCGCTGCCGCGGAACTCCAGGACGTAGCCCTGGCCGCCGTTCGCGCCGATCTTGGCGATGATCGCGAGGATGATGTCCTTCGCGGTGACGCCGGGCTTCAGCTCTCCCTCGACGGTGATCGCCATCGTCTTGAAGGGCTTGAGGGGCAGCGTCTGGGTCGCCAGGACGTGCTCGACCTCGCTCGTGCCGATACCGAAGGCCATGGCCCCGAACGCGCCGTGCGTCGAGGTGTGGCTGTCGCCGCAGACGACGGTGATGCCGGGCATCGTCAGCCCCAGCTGCGGGCCGACGACGTGGACGATCCCCTGCTCCTTGTCGCCCAGCGAGTGGATGCGGACGTCGAACTCGGCGGCGTTGCGGCGCAGCGTCTCGATCTGCGTCCGGCTGGTGAGGTCGGCGATCGGCTTGTCGATGTCGAGCGTCGGGGTGTTGTGGTCCTCGGTCGCGATCGTGAGATCGAGGCGGCGGACCGGGCGGCCCTCGGCGCGCAGGCCGTCGAACGCCTGCGGGCTCGTCACCTCGTGGACCAAGTGGAGGTCGATGTAGATGAGATCGGGCTGACCGTCCTCGCCCTTGACGACCAGGTGGTCGTCCCAGACCTTCTCGGCCAGGGTCCGCGGGCGATCGGGAATGTGGATGCCGTCGATCGATGTCGTGCTCATGAGACTTGCGTTTCTCCTCGGATGGGATGTGAGGCCCGCGACGAACTCCGCGACGAGAAAGGCCTAGAACAAGGTCTCGTCGCGGCCGCTAAGGAGGAGGCCGGCGATCCGCACGTCGCCACGATACCACCGGGCCGAGCACGCCCCTCCGCGTAACACGGCGCCGCACGTTTGGGTGGCGGCCGGGTCGCCGTGCGAGCCTGTCGCCACCGCCGTTGGAAGGAGAGTCCCGCATGGGCGCACAGGAAGACACCGGTTTCTCGACCCGTCAGGTGCACGTGGGCTCGTCCGCCGCCCCCGCATCGCCCCGGGCCACGCCCATCTACCTCACGGCGGGCTTCACGTTCTCGGATCTCGACGAGTCGGCAGCCCACTTCTCCACGGGCAGCGGCTTCGGGTACACCCGTACGGGCAACCCCACCGTGCAGGCCGTCGAAGAACGCCTCGCTTCGCTCGAAGGCGGAGACCAGGCGATCCTCGTCTCGAGCGGCCAGGCGGCCGTCACCGTCGCGCTCCTCGGCCTCGCAGGAGCGGGCGACCACCTCGTCGTCTCGGAGCACATCTACGAAGGCACGCGCGGACTGCTCCTGGACAACCTCGCGCGTCTGGGGATCGAGACGACCTTCGTCGACACCGACGACCTCGACGCGTGGCGAGCCGCGATCACCCCGCGCACGAAGGCGCTGTTCGCCGAGACGCTCTCCAATGCCCGCAATCACGTCCTCGACGTCGCCGCCGTCGCTGCGGTCGGCGCGGAGCACGGCATCCCGCTCGTCGTCGACAGCACCTTCACGACGCCGTACCTGCTGCGGCCGATCGAGCACGGCGCGGCCGTCGTGGTGCATTCGGCGAGCAAGTTCCTCGCCGGGCAGGGCGCGGTACTCGGCGGCGTCATCGTCGACGACGGACGCTTCGACGCCGCGGCGTCCGGGCACGTGTTCCCCCACCTCGTCGGCGCCGACCGCCTCGGCGGCGCGAGCTATGCCGAGAAGCACGGGCCCCGGGCGCGCGGAGCGTACTTCCGTGAGAGCGTCGCCCCGCGCTTCGGCCCATCGCCGTCGCCGCTGAACGCCTTCCTCATCGGCCAGGGCGTCGAGACGCTGAGCCTGCGCGTCGAGCGGCAGTCCGCCAACGCGCTCGCGGTCGCCCGGTGGCTCGAGGGGCGTCTCGAGGTCGAGCGCGTCGACTACGTCGGGCTCCCCTCCCACCCGCATCACGAGCTGGGGCGGCGCTACCTCACGCGCGGGAGCGGCTCGGTGTTCACCGTGACCCTCCGCGGCGGGCTCGAGGCGGCGCGGCACGTCGTGCAATCGGTGCGTCTGATCACGCACATGACCCACCTCGGCGACGTGCGCTCGCTCGTCCTGCACCCCCAGAGCACCAGCCACGCGGGCCGCACCGTGGCCGAACGCGAGCGGGCCGGAGTCTTCCCGGGGACGATCCGCCTCTCGATCGGCATCGAGGACATCGACGACATCCTCGCCGACCTCGCGCAGGCCCTGGACGGGATCGTCTCGGCGACCCGAGCCGGCGACGTGCGAGAGGTCGTGGTCCTGTGAGCCGTCTGCAGCACTTCGGGTGGTTCCTCGCTCGCGGATTCGGCCCGCACGGCTGGGGGCACCCGTACTTGCGGTGGAACCACCGCTGGACCGAACCCGGTCTGTACCAGGACTCCGCGCGCACGCTCGAGCAGGCCGGGTTCGACCTGCTCATCATCGAGGACGCGCCGTCGCTCGGCAGCGCCGAGACGATCGATCTCCGCGTCCGGCACGCCTTCGGTGGCCCCAAGCACGATCCGCTTCTGCTGGCCCCCTACCTCTTCGCGGCGACCCGGCACCTCGGCGTCGTGCCGACGGTCAACCCGGCCGCGTACCTCCCGTACACCGCCGCCCGGCAGTTCGCCACGCTCCAGCACTTGAGCGGCCACCGCCTCGGACTCAACGTCGTGACCGACACCGGCAGCGCGCGACACTTCTCCACGGCACCGCAGCTCGGCCACGACGCCGCGTACGACCGCGCCGAGGAATGGCTCGACGGGCTGCGGACGCTCTGGCGCAGCTGGGGTGAGGGCGCGCTCGTCGAGGACGAGGAGTCCGGCGTGTACGCCGACGGCACGCGCCTCGCCGCGGCGCAGCACCGCGGCGAGTACTTCGGCTTCGACGGCCCGCTGAACGCGGTGCCGTTCACCGACGGCGAGCCCGCGATCGTCTCGCCCGGTGGCTCCGGCCGCGGACTGGCGTTCGCCGGCGCGAACTCCGACGTCCAGTTGGCGCTCGCGCCCCTCGACGAGCAGAGCATCCGCGCCTATCGCGGACGCATCCACGCCGCCGCCGAAGCCGCCGGACGTTCGCCCCACGACATCAAGATCCTCTTCGCCATCCAGCCGGTGCTCGTGTCGTCGGCGGAGGAAGCCGACCGGCTCGTCGCGGCATCCGCTCACCCCGACGAGGCCGCGCTGTCGGCCATCGCCCGCAAGCAGTCCAGCGACCTCGAAACCGACCTCACCGGGCTGGACCTCGACGCCCCGCTGGACCGGGCGATCTTCGGCGAGCACGTGTCCGAGGGCAGCATCCGACGACTGGTCGGGGCGCACGAGCCCGACGCGCCGCTCCGCGCGATCCTCGCCGCGCACGCCCGCCTGGGGCGACTGAGCGACGGGTCCGGTTTCGTCGGCACGGCCGACGAGTTCGCGGACCGCATCGAGCAGCTCGGCGACTGGGGCAACGACGGAGTGCTGCTGTGGGGCGATCTGCACCCCGTCACCGTGCACCGAGTGCTCGACGACCTCGTGCCGATCCTGCGGCGCCGCGGCATCCTGCGCGAGGAATACGTCGAGGGCGGCCTGCGCGGCAACCTGCACGCGTTCTGACCGGCGACGCCGCGCTCCGCGCACAGAACCTCAGTCGCGGTCCGGCTGCTCCACCGTCGGAGGCGTGCCCTTCTCGTCGGCGACCCGCGCGGCCGCATCCCGCGGGCCGGCCGCGGCGGGTTCGCGACGCGAAACGACGAGGCTCGCGATCGTGGCGACCGCCATCGACAGCACGATCACCGCGAGCGAGACCCACGTCGAGATCTCGGGCGCCCACTCGATCGGCTCGCCGCCGTTGAGGAACGGCAGCTCGTTCACGTGCATCGCGTGCAGCACGAGCTTCACGCCGATGAACGCGAGGATGAACGCGATGCCGTAGTGCAGGAACCGCAGACGCTCGAGCAGGTCGCCGAGCAGGAAGTACAGCTGGCGCAGGCCCATGAGGGCGAAGAGGTTTGCCGTGAACACGATGAACGGGCTCTGCGTGATGCCGAAGATCGCCGGGATCGAGTCGATGGCGAACAACAGGTCGGTGACACCGATCGCCGCGAAGACGATGATCATCGGCGTGAAGATGCGCTTGCCGCCCACCCGCGTGAGGACCTTCTTGCCGTCGTAGGTGTCACTGATCGGCAGCACCCGGCGCAGCATCCGGACGACGAGGTTCTCTTTCTGGGTGTCGTCGTCGTGGTCATCGCCGGGGAACGCCTGCCGGATCGCCGTGTAGATAAGGAACGCGCCGAAGAGATAGAAGATCGGGCTGAAGTTCTCGATGATCGTGGCCCCGACGAGGATGAACGCGCCGCGCAGGATCAGGGCGATGATGATGCCCACCATCAGCACTTCCTGCTGATACCGGCGCGGTACCGCGAACTGGCCCATGATCAGGACGAAGACGAAGAGGTTGTCGATCGACAGGCTGTATTCGGTGAGCCAGCCCGCGACGAACTGACCCGCGACCTCTCCCCCGGCCGCGATCGCCAGGACGCCCGCGAAGGCCAGCGCCAGCACGACGTAGAACACCACCCAGAGCGTCGATTCCTTCGGCGAGGGGATGTGGGGTCGCGCGAGGATGATGAGCAGATCCGCGGCCAGGATCAACACCAGCACCACGAGGGTGACGGTCTGGAACACCGGATCCAGCTGCAGCTCCATGGCGGGCCTTTCGTCGGGGGAAACGCTGAAGTCTATCCGCCGGCCCGGGCGCCCGGCATCCCGGCCGACGATCGGCGTGAGACGATCCGGCGCGCGCGGACACCTCTGAGTGAGAGAGTGCTCACACGGGTGCCCGACAGGAAGAACGGATGCCATGACCGACGACGTGATCGACGACAGGGCGCTGGTCGCGCGCGCCGCCGGTGGGTCGGAGGTGGCGTTCCGGGCGCTCTATCGCGCCTACGCGCGGCCGGTGTACTGGATCGCCTTCGGGCTCGTCCACGACGAGAACGACGCGGAGGATGTCGTGCAGGAGACGTTCGTCGTCGCCTGGCGGAAGATCCCGCAGCTTCGACTCGAGGGCGCGTCCCTGCTGCCGTGGCTCGCGACGGTGTGCCGATTGCAGGCGCAGAACCGGCTGCGGTCGCGGCGTCGACACGGAGCGACCGCCGAGCTCGACGAGAGCATCCCCGCGATCGTCGACGTCGAGAAGCAGGTCGTCGAGGCCGAGACGGTCGGAGCGATCCTCGCCGCCGTCGAAGGTCTCGGCGAGCTCGACCGGGAGATCTTCCGACTCTGCGCCGCCAAAGGCTACGGCTATCAAGCGGCGGCGGAGTCCCTGGGGGTGTCCCACGGCACCGTGCGCAACCGCCTCTCCCGCATCCGTTCCCGGGTGCGCGCCACCGCGATGGAGACGGAGACCCCATGACCACGCCCACCCTCCCCCCGCTCCGCGACGACCGGGTGGATGCCATCGAGACCGCCGTCTTCGCCCGGATCGCCGACGAGCGGACCGCACGTCGGCGCCGCCGCCGCGCCGTGTGGACGGGCGTCGGCGCCGCAGCGGCCGTCGTCGTCGTGGCCGCCGTCGTCGGCCCGGCCCTGACGTCGCCGACGAGCACCGGCGGCTCGTCCGTCGTGGGCGTGAGCGAAGCGGGAGGCGCGGCCGTCCCCGGTCTGAGCACCGGCGAATCGGCGGAAGGCCTCCGCGACATGAGCGGTGCCGCGATCTCTGGCGACGCGTCGGCCGCATCCGGCGTCGATGGATCGGCGTCGCGCGACATCGTCGCCACCGGATCGAGCACGGTCGCGGTGGACGACGTCACCGCCGCGATCGCGAAGATCTCGGATGCCGCCACCTCGGCCGGTGGATACGTGGAGTCGTCGCAGCTGGGCGGGGGCATCGGCGTCGTCCCGCTCGACGGCGGGATGTCGCAGCCGACCGCGTCGTCGGCGTGGATCACGGTCCGGGTCCCCGCCGATGCGCTCGCCTCGGTGATGGACGGCCTCTCCGCCGTGGGCGATGTGACGGCGACGAGCGTGAACCGCTCCGACGTCACCGAGCAGACGGTCGACCTCCGGGCTCGCGTCGCCGCCGGCGAGGCATCCGTCGCCCGTCTCACCGAGCTCATGGCGCAGGCCGGGTCGGTGTCCGACCTCATCGCCGCCGAATCCGCGCTCGCGGAGCGGCAGGCGCAGCTCGACTCCGACCGGCAGGTGCTGAACTCCATCGAATCGCAAGTGGCGATGTCGTCGCTCAGCGTTCAGCTGACCGAGCGCTCGCAGACGGTGGCCGCCGACCCCGCCGGCTTCGGCGACGGGCTCGTGGCCGGGTGGAACGGCCTCGTCGCAACACTCAACGGAACCGTGATCGGACTCGGGTTCCTGCTGCCGTGGATCGCCGTGGGCGCGGTGGCTTTCGTGATCGTGTGGGGCGTGCGGCGGCTGATCCGCCGGCGACGCGCGAGCAACGAGGGGTAATCGCCTCGACGGGATCGGATGCCACGTTCACGGCATCCGATTCCGTTCGCGCCCCGTGCGCGGGCGTGCCGACGCAACGAAAGAGCCCCGACCATTCGGTCGAGGCTCTTTCTCATGTTGGTGACCCCAGCGGGATTCGAACCCGCGTTACCGCCGTGAGAGGGCGGCGTACTAGGCCGCTATACGATGGGGCCGCGTCGCAACCGTTCAAGTATGCACTACGGATGCGGCGCACGACAAATCGGGCCGCGAATGACTCGCAGCCCGGGCGTGTCCGGCCCACCGTATCGCGGGACCGGCCCGAAGGGAAGGGCGGACGCAAGACGTTCATCCCCTGGCATCCGGATCGCTCCCCGTCCAGCGGTTGCAGCCTCCCCCGCCGCGGAGTTGACTCGACGGCATGCAGGTCACCAAACACGAACACGCCGCCCTCGTCGTCGCCGAGGCGGGCCACACCCTCGTCATCGACCCCGGCAGCTTCACTTCGCCGCTCGAGGACCTCACGGGCCTCGTCGGCGTCGTCATCACGCACGAGCACCCCGACCACTGGACGCCCGAGCACCTCACCCGCCTGCAGAAGGCGCACCCGGGCGTGCCGATCTACGGCCCGGAAGGCGTGCAGAAGGCCGCCGCCGGCTTCGAGATCGCGGCGGTGAACCCCGGCGACACCCTGGACCTCGCCCCGTTCCACCTGAAGTTCTTCGGCGGCCGCCATGAGGTCATCCACGAGTCGATCCCCGTCGTCGACAACGTCGGCGTGCTCGTCAACGACGCGCTGTACTACCCGGGCGATTCGTACGCCGTTCCGAAGCACACCGAGGTCGCGCTCCTCGCCGCTCCCGTCGGCGCGCCGTGGCTCAAGATCTCCGAGGCGATGGACTTCGTGCTCGCGGTCAAGCCCGCGCGCGCCTTCGCCACCCACGACATGACCCTCTCCGTCGCCGGAAAGCAGATGGGCAACGCCCGCCTTACCTGGGCCGTCGAGCAGAACGGCGGGACCTTCGTCGATCTGCAGCCCGGCGACTCGACCGAGGTCTGAGCCGCACAACTCCGGCAGAACCGGCGTCTGCTGCCCACGACACCCGCGCGGCCGGGTTCCTGCAGGAGTTGTGCCGCCCGCACACGGAAACACCGGATGCCATGACCCCTGGGGCCGTGGCATCCGGTGTTTCGTGCAGAGAGGCTTACTGCGCGTCGAGGTCCGTCTCCAGCAGGGCGACGAGCTCGTCGAGCGCCTGCTCGGCGCCCTCGCCCTCGGCCTTCAGCGTCACGACGGTGCCGTGACCGGCGCCGAGACCCATGAGCGAGAGGATGCTGCCGGCGTTGAGGTCGGCGCCGCCGTCGGCCGAGATGGTGACGGGGATCTTCTTCTCCTGCACGGCCTGCACGAACAACTTCGCGGGACGGGCGTGGAGTCCGGAGCTGCTGGCGATGGTGGCCTGACGTTCTGCCATGGTGATTCCTTTCGAACCGATGGGGGCTTAGGCGGCGACGGAGGCGGCCGGAGCGGCCTCGGTGACGGCGGAGTCCTGGGTGCGGCGACCGATGCGCTTGAGAGCGACGACGAGCAGCGCCGTCACGACCGTACCCGCCGCGATTGCGAGGGCAAAACCCCAGAACGGGTTGATCGCGAAGAAGACGAACACCCCGCCGTGCGGCGCGTACGACTGCACGGCGAACAGCATGCTGAGGCCTCCCGTGATCGCGCCGCCCACCATCGAGGCGGGGATGACGCGCAGCGGGTCGGCCGCGGCGAACGGGATCGCGCCCTCGGAGATGAACGAGGCGCCGAGCAGCCACGCGGCCGCACCGTTCTCGCGCTCGACCGGCGTGAACTTGCCCCGGGCCAGGACCGTGGATGCCAGGGCCATCGCGAGCGGCGGCACCATGCCCGCGGCCATGACGGCGGCCATGATCAGGTACGGCGCGGTGTTGGTCTGGGTCGCCGCGGCCAGGCCCGTCGTCGCGAAGACGTACGCGACCTTGTTGACGGGTCCGCCGAGGTCGAAGCACATCATGAGGCCGAGGATGACACCGAGCACGATGGCACCGGCGCTCGACGCCGCGAGCGAGGTGAGGCCCTCGGTGAGCGCCGCCATGAGGGCGGCGATCGGGCGGCCGAGGAAGAGGATCATCAAGCCCGAGGCGAAGATCGAGCCGAGGAACGGCACGATGACGACGGGCATCAGACCGCGCAACCAGCGGGGTGCGTCGAAGCGGCCAAGCCACCACGCGATGAAACCGGCGAGAAGACCGCCGATGATGCCGCCGATGAAGCCGGCGTTCATGAGCACGGCGACGGCACCGGCGACGAAGCCGGGGGCGATACCGGGACGGTCGGCGATCGCGTACGCGATGAAGCCCGCGAGCACGGCGACGATGAAGCCCATCGACGTCGCACCGATCATGAAGGCGACCGAACCGAGGTACTGACCCACCGGTCCGAGCGGCGAGGTGATGCCCTCGGTCGGGAGGTCCCACAGCGAGTTCTGGATGATGACGTTGGCCGCGTTCTGCGTGACCTGGTAACCGCCGAGCAGGAAGCCCAGGGCGATGAGCAGACCGCCACCGGCGACGAACGGGATCATGTAGCTGACACCGGTGAGGAGCCAGCGCTGGATGCGGCGACCCACGGACTGCTGAGCGACGGGGGCGTCTGACGCCGAGGCACCGGCGGCACCGCCTTGCACGCGCGCGGCGTTCGGGTTCTGCGACGCCGCGACGGCCTCGGCGATGAGCTGCTTCGGCTGCTCGATGCCGCGCTTCACACCGGCGCGCACGACGGGCTTGCCAGCGAAGCGCTGGGGCTCGCGGACGTCGACGTCGACGGCGAAGATCACGGCGTCGGCGTCGTCGATGACGCTCTGCGGCAGGGCCTTGTAGCCGCTCGACCCCTGCGGCTCGACGACGAGCTCGACGCCGTCGGCCTCGAGGCCCGCGGCGGTGAGCGCATCGGCGGCCATGAACGTGTGCGCGATGCCGGTGGCGCACGCGGTGACGGCGACGATCTTCGTCGTCTTCGTCGCGGTGGCCGTGCGGGCCTCGGCGCGCGTCGCCGCGGCGGGCGCGGCCGCGGAGGCCTCTGCCGGAGCGGGCGCGGGGGTCACGGCATCCGTGATGATGCGCACCGCGTCGGCAGGGCTCACGGCGGAGCGGAGTCCCGCGGTGAACTCGGGCTTCATGAGGCTGCGGGCGAGCTGCGACAGCACCGCCAGGTGCGCCTCGTCGGCTCCGGCGGGCGCCGCGATGAGGAACACGATGTCGGCGGGCCCGTCGGGAGCACCGAAGTCGACGCCGGGCGTCAGACGGGCGAAGGCGAGCGTCGGCTCGGTGACCGAGGCGCTGCGCGCGTGCGGGATGCCGATGCCGCCGGGGAGTCCGGTCTCGTCCTTCTGTTCGCGGGCCCAGGCGTCGTCGAAGAGCTCCTGCGCACTGGTCGCGCGGCCCTGCGCGACGACGCGCTCGGCCAGAGCACGGATGACCGACTGCTTGTCGGCCCCCAGGGGCGCGTCGAGGCTGACGAGCTCCGGTGTGATGATCTCGGACATTGTCTTGTGACCTTTCGTGGTCAGGATGTTGCGGTGGAGGTGGAGAAAGCGGTCACGGCGATCGGGCCCGAGGGCAGATCCGCCGGTGTCGGGGCCTGCGTCCCCGGCAGGGTCGCCGCAGCTGCGCCGTACGCGATGCTGCGGGCGAGACGGACGGGGGCGGTCGCCCCTTCGAGGTCGGCGAGCAGGTAGCCGGCGAGCGAGCTGTCGCCCGCGCCGACCGTGCTCGCGACCTGGATCTTGGGGGCGCGTCCCCGCCACGCGCCATCGGCGTCGAAGAGGAGCGCGCCATCGGCACCGAGGGTCACGAGAGCGGATGCCACCCGCTCGGGGACGAGAGCGGCCGCCCGGCGCGTCGCCGCGCCGATCACGTCGTCGTCGACCGCCGCGTCCTCGCCGACCAGTTCGGCGAGCTCTTCGTGGTTCGGCTTGATGAGGTCGGGGCGCGCGGTGGCGACGACGGCGGCCAGGGCCGGGCCCGACGCATCCACGGCGATCCGCGGGGCGACGGAGCCCCAGCGCGCGCGCACCGCGGAGATGAGGTCGGCGTAGAACGTCTCGGGCACGCCGGGCGGGAGCGAACCGGCCAGCACGAGCCACGTCGCGCCCTCGGCCGCGGAGACGACGCCGGCGGTGAGCGCGGCCGCCTCGTCCGCCGACAGCTGGGCGCCGGGGAGGTTGAGCTTCGTCGTCTCGCCGAGCGGGTCGGTGATCGTCAGGTTCGCGCGGGCGCGGCCCGCGACGGGCACGATGTCGAGCGCCACGCCGGTGTCGTCGAGCAGCAGTCGGTACGGGTCGTGGTCGTTGACGGGAACGACGGCGCGCGCAGGCGCACCCGCGGCGGAGACGACGCGGGCAACGTTGACACCCTTGCCCCCGGCATCCTCGCGGGAGGAGTCGGCGCGCTGGACCTCACCCGGGACGAGCGGGCCGGGCAGGAGCACGGCCCGGTCGGCCGACGGGTTGGCGGTGAGGGTGACGATCATGCGACACGCACCTCGGCGTCGGCGTCGGCCAGGGCCTGCGCGAGGACGTCGGGAGGGGTGCCGTCGGTGACGAGCACGTCGATCTCATCGAGGCGGGCGAAGCGCACGAGCAGTTCCTCTCCGAATTTGGCGGTATCGGCCACGACGACCACGCGCCGGGCCGCGTGGATGATCGCGGTCTTGACTGCGGCTTCCTCGGGGTCCGGGGTGCTGAGTCCGAAGCCGGCGCTCAGGCCGTTGGTTCCGATGAAGGCGATGTCCGGCCGGAGCTCGCCGATCGAGCGCACCGTGTGCGCGCCGACGGCTGCGGCGGTGACTCCGCGGACCTTCCCGCCGATCACCGTGAGCGAGACGCGATCGTCGCCGGCGAGCAGGTGCGCTGCTTCGAGCGAGTGCGTGACGATCTCGACGCCACCGGCGCCCCCACTGAGGACCTGGGGCAGTTCGGCAGCGACGGCGGCCGGGGTCGTGCCCGCGTCGATGAAGATCGAGCCACGGAACCCGGGGGTGAGCAGCCGGGCGGCCTCGACACCGATCGCGCGCTTCGCCTCACCCTGGCGCAGACGGCGCTCGGACAGGGAGGCCTCGGTCGTGCTGGCGCGGTCGACACCGACGGCGCCGCCGTGGACGCGCCGCAGAGCGCCCGTCCGCTCGAGGCGGTCGAGGTCGCGACGAACGGTCTCGGTGGTGACGTCGAAGCGACGAGCGAGGTCGACGACGCTGACGCGTCCGATCTCGCGCAGTTCGCGCTCGATGAGCTGCTGGCGCTCCATTGCGTACACGGGATCCCCTTCGAAGATTCCCACACGTTACAACACGAAACCACATGAAGCAACAGTGGTTCATTGCTCATCTGCCACGCCCGCGCGGCGTTTCGATTTGACCTTCGGGCAGAGAACCAGAAACAGTGAGGTAAGCCTTACCAACATCGATGCGCCGCTCCGGCCCATCGCCCCCACGGAGATTCCGGATGCCACACACCCGCGCCTTTGCTCTGCCCGCTGCTCTTCTCGCGACTGTCGTCGCCCTCACCGGCTGCGGCGCGTCCGAGCCGGTTCCCGAGACGACCGCCGCCGCCGGCGGCGACGGGACGACCACCTACCCGCTGACGCTCGAGAACTGCGCGCGCGAGATCACGGTCGACGCCGCACCCGAGCGCGTCGTCTCGCTCGACCAGAACTCCACCGAGATCCTGCTCTCGCTCGGTCTCGCCGACCGCATGGTGGGCACGGCATCCTGGACGGATCCCGTCCTGGATTCCCTCTCCGACGCCAACGCGCGCGTGCCCCGCCTGGCGGACAACGCCCCCTCGTACGAGGTCGTCCTCGGCGTGGATCCCGACTTCGTCACCGCCTCGTTCGGTCGCCACTTCGCCCAGGGCGGCGTCGCCACACGCGATCGCTTCGCCGAGACCGGCGTCCAGAGCTACCTCTCCCCCACCGACTGCGAGGGCGCGGTGAGCATCAACGGCGGCGGCACGCGCACGATCGCCCTGACCGAAGACGTCCTGTACGGCGAGATCCGCGACCTCGCCGCGATCTTCGACGTGTCGGCGCGCGGCGAGAAGCTCATCGCCTCGCTGCAGGAACGCGCGGCGGCGGCGACGGACGGCGTCGACTTCGGCGGGCGATCGGTGGCCTTCTGGTTCGCCGACACCAAGACGCCCTACATGGCGGGCGGCCTCGGCTCCGCCGCGCTGCTGGCCAAGAGCGCCGACATGACCGGCGTGTTCTCGGATCAGAACGACGACTGGCGCGCGGTGGGCTGGGAAAGCGTCGTCGCCGCCGACCCCGACGTCCTGGTGCTCGGCGACCTGCAGCGCGACCGGTTCCCCGGCGACCGCCTCGACGACAAGATCGCCTTCCTCGAGGGCGATCCCTTGACCTCGACCATGACGGCCGTCCGCGAGAAGCGCTTCCTCGCGCTGCACGGCGCTGAGATGAACCCCTCGATCCGCTTCGTCGACGGACTCGAGAAGATCCGCGCGTGGTGGGACGAGAACCGGAGCACGCTCTGAGCGCCGCGGTCGCGGCTCCGGTGCGCGCACGCGCGCGGATGCCGCTGGGTCTTCTCCTCACCCTCGGCGGGGCGGTCGCCCTCGTCCTCTCGCTCGGCGTCGCGATCACGCTCGGTCCCGCCGATGTCTCGCTCGTCAACGTCCGCGACGTGGTGCTGAACCACCTCGGTCTCGCGGACATCCCCGTGCGCGCGGCCAAGGACGCGATCGTCTGGGAGGAGCGGCTTCCCCGGGCGCTCGTCGCCGCGTGCACGGGCGCGGGCCTTTCGCTGTGCGGCGTCGTCATGCAGTCGCTCCTGCGCAACCCGCTCGCGGAGCCGTTCGTACTGGGCGTGTCCTCCGGCGCCTCCACCGGCGCGGTCGTGATCGGTGTGCTCGGGGTGGGCGGCGGCATCCTGGGCCTGTCCGGCGGCGCGTTCGTCGGAGCGCTTCTCGCTTTCGGGCTCGTGCTCCTGTTGGCCCGGTTCACCTCGGGCGGAACCTCCGGCGTCGTGCTCGCGGGCGTCGCCAGCACCCAGTTCTTCTCGGCGCTGACGTCGCTGGTGGTGTTCGCGGTCGCGGACTCCGACGAGACGCGGGGCGTGATGTTCTGGCTCCTCGGATCGCTCGAGGGCATGCGGTGGGACAACGTCGCGCTGTGCGCCGCGGTCGTCGCGGCCGGTGCGGTGGTGTGCCTCCTCGCCGCCCGAGCGTTGGACGCCTTCGCCTTCGGCGACGACGTGGCGTCCTCGCTCGGCATCCCCGTCGCCCGCACCCGCATCGGCCTCCTGGTCGTCACCGCGCTCATGACCGCGACGCTGGTCAGCGTGGTCGGCGCGGTGGGCTTCGTCGGGCTCGTCGTACCGCACGCGGTGCGACTGCTGGTCGGACAGCGGCACGTCCGCGTGCTGCCGGTGTCCCTCGTCGTGGGCGCCGTGTTCATGGTGTGGGTGGATGCCGCCACCCGCACCCTCTTCGCCCCCACTCCCCTGCCGGTCGGCGTCGGCACCGCCATCATCGGGGTGCCCGTGTTCGTGGCGCTCCTCGTCCGCCGGAGGAAGCGCGCATGACCCTCGAGACGCGCAACGTGCACTGGACCCGCGGCGGGGCGCTCGTCGTGGACGGGGTCTCGCTCCGGCCCGCCCCCGGCAGCACGGTGGGACTGCTCGGGCCGAACGGGTCGGGCAAGTCCTCGCTGCTGCGCCTGCTGCAGGGCGCGGCGCGTCCCGATACGGGCGACGTGCTTCTCGACGGAGCACCGCTGCGCACACGCGGACGCCGCGAGGTCGCCCGGGCGGTCGCGGTCGTCACGCAGCACGCCGAGACCGACACCGACATCGTCGTGCGCGACGTGGTGCGCCTCGGGCGCACACCCCACCGCCCGATCTGGGGTGGGTCGAGCCCGGAGGACGAGGCCGCCATCGACGGCGCCCTCGCGCGCGTCGGGCTCGCCGACAAAGCGGACCGGCTCTGGCACACGCTTTCCGGCGGTGAGCGTCAGCGTGCGCAGATCGCTCGAGCGCTCGCGCAGGAACCCCGCGAGCTGCTCCTGGACGAACCGACGAACCACCTCGACATCCGGCACCAGCTCGACATCCTCGCGCTGGTCGCCGCGCTCCCGGTCACGAGCATCATCGCGCTGCACGATCTCAATCTCGCCGCGACCTACTGCGACCACATCGTCGTCCTCAAACGCGGTGCCGTCGTGGCCGGCGGGCACCCGGATGAGGTCCTCACCCCGGATTTGATCGCCGAGGTCTACGGTGTGCGCGCACGCGTCCTGCGCGACGAGGCCGCGGAGCGTGCGACGATCGTGTTCGAGGGGCCGTTGGCATCCTGACGCGTGCGGCGCGAGCGGTGGCCGCCGCGGTGGATCAGGGAGCGACGACCGAGATGGTGAACTGGATCTCGCCGCCGTCGGGGGCGGTGAGCGTCGCTTCGGTGGAGCCGATGGCGCGAGCCTCGAAACCGGGCCGGAACGTCGCCCCTTCGTCGGATCCGCCGGCCGAGAACTCCGCGATCGCGGGATCAGCGGTGGTGCCCCGCCACTGATCCTCGGTTCCGTCCTCGACCGCGATCACCAGAGCGGTGCCGACGACGACAGACACATCGGTGCCGTCGAGTTCTCCCGGCGACAGGATCGTCGGCGGCAGGGCCTGCAGGCCCCCCGCGGTGGCCGAGCTGGGCGCCGAGCCGCCGCCGATGGTGGACGGCGTCCCGGCCGGGGCGCACCCGGCCGAAAGGAGCACCACGGCGGCGAGGACGGCGAGCACGGACGAACGCTTCATCAGGACCTCTTCTCGAGACGCATGTCTTCGATCGGATGCTATCGCTCGACGAGCGGGGCGTCCGGTACGCCGCCCCCTCAGCGCCCGCGTCGGCGGCGTGCCTCGACGGTCACGGCGCCGCCGGCGGCGGCCGTCAGCGCCGCTCCCAGAGCCACCGCGAGCCACAGCGCCCCGTCCACGCCGGACCGCGCGAGCGTTCCACCGGCCCGACTGTCAGCGACGACCGGGGTCGTCGTCACGGACGGGCTGGGTGCCGGCGAAGTGGTCGGGGTCGGGGTCGGGGTCGGCACCGACGCGCCGATGCGCACGCTCGCCTGCTGCACGCGTGCCGAGCCGGCGCCCTCCGCGCGCACCGACGTCGCGCCCAGTGCGGCGTCCGCGGCGATCGTCGTCTCGATGACCGCGGTACCGTCCGCGTCCGCGATCACCCACGGCAGTGCCGCCCCGGCGATCTGCGCGAGGACCGCTTCCCCGACGCGGAAGCCGGTCGCGGTCAGCCGAAGCGTGTCACCACGGCGGGGCTCGGCATCCGAGACCTCCAGCGTCCCGGGCGTCCGGGCGGCGGCGAGTTCGGCGCACACGTCACCCTGCACGCCGAAGGCCGGCACGGGGGCGGCGTCGTCACCCTGAACGCCGTCGTCCTCACGCACCACGATGTCAGCGAAGTCCCCCGACCCCGACACCGCTCCCCGGCCCGTCGTCGCCGCGGTTCCCGCGACCGACACCCCCGCTGCGGAGGGATCCGTGTTGCCGACGATGAGCACAGGGACGGGGAGACACGTCTGGCCCGGTGCGAAGGTGAAGCGCTCACCCCCGAGACCCGCCGGGGGCGCCTCGCCACCCGACCCCGGGTTCGTGCTGACGAACGCGCTCACCGGCTCGTCCCAGGCCCTGTCCAGCCACACCGCAATGGCCGCGGTACGCGGCTCGGATCCCTCCTCCACGCGGGTCTCGGCGACGCTGACCGCCGGGCGCGCCACGGGATCGGGGTCGCCGGCCGACGGGGAGTCGAAAGCGAGGTCTGACAGCAGAAGGGACCCGGATGCCGACGCGTCGGCGCCGATTCCCGGCTCCAGCACCACCTCTCGCACGTCGGACAGATCGATGTCCACGACCCGGTCGAGCGGGAGGGTGATCTGCTGCAGCACGACCTTGTCGAGTCCGAAGGCACCGCCGGGCAGACGATTGACCGCGTACGGATTGAGCGACGAGGCGCTGACGGAGAATTCGGCACCGGATCCGTCGACGAGCTTCACGGAGAATTCCGTCCCCAGCGCGACGTCATCGCCTGGCGCGGCCTTCAGCGTCAGCTGCACGCGGTCGCGCACGTCGCGCTGCTCGGCGGCGAGGGATACGTGCAGGCTCGCGCCGGACGCCTCGGTCCACTCCAGGCGGGTCGCGGGGAACAGCGGCACGAACGGCGCGAGGAAAGCGGGGTTCCAGTGCGGCACCGCACCACCCCAGTGGGAGGAGCAGGAGGGTTCGGATGCCGTCGGCATGGAACCTTCGCAGGGCGTCGCCACAGCTGCGCCTTCGACGGACACACGGGCGCCCTTGCCCGCGAAGTCCGTGATCAGGTCGGTGTCCGAGCGCGGCTGGGTGGCCATCACCCGCACGTCGGCGAAGGGCGTGAGGGTGGTCGACGGAGCGACGGACCCGTCGAACAGGGGACGGAACCGCTCCTCGCCCCCGAGCGTGAGGCGGAAGAAGCCCGTCATGTACGACACCCCCACCTGGTACTGCTCCGCGGCGCTGAGGCGCGTGCTGTCGACGGTCGCGCAGCTCGAGGTCGTGTCCTCGGGGTTCCAGTCATCGGCTCCGCCCACCGGATACTCCCCCGGCGTCCATACCGAGCTGAAGAAATTGTGGTTGGCACCCATGACCCACATCGCCGACCGCAGGACGTCGTCGCCGAACGCGCGGCGGGAGTCGTCGATGTACTTCTGCCCCTGCTGGTCGGACACGTCGCCGTCGCAGTACGGCAGCACGGCCAGGGTCGTCACGTCGGAGAGGGTGCGGCGGGCGAAATCGGTCGGGGCCAACGGGAGCACGGCCAGGATGCCGTAGCGGTCATCGGCCGCGGCGTTCAGCTGGGCGGCGGAAACGACGCCTTCGCCGCCCCGCGAGTGGCCCATGAGGCCCACGCGGTCCAGATCGAACCGGCCGTCGAGATCGGCCGCGGTCACGCCCGAAGGCGGGGCCGGCTGATCGGCGCGTGAGGTGGCGCGCTCCAGGGCATCGTCGAACGTGCGGGTCACGGCATCCTGGCCCTCCGGCCGATCTTCGTACGACACCCCCTCTCCGCGGGCCAGTCGGTCGAGCATGTCGAGGGTGTCCAGCACCAGACGGCCTCGCGCCTGCGCGCCCTGGTCGAGGGTGAACTCCGAATCGGTGGCGTTGATGGCGTTCGCCGAGATCGAGACGACGTTGTACCCGTGCGAGGCGAGGGCACGGCCCGTGCCCTCGTATCCGAGGTAGGACCGGATCTGCATCTGGGCGCTCGGGCAGGGCCAGTCCGCGGTCGCCTCGCCCGACACGGCGTCACCGCACGTGGCATGCCGGCCGTGTTCGAGCACGACAACCGGCCGGGGGCCGGATGCGGAACTCAGGTAGATCTTGCCCACCATCTCGCCACGGGCGTCGCGGTAGCCCGCGAGGTCGATCGCCGCGTCACCGAAGTCGTACTCCGCCTCGGTCACCGTGTACGGACCGGGCTCCGCGGGGTCGATGACGGGGTCGGCGGGAGCGAGCGCGTCGAGCTGCCGCTTGAGCATGTCGTTCTCGGGGTCGGGGGCGCGCCGCTGGCCGGAGTCATCTGCGCCGTCCTCTCCCGCCTTCGGGCCCGATCCCGACGCCCAGCCCTTCTCGACCTCTTGGGCCGTGGCGACGCGGTCGTCGAACGTCGTCACCGTGAGGGTGCGGCCGCCGTCCTCGGTCCGCGCGATCCCGATCGGTTCCCCGTCGACGATGATCGTGGGCGCGTCGCTCACGATCGGGAGCGGCTCCTCCAGACGAAGGGTGACGGTGTACCCGCCGGCGGCGCGCTCGACGGTCCACGCCGGCCCCGATGCGACGACGACATCGTCGGGGCTCTGGGCCGAGGCGGGGGCGGCTACCGCCCCGGTGACGAGCAGCGCGAGGAGCGAGGCGACGGCGATGTGCCGGCGCCGAGGAAGAATGTGCATCGGTGCGACTCCGGGGTCGGTCGGGCGATCGACCCCGGGGACACGACGATCCCCCAGGTCACGTGATCCCCGCATTCAAGCAGACCGGAGCGAGGGAGCGCGAGTATTTCCGACCGTCACCGACGCTCTGGGGTCGCCCTCACCACGACTCCGGCTACGCGCGCTGCCCTCGCGGGCTCACTCCCCCTGGACGTCGACGTGATGGACCGGATGCCGGCGCTCGAGCGCCGCGCCTTCGACATCGACGTTCGGCACGATGGGATCGAGCCAGCGCGGCAGCCACCACGCCGCGCCGCCGAGCAGGTGCATGAGCGCGGGCATCAGCAGCATCCGCACGACGAAGGCATCGAAGAGCACCCCGAGCGCGAGTCCGAGGCCGATCGACTTGATGATGACCGACTCGGAGGTGATGAAGCCCGAGAAGACCGCGACCATGATGAGCGCCGCGGCGATCACGACCGTGCGACCGGCGCGGAACCCCTGCACGACGGCGAGCCGAGCCGGCGCGCCGTGCGCCCAGGCCTCACGCATCCCGGAGGCGAGGAAGAGCTGGTAGTCCATCGCGAGGCCGAACAGGATGCCGACGAGGATGACCGGCAGGAAGCTCAGGATCGGGCCCGGGTTGTGCACGCCGAAGAGTTCCCCGAACCATCCCCACTGGAACACGGCAGTCACCGCCCCGTACGTGGCGAAGAGCGAGAGCACGAATCCGGCGGTCGCGATCAGCGGGACCAGGAGCGACCGGAACACCATGACCATGATCAAGAACGACAGGCCGACGACGACGAGGAGGTAGAGCGGGAGCACATCCGCGAGCCCCTCTGAGATATCGATGTTGATGGCCGCCTGCCCGGCGACGCCGAGGACGATATCGCCGTCGACGGGCGGGAGATCACGCAGGTCGCGCACGAGTTCCTCTGTCGAGGCGCTGCTCGGACCCTCGGCGGGGATCACCTGGAACGCGGTGAGCCGGTTGTCGTCTGAGAGCGCCACGGGCGCGACCGCGACGACGTCCTCCTGAGCGACGAGCACGCGCGCAACGCTCAGCTGGGCATCGAGTGCGGCATCGTCGTCGAGCCCGGCCGGCAGCGACGCCGTCACGAGCAGCGGCCCGTTCGCCCCGGCGCCGAAGGACTCTGCCGTCAGGGTGTAGGCCCGATAGCCGGACGAGTCGGTGGCCTCCGACCCGCCGTCGGGCAGGCCGAGGCGCATCGACAGCGACGGGATCGCCACAGCGAGCAGCGCGGCGGTGGCGATGACGACGGTGAGCACGGCGCGCAGGGTCGACATCGGACGGACGGAGCGCGATCGCTGGGCCCCGGCATCCGGTTCGGCGGCGCGGGCACGCGCTATGGCGCGCTTGCTCAGAATGCGGTGCTTCGCGAGCCCCAGCAGCGCGGGCGTGAGCGAGACGGCGATCAACACGGCGACCGCGACGCTGACCGCGCCCGCCGTTCCCATGACTCCCAGGAAGGGAACGCCCGTGATGTTGAGCGCCAGGAGCGCGACGATGACCGTGGCGCCCGCGAACACGACCGCGTTGCCGGCGGTGCCGTTGGCCAGTCCGATCGACTCGTGGAGATCGGCACCGTCGAGCAGCTGCCGCCGGTGCCGATAGATGATGAAGAGCGAGTAGTCGATGCCGACGGCGAGCCCGAGCATCACGCCGAGGATCGGGGTCACGGAGGCCATCTGGACGACACCCGAGAACGACAGCGTCGCCAGGGCCCCGATCGCGACACCGACCAGCGCGGTCACGATCGGGAACGCGGCGGCGAGAATCGAGCCCAGCACCACGATGAGGACGATGGCGGCCACGGCCACACCGACTGCCTCACCGACACCGAGGATCTCGGGAACGCCCTGCGAGATGTCGGTGGAGAAGGCGACCTCGACGCCCTCGATCGGCTCGGCCTCGAAGTGCTCGACCACGGCGTCCTTCGACGTTTGCGCGAGCTCCAGGCGCGGCTCGGAGAACCGCACGTTGACGATCGCGGTAGCGCCATCCTCCGAGACGACGCGGATGCCGTCCGCGAACGACAGCAGTTCGGCCCCCTGTTCGAGCTCGGCTTCGTTCGCCTCGATCGTGGCGAGGCCCTCCGCGAGCTGTTGACGCTGGTCGTCGATGACCGCCTGCTGCGCATCGAGCTGGCTCTGCTGGGCGTCGAGCGCCGTGGCCGGCAGTCCCTGCGCCTCGAGCTGGGAGCGCGTCGCGTCGAGCTGCGCCTGGCCGGCATCCAGCTGCGCCTGCCCGGCATCCAGCTGTTCGGCTCCCGACTCCGCCTGCGCCCGCGCATCCGCGAGTTGCGTCCGTCCGTCCTCGATCTGCTGTCGGCGGTCGGCCAGCTGTTGGGCGGTCGCGAAGGGATCGATCACGCCGGACACATCGGGAAGGTCGCGGGCAGATTCGGCGAGCTCGGTGATGTCGCTGCGCTGGTCCTCGGTGAACGCGGCGCCGTTCTCGGTGTGGAAGACGACGGTGCCCGAGGCGCCACTGAAGTCGGGCAGCTGTTCCTCGAGCTCGGCGATGACGTCGCCCGAGGCCGTCCCGGGGATGTCGAAGCTGGAACTCAGACCGGCAAACCCCACGAGGAAGCCGCCGACAGCGATGCCGAGGATCGCGACCCAACTCACGATCACGGTCCACGCCCGTCGAGCGGCAAACGACCCCAGGCGATGCAACAGTTCGGCCACGACTCTCCTTCGGATTCGCGGAGGCGTGCCCCATCGATGGGGCCTCCTCCGCATCGATCGGCTCCGTTAAGCTAACACGGAACGTCTCGTCTAGTCTCAGGAGTGATCAGAATGCTTCCCCGCAGCGGCCCCGTCCGCAGTGAAGCCGCACGCCACGCGATCCTCGACGCGGCGGCCGCTCTCCTCTCGGAACGCGGTTACGACCATCTGACGATGGAGGGCATCGCCAGCCGGGCCGGTGTCGGCAAGCAGACCATCTACCGCTGGTGGCCCTCGAAGGGCGCCGTCATCGCCGAGTGCCTGCTGGAAGGCAAGCTGCTGGACGGCCGACTCGTGCTCCCCGATACCGGCGACATCCGCCGCGACCTGACCGACTGGCTCGCCGAGGTCTTCGCGCTCCTCGAGTCTCCTCAGGGCGAGATGATCCTGCGATCGCTGATCGCGGCGGCCGCGGAGCATGCCGAAATCGGACGACGGCTACGCGACAGCCTGGCGGGATCGGAATCGATCTCGGGGCGTCTCGAGCGGGCGATCGGAACGACACCCAACCTGCCCGAGGGCGCGCCCGTCGAGCAGATCACCGAGGCGCTCATCGGCGCAGTGCTGCTGCGGGCGCTGAGCCGCGCCCCCATCGAGCCCGGCGACGCCGAGCGGCTGCTCGACGCCGTTCTCGGCCCGCAGTCCTGACCGGACTGTGGTCGGGTGTCCCCCAGGCGAGTGACCCGACCGCGCATCGGATCCCCCTGCGCCCCGCCGCAGTGGCGCCTGCCGACCCCACTGATCTCCCGCGGAGCGGTGGCCTCCTCGACCAGGGCACCGCAAACAAAAAAGACCCTCGAGAACCGAGGGTCTTACTTGCTGGGGTACCTGGACTCGAACCAAGAACAACTGACGGGCTCGGACCAGGTGACGCCAGGGCGCCGATCCGGCGAGAATCCGCATGTTTCCGCGGTTCTCATGACCGCGACACTACCGGCAAGCACCGGCCGATGCCGGCCAATCTGAGGGTTTCTGGTCACCAATCCGGTCACCCGTTCTCGGCGTCATCGAGGCGCCGGACCGGCACGAACTCAGCGAGCGGTCTCGAGTCTCTGGTGAGGTCGTACTCGCGCAGCAGCGCGATTTTCGCCTGCTTGTCGATACGCCGGTCCACGCCGGGATCTCGTCACCCCGTCTCGGCAAGGCCGAGCGACGTCCGACATCGTCGGCGCCTTCCGCTCGTGCGCACGCTGATGCACACACGTCGACATGCGCACATAAGGTCCGAAGCGGCGTCCACTCCCCCTGGCAAAATCGTACGCATGCGCAGTTCCTTTGGAGGCTCCGAGTGAGCGACGGTGCGGTTCGTTCCGCAGATCTCTCTCGCGCGTCTCAGGAATGGAAGAGCGCGCTGATCGACGTCAGCGGTACGAACCGGCTGCTGCATTTCAAGGCCACCAGTACGACCCTGGACCTCTCTACAGCATCCGAGACCGCTGTGGCCAAGCTTCTACGAGGGAGCTCCGTCTCCCTCCGCGATCTATTCGCGGCCGGGGTAGATCTCGAACGAGCGACGAAGGCCGCCGCAGCGTTGCACCGCAAGGAGCGCGAGGCGACGGAGGAATACGGCGTCTCGGTTACATACCTTGCGCTGGGCTTCGCTACATGGGATCCGGACAACAACCGCGCGCTTGCTGATGCAGAGGCTGCGGAGACAGGCGATGGCTCGACGGCACGCGTGCGTCGTGGTCCCGCGCCAAACGCTCCCGTCTTGCTGCGACCAGTGGAGATCACTCGGCGCCGTGGGATCTCCGACGAATGGCAGTTGCAGCTTGGCGACGACTTCCAAGTCAACGTGGTCTTGCTCCATGTCCTGAACTTCGGCCGCGACCGGATCGACGAGCAGGCCATCCTCGATGCCGCTGAGGACCTCGAGACAGCCACAGATCTCTCCGCCGCGCGCTCGACGCTTGAGAATGTGCTCGATGAGCTTGGCCGGGACTGCCATGACGTGGCTGCATTCCTCACGAAGCCAGATCTGGTGATCGGAACGTTCTCGTATCAGAAGCAGCCGATGGTGAATGACGTCGCCAACGTGGCGGCGTTGGAGGGCTCCGATTTGGCTGCGGCGTTGGCCGGAGACGCCGCGGCAGCGGCGCGCGTTCGTGCTGCCGCGTCCGACGTCAGTGTGCAGGAGTCTGATCCGGACTACACCCCAGTTGATTCGGAGTTCTTGGTACTCGACGCTGACGCCAGCCAGTCCTACGTGGTCAATGCGGCGCTTGCTGGTCGGAACATGGTGGTGCAGGGGCCTCCGGGAACTGGCAAGAGCCAGACCATCGCGAACGTCATCGCGGCGTTGGTGGCAAGCGGTAAGCACGTTCTCTTCGTGGCGCAGAAACGTGCGGCCATCACAGCTGTGCTCGATCGGCTGGACGGTGCCGACCTGTCACACCTCTTGCTCGATCTGTTCGCAGCCGACGGTTCGCGGCGATTCATTGCCGAGCAGCTGCGCACCGTCCTGGATCGACAGCAGCAGATCGGTGCTCCGGACACGGTTCAGCTTCACGCTCAGCTCGGTGCGTCGCGGGCACGTCTCGTCGGGCACAACGATGCGCTGTTCCGTCCCGACCATGCGTGGGGGGTCAGCATCCACGAGTTGCGCGTGGGATCGCTTGGCTTCTCGCCCGACGCCCGCCCGACCCTTCGCCTCAACCCCAACATCTTCAAGGCGTGGGATAAGACAACGCTCGGCACCCTTGAGACTGCTCTTGACGAGTTGCACCGGCTCGGCGCCTTGTCTCCGACGTGGACGACGATGACAGGATGGCGTCCTGGCGCTATGACCAGCGGTGCGGAGGCCGAGAGGCTACGCCAGCTGGCTCTCGACCTGCGTTGGACAACTCTTCCGGCGCTCGAGCATCACTTCACTCAACAGGCAAATGCGAGCGGGCACAGCGCCCCGCGCGGTCTTTTCGATGCCGATCCGTTGACCCAGCTCCACCGCGACGCGCTCCTCGTGTCCCAGGCCTCTCCGCACCTTCTCTCCGAGACCGACCTGGACGGCATGATCGCGGCGATGTCGAAGCGGCACCGCCGCGAGATGACTGGCATGACTTGGGGACGTCGCCGAGAAGGCAAGAAGGCCGCGACCCATTTGCTCGCAGGCATTGCCGCGGAGCAGCGCTTGGAACTTCTCCTTAAAGCGAAGGCCGTGCGCGGAGCATGGGCAACGGGACAGCACCCGCTCCCGTATGAATCGGCCGAACAAGCCGCCGCTCTGCTCGCTTCCGCGCGCGGAAGCACCGCGGCGCTGATCCAAGCAACGCAAGGCACCTCACTCGATGGTGCGACCTTCACTGATCTTGCCGCCACACTCGATGAGCTCCTAGCCGACGTCCGACCGTCCCAAATGGTGCGTGCGTATGGCCTGGAACAGGAACTTCGTTCGCGGAGCGTCGGCCCAGTGGTGGACATGCTGCGGGCTCACTTCGGAGCCGGGAACACAATGCAGTCCAGCCCGAGCGATGTTCTTCGCTGGGTGGTGATCCGGTCGGTACTCGAGCCCGCGGAACTCGCGAGCCCCGCGATCGCGGGCATTCGTGGGAGCGAGCTCACGGCCGCGGCGGAAGCGTTCCAGCGGCTCGACTCAAGCCATCTCGATGCCAACGCGGCGCGGGTGCGTCGCCAGGCAGCGATGTACCTCAAACAGGCGTTCGACGCCCACCCCGACCAGCACAGCGCGCTGAAGATGGAAGTGACGCGCAAGAGAAACTTCCGGCCCGTACGCCGTCTCTTCGAAGAGGCCCCCGAGGCACTGCTCGCGGCGAAGCCGGTGTGGGCAATGAGCCCGCTACAGGTGTCACGGATCCTGCCTGCGGCGCAGTGTTTCGACGTCGTCATCTTCGACGAGGCCAGCCAGGTCAAGCCGGCCGATGCCATCCCAGCTCTTATCCGTGGGCGCCAAATGATCGTGGCCGGGGACTCTCGTCAGCTGCCACCCACCGAGTTCTTCTCGAAGGTTCTCGAAGACGAGGAGGAAGAACCGGAGGAAGCCGTTGCGCTGGAGACGGAATCCAGTGAGCAACAATCGGCGCAGCCCGCACGAGCACGGTCGTCGTATACCCGGGACGCGGAGAGCATTCTGTTCGCGGCTGACCGACTGTTGGCGGGTCAGAGCCAAAGCCTCCAGTGGCACTACCGGTCGTACGACGAGAGACTCATCGCTGTCTCCAACGAGCACGTCTACAGCGGCAGTCTCACAACATTCCCGGCACCGGACACGCTGGAATCGATCCACCACGAAGTCGTGCCCTACAGCCCTGGCATCGCTGGTGGCACCAATAGTCCCGAGCTCGAGGTGCAGCGCGTCGTGGAGCTCGTGAAAGAGCAGGTCAAGGCGCACCCGGAGGAAAGCGTCGGCATCATCGCCTTCGGCATCAAGCATGAGACGCGAATCGAACGAGCCCTTGAGCTCGCGGCACAAGCAGACCCGGAGTTCGAACGCGCGCTCACCGCACACGCGGACGAGCCCTGGTTCGTCAAGGCAATCGAAAGAGTGCAGGGCGATGAACGCGATGCCATCTTCCTAACGGTGGGCTACGGGAAGAATGCCGACGGCAAACTCCGCTACTTCTGGGGGCCGCTGCTTCGCGAGGGAGGTGAGCGACGCCTGAACGTGGCCATCTCGCGCGCCAAGAAGCGCATGACACTCGTGACCAGCTTCTCGAAGGACGACATACCACCAGATGGACACTCTTCCGCGGGCTACCGCCTGCTGTACAACTTCGTACGATTCATGGGGTCTGGTGGACGCGACCTCACCGACGGAACCCCGCGGGCCATAGCGCTCAACCCGTTCGAGATCGACATCAAGCGACGCCTCGAAGACGCCGGCCTGTCGCTCGACGCCCAGGTCGGGGTTGGTGGATATCGTCTGGACTTCGCAGCTCGTCACCCGGACTTCCCGGGTCGCCACGTGCTGGCTATCGAGGCTGACGGCGCCGCCTATCACTCCGGGCACATCGCCCGTGAGCGCGATCGCCTTCGCCAAGAGCTCCTCGAACGACGCGGCTGGACGTTCCACCGCATCTGGAGCACCGACTGGTTCAACGACGCTGACGGCGAGGTTAGACGAGCGGTCTCCGCGTTTGAGGAGGCCCTCAGACGCGGAGAGCATCTCGCTGCCGAGCCGGTTATCGCCGACCCATCAACGCAAGATTGGGGCGAGGGCACCACTGAGCGAAAGCGACCTCGTCCGAACTTCGTTCGTCAAGAGCAGATCACCGACTACTCGATGTCAACGCTGATCGACCTTGTACGGTACGTACGTTCTGACGACGTGCTTCGGTCCCAGGAGGAAGAGCAACGCTTGCTCATGGCCGAGCTTGGCTACACGCGACGAGGGGCGCGGATTCAGTCCGCTTTGAGCCGCGCCCAGGAGCTCGCATAGGCGGGCGCCCCGAGCGGACCCCAGACGGCCAAAGACAACCGGCTCGACGTCGCCGGCTTGATGCAGAGGTCCGCCGTCGATAGTCGACGCATCGCAGACTGGTATGACGTGCGCATCTGTCGAAGGCCCGCGGCGGCACGGCGGTCAGTCGTGCGCGGCGCCGGTCGTGCGCGGCGCCGGTCGTAAGGAGGTCTTGAAACCAATAGAGATCAGTGACGCCGACGTAAGCCTTCACGCCGGAACTTTTCTTCGCCACGCGCTCACCGCACGACAGGTCGCGTCGCGAGGCTGACGGTGACTCCCTGCTCCGTGTTGCCACAACGGGACGCTGCCAGAGCGCACTTCACGTCACCGACGCGAAACGCCGCCATCTGCCCGTCACGGACTGGCGACGACGCCGCACTTGACCCCCAGGTACTTGGATCGGCCGGCTCCGTTGATTTGTCGGGATCTCTGCTCCGCAAGGTGACCGTTTTCACGTCCTGCGTTGCATGGTTTGCATGGGTGTGGTCCCGGTTTGGTCCCTGCCTCCGGCCGGACGCCCGTCGAGGACTCGGCTAGGAAGCGTTCCGTTCCGGGAGATTCTGGAGCTCGTGCCAGCGGTCGCCGTCCCAGAGCCATCCGAGACGCGATCGTTCGTGTACTACCCAGAGGTGGGTCACCTCCGAGCTGAGATCTGGCGCGCGGGTGGGCTCGCCAAATCCCTCATCTGCCCACTCGGGGGCGCTCCGGCTGAGTGGGCGCGAGATATCAAACCGCGTGTCGTCGTCGAGCCATACGAAGAGGTGACGCTGGCGGGCACCGGACGCCGCGAGCTTGGTGATGTTGTCGGACTTCTCTGCGAGAGCGGCGTCGAGCTGTTCGACTGCTTGATCGCTTCCGCTAGACGACCCCCCGCTGCCGAGGAGCGGGATCACACGGTGGACGTGAGGCGGATCGCTCGAGTGGGGACTTCCGGATGCTCGCTCGACGCCCGCGGACAGGAGGCACCGATAGATGTCAGCCAACGGCCCATTCTCGATGACGTGGACCGCGGCAGTCTGGCTGTCGAAGACCAGGACGTTTGCGTACTCGAGCTGTGCGAAGAGCGGGGGCAAGTCTTGCAAAATTGTCCGCATTCCGCCCTGGGTGTCGGGGAGAAACACGAGCCAGCAGTTGTCCAGCACCACGTCTGGCATGGCTGCTGACCGCGAGGCCCTCAGTGCGCTACGGGCTGACTTCTTGCCGCCATCAGTGACGCGCGTGACTTCGACCGCAACTTCCCCATCCGCAGACTTGTAGTCAACACCACCGGTGAAGTCGGCGTGCTCCAGATCGACGCGCAACACGTGCTCGATGATCCGCTTCGCGTCTTTTTCGTTCGACCGCTCCTTGTTCACGATCTAATTCCCTCTGGTCTGCGACGATGGTGGCGCTGGTAACGTCGGCGGTGGTTCCGGTCTTGGACTGTGCGCCTCGGCCCGGGCGGAGCATTTTCATGTCGGCTATGGCTGCTCTGGCCCGAACACTTCGACCTGAATGCCCTGCAAGAGTTCGCGGGTCACGCCTCGCCAATTGAATCGCTGCAGGAGGTCCAGGGCGGCGTCCACCGCGAGTTCTCGCGGGCTCGTCAACCCAGCCTCCGGGGTCAGAAGAATCTCGTAGTCCCAGACATCGTCGTTATAGGCATAGGTACCGTGAAGGCCGGAGCGACGGTTGTGCGCCGCGACCAGCACGAAATTTCGGATGTTCTGGAGCGCCAGGTGGACAGTGACTCGCTCGCTGGCGAACTGTAACCGCTGGATTCGTCCCGCGAATTCGATCGCCTCCGTGAAGTGGAGTAGCGGGAGCCAGATCGGGAGGTAGCCGTCGATCGGCTGCCGATCGTCAAGGAAACCGTCAGCGTCGGGGCCGAACTCGCCGATGGCGCGGATGTCGAAAAACTGACCGCTTTCGAAGAACTGCCATGACTCCGGGTGCATGTCCGTGACCACTTCGCCTACCCAGTCCCGCCCAGTCGTCGGGTACTGCACCCACGGGAATGGCCAGCCGCGCCAGCGGACGGTAGCACTGTGAATTGCCTGCAGCAGATCGGCGAACGGGACACGCCGAGGATCGAAGGTCTCGGGCCGGATTGTCGTGATCAGCTGCGGCAAGGCCGCGTCCAGATGGAAGCTATTCTCCCGAGCACGTTCCAGCTGATCCGCAAAGTAGTCGGGAGCCGCGGCCGCGGCCGCCTGATCGAGTTCGATTCCGGCGCGTTGGGCAGTCTCCAAGAAGCGGGCGAGCTGCTTCTCGGTGGCGAGGCTGATCACCTCCCGAAGCTCGTTCTGCGTCATCGACGCGGAGCTCTCCGGCTTGGCCATGGACCTCGTGTAGAGCTGGCGGGCGGTAATTCGCTGTGGGTAATCCTTCTTACTGAGGATTGGGATCTCGGAGAACTCAGCCACCTCGATGATCACCACACGGCGGCCGTTGGGCAGCTGGCCGCGACCCAGTTGGATTCGTACTGGCGGATCCGCATACGCATTGATCTGATCCGTCACGTCATCGAAGGCCAGCCACTGATCCAGCTGCCCGTCGCTGAGGCCTGTCTCGGCAGCGTCGACGCCGGCCTCACTTAGCCCGATGATGAGGTGGCCGCCGTCTCGCTGATTCGCAAGCGCGAGGACCGCTCGTGCGACGTTCGCGAGGAATGCCCGGTCGGTACGGTCCCCAGCGCTCTTGAACTCGACGCCACGCTGCTCATACCCAACGGTGATGATTGCTGCGAGCTGTTCGTCGTCGAGCATGCGCCTCCTTCCGCGAGACGATGCGCCTCTCTCGGTGCTACCTCATCCCAGGATAATCGGCGGCTTCGACGCTTGGATTCAGCACCTAGCTCTCAGATATGGCCTCTAGTTCTTCGAACGCTGCGCGTGCCGCTGGGATCTGCGGAGCGCTGGCTTCTGTGAACCACTCGCCGGTAGCGTCACGCCGCTGTATGGCCCGGAGATCAAGATGCTCGTAGGGCAAGACCGGTCGTCCCGAAACGGAGAGGCCATCTGCGGTGCGTACCGCAAAGTGCTCGACCCTGATTGAGCGGTAGATCTTGGAGACCTGTACCGCTCCGCCCACCGACTCCTCGCTTGTAGATGGATCCTGAGTTTGGCGGTATAGGTATTCGAGGGGATGATAGTCAATCGCTCCGGAGATCGATCCTTCGTTGTACCCCCGAGCTAACGCTCCCTGCAGCCTCCTGCCCCCGTCGCCGATCGTGGCGAATCGAGTTCCACGCCCCGGCCCGCGAAGCGACGGAGGAAGTCGACCCGGCGTGCCGTTGCCAGTGAAGCGCCAATGCTCGTAATCGAACGTATATCGATAGATGCGGAAGCCGTTGAGCCTCCAAGACCAGCCAGCGAGCAGAAACTCACAGTCAGGTGCCTCGCGGGACGCCGGGCCTTCGGCTCTTTCGAGCACTGCGTTGAGGACGCTCTCCAGATGTCTTGCGAATTGGGGAAGATCGAGGGTTCGAAGAACTGAACCGTTATACGAACGCGTGGTGGCGACCGCCTGAAAGACCAGCGGTAACGCTCGCCAGGTGTCGCCCGCGAAGGCAAGGACCGCATCGTCGCGACCGATATCGAATATCTTCGCGCACGCGTCCCAGCGTTCACCGCCGCTAAGGCGACTGTCGCTCGCCACCACCATTTCCGATAGCTGTCCGACCTGACGTTCCCAGGCGACTACTGATGTCATGACGTGATCCGTTCCTGCCTCGCCGCGAGCCGGCGCCCGCCCTCGGCGCTGTAACCTTCTTGGTCGTCCGACAAGCGCCGTGTTACGCGCGCCCCACTACTGCCATCAACGCTTCCCCGTCATCCACCACCGTGCGTTGCCATGAGAGCGCCTACGTGTGCACTAGATCTCGCTAGTCAGCGAGTGCGGCAACGCGCTCCTCCCCGGCAACCAGGAGCTGGTCCACGACGCGCTGCCACACTGCCTTGGGCGGTGTCGTCGTTGCTGCTGAGCGAATGTCGCTGAGCCATCCGGGCAGCAGGTAGGAGTGTCCTGCGATCGCAGGAGGATCGGCTTTGACCAGCGCCTCGATCCACGGCAGCCCAAGTTCGACTTGCTGCTCGATGCGGCCCAGCCGCAGTAGCGTCACAAGTTGATCCACGCTCTCGCGATGCCCGGCAGCGAACGTCACCCAGCGCGAGATGTGAGGGACGACAACGTCGAAGTTGATCCACCCGACCGGGCCGGCGTCGAGCTCCCTCACGAGGTAGTTGTTGGCGTAGGTCGGGTTGGGGATTAGAGAAGCGATTCCGCGTGCTGCCAAGAACCCGTCGCCGACGGGAAGGTGGCCGATGTCCATGAGGTTCATCGCGTGGTCCATCAGAGTCGGCCAGACTGAGATCGCGGCGCGTCCGAGGCGAGAGTTTTCCTCGCCCACGGCGCTGACGGCATCCATGAACTCGTCGAGAAGGTCGTTGCGGTCGATCACAGCCTCCAGTTGACGAAGGATGGGCTCGGGCTGCCCATGATCGTGGAGGACAAGCAGAGCGCGGGCGATAGTGAGCATGTCGGTAGAGCTGTGCCGGGGCGCGTGTTCCTCTTGTTGCCGAACGGCGGTGTACGCATCGATGAGGGCGCGCTGCAGCGCTCCTGCCTGCTCAGCCAGCTCCCCAGTGCGCGTCGAAAGAAGCTGAAGCGCACGAATTCCGGGTAGCAGGCGCTCGGCGACGATATCCGCAGGATCAGCGACGGCCAACGCTTCAACCAGCGGGCCGTCAAGGGAAGCGGGCTGGCGATGTTGGAGTTCGTCATCCCAGTCGCCTATCAGGCATCCTCTGATCGAGTCTTCGATCAGAGCGAGGAGAAGCACGTGCGATGACCCCTCACCCGGCAGCTCGATTGCTGGGGCGGCCCAGACGATGTCGAGCGACTGCGACCAGGCCATTCGATCGTCGAGCGATGCGTGAGTGGCTGCCCAGCGGTTGGCGGCCGTTACGTCCTCGTATGACGGGTCTTCTTCGGGGTTCAGCGCGCTGACGAGTTCGGTTGCGGCGGGCAGCAGAAGGAGTGCGACGGAGCGGCTGGCGGCGAGATCTGGGTCGTGGACAAAGTAGGAAAATTCGTAGGCGTCATTTGCCGGCTGGCCGTCGTAGAGCGCCGCGATCTCGAGAAGCAATTTCGTGGCCCAAACGAGGTCCTCGAATTCAGTCGGGTCCTGGTTGATGAAGTGGAGTTCGATCACCGAGCACGCGACCGCAGCGCAGGCCTGAAATGGTGTTCGAGAGTCAAAGCTTCCCATTCCAAGAAGTTGCTTCGCGATCTCGACGTCAGTCCGTAATTCGCTCTGCTCGGTGGGCGGGGGCCCTGCCAACGAGTGTCGACCGTAGTCGTACCGGTTCACGAGGCGGTACGCCTGCGAGACGAGCGCCTGTTCCGCCTCCCCTGATTCCAGGATCGCAGCAGTATCCTCTGGGATTGTGCCCTCGATCAGCACCCCCTCTTCAGTTTGTGTCAAACGGAACGAGTCTCGGCGCAGACTCGAGGCCCACCCAGCGACAGACGCAAGGTACTTGAGGGCGTCGGGATCGGGTTCTTGATCGGCCGCGAGCCCGAGCTGGTCCCTAGCGCGTTGCTGCAGGAGTGTCGCTATCGCGTCGAGCTTGGCCGCGCGGGGCGGATCCGCGCGCAGGGCGAGCATCATCGAGGCCTCCCGGAAGGTCCAGTTTCGCCGTTCAGGGGAGGTGGCTGTATCGCGTCGGCTCAGCATCCCGGTGCCCTCTTGAACAGTCCGCCCGAACTCCAGGTGCCAGACGTCTGGCTCGCTGAGGTAGGGGTCCAGCAAGCTTCCCGCGTCTTCAATGTGGCGCACCAGCATTCCAACGACGAAGGCTGGCATCGCGAGGTTCTCACAATTCGGCATGAGTAGCTCGACGAGCCGATCCATTGGAGCCTTTGCGGCGAGGAGTTCATCGGTGAACACTTCGAGAGCTTGAAGAGCGCTCATGCATGGATAAGGGCCTACGCCACCGCCTCGATACCAGAGCCACACATTCGAGTCGCCCACGTAGGGCTGCGGCTGGCCGGCGATGGAGAGTGTGACCGAATTCTCTTCGATGGGATCAGCACTGTCCTGCCAACGACGGAAACTCTTCACTCGGCAGAGCGCCGCATGGTTGAGGAGCCGGATCAGGAAGGCGACGCCCCCCTGAAAGTCCGCTCGGAACATCGCCAAGAAAGGTCCACGATAGGCCGAGCTGAACGGCGTCGTCCCGCCGCGGTGCCCGTGACGGCGAACGCCCTCGTCTCGCCGGTCCCAACCGAAATCGTCGTCCTCAGGATGGACGTCCTCGAGGTAATAGGCCTCGGTGAGTTCGGTGAGTAGCGTGGGGCTGTAAGAGGCGATTGCCTGGCCCGCGAGGATGGTCTCGACGGCGGGTTCCAGGCGCGACGGTGCATGCTCAGCGATACGTCGCAACAGGCTCTCTCCGGCCTCGCCTAGGTCCGAACCGAGTAGCCCCAACTGCTCGACTACGGTCTCCTGGGTCAACTCCCGCGGCTGAGATTGTTTCCGCACCTGCTGCCTGCGGCGGCGGAAGCCAATCGGACCGCTACTGGAGGGCAAGCGACTTCGCCGGGCCTCGTCCTTGGCGACCTGCTCCGGGGTACGTGCCGCGAGTGCTTCTGCTGCCGCACGAGCACTCTCGATCTCCTTCGCATCCGCGCTTGCGACACGATCGGCAATCCTGTCGCGCAGCCGGACCCTCAACGGGTTGCCCGCCGGCACATTCGCGACAATGAGAGACTGAAGCCAATTCCGGATCAAGTGTGCGGCATCGTCGTTGGCCGCGCGCGGCCATCCATTGTTGAGGAGTGCTGACACGATCGGCTCTGCAACGAAACGATCGACCCACGGCCCTGGGTAGTGGCGTTGTTGAACCAGCCGGAAGATTCGCATCAGGCCAGCGCTTGCGCCGGCGGTGAGAGCTGTCCAGGCGGGCGCGAGCAGTTGATCGGATGAAGGCAGCGGCAGTGCGGCTTCGGTGGGCACGTCGGACCACCTCTCGCCGTATCCTGCATCGGCTAGGAGGTCGAAGGCGCCCTGGAGGCGCTCGAATCGGCCCGCGAGAGGGTTCTCGGGAGAGTCGCCGGCGGCCAATAGATACTGCACTGCTAGGCGCGCCGCTGGCAGCGCCCACCGGGGGGCAGAAGCTGTCTGCAGTTCACTGACCGGATCCGCGCGAGTGAGGAGGACCTGGCTGACGGCGTAGAGGCGAAGCTGCTCGTGGAAGAACTCCGGGACTCGCTGCCACGGCGCTTCTGAACGGGGCGCGAGGATGCCGTCCCGACGTAGCGCATCGACCACGCCAAGGTCGATCCGGTGGAGAAGTTCATCATCGTCCATGCCGCCCAAGGCGTGCTGAGCGAGCAGCTTGAGGGTGAAGTCACGCGCATCGGGCGCGCCATGGTCGTTGCGCTCGTTCCGTCGCACTAGAATCGACCAGACTTGCGCCATCGCGTCGACCTCGGTTACCGCGTCGACCGAGACCTGCGCGCGGACGAGAAGGTCCGCGATAACAGGTCGACGAATGAGGTCTCTCGAGCGCTCAGTTGAGAACAGGGCCTGGAGCCGAGGATGGGATGTGGAGACCTGCTCCAGGTCCGAGTCCTCCAGGCCGCCTACAGGAAGCTCGGCAATTTCGAGTGCCGGACCGAGTTCAGCTTTCACAGCACCGACTGCCTCGTCCGTCGCGACGAGCACGACCCCGACGTCGGCGTCACGTGCCGCCTGAAGCAGACCAGGGAGCGGCGTTGCACTCACCTCGGTCAGGTAGTCGGCCCCGTCAATCACTAGCCGGCGTTCAGGCGCAGTCATGAGGCTGAGGACATCACGGAGGGGCGTGCCGAGCGCCGCGTCGAGGCTCACGCTCGAATCCGGCAACTGGCGCAGATTCAGGTAGACGGCATCGAAGGCGTCCGTCTCACTTGACTTCTCCGCATCGATAGCCGCCAGAACGAGCGCGCTCTTGCCAGACCCGGATGAGCCATGCACCACAACGAAGCGCTTGTCCCGAACTTGGGTGCGGAGCGCATCGAGGATGCTTTCTCGCTCAAGGTGTATGCCTTCTCCGGCGGGGCTTTGCCCGATGGTCGTCCGTACCGATGCTCTAGCCGTGCGCTCAATCGCTTCGAGGGACAACCAACTCGGATCGTGGCGAGTCAGGTCGGTGGCGATGAGACCGTGCACATCCCGGAGTAGGGTCGCGCGATCAACGCTCGCGGCCTGCGGTGAGTAGGTCCCAGCAAGGACTTCGAGGCGGTCGCGAAGTGCCCGAGCGCCGTCGAGGGTTCCTTCTCTGGCGCTGGCGCGGAGTGTGTTGAGGAGTTCCTCCCAGTCCGTCGCGTCTGGTGCCTCGTAGCGCGGCTGCCGCACGGTCAGGCGAGTAAGGAGCCTCCAGCCAGCGAGGCGGGCATCTTGCTCTGCCGACGGCATCCCGAGGTCAGTAAGAGCCCCGGCGACAAGAGATCGGAAATACCCCAGCCGACGTCGCACGCGCGAGTCGAAACGTCCAGGTTGCTCCACGAGATCGTAGAACTCGGCCTCGGTAGAGGTCCGCGCATGGGCGGCCAGCATCGCCAATTCCGTCGCAGCGCCTTGGGGCCCCGCGACGACGAGCGCGTATTCGTGATCGTGCCCGGCTCGCCGAACCTCGGCCTGGGAGCGAAGGTACGACGCCAGCAGCTTCTGCGTGTCCTGGTCGCTTCGGGTAAAGCGAGGGTGGCGGCGGACTCCCACAGCCGACGTCAGCGAAGGTGCGGCGTCTCGGCTCGATTGCGCCGAAATGACGAGATCGTCCACAGCTTCACGCGGTGCCTGCTGGAACGCGACTCGCACAACGCGTGTGCCCCTGAGCCCTGCGACCGCATCGCCGGTCAGAAGTGCTGCGAGATAGCCAGCCGCGACGCGGCGTTCGAAAGTCACGCCTCCTCCGCCGCTGGCGTAGGGGCTCCCGACGGCAGCCCCTAGGCCTGGGGTCGCCCTCGCTTCGCTCGCATCTTCCATAACACTCGTTTCTGCCTGGGCCTTCAAGCCGACAAGACAATGCTATGAGCGTCCCCTGCAACAGGATGCTGACGCAGCCCCGTCGTCCATCGGACGGAGAGCGGTGCGGTACTCGCGGGCGAGCTGTCTCGGCTGCTCGCCGATTCTTTGGAGGACCCCTTTGTGGCCGAGATCATCGCGGTACCCGCGAAGGGGGTGGAGCGTTGGCTGACGCAACGCTCGAGCTGCTCAGATACATCACCGTCGAAGGTGTAATGCGACTCGCTCTGTTGGAGGAGTTTGTGGAACTTATGAAGAAAATTGAACTTCTTGCCGGACGAACCGATCCACGCCGTCCCGGCCTTGATGGCGTCGAGATCGTACGTAGTGGTGTCCGACTTCGTGTGGGCGCGGACGATGACACGTTCGGTCAGGTCTCGAAGCTGTTTGATGATGTTCTTCGACATCAACTGCCGATTGCCCGCGAGCGCCTCGATGTTCTCCGAGATGGTCGCCGCAGACGGGACCTGACTACGAACCGTGGCCATAGGTGCTCCTCATTCCGTTCGAACGCGCCGCCAGGGCACTGGAAGTTGACGTGGCGCAGCGCTACTCATCTTCGGTCACCGCCACGAAGCGTCGTTCGCCACTCAGAAGGCAGGGCTGCTCCGACCCCGGCCGCATCCACAAGCTTGGCGAAGTTGACCCACACTTCGATCCGCTGCACGTGCGCTTCGATGCCGCGGAGGCCAGCAAGACTCTGTTCTACCTCGCTAACACGACCGGGCTTGGCCCCTCGCGTACGCCGATCGCCATACGGGTGATCAGTTTCTGTAAGGAGTCGATACGGCGGGATTGCGCGAACCGTCTCCTCGGAGGACATCATGGCTGGCGGCAGCGAGAAGTAGCACCCGAGCCGGACGGCCTCTTCGGTCACCTCAGCTCCCCCGGTCCACCAATGCAGGATGACGCCCTCGACCGGAGTGCGATGCAGCTCTCGTAGCACGCGAAGGTGCGCGCCGGAACTGTGCACGCTCACAATCCGCGGGTGACGCTGGAGCTCCTCGAGAACGTGTCGGAACGTTGCCGTCTGCAGCTCGATCGGCACGCGGCTCGAGCCGTCCAGGCCAACTTCACCCACGAGAGGCGTGTCCTGGATCTGCTGTCGGAAACGCTCGACAGTGAATGCTTTCTGCGCCCGGACAAGTCCCGGGTGAACTCCGACACCCCAGAGTGCCCTGCGATCAGAACGTGATCGCACTGCTTCGAACTCGTCTAGCGACCGAGTCATCGCGAAGATGAAGGCCCCGAGCTTCCGCAATTCAGAGGCGTCGATGCCCGGGTCCACGTGCGCATGAGTATCGAGCGGTGGGGGGATCCTCATAGATCGAGTCCCCGCAATTCCTCGCGTCCTCGTCGGCACAGCTCGAGGGCGTCGGCTAGAGCGATGCTCGACGGGAGCTGGAGCTTCGCAAGATCTGGTTCTCCGAATGATTCGCGAAGGAAATCACGCATGGCTGGCACCACGGACTTTTCCTTCACCCAAGCTAACTGCTTGTCGCCCTCGGGGACGAGGTAGGGCGTGCTGTCGTCCAGCGCTGCCGCCTTAAACGAGGCCCGTCGCAGTACACACCCGAAGCACACGCCGCACGCGATCTTGGCGGAGATTCCGTACGACTTCGCGCCCGTATGCGAGCAGGACGACGTGTCACTGAGGAACGCGCTGGCGCGCTCGTTTCCAAGCAGTTCCCGCACGCGCTCGAACATCTCGCCCTTAGTCTCAGTGGCGTGCGGATTGACCAGGTCGTGGTGCGCTCCCACCGATGCGAGAAGGGAAATCAGATCGCCGAGGAACTTTGGATGCGTTGTCTTGGTGGAGAGGCTCCCCCGACGACTGCAAGAGAGCGGCGGGTTGATCGATGCGTAGCCGTTCTCGGGCAGCCAGAGGGGCACCTTGTGGACCGAAGCCACCGCGAGCCCCAAAGCGATGAACAGGAAGGAACGAGACCTCGTCGAGTTTTCCTTGCCGTAAGCCTTCCCGGTCGGTGAGTGACGGCCACGCGCCAGCAGCACCTTCACATGATCGGCCGTCGTACCAGGCGCGAGGTCCTCAATCGCATCCGCGACTCGAGTCTGAATCGGAGACAGGTTTGGCGACGCCCAGTGCGAGACGAGGATCTGTTGTTCACCGCGCGAAGCGAGGTCGACAGCGGACAGCAAGGCACCGGTCGCTGAGTCTGCTCCACCGCTCAGCAGTACGACGCGCGTTGCGCCAAGTCCGACGGTTGCGATCTGTTCCGGAGCTCCAGCGTTCTCGCGAAATGTGAACCGCCAGATATCTCCGGTGAGGAAGCCGAGGAGCTTCTCGAGCTCGGGCTGCACGGTCTGCCACGGACTTGCCGCCAGCACGTCTACGGCAATGGAGATGTCTCGCTGATTCCAGTTAGACAGTCGCCCGGAGCGCAACGATGAGCGGTCCGCTGCCAGGACTGCAATGGCAATGCGGACCAGATCGATGTTGCGGTCATTGACTGCGCCGAGACCACCAAGTAGTGGGCCGTAGTTGGCTCGGAAGTATTGGTGAGAATGACCATCATGCCAGTAGAACGTTCGATCCGCGTCGGAGGTCGTCGTAGATGGGACGGGCGCGACAGTCAGCTCGTACGAGAACATGGTTACTCGGCTCCGTCTTTGTAGATGCGGCGGAGATAACGGAGGCCACGCTCGATAGTCGTGTCGATGGCGTCCGGACTTGCACCCGTCTCCGAGAGGTTCGCTCGTGCGGCCAAGTGATGACTCGTGTCGTAGACCTCATCGATGAAGTCCTCGCGCGAGACCGAGCCGGTGGATGTGAATTCGTCTGACTCGGAGATGAAGATCTCCGCGATCATCACGCCAATCGCGTGTTCAGCAGTGGCTGCAGCGTCCGGCGTCGACGGGTTCACATCCGTATCGAGCATCCACTCGAGAAGGTGATGCGCGATGTCTCGCTGCTCTTCGGCGGGGATATCGCTGGAAGTCTGCGCCTCGCAGACGACGTCGAGAATGGCTCGAACCATTTCGGCTCGGGTAGGCAGGGCGGATAGCGAATCAAAGTCGAGACCGGCTTTCGCGAGGGCCTCGCGATCACCTTCGCGGAATGCGCGGGCGAGATTGGCAGCACGGCTCGCGGTCGAGGCGTACGCGCGCGCGTCACGACGCGGGGCGCTCTGCTTGCGGCCGGTGCCCCCGCTGCCACCGCTGGCTCCACCGCCTCCGCCGCCCGATGAGCGGCGCGAGAACACAGGGATCTTCAGCGCCTGGGCGACGACACCCTCAGGAATGCGAGTCTTCTGGCCGTCCGCCTGACCGTCCGCCCATTGGTCGACGCCATCACGGAGGGCACGACCGACCTTGCCCGTCGACCCCTTATACGACGAGCTTGTCCCCATGACTAGATGCCCTCCTTGGCAGCAGCAACGGCTTCGATGAGTTGCTTACGTCCACTGGCGTTCGCCATCTGCGTCATCTGCTCGACAATTGGCTCAGGATCGTCTGCGCGAAGCTGGGCGAAACCGCCCACCTTGAGATCCGCGGGCCGCAATCGCTTCAGCGCCGAGACAGCCGTCGCAACAGACGATGGCTGAACACGAACAATCCGAAGTATCGCGACTATGCCAGCCGACTGCTTCTGCGGCTCGTCAGCGATCACGCCACCAATATGGTGGATCAGCTTGTCTGCTTCGCTGCTCTGCAAGTTGCGAAGCATATCTTCGGTCACGCGCCGGGCTTCACCGACCGAACGCGACAGGATCTGCGTCGCGATGTCGCGGATCGATTCCGGCAGTCCTTCGGAAGCCAGGAAAACGCTCTTAAAGCTTGCCGCGAAGACGAGATACGGCGCGATATCCTTCTTAGCGAGCGGTGGAGAAAGTCGCGCCCAGCGGATCAGTCCGTCGCCGAACCGAGGCTTCGAGGCGCCGCTGGTTGCTCCAGTTTTCGCAGGAGCCTCCGCGTTCGCTTCAGTGTCGTCGGTGCCTTCTGTGTCGGTAGCACCGGCCGGTTCCAGCTGCTGTTCTGCTTCGTCATCAGCCTGAGGCGTCCCGGCTTGTGCTTCCAATGCGGCCAGATTCTGGCGGAGCGTCTGCTCGCGCAGCCAGCCGGTGACTTCCTTGAACTCATCAGGGAAGTACTGCTCGAGCACCATGAGCTTCGCGATCGTGGCCGCATCCAGTGTGATCCCGCGCCGAGCCGCGATGCTCAAACGAACCGACAGGTCATTCAGGAACCGCTTGATGCGTCGGGGATTGCCCTTTGTCTTCTCATGAACGATGGGGCGGATGCGGGCCGCGTTGTTGCGCTGCTCGAGGAACTCGTCCTTCTGGAGCGAGGCGACCGTTTCCAGCGCGATTGCTCCACGCCGCGCGACGGAGACGTCGCTCACAATCTGCGCGTATTCGGCTGGTTCGACCAGCGCGCGGATCTGAAGGAGAACGAGATAGGCCTCGGTGTCGAAATCCGAGAGTGCGGGTACAGGCACCGAGGTCTGGACGATCTTGTGTAGATAGAGCTGCGCCGGTGTCTCTTCGCCCGGCTTTGTCTCAGGTGCAGCTGGATAGCGAGTGGCGATCGCATCTGCAACGCGCTCTTCGTCAGCAGCGATGACAAAAGACATCTTCGGCACCGACAGGAAGAGCCTGATGGTCTCAAGCGTCTCGACGACGGTCTCGGGAAGGCAGCGGTCCAGGTCGTCGACAAGTACGACGACGTTCTTGATCGTCTCCATACCCTCCGACTCAAGGAGAGCGCGGAACTCAGCATGGAACTGCACCATGTCCGTGATCGGCTCAGGGCTGTTCTTGTCTCCGCCTTCCTTCGGCTTGACGAGGCTCAGCACGCTATCGAGTGAGGGCAGGGTCACTGTTACCGCAGACTGGGCAGCGAGCTTCATCGCCTTGGTCCAGTCGATCCGCTTCAAGAGGCGCTTGACGAGAGCCTTCGACTGCGCTCCGACACCCTCTTCGGGAAGAGCCTCCTCGATGGCGGAGAGGATCTCGCCGATCAGCGACTCTTTGACTCCGAGCTGAGGGTCGTATCGCCATGGGTCAGTCTCGATGACGAGACGGGACACCGGCTCGCCCTGTTTCGGTTTCAATTGCTTTGCGATGATGCGCAGCACCGAAGTCTTACCGCTCCCCCAGGAGCCCGAGAGCCCGAGCGCGATGGGATCGAGACGAGGGTCGAGCAGGGCATCGACGACCGTGCCGGCGACAGCGTCGAATGACAACAGGTCGACGTCGGTCGGCTCATCGAGGAAGAGCGGATAGGTATCGGCTCTCACGACGCCTCACCGGCGCGCGGACCGAGGAACTTGTCCCCATTGAGATGGATCATGTGGGCCGGATCAGAGGCGCGCCATGCCTCGGTTTCCCAGGCCAGGTCGGCCAGGAACTTCCGCATATCAGCCCGATCTGGGAAGCAGGAGACGTAGACGAGGCCGGCGCTCGAGCCAGCCTGATCCGATGGACCCACTGCCGCGAGCGCGCACTTGCGTCGCGCATCGGCGCGGTCAATCAGGCTCATGCTTAGAGCGTACCGACGGCCTCCGACAACGAAGGTGGCCGCGCCGCCCACGTCGAGAGGTTGGCGAGATCTGCTCGCCTCTCATGTCCTCTTCTCGCGGGTGTCAGTGCTGACTGATACGCGTCGCTCGGAGGTCGAGAAGTCGCGCAGGCGGCAAATCAGTTCATACGAGATGGCAGATAGCTTCTCGTTACTGTAGGCAGCCGCACCGACTGCTGGCCTGTCAGCTCGCCCTCCCGAACGCCTGCTCGAGGAAGCCGGCGGCAGCGGGGTTCACGGTCTCGATTTCCGACGGATGTAGTGCTCACGAGTGATCGCGGGATCGCTATGACCGAGGAACTCGGAGGCAAGCTGGAGTCCCCCAACGTCGTTGATCGCGGTCGCGGCAGTGCGGCGGAACCGATGCGGGGTGACGTCCTCGATGCCGGCCTGGTCCATGACATCACGGAGCTGACGACGGACGTTGTTCGTCGTGTGCGCTGTCCCGACACGGGTGGCGAACAACAGCGTCCCCGGGCCGACGAACCGCAAGCCGCGGAGCCGAGCACCGACCGCACGCAACGCGAACCCGGGAAGCGCGACGCGACGGACCGAGCGTGCAGTCTTCGGATGATCCTGCCTGTGCGTGGGCTCACCCTTGCGGCTGACGATCGTCCCTGCGATACGGACCATCGGCACGGGTGCGTCGAGGTCGGCGACGCGGATCGCGAGGACCTCGCCGATGCGGGCGGACGTGCCGAGCATGACCTCGACGATCTGTCCGAGTTGTCCGTCGGGACGGGGACCGGCGAGGATGGGCCGTTTCTCCCAGTCGCGGATCGCGGCGCGGATGGCTTGGATCTCGTCCCAGGTGAACACGTCGGGCTGCGCGTCGGTCTGCGCAGACGCGACACGTGGTCCATGGGATTGCGAGGGAGGATTTCGTGGCGCACAGCGAGGCCGAGGGCGAGACGGAGAACGACGCGTGCTTGGCGGGCACGGTTGTAGCTCTGCTTCGCGAGTTGTTTGAGGAAGTAGTCGCAGCGGGCCACGCCGATTTCCCGGAGCGTGACGTTCTGGAAGAACGGCAGTACGAGCGAACGCATGTTGCGCTCATAGAGCAGTCGGGTCGTGCGGGAGAGGCGGTCTTCGAGTTCCACGTCCTCCAGCCAGTAGTCGACCAGGGCAGTGAACGCACTGTCGGCGCTCATCCCGGTGAACCCGGGGTGGAACAGCGAACGATCGGCGAGCTTCTTCTTCAGCGCGCGCTCCGCCGCGGGCCTCGTGCTGGCTGTGTACTGGACCTCTCGGCTCTTCCCGTCCCAGTCGCGGTAGCGGGTGCGCGCCGCGTATCGCCCGCTGGGCTGGAGTCGGATGGAGATGGTGCCGTAGGTGCCGATCGGGGCGAGCAGCTCGTCGCGGTCGTAGCGGATGTGCCGGCCGAGCTTCACATACGGTGGGCCGGAGCGGGTAAGCCGCCAGTCCTCGACCGTCCGCAGCGGCAGCCGCAGCAGGTCGGCGACCTCACGCGCCGTGAGGAACACCGGCACCGGGGAGGGCGAGTCATCCATGCCCGGCAGGTACGCGACGCATCCCCGCACGGGCCGGGAGCGTCCCGCACTCCCCCGCGCATCCCGTCGGAGAATCGCCAGATCAGCGGGCGTTTGGGGGTTTCTGGTCACCAATGTGGTCACCAGGCCCGAAACGGGGTGAGGAAGGGTGCGGGCGAGTGGGCTGTTTAGCCGCGGAATCTCGCCGAATCTATTGCTGGGGTACCTGGACTCGAACCAAGAACAACGGAACCAGAAACCGCCGTGTTGCCAATTACACCATACCCCAAGGCGCTGAACCGAAGCTCGTGCCGAGGATCAAGCTTACGTGACGCGAGGCCGTGCGCCAAACCGGCGCCGCCCCGCGCGCGTCGCGGCGCCGGCCCCCGGCATCCGCAACGAGAACGCGCGGATGCCGACACCGGCATCCGCGCGCTTGCGTCG
Source organism: Microbacterium sp. SCPM-O-B-15248 (M128) (assembly GCF_058214835.1). Lineage (NCBI taxonomy): Bacteria > Bacillati > Actinomycetota > Actinomycetes > Micrococcales > Microbacteriaceae > Microbacterium > Microbacterium sp. SCPM-O-B-15248 (M128). Next base: position 519,771 of record NZ_JBYQLI010000002.1, read on the forward strand.
CTGAGGAAGAGCCTCAGCCCAGGTGCTGCACGAGGGCGTCGAGGCGGCGAAGGGTCTCGCCCTTGCCGAGGAGCTCCATCGACTCGAACAGCGGCGGCGACACCCGGCGGCCGGTGAGGGCGACGCGGGGCGGACCGTAGGCCACGCGGGGCTTGAGCCCCAGCTCCTCGACGAGAGCGCGCGAGAGCGCTTCCTGCACGGCAGCGGCGGTGAACTCCCCCTCGGGCACGAGTTCGAGCGCGCCGACGGAGGCGACGAGCACCTCGCCCGCGTTGGCGGGAAGGCCCTTCAGCGCGTCCTCGGCGTACTCCACGTCGGAGACGAAGAGGAATCCGAGCATCCCGGGAACCTCACCCAGCAACTGCACGCGCTCCTGCACGAGCGGTGCCGCGGCGGCGATGATCGCCCGGTGCTCCTCGCTCGGCTCTTCGGCGATCAGCCCGGCACCGGCGAGGTACGGGACGATCCGCGCCGCGAAGTCGTCGGCGTCCAGCATTCGAATGTGGTCGCCGTTGATGGCCTCGGCCTTCTTCTGGTCGAAGCGGGCCGGGTTGGGGTTCACGTCGGCGATGTCGAACGCCGCGATCATCTCGTCGAGCGAGAACACGTCGCGGTCGTGCGAGAGCGACCAGCCGAGCAGCGAGAGGTAGTTGAGCAGCCCCTCGTGGATGAAGCCCTTCTCGCGCTGCAGGAACAGGTCGGCCTGCGGGTCGCGCTTGGAGAGCTTCTTGTTGCCGGTCTCGCCGAGCACGAGCGGCATGTGGCCGAAGCGCGGGATGTACGTCGTCACACGGGCATCCAGCAGGGCGCGGTACAGCGCGAGCTGACGCGCCGTCGACGGCATGAGGTCCTCGCCGCGGATGACGTGGGTGATGCCCATGAGGGCGTCGTCGACGGGGTTCACGAACGTGTAGAGCGGGATGCCGCCGGCCCGCACGATCACGAAGTCGGGGAACGACCCCGCCGGGAAGGTGACCTCGCCGCGGATGAGGTCGACGAACGTCAGATCTTCGTCGGGCACGCGCACGCGCCACGCGGGCTCGCGACCCTCGGCGCGGAAGGCGGCCTTCTGCTCGTCGGTCAGGTCGCGGTCGAAGTTGTCGTAGCCGAGCTGCTTGGCGCGGCCGTTGGCCTCGTTGCGCGCGTCGATCTCTTCGGCGGTCGAGTAGCTCTCGTACACGGCGCCGGCGGCGACGAGCTTGTCGAGCACCTCGCGGTAGATCTCGTGACGCTGCGACTGCCGGTACGGCGCGTGCGGTCCGCCGACCTCGACACCCTCGTCCCAGTCGATGTTCATCCAGCGCAGCGCCTCGAGGAGCTGCTGGTAGCTCTCTTCGCTGTCGCGCGCGGCGTCGGTGTCTTCGATGCGGAAGACGAGCTTGCCACCGTTGTGCCGGGCGTACGCCCAGTTGAACAGCACCGTGCGGATCAGACCGACGTGCGGCAGCCCCGTCGGTGAGGGGCAGAACCGGACGCGAACGTCGGCGCCGGTGGCGGTCGTGGTGCGGGGATCGGGCGTGGCAGACATCCCCTCGATCCTACTCGCGGGCGCGCGCCGATCCGGGGGTGCGAGCGACCGGATGCCGGTACTCGGCGAGCATCTCGTCCATGACCTGCAGCGCGGCCCCGACGGCGGGCACGCGTTCCGCACCGCGCGCGGTCACGACGTGCAGCGTGCGAGCCTCGGCGGCAGGCAGGCGCGGCGCCGCGATCCCGGCGACGAGCGGGAGGGATGCCACGGCCATGCGCGGCAAAATCGCGACGCCGACCCCCTGGGCCACGAGGTTCTCGACGGCGATGTAGTTGTCGGTCTCGAACGCGATGTCGGGGAGGAACCCCGCGCGCCCGCAGGCCTCGAGCAGATGGCCGCGACACTGGGGGCACCCGGCGATCCACCGCTCCCCCGCCAGCTGCGACAGGTCGATCGGACCGCCGTCCGCGGCGGGGTGCTCGATCGGCACGACCAGCACGGTGTCGTCGCCCCCCACCGTCCGCACCGAGAGCCCGCTCGCCGCGGAGTCCGAGTGCTCGCCCCGGTCGCCCGGGTAGCTGTAGGTGAGCGCGATGTCGGCGCGGTCCTCGCGTACGGCGGCGATGGCGTCGGGCGGCTCCGCTTCGACGAAGCTGATCGACACCCCCGGTCGGCGCGCCGAGACCGCCGCGATCACCCGCGGCACGACGGTGGAGGACGCCGAAGGGAAGGCCGCGATCCGCACGCGCCCCGCGCGCAGACCGCGGAGCTCCGCGAGGTCGCCGGCCGCGGCATCCAGGGCCGTCGTCACGGTGGCCGCGTGTCGGGAGAGCATCCGCCCCGCCTCGGTCAACCGCACGCCGCGGCCGACGCGCTCGACGATCGGCAGGCCGGCCCGACGCTCGAGGCGCCGCAGCTGCTGGCTCACCGCGGGCTGGCTGTACCCCAGGGCGCGCGCGGCCGCGGTGATGGACCCGGTGTCGGCGATCGCTTTCACCACGCGCAGGGCGTGGGCGTCGAGGCCGTCGTCGAGGGGCGCGTCGGTCATGCGAACACATAACCAGATCGAATGTTTCTCATGCAATACCTGCCGTAGTGGAATGCGTGGGAGGGTCGGCATCCTGGATCCATGACGCTCGCCCCGCACTTCGCCGGCGGTCGCGACTACCTCGCGGCCTGCACCATCGGCCTCCCGTCCCGCGCGACCGTGGCGGCTCTCTCGTCCGACCTCGCGGCCGCGGCATCCGGTCGCCCCGACGTGGCAGCCGCCACCCGCGCCGTCGAAGACGCGCGCCGCTCCTACGCGCAGCTGGTCCGCGCGCCGGTGTCGCAGGTCGCGATCGCCGCGCAGACCTCCGTCGCCGTCTCGCTCATCGCCGCGTCGGTGCCCGAGGGCGCCGAGGTGCTGTGCCCGGAGGGCGACTTCGCCTCGCTCGTCGCCCCGTTCGCGCACACGGTCCGCGGCATCCGCCTGCGCACCGTCCCGCTCGCCCGTCTCGCCGACGAGATCACCGCGGACACGTGGCTCGTCGCGTTCTCGCTCGTGCAGTCCGCGACGGGCGAGGTCGCCGACGCGATGGCCATCGCCGCGGCCGCCGCGCGCACGGGTACGCGCACGCTGTGCGACCTCACTCAGGCCGCGGGATGGCTCCCCGTGGATGCCACCCTGTTCGACGCCACCGTCTGTCACGCCTACAAGTGGCTGTGCGCGCCGCGCGGCGTCGCCTTTCTCACTCTCTCGCCCTCGTTCGCGGCGGGGCTGAGGCCCGTGCAGGCCGGGTGGTACTCCGGCGACGACCCGTGGGCCTCGTGCTACGGCGCGGAGGCGCGACTGGCGCCCGACGCCCGACGCTTCGACGTGTCCCCCGCGTGGCAGGCGTTCGTCGGCGCCGCCCCCGTGCTGGAGATGTTCGCCACCGCCGACGCTGCCGCCGTCCACGCGCATGCCACGGGGCTCGCCGCGCGGTTCCGCGCGGGCCTCGACCTCGCCGACCCCGATCGCCCCTCCGCGATCGTCACCTGGCCGGATGCCGAGGGCTGCGCGCTCGCGCGACTCACGGCATCCGGGATCATCGCCTCCGGACGCGCCGGACGCGCCCGCGTCGCGTTCCACGTCTTCAACGACGAAGACGACGTCGACCGCGCGCTCCGAGCCCTCCGGGCGGAGCGGACCGCTCCGGTCAGCCTCGCGCTCTGACCCACACCGCGCCGAGACACACCGCCGCGACCGGCACGAGCGCCCACAGCGCCAGGCCGCCGTAGCCTGCCACCCCGAGGATGAGCCCGGCCGCGACCGAGCCGACCGCCGCGCACGCGGTCATCAGCGTGTCACTGCGTCCCTGACGACGCGGCCGTCCGGCCACCGGGGTCGCCTCGGTCAGCAGCGCCGACCCGGCGACGGTGGCCGCGCTCCAGCCGAGCCCGAGGAGCACGAGAGCGACGAGCACGCCGGCCTGCGACCACGACAGGGTCGCCGCCACCGCCAGAGCCGCCGCGAGCAGCACCTGACCGAGGAGCACGATCGGAATGCGGCCCACGCGGTCGGCCAGGATGCCGAAGATCGGCGACAGGCCGTACATGCCGAACACGTGCAACGCGATCGTGACCCCGACCGCGAGGGTCACGGCATCCGGGGCGACGATGTGCGAGAGGTGGACGGGCGTCATCGCCATCACCGACGCCATCGTGACGTGCGAGGCCGCCACCGCGAGCATCGCGTACCGCGCGAGCCGGGGCCGATCGACGACGGAATCCTCGACCGACCGCGAGCTGTCGCGCGCCTGACGCTGCGCCAGCAGCAGCGGGTCCGGCCTCAGCACGAGCACGTACAGCGCCAGGGCGCACGCCTGCGCTGCGAACGAGAAGAGGTACGCCCCCGTGAGCCGCGGCATCCCGATGCCCGCCCCGAGCAGTTCTCCCGGCGCGAGCAGCAGCGGCCCCACGACCCCGCCCACCGTCGTCGCCCACACGACCGTTGCGAGATCTCGGCCCCGGCGACGCGTGCTCGCGAGGTCGGTCGCGGCGAACCGCGCCTGCAGCGTGCCGGCGTTGCCCGCACCGATGAGGGCGATGCCGACGAGCAGTACCGGGAACAGGCGCGTCGAAGCCGCCAGCACCACGATCGCGATGCCGACGAGCGCGGCGATGTTCCCCGCGCTCAGCGCGAAGCGGCGGCCGCGGACGGAGGCCAGACGCGCCAACGGGATCGCCGTCAGCGCCGCTCCCAGCGTGACCGCCGCCGTGGCGAAGCCCGACAGGGCGTCCTGCCCCGACAGGTCCGCCGCGAGCAGCGCACCCAGCGACAGCGTCGACCCGAACGCCACCCCGCTGAGGACCTGGCCCGAGGCCAGCACCCGCACGGTCCGACGCTGGACGGCCGCGATGTCGACCGCGGCATCCACGTCGGGGATCGTGTCAGGCATCGCGCACGGTGTTGCGCAGCACTCCGATCCCGCTGACCTCGACCTCGACGGTGTCGCCCGCCTCGAACGGCCCGATGCCCGCGGGCGTGCCGGTGAGGATCAGATCGCCCGGCAGCAGCGTGAACACCGCGGAGGCGTACGCGATCAGGTCGGGCACCGAGTGGATCATGTCGGACATGGGCCCGTTCTGCCGCACCTCGCCGTTGACGCGCGTCGTGATGACGGCGGCATCCGTGTCCAGATCGGTCTCGATGACCGGCCCGACCGGGCAGAACGTGTCGAAGCCCTTCGCGCGGGTCCACTGCCCGTCGCGGCTCTGGAGGTCGCGGGCGGTCACGTCGTTCGCGACGGTGTAGCCGAAGACGTAGTCGAGAGCGCGCTCGGCCGGGACGTTCTTGGCGATACGCCCGATCACGACCGCGACCTCTCCCTCATAGTCGGTGCGGGAGCTCACGGCGGTGGGCCGCACGATCACGTCGTCGGGACCGATCACCGACGTGTTCGGCTTGAGGAACATGAGCGGCTCGGCCGGTGCCTCGCCGCCCATCTCGGCCGCGTGGTCGTGATAGTTCTTGCCGATGCAGACGACCTTCGAGCGCGGGATCACGGGCGCGAGCAGCGTCACTTCGGTCAGCGGGATCCGCTCCCCCGTCGTGTCGAAACCCGCGAACAGCGGATCGCCCTCGAGGACGACCAGTTCGCCGTCGTCGATGATCCCGTAGCGGAGCGTTTCCTGGTGGCTGAACCGAGCGATCTTCACCCCGTCAGCCTATCGGCGGCCTCCCCCATGGCATCCGTTCCCGCCCCGCCGCCCACGCCCCCGCCCCCGCCCTCCTCGCGATAAACGCTGTTCCTCGCGAGGAACGCCGCGACAGCGCGTGTCTCGACAGGAATGGCGTTTGTCGGCACGCCCACCGCCGCAGCCGCCCACCGCCGCCGGTGCAGCAACGACGAAGGGGCCCCCGTTCAGGGACCCCTTCGTGGTGGCGCGACTCAGGCGTCGAGGCGGTAGAGCCAGCCGTGCTTGTCTTCGGCGCGGCCGTACTGGATGTCGGTGAGTTCCTGACGAAGCTCCAGCGCGAGGGTGCCGGTGGGCTGCTCGTCGATGAAGTCGCGCCCCTTGAGCGTCCCGATCGGGGTGACGACCGCCGCCGTGCCGCACGCGAACACCTCGACGATGTCACCGGATGCCACACCCTCGCGCCACTCGGTCAGCGAGACGTTCCGCCCGACGACGTGGTGGCCGCGATCGCGAGCGAGCTGCAGGAGCGAGTCGCGCGTGATGCCCTCGAGGATCGAGTCCGACTGCGGAGTGACGATCGTGCCGTCCTTGTAGACGAACACGACGTTCATCCCGCCGAGCTCCTCGACGTTGCGGTCCTGGTCGAGGAACACCACCTGGTCGCACTCGTTCTCGTAGGCCTCGGACTGCGGCAACAGGCTCGCCGCGTAGTTCCCCCCGGTCTTCGCCGCACCGGTGCCGCCCTTGCCGGCGCGCGAGTAGTCCTCGCTGAGCCAGATCGAGACGGGCTGCACGCCGCCCTTGAAGTACGCGCCCGCCGGGCTCGCGATCACGTAGTAGGCCACCTTGTGCGCGGGACGCACGCCGAGGAAGGCCTCCTTCGCGAACATGAAGGGACGCAGGTAGAGGCTCTGGTCCTCGCCCGAGGGCACCCATGCCCCGTCGACCGCGATGAGCTCGCGCAGCGACTGCAGGAAGTACGGGACGGGCAGTTCGGGAAGCGCCAAGCGGCGGGCGGAGCGCTGCAGGCGCCGACCGTTCTGGTCGGGGCGGAACGTGTGCACCGAGCCGTCGGCGTGACGGTATGCCTTGATGCCCTCGAAGATCTCCTGCCCGTAGTGCAGCACAGCGGCCGCGGGGTCGAGCGAGATCGGACCGTAGGGCGAAACGCGCGGACGATGCCACCCGCCGCGGACCGACCAGCAGATGTCGACCATGTGGTCGGTGAAGTTCTGCCCGAAGCCGGGCGCGACCAGGATCTCGTCGCGCTGCGCGGCGTTCGTGGCCGCGAGGTTGCGGGTGACGGAGAACTCGAGGGGCTCGAGTCCGGTGTCCGGGTCGGTGTCGATGGTGGTCATGATCTGCGCTTTCAGACTGTTCGGGGGCGCGGGACGGCGGCGCGGCCGGATCGCTCCAGGTTACGCCCGGAGACGGTCGACGATGGCGTCGCCGATCTGCGCGGTGGTTCGGGGCGAGGCATCCCGGTCCGCGATGTCGGACTCGACCGCGTGGGTGACGCGGGCGGCCTCGTCGGTGAGCCCGAGATGATCGAGCAGCAGGGCGACGGAGAGGATCGCGGCCGTGGGATCGGCCTTCTGGGAGCCTGCGATGTCGGGCGCCGATCCGTGGACGGGCTCGAACATCGAGGGGAACGCGCCGTCGGGGTTGATGTTGCCCGATGCGGCGAGGCCGATGCCACCGGTGACGGCGCCGGCCAGGTCGGTCAGGATGTCGCCGAAGAGGTTGTCGGTGACGATCACGTCGAAGCGGCTCGGGTTCGTGACCAGGAAGATGGTGACCGCGTCGACGTGCAGGTAGTCTACGTCGACCCCGGGGAACTCGGATGCCACGTCGTCGACGATCCGCTTCCACATTCCGCCGGCGTGCACGAGCACGTTCGTCTTGTGCACCAGCGTGAGCTTCTTGCGCCGCCGCTCGGCGAGGGCGAAGGCGTACCGGACGACGCGCTCGACTCCATACGCGGTGTTCACCGACGTCTCGTTGGCGACTTCGTGGGCCGTGCCGCGCCGGATGGCGCCGCCGTTGCCGACGTACGGCCCCTCGGTGCCCTCGCGTACCACGACGAAGTCGATCGCACCGGGATCGGCGAGCGGGCTGGTCGCTCCGGGGTAGAGCTTCGACGGACGCAGGTTGACGTAGTGGTCGAGCTCGAACCGCAGCTTCAGCAGCAGGCCGCGCTCGATGTTGGCGTCTTTGAGTCGCGGATCGCCGGGCACTCCCCCGACGGCGCCGAGGAGGATCGCGTCGTGCGCGGCGATGGCGGCGAGATCGTCGTCGGTGAGCGTGTCACCGGTCTCGAGGTACCGGCCCGCGCCGAGCGAGAAGGGGGTCTTCTCGAAGGTGACGTCGGAGGCCGCGGTCACGGCGTCGAGCACCTTCTCGGCTTCCGCAACGACCTCGGGGCCGATGCCGTCACCGGGGATGACGGCCAGTTTCACGACGCGCGACATCGCACTCCTCAGCGCTCAGGGCGCGTCACTTCGTCGACGCGCCGCGGTTTCCTCCCAGGGTAGTGGCAGCGATGAGCGCGGCGATGACGATGAGACCCGCGCCGATCAGCGCGGTCACGACCACACCCGAGTCGAACGCGTGCGCCGCGGCCGTGCGCAAGGCCTCGGCGAGCGACGGGTCCTCGAGCGTCTCCGACACCGCGACAGCGCCCGCGAGCGTCTCGCGAGCCGCGTCCGCCGCCCCACCGGGGAGGCCCGCGGGGAGAACGAGCTGCGCGCGGTAGAACGCCGCGAGGATGCCGCCGAGCACGGCGGTGCCGAGCACGGCACCCAGCTCGTAGGCCGTCTCGGACACGGCGCTGGCCGCCCCGGCCTTGGCCGGCGGAGCGCTGGAGAGGATGAGCTCGTTCGAGACCGTCTCGGCCGCTCCGATGCCGATGCCGAGCAGACCGAAAGCGACGATCAGCAGAACCAGATCCGCGGTCGAGAACGCCACCATGACGTAGGCGACGACCGAGAAGCCCAGCGCTACGGGCACGACCGTTCGGGCCGGGAACCGCTGTGCCACCGGCACCACCGCCAGACCCGAGACGATCATGAGCACGAGTCCAGGCAGCAGCGCGAAGCCGGCCACCATCGGCGACAGACCGACCACGAGCTGCAGGTGCTGGGCGACGAAGTACAGGAAGCCCACGAGCCCGACGACGCTGAGGAGGTTGACCAGGATGGCGCCCGAGAATGTGCCGCGGCGGAACAGCGTCATGTCGAGCATGGGTGTCGCGAGGCGCCGCTGACGACGGACGAACAGCCCCCCGAAGACGATGCCGACGGCGAAGAGCACGGGCGCGAGTGAGAGCGGGCCGTCGACCGCGAGCTTCTTGATGCCGTACACGATCGGCACCATCGTCGCCAGCGACAGCAGCACGCTGACGGGGTCGAAGCGGCCGGGAGCGGGGTCGCGGCTCTCGGGCACGAAGAAGGGGGCGAGCACGAGCAGCGGGACCAGCACCGGCACGGCCATGAGGAAGACCGAGCCCCATGAGAAGTGCTCGAGGAGGAACCCTCCGACGATGGGGCCGAGGGCGGCACCCGCAGAGAAGCCGGACGCCCACACGGCGATCGCGAACCGACGCTGGTCGCGATCGCGGAAGATGCTGCGCAGGAGCGAGAGCGTGGAGGGCATCAGCATGGCACCGAACACGCCCATGAGCGCGCGGCCGGCGATGAGGGCGGCAGCGGTGGGGGCGAACGCCGACAGCGCCGACACCGCCGCGAAACCCGTGGCACCGATGAGGAGCATGCGCTTGCGCCCGAAACGGTCGCCGAGCGTGCCCATCGTCACGAGCAGACCGGCCAGGACCAACGGGTAGACGTCGATGATCCACAGCTGCTCGATGCTCGTGGGCTGCAGGTCGAGCGCGATCTCGGGGAGCGCGAAGCTCAGCACCGTGTTGTCGACCGAGACCAGCAGCACCGGGAGCATGAGCACGGCCAGCGCGAACCACCCGCGCCAGCCGGCGCGAGGGGCGTTGATCTCTTGAGTGGGCAACGACGAGGTGAGCATAGTTCCGTTCCTGATTCTGAACCGTCCGGCCGGTATAGTATCAGAAGGAACCGACATCCGCCCTTACGATCGAGGAGTCATGAGCCGCCCCCCTCTCGCCCGCGATGCCGTCCTGGACGCGTTCACCCAGATCCTCGTCGACGAGGGCGAACGCGCCGCGACGATGGATGCCACGGCTCGCGCCGCGGGCGTCTCCAAGGGCGGGTTGCTGTATCACTTCAATTCCAAGAGCGCGCTCGAAGAAGCACTGGTGCGTCGACTCGAGCTACTCGCCCAGCAGGACGTGGACGAGATCGAGAAGTCCGCCGAGGGCGTCGTCGCCGCCCACTTGCGCTCGTCACAGAACACCGGGTCACCCCTCGACGCGACGATCCTCGCCGTTTCCCGCTTGGCGCAGAACGGCAACGACGCGGCGTCGGCCTCGCTCCGGCGCGTTCGCGAACTGTGGGAAGCGAGCCTGCGCCCGCACACCCGTGACGAGACGGCCCTGCAGATGGTGCTGCTCGTCAGCGACGGCCTCTACTTCAACGCGGTGCTCGACCTCAACGCCGTGCCGGGGTCGACGCTCGAAGGCGCCGACCTCGACGCCCTCATCTCCGCTGTCCTCGCCGCGACCACCTGAACGCCAGCTCCTACCCGAACCACGATCCGCGCGCCACTCGCGTGCGTGCGCGCAGACTCAGCGATGCGCGCAAACTCACATCAGAGTGGCGCCGACCCGCTGAATTTGTGCACATCGCCGACCTCGCGACCCACCGCCGGCAACGACGGAGGGGGCCGCTTCCGCGACCCCCTCCCCGATTCTCCGATCGAGCGTCAGCTCTCGACGATCTCGATCTGACGGAACAGGTCGGCGTTGACGGCCTCGCGCATCGCGTCGAGGATGCCATCGGGCACGGGCGAGTCGACCGTGAGCACCGACAGTGCTCGGCCGGTGGCATCCGGGGCCGCCACCTGCAGACCGGCGATGTTGATGCCCGCCTCCCCCAGCTTCTGGCCGTAGATCGCGACGATGCCGGGGCGGTCGGCGTAGCGCATGACGAGGTGGTGCCGCTCGATCGGCACCTCGATGTCGTACCCGTTGATCGCGACGACCTTGGGCACCATGCGGGTGCCCGCGAGCGTCCCGGCGACGGTGAGCGTCGAGCCGTCGGCGAGGGTGCCGCGCAGGATCGTGATGTTTCGGTATAGCGGGCTCTCGGCCTCGACGATCAGGCGGGTCTCGACCCCGCGCTGCTCGGCGAACAGCGGCGCGTTGACGTACGAAACGGTCTCGCTGACGATGCGGCTGAAGATGCCCTTCAGTGCGGCGAGGCGGTACACGCTCACGTCGTAGGCGGCGAGCTCGCCGCGCACCTCGATGTCGAGGCTGGAGAGCGCGCTGTCGGCCAGGCCGCTGAAGAACTGGCCGAGCATCTCGACGAGCGCGATACCGGGCCGCACGAACGGGTCGATGGCGCCGCCGGCGACGTTCACGGCATCCGGCACGAGGTCGCCCTCGAGCGCGAGCTTGACCGAGCGTGCCACCGACACGCCCGCCTTCTCTTGCGCCTCTTCGGTGCTGGCACCGAGGTGGGGGGTGACGACGACGTTCGGCAGGTCGAGGAGCTTGCGGGCCGGACCGTCTTCGGCGGGGGGCTCGGTGGAGAAGACGTCGAGGCCGGCCCCGGCGATCTCACCCGAGGTGAGCGCGTCGTAGAGGGCGTCCTCGTCGATCAGGCCGCCACGGGCGACGTTGATGACGTAGGCGGTCTTCTTCATGCGGCGCAGCTGCTCGGCGCCGATCATGCCCGTGGTCTCGGGCGTCTTCGGCATGTGGATCGTGACGAAGTCGCTCTGCTCGAGCAGTTCGTCGAGCGAGACGAGCTGCACTCCCAGTTGCTGAGCGCGCGTCGCCGTGACGTACGGGTCGTACGCGATCACGCGCATGTCGAACGCCTGCAGGCGGGCGGCGATGAGGGCGCCGATGCGGCCGAGGCCGATGATGCCGATGGTCTTCTCGAAGAGCTCGGTGCCGGTGAACGAGCTCCGCTTCCACAATCCCTGCGCGAGCGAGGCGTGCGCGGCGGGGATGCGACGCGCAAGGCTCAGCACGTGGCCGACGGTGAGCTCGGCGGCCGAGATGATGTTCGACGTCGGCGCGTTGACCACCATGACACCGGCCGCGGTCGCGGACTTGATGTCGACGTTGTCGAGGCCGACACCCGCCCGGGCGACGACCTTGAGCGACGGGGCGGCGTCGATCGCCTCGGAGTCGATCTTGGTGGCCGACCGCACCAGCACCGCGTGCGCGTCGGCCAGGGCCGAGAGCAGCGCGGGGCGGTCGGTCCCGTCGACGTGGCGCACGTCGAAGTCGGGGCCGAGCGCGTCGATCGTGGCGGGAGAGAGTTCTTCGGCGATGAGCACGACGGGCTTCGTCACGGATGAGTCCTTCGAAACGGTGCACGGGACCGGCGCGCACCACCGCACACCACCGATGAGATCCGGGCGCGCGGCCCGTGCGGGCCGTCTGTCAGCCTAGCGCGGTCGCCGATGCGCCCCGGACACTGTGACGTGCCGCGGCATCCCCCGCCGTTCCGCGCGCGCCGAACCCGCACGCGCCGAACCGCACGCGCACGACCGGCCGCGTCAGCCGCCGTAGAGGCCGTACGACGTCGTGCCGTAGCCCACGACCGCGAGCCAGAAGGCCGCAGACAGCGTCAGCCCCGCCAGCATCGCGAGCGAGAACTCCCCCGCGCGCCGACGTGCGCCGATCGCGAAAGCTACGCCGAAGGCCGCCAGCGGGAAGACGATCGGAAGGATGTAGACGAACCAGCCCAGACCGTTCAGTCCGAGGGGGCCTTTGACCTGGAGGATCAGCAGGTCGACCGAGCTCCAGACGACGAACGCGTAGAAGAGGCCGAAGATACCGGCGATCGCGACGACGATCCACGTCGGAAGCAGGCGGGTACGCGGGACGGCGTTCATACGAGGGATCCCATCGACAGCAGCGGCCAGGGCACGAGGAGGACGACTCCCAGGATCAGCACGAGGAACCGCTGCCACGTGCGCCAGCCGCGCGTCAGCACGAGCGTCGCCACGAACCAGGTCGGCGGGGCCAGCGCGGCGCCGGCGGTGAGTGCGATGACGGTGACGTCGGGGATCGGGATGCCGAGGGCGAGGAGCTGGCGCCCGGCGAGCACCCACCCGATGGCGAAGAGCAGGAAGGTCGCCGCCACCATGCCGATGCCCACGAGCCCGGCGTTGCCGAGGGGCGCCGACGCGGCCGGCGCCGTCTCGGTCTCCTCCTGCGCGGGGGCCTGCGCCCGCGCCATCGTCGGGGCCGGATCGGGCGCCGAGGACGCCGCGGGCTGTCGCACGGCCGGATCGGTCGGGGCCGCGGTGGCCGCGCCGTGCGTCGAGGCCGCCGCAGCGGGCTCCGCTCCGGCCGGCGTTCCCGGGTCGTCGGCCGGGGCACGATCGCCGACGTCGAGGGTCGGGTCGTCGTCACCGTCCCAAGAGAGGGCGTCGTCGTCGCGGGGAGTGCTCACCCGACCACGGTAGCGCCGGGCACCGACACAGCGAGGATGCCCCGCCGGTACGCCGAACGCCCCGGAACCGCGAGGGCTCCGGGGCGTCCGAGGACGCAGGTCAGCGCGCAGCGCTGCCTTCCGTGTAGTCGCTGTCCTGCTGCTTCCACGCGAACAGGCCGCGGAGCTCCCGGCCGGTCGCCTCGATCGGGTGACCCTGCTCCTTCTCGCGAAGGGCGAGGAACTCGGGGGCGCCGTTGTCCTGGTCGGCGATGAAGCGCTCGGCGAAGGCACCCGACTGGATGTCGGCGAGGACGGCCTTCATGTTCTCCTTGACCGACGGGTCGATGACGCGCGGGCCCGAGACGTAGTCGCCGTACTCGGCGGTGTCCGAGATCGACCAGCGCTGCTTGGCGATGCCGCCCTCCCACATGAGGTCGACGATGAGCTTCAGCTCGTGCAGCACCTCGAAGTAGGCGATCTCGGGCTGGTAGCCGGCCTCGGTGAGCGTCTCGAAGCCGTACTGCACGAGGTGGCTCATGCCACCGCAGAGCACGGACTGCTCGCCGAACAGGTCGGTCTCGGTCTCTTCGGTGAAGGTCGTCTTGATGACGCCGGCGCGCGTGCCGCCGATCGCCTTGGCGTACGACAGCGCGGTGTCCCAGGCCGAGCCCGAGGCGTCACGCTCGACGGCGATGATGTCCGGGATGCCGCGGCCCGCGACGTACTCACGACGCACCGTGTGGCCGGGGGCCTTGGGGGCGACGAGGATGACGTCGACGCCCTCGGGCGCATCGATGTAGCCGAAGCGGATGTTGAAGCCGTGCGCGAAGGCGAGCGTCTTGCCCTCGGTCAGCTTGTCCTTGATGGAGTCGGCGTAGATGGAGCGCTGGTGCTGGTCGGGCGCCAGGATCATGATGAGGTCGGCCCACTCGGCGGCGTCCGCGACGTTCTTGACCTCGAAGCCGTCCTCCTGCGCCTTGGCGGTGGACTTGGATCCATCCTTGAGCGCGATGACGACCTCGACGCCGGAGTCGCGGAGGTTCTGCGCGTGCGCGTGACCCTGCGAGCCGTAGCCGACGATCGCGACCTTCTTGCCCTGGATGATCGAGAGGTCGGCGTCGTCGTCGTAGAAGATCTCTGCCATGGGGATGCTTTCTCCTTGGATACAGGTCCCGCGACGGGGACCGGGGGTGTGTGGAAAGGGTGGGAGGGTCAGCCGCGCAGGACGCGTTCGGTGATGCTCTTGCCGCCGCGACCGACCGCGAGCAGGCCCGATTGGGCGAGCTCCTTCACGCCGAACGGCTCGATGGCCTTGAGGAAGGCCTCGACCTTGCCCTTGTCGCCCGTGATCTCGATCACCAGGGCGTCGGAGGCGTAGTCGACCACCGATGCGCGGAAGAGGTTCACGACCTCCAGCACGTTGGATCGGCTGGCGTTGTCGGCCCGGACCTTCACGAGCACGTGCTCGCGCTGCACCGAGCTGGCCGCGTCGAGCTCGACGATCTTGATGACGTTGATCAGCTTGTTCAGCTGCTTGGTCACCTGTTCGAGGGGCAGCCCCTCGACGTCGACCACGACCGTGATGCGCGAGAGGCCGGGAACCTCGGTCACACCCACGGCAAGCGACTCGATGTTGAAGCCGCGACGGGCGAAGAGACCGGCGACGCGGGTCAGCAGACCCGGCTTGTCCTCGACGAGGAGGCTGAGAACGTGCCTGGACATGTCAGTCCTCCTGCTCGGCGAAGGCGGGCGAGTGATCGCGTGCGTACTGGACGTAGCTGTTGCTGACGCCCTGCGGAACCATCGGCCACACCATGGCGTCGGCGCTCACGACGAAGTCGATCACGACGGGGCGGTCGTTGGTGTCGAGTGCCAGCTGGATCGCGGCGTCGATCTCGTCTTCCTTCTCGACGCGGATCGCGAGGCATCCGTAAGCCTCGGCGAGCTTGACGAAGTCCGGGATGCGACGGGTGCCGTGACCGGTGTTCAGGTCGGTGTTCGAGTGGCGGCCGTCGAAGAACAGCGTCTGCCACTGGCGCACCATGCCGAGCGAGGAGTTGTTGATGATCGCGACCTTGATGGGGATGTCGTTGATGACGCAGGTCGCGAGCTCCTGGTTGGTCATCTGGAAGCAGCCGTCACCGTCGATCGCCCAGACCACGCGGTCGGGCTCGGCGACCTTGGCGCCCATGGCCGCCGGGACGGAGTACCCCATGGTGCCGGCACCGCCCGAGTTCAGCCACGCGTTGGGTCGCTCGTACTTGATGAACTGCGCGGCCCACATCTGGTGCTGGCCCACGCCCGCCGCGTAGATCGCCTCGGGTCCGGTCATCTCGCCGATGCGCTGGATCACGTGCTGGGGCGAGAGGAGGCCGTCGGTGGTCGGCGTGTACCCGAGCGGGAACTCCTCGCGCAGGCCGTTCAGGAACGACCACCACTCCGAGTAGTCCACCTCGGTCTCGGATGCCGCCTGGCGGAACGCCGCCTCCAGGTCGACCAGCACGTCCTTGAGGTCGCCCACGATCGGCACGTCCGCCGTGCGGATCTTGGAGATCTCGGCGGGGTCGATGTCGACGTGCACGACCTGCGCGTTCGGGGCGAACAGCGCAGCCTTGCCGGTGACGCGGTCGTCGAAACGTGCGCCGAGCGAGACGATGAGGTCGCTGTCCTGCAGCGCGAGGACCGCCGGCACCGTGCCGTGCATCCCGGGCATGCCGAGGTGCTGCTCGTGCGAGTCGGGGAACGCGCCGCGCGCCATGAGCGTGGTCACGAGCGGGGCGCCGGTCGCCTCGGCGAGGGCCTTGAGTTCAGCCGACGCCTTGGCACGGATGACACCGCCACCGACGTAGAGGACCGGCTTCTTGGCCTGCGCGATGAGCTGTGCGGCCGCCTGGATCTGCTTGCCGTGCGCCTTGGTCACCGGGCGGTAGCCCGGCAGGTCGATCTTGGGCGGCCAGATGAACGGCGCCTCGTTCTGCTGCGCGTCCTTGGTGATGTCGACCAGGACCGGACCGGGTCGGCCCGTCGAGGCGATCTCGAAGGCCGCGGCGATCGCGCCGGGGATCTCGTCGGCCGACTTCACCAGGAACGAGTGCTTGGTGATCGGCATCGTGATGCCGACGATGTCGGCTTCCTGGAAGGCATCCGTCCCCATGAGGGTCGAGAAGACCTGACCGGTGATGCAGACCAGCGGGACCGAGTCCATGTAGGCGTCGGCGATCGCGGTGACGAGGTTGGTCGCCCCGGGGCCCGACGTCGCGATGGCGACACCGGTGCGCCCGGAGGCGGCGGCGTAGCCCTCGGCCGCGTGGCCGGCGCCCTGCTCATGGCGCACGAGGATGTGGCGGACGTTCTCGTCGTCCATGAGCGGGTCGTACACGGGCATGATCGCCCCGCCCGGCAGACCGAACACGTCGGTGACGCCGAGCAGATCGAGCGAACGGACGACCGCCTGGGCGCCCGTGAGCACGGGCGCCGGGGCGGTGCGAGCGGGGGGCCGGGGAACGGCCGTGGCGGATTCGGCGGACATGGTGGTACCTCGGAACCGATGGAGGGTGAAAGGGGGACGGCCGTCAGCCCGTGACTGCGCCCTCCGCGGCGGAGTGCACGAGCTTGGAGTATTTGGCCAGAACGCCACGGGTATAGCGCGGGGGAAGCGGTTCCCAGCCCTCACGGCGGGAACTCAGCTCGGCGTCATCGACGATCAAGTCGAGAGTGCGAGCGGCGATATCGACCCGTATCAGATCACCATCGCGCACGAAGGCGATAGGACCTGCGTCCACCGCTTCGGGAGCTATGTGGCCGATGCAGAGGCCGGTTGTGCCGCCT
Source organism: Microbacterium sp. SCPM-O-B-15248 (M128) (assembly GCF_058214835.1). NCBI lineage: Bacteria > Bacillati > Actinomycetota > Actinomycetes > Micrococcales > Microbacteriaceae > Microbacterium > Microbacterium sp. SCPM-O-B-15248 (M128). The sequence goes on from NZ_JBYQLI010000002.1 coordinate 536,781, forward strand.
GAGAATCGACCGTCCGTCAAGAGTAGTACATCTTTTCCGAGACCCGCGCCCTTGATCGCGGCCGTGATGGCCAGCATCTCGCGCATGCCGGGGCCGCCCTTGGGGCCCTCGTAGCGGATGACGACGACGTCGCCGGCGTGGATCTCGCCCGCCTCGAGCGCGTCCATGGCGGCGCGCTCGCGCTCGAACACCCGCGCGGGTCCCTCGAAGACGTTGCCGTCGAAGCCGGCGGACTTGACGACCGCACCCTCGGGAGCCATCGAGCCGTGCAGGATCGTGATGCCGCCCGTGGCGTGGATGGGGTTGTCGAACGAGTGGATGACGGTGCCGTCGATCGGGTCGGGGTCGAGGTCGGCGAGGTTCTCGGCGAGGGTCTTGCCCGTGACCGTGAGCGCGTCGCCGTGCAGCAGGCCCTCGTCGAGCATCGCCTTCATGATGACCGGGATGCCGCCCTGACGGTCTACGTCGTTCATGACGTACTTGCCGAACGGCTTCATGTCGGCCACGTGCGGCGTCTTGTCGCCGATGCGGTTGAAGTCGTGGAGCGTCAGCTCGACCTCGGCCTCGCGGGCGATCGCGAGCAGGTGGAGGACGACGTTCGTCGAACCACCGAGAGCCATGGCGAGAGCGATGGCGTTCTCGAACGCCTCCTTGGTGAGGATGTCGCGCGTCGTGATCCCCTGGCGCAGCAGGTTGACCACGGCCTCGCCCGAGCGATGGGCGAAGTAGTCGCGGCGCCGGTCGGCCGAGGGCGGGGCGGCGGAGCCGGGGAGGCTGAGACCGAGCGCCTCGGCGACGGAGGCCATCGTGTTGGCGGTGTACATTCCGCCGCACGCGCCCTCACCGGGCGCGAACGAGCACTCGATGCGCTTGAGGTCGGCCTCGCTCATGCGGCCCGCGAGGCACGCACCGACACCCTCGAAGGAGTCGATGATCGTGATCTCCTTCTCGGTGCCGTCCGAGAGCTTGACCCAGCCCGGCGCGATCGAGCCGGCGTAGAGGAAGACGCTCGAGAGGTCAAGGCGAGCGGATGCCATGAGCATGCCCGGGATCGACTTGTCGCACCCGGCGAGAAGGACCGAGCCGTCCAGGCGCTCGGCCATCATGACGGTCTCGACGGAGTCCGCGATCACCTCGCGCGACACGAGCGAGAAGTGCATGCCCTCGTGGCCCATCGAGATGCCGTCGGAGACCGAGATGGTGCCGAATTGCAGCGGGTATCCGCCACCGGAGTGCACGCCCTCTTTGGCGCCCTGGGCCAGACGGTCCAGGCTCAGGTTGCAGGGCGTGATCTCGTTCCAGCTGGACGCGATGCCGATCTGGGGCTTGTCCCAGTCATCGTCGCCCATGCCGACGCCGCGGAGCATTCCGCGCGACGTGGTGGCTTCGATGCCATCGGTGATGACGCGGCTGCGGGGCTTGATGTCGATCTCGCCGGCGGGGGTCGAATTGTGCGGTGCGGGCATTCTCGCAGTCTATTGCGCGTGGGCGACACGCTGATGCGCCACGGCCTCCAGAACGTCGACGAAAGCATCGATGTCGGCGACCTTCAGGTCGGCCGCGGTCTCTCCGGAACCGATGTGGATGCCGAGATCCCCCGCCGAGAGCGAGCGCAAGGCGTCTTCGTCCGTGACGTCGTCGCCCGCGAAGAGCACCGCCGTCGCCCCTACGCGCTCCCGCAGGCGCTCGACGGCGGAGTCCTTGCCCTCGTGGCGGAACGCGAACTCGAGGATGTCGTGGCCGGTGCGGCGACGCCACCGTGGCGCTTCCGTGCCGACGAGCGCGTCGGCGATCTCGCGCGCCTCCGCGGCGTCGGTGGCATCCGCTCGACGGGTGTGCACCCCGACACCGAACTCCTTCGGCTCGATCCAGACGCCGGTCGCGTGGGCGGTGCGTCGCTCCAGCTCGGCCTGGAGCCGGTCCCGGAGCGACAGGTGCTCGGCGTCGTCCGGCGCCGGCTCCTCGCCGGTGCCCGGAACCCAGTACTGCACGCCGTGGGACGCCGCCAGCCACACCGGAGAGTCGTCGTCGTGCTCCGCGATCTCGCGCAGGTGCCCGAGGGACCGCCCAGAGACGAGGGCGACCACGGTGTCGGGCGCGGCGGCGAGGGCATCGACCGCGGCCCGGGCGCGCGGCGTCATCCGCGCCGTCATCGGGTCGTCGACGAGCGGAGCGAGCGTGCCGTCGAAATCGAGCGCGACCAAGAGGACCGCCGTGGTGGACACGGCCTCGATCGCGGCGTCGGCGGCGGTCACGAGCCGGCCTCCTCGTCCACGGAGGCGGCCCGAGCGGCAACGGCCGCCGGGGCGCTCGATGTCCGGCCGTGGAAGGCCGAGAGCGCCTCCAAGAACTCGCGCGACCAATCCTCGACGTCGTGATCGCGCACGCGCCGGCGTAGCGCACGCATCCGACGCCCCTGCTCGGCGGCCGGCATGTCGATCGCGCGGATGATCGTGTCCTTGAGCCCGCCGATGTCGTGCGGGTTGATCAGCAGCGCGCTGCCCATCTCGTCTGCCGCGCCGGCGAACTCGCTCAGCACGAGCACGCCGCGGTTGTCGATCCGGCTGGCGACGTACTCCTTGGCCACGAGATTCATGCCGTCGCGCAGAGCCGTGACGAGCATGACGTCGGCGGCGAGGAAGAGCGCCACCATCTCTTCTCGCGGATACGACTGGTGCAGGTAGCGGATCGCGGTGTGCCCCATCGTGTCGTGATCGCCGTTGATGCGGCCGACCATCATCTCGATCTCGTCGCGCAACTGCACGTACGCCTCGACGCGCTCGCGGCTGGGGCTCGCGACCTGCACCAAAGTGGCGTCCTCGACGGTGGCGCGGCCGTCCTCGAGCAGTTCGCCCCACGCCTTCAGCCGGTGCCGGATGCCCTTGGTGTAGTCGAGGCGGTCCACGCCGAGCAGGATCTTCCTCGGATTGCCGAGGCCTTCGCGGATCTCCCGCGCGCGCTGCTGGATATCGGGGCGCTGCGCGAGCTCGATGTACGACTCGGCGTCGATCGAGATCGGGAACGCCTTCGCCAGAGCGACCCGGGTGCCGCCCTCGCCATCCGGTACAGAGATGCCGCTCGCCTTGGTGTCGTACCGCAACTGCCGCCGCACGGCGCGAGCGAAGTTGCCGGCGTCGGCCACACGCTGGAACCCGATGACGTCGGCACCGAGGAGGCCCTCGAGCACCTGCTTGCGCCACGGCAGCTGCGCGTAGAGGCCGTAGGCCGGGAACGGGATGTGATGGAAGTAGCCGATGGTGAGGTCGGGGCGCAGCTCGCGGAGCATCTTCGGCACGAGCTGCAGCTGATAGTCCTGCACCCAGACGGTGCCGTTCTCAGCCGCGACGTCGGCCGCTGCTGCGGCGAAGCGGCGGTTGACACGAACGTAGGCGTCCCACCAGGCGCGCTTGTACGTCGGGGCGGCGATGACGTCGTGGTACAGCGGCCAGATCGTGTCGTTCGAGAAACCCTCGTAGTAGTTCTGCACGTCCGCGGCGGAGAGCTCGATCGGAACGAGATGCGTCCCCTCGAAGTCGAACGGCTCGAGGGCGACGCCGGGCTGTCCCGCCCAGCCCACCCATGCCCCCTCGGCCCGACGCATGACGGGTTCGAGCGCGGTGACGAGACCGCCGGGGGAACGCCGCCACCCCTCCCCATCGGGGGTGCGATCCACCGGTAGACGATTGGCGACGACGACGAAATCGGCCTGTGACACAGGTCCTCCTCGGTAGCTTCCCCTCAGGCTAACAGCGGGGTGCGATGGTTCCGCGGGGGCGCCGGAATGCGATAAACGCCCGTTCTGTCGAGACACGGTGCGACACCGCGTGTCTCGACAGAGACGGCGTTTATCGAGGTGGGGCGTCCCGCTGTCAAGGCGTCGTCGGCCTCCGCGCGAGGATGAGTAGGTTGGTGGCATGCGCCAGTACATCTTCGGAACCGGACTCCTCAGCGCCATCACGGGTGGCATCACGCTGCTGCGCGGCCTCCGCAACGACGAGCCGTTCACATGGCGCACGGCCCTGGCGTGGCTGAGCTGGGGCATCACGCTCGCCCTGGCCATCGGTGCCGTCGTGGATACGCGACGGGCGCGCCGCGGTCGTCAAGTCTCCGGCGACTCGCCCGTCGCGCGCAAGCAGCAGAAGCTCCTGAAGAAGCGCCTCGCGCGCTGACGCGAGAACAGAGGATGCCAGGCCCGGGGGCCCGGCATCCCTTCAGCGCGTGAGGATGAGCGCGTCGCCCTGACCGCCCCCGCCGCACAGCGCGACCGCGGCGGTGCCGCTCCCCCGCCGCACGAGTTCGTGCACCGCGTGCACGACGAGGCGGTTGCCCGACGCACCGATCGGGTGGCCGATCGCGATGCCGCCGCCGTGCGGGTTGACCACCTCGTCGGTGAGTCCGAGTTCGGCCTGCGACCGGGCCACCACGGCACCGAAGGCTTCGTTGATCTCGACGTGGTCGAGGTCGGATGCCGCGATGCCCTCCTTCTCGAGGGCCTGGGCGATGGCCCGTGCGGGCTGCGCGTGGAGCGAGTTGTCGGGTCCGGCGACCTGTCCGGCCGCGCCGACGACGGCGAGGACGTCCCAGCCGTGCGCGGCGGCGGTCGCCCGGGTGGTCACGACCACGGCCGAGGCCCCGTCCGAGATCTGGGAGGCGTTGCCCGCGGTGATCGACCCGCCCTCGGCGAACGCGGGGCGCAGCTTTGCGAGCGTCTCGACCGTCGTGTCCGGGCGGATGCCCTCGTCGGCGGCGACCACCACGGGGTCGCCCTTACGCTGCGGGATCGACACCGGGACGATCTCGGCGTCGAAGACGCCCGCCGCCTGGGCTGCGGCCGCACGCTGGTGGGACCGGGCGGCCACGGCATCCTGGGCCTCCCGCGTGACCTCGTACCGGGCGTTGGCGCGTTCGGTGGACGCTCCCATGCTCTCGCGGTCGTAGGCGTCGGTGAGGCCGTCGTGCGCGAGGTGGTCGAGCACCTCGATCGAGCCGTACGCGTACCCCTCGCGGGAGTTCATCAGCAGGTGCGGTGCGCGGGTCATCGACTCCATGCCGGCGGCGACGACCACGGTCGCGTCGCCGAGTCGCAGCATGCGTGCGGCGTCGATGACGGCCGTGAGCCCAGAGAGGCAGACCTTGTTCACGGTGGCGGCGTGGACGTCCCACCCGATGCCCGCGGCGATCGCGGCCTGACGAGCGGCGTTCTGGCCGGCGCCGGCCTGCAGCACTTGGCCGACGAGCACCGCATCGATGGCATCGGCGGGGATACCGCCGCGCTCGAGAGCCCCCGAGATGGCGGCCGCGCCGAGCTGCACCGCGGTCAGCGGAGCGAGCTGCCCCTTGAGCCGGCCCTGCGGGGTGCGGGCGGCGGCGACGATGACGACGTCGGTGTCGGAGGTCATGCGATCTTCTCCTCGGGGATGCGGACGGTGAGCGGGGGTTCGGTAGCGGCGACGACGTCGTCGACCGAGACGCCCGGGGCGACCTCGATGAGGACGAGCCCCTCGGGCGTGACGTCGATCACGGCGAGGTCGGTGATGATCCGGTCGACCACGCCGCGGCCGGTCAGCGGAAGCGAGCACGCGTCGACGATCTTGGGCGACCCGTCGCGGGCGACGTGCTCCATGAGGACGATGACGCGTTCGGCTCCGTGGACGAGGTCCATCGCGCCGCCGGGGCCTTTGACCATCTTGCCCGGGATCATCCAGTTCGCCAGGTCGCCGGTGGCCGACACCTGCATGGCCCCGAGGATCGCCGCGTCGATCTTCCCCCCGCGGATCATGCCGAAGCTCGTCGCCGAGTCGAAGAACGCCGCCCCCGGCAGGGTCGTCACGGTTTCTTTGCCGGCGTTGATGAGGTCGGCGTCGACGGCATCCTCGGTCGGGTACGGACCGACACCCAGGATGCCGTTCTCGGACTGCAGCACGACCGTCACTCCGTCGGGGACGTGATTGGGCACGAGGGTCGGCAAACCGATGCCGAGGTTCACGTACGAGCCGTCGGTGAGTTCGCGCGCAGCGCGCGCGGCCATCTCGATGCGGGTGAGCGCCATCTCAGCGGCCTCCTTCGGTGACGGTGCGCTTCTCGATGCGCTTCTCGATGTCGGGTCCCACCTCGACGATGCGGTGGACGAAGACGCCGGGGAGGTGCACGTCGTCCGGATCGATCTCGCCCGGCTCCACGAGGTGCTCGACCTGCGCGACGCAGACGCGTCCGGCCATCGCCGCGAGGGGGTTGAAGCTGCGCGCGGCCTTACGGAAGACGAGGTTGCCGTGGCGGTCGCCCTTCCAGGCGTGCACGAGCGCGAAGTCCGTGGTGATCGCCTCTTCGAGGACGAACTCGCGCGGCACCCCGTGGACGTCGAACGTCCGGGTGTCCTTCGCAGGAGAGGCCACGGCGACCCCGCCGGACCCGTCGTAGCGCTGCGGCAGGCCTCCCTCGGCGACTTGCGTCCCGACGCCGGTCTGCGTGTAGAACGCCGCGATCCCCGATCCCCCCGCGCGCAGCTTCTCGGCGAGCGTGCCTTGCGGCGTGAGCTCGAGCTCGAGCTCGCCGGAGAGGAACTGCCGCTCGAACTCCTTGTTCTCGCCGACGTACGACGACGTCATCTTGCGGATGCGTCCGGCTCCCAGCAGGATGCCGAGCCCCCAATCGTCCACCCCGCAGTTGTTGGACACGACCGACAGGTCGCGCGTCCCCTGCGCGAGCAGCGCCTCGATGAGAGCGATGGGATTTCCCGAGAGGCCGAAGCCGCCGACGGCGAGCGACGCCCCATCGGGGATGTCGGCGACGGCGTCGGCCGCCGACGGCCAGGTCTTGTCGATCACGCGGACTCCTTCGTGCAGGGATCGGTGGTCTCATCCTGTGCCCGGAGCGCGCGACGCGTCGCCTCACTTCTTGCGATGTGGATGCCGGCCCGCGTAGCGTCCACATCGTGGACACTACCCCGACTCCCCCCGCGCGGACGAGCGTCCCGGGGACGCAGGCGATCGCCCGCGCCGCGCACCTGCTGCGCTTGGTGACGGCGTCCGGGGCCGAGGGCGCCGCGGTGGGCGATCTCGCGCGCCACGCCGAACTGACGCGCCCCACCGCGCACCGACTCCTGTCCGCCCTCCGGCAGGAGGGCCTCGTCGACCGGGACGACGCCACGGGGCGGTGGCTGCCCGGCCCCGAGCTCTATCTGATGGGGACCGTCGCGGCATCCCGGTTCGACGTGACCGCGATCGCACGCGACATCGTCCGCTCCCTCGCCGTGCGGACCGAGGAGAGCGCGTTCCTCTCGGTGCGTCGGGGGGACGAGACGGTGTGCCTCGTGCGCGAGGACGGGAGCTTCCCCATCCGTTCCCACGTCCTGTCGGAGGGGGTGCGCTTTCCCCTCGGGGTCGCGTCAGCGGGGCTGGCGATCCTGGCGTTCCTGCCGCCGGAAGAGGTCGACGCCTACCTCGAGCGTCACGACGACCTGACGGAGCACTGGGGCGTCGCGCATTCCCCCGCCCGCCTGCGGACGCGAGTGGCCGACACGAAGGCCCGCGGCTACGCGGTGAACCCCGGACTCATCGTCGAGGGCAGCTGGGGATTGGGTGCCGCGGTGTTCACGAGGAGCGGGGAACCGCAGTGGGCCCTCAGCCTCACCGGGGTGGAGTTCCGCTTCGGCGGCGACCGGCTGGCAGAGCTCGGGCGGATCCTGCTCGCGCACGCGCACCAACTGTCGACGCGCATCGCGGGACGATAATAGATACCACCGTTATATACCTGGGGTATGCTCTGGGGAATGACCCGCGACGATGATCTCCAGAGACTGATCCTCGCGGTGCACGCCTTGACGCGCATCGCGGCCATCGACACCAAGAACGACGCCCCCGCTGCGCAGTGGCGCACCCTGACACTCCTCCGCGACCACGGCCCGCAGCGCCTGGGCGACCTCGCCACTCTCAGCCGCGTCTCGCAGCCCGGGATGACGAGGCTCGTGCACCAGATGGAGAGTGCCGGCCTCGTGGCCCGCGGCATCCACCCGGACGACTCGCGTGTGAGTGTCGTCTCGGCCACCGACGACGGTCTCGTGGAACTCGACCGGTGGCTCGAGACCCTCGCCGCCGCTCTCACCCCGCACGTCGCCGACCTGACGGATGCCGAGTGGGACGCGGTCCGCACGAGCGCCGATGCCCTCGCCGCCCGCGTCGGCCTGCGGCCGGAGGTCGCACGATGAGCGCGGCTCCCAGCGTGTGGAAGCAGCCCGCCCAGGTGTGGGCCGTCGCGTTCGCGTGCGTCGTGGCGTTCATGGGGATCGGCCTCGTCGATCCGATCCTCCCGGCGATCGCCGAGTCGTTGCAGGCGAGCCCCGTCGAGACCGAGCTGCTGTTCACGAGCTACCTCGTGGTCACCGGCCTCGCGATGCTCGTGACGAGTTGGATCTCGAGCCGCATCGGCGCCAAGGCCACCCTCCTGGTCGGTCTCGGCCTCATCGTCGTGTTCGCGCTGCTGTGCGCGGTCAGCGGGAGCGTCGACGCCGTGATCGGTTTCCGCGCCGGCTGGGGTCTGGGCAACGCCCTGTTCATCTCGACCGCGCTCGCGACGATCGTCGGCGCCGCCTCCGGCGGCAGTTCGGCGGCGATCATCCTGTACGAAGCCGCGCTCGGCCTCGGCATCGCCGTGGGACCGTTGCTCGGCGGCATCCTCGGCGAGGCGAGTTGGCGCGGGCCGTTCTTCGGCGTGGTGGTGCTCATGGCGATCGCGTTCGTCGCGGTCGCGGTGCTCCTGCGCGGACCGGCCCCGGCGCGCTCCCCGATTCCGTTCAGCGCGCCGTTCCGGGCGCTCGGTCGCCCCGCGCTGGCGATTCTGGCTGCGACCGCACTCTTCTACAACATCGGCTTCTTCACGCTGCTGGCGTTCTCGCCCTTCCCCCTCGGCTTCGGCGCCATGGGCATCGGTCTGACGTTCTTCGGCTGGGGTCTCGGCCTCGCCGTCACGAGCGTGTGGGTCGCACCGCTGCTCCTCCGCCGGATGCGGCTGACCACCGTCCTGCTCGTCGCACTGCCGCTGTTGGCGGCGGACCTCCTCGTGGCCGCGTTCGTGGTGGGCTCGCCTGCGGCACTGGTCGTGTGCATCGTGGTCGGCGGTCTCGTGCTCGGTGTGATCAACACGGCGCTCACCGAGGCGGTCATGGAAGCCACCGACCTGCCACGCTCCGTCGCTTCGTCCGCGTACTCGGCGGTCCGCTTCCTGGGCGGCGCGATGGCTCCGCCGCTCGCGGCCTTCCTGTGGCACGCGGCCGGCGCCGGGGTGCCGTACGTCATGGCCACGGTGTCGGTCGTGATCGCGGCGGCGTGCATCCTGTTCGGCCGCAGGACGCTCGCGCACATCGACGGGGCGCACCCGACCGCAGCCGATGAGGGAGCGGCGGTTCTGGTGGGAGACGCAGCGTAGGACCCCGGGAACCACAGCGCGCCCGGTCGTCGACTCCTTCGTCGACGGCCGGGCGCGTTCGTGTGCGGGGGGTCAGTCGCGTATGGCCCGACGCCGCAGGACGACCGTGACGACGACGCCCACGAGGAGCATCACCGTGGCGATGCCGATCGCGCCGGCGACCGACGGCGTTCCCGTCGAGGCGAGGCCTGCCCCGGCCGGGGATGCCGAGGCGGACGGAACCGGGCTGGCACTCGTCGTCGGGGTCGGCGTGGGCGAAGCCGTCGCGGTCGGCTCGGGGGTGGCTGTCGGGGTGGGGGTCGGCGTCGGCTCCGGCGTCGAAGTCGGCTCCGGCGTGGGGGTCGGCGTCTGCGTGGGGGTCGGCGTCGGCGTGGGGGTCGGCGTCGGGTCGGGGGCCGCGAAGAGCTCGCGCACGGCCTCCGCCGCCTGGTCGCTCGCGAACGCGGCGCCGGCGGCGTTCGGGTGCAGCGCACCGCGGCGGACACCGCCGAACGGGAGACCGCTGACCGGGATGCTGTCCGGCGACAGGGTGAGCGTGATGCCGTTGACGTACGAGTCGGACGGGTTGCAGGGCGTGTGCGCGACGGAGTCGGCGGCCAACGAGACGTAGGTCGCTCCCGCCGCTACGGTCGCGGCGGCCATCGCCTCGTCGAGATGCGTCTCGGTCTCGTGGAGCAGCGTCACGTCGACGTCGGTGTAGGGGAACGCGTTCGTCCGGAAGCCCAGTCCCTGGAACAGGCCGGAGTAGCAGCCTCCGCTCGGCGTGTGCGCGGAGTCGGGGGCCAGGGCCGGGTAGCCGATGACGATGATCTCGGCGTGGGGCGCGCGCGCCTGGATCGCCGCCAGTGCCGAGGTCAGAGCGGGCGCCACCGTCGTGTCGATCTGCGTCGACAGGGTGTTCACCGGCCCGGACGGGGTGTCCACGATGAACTGCTCCCGGCAGGTCGCGTGGGTTTGCCCGTCGATGCTCCCGACGACCGGCCCGGCGGCCGACAGCGCGACGCACATCTGGCCGATGTTCCAGAAGCCGAGGTCGTTGCCGCCGATCGTGAGGGTGACGAGTGCGGTGTCGGCATCCAGCGAGTCGGACTGCGCGGGTGCGGTCCCCCCGCCGACGGACTGCGGGGTGTCGACGACGTTCGCGATCACGGCCCCACCGCACGAACGATCATCGAGGGCGAAGCCGAACTCGGCCGCCAGAAGGTGGGGGTAGTTCTGATCGGACTGATCGCACCCCGGACCGGGCTGAGTGGCCGCGAGCGGAAGCCCCCAGGCCGCGGCGTAGGAGTCGCCGAGCGCGACGTACGAGCGGCCCGTGAGGTCGGGAACGGCGGCAGTGGCGGGAGCGCCGGCGACCAGGAATGCCGAGACGGCGAGGAGGGCGAGACCGGCACCGGAGGCGAGGAGACGACGCATTCGGCCGACGGTAGGGCGTCTCGCACCCGCCTCCCGTCGGATGGGGCTCAGAGGGCGTGGAATTCACCCCCGCGGCCACCGTGGCACGCGGCCGTCTCCCCCACGCGTCACGCGCCGTCGCGGACCGCGCCGACGACCGCGCGCGCCCCCTCCACCGACATGACGATCGAGTAGTGGTCGGTCCCCTCCGCCCGACGCACCTCCCTCAGCAGCGGGTTCTCTCGACGCACGCGGACCAGGTCGGGGTACAGCGGGGGCACCTCCGCGCGCAGACCCCGCTCGGCGGCGAGCAGCACAGTCGGCCGCGGCATCCGGTCGAGTGCACGAGCGATGTCGGTGCCGGTGTTCTGGTCGATCGAGTCCGCTTCCACGGTGGCGAGGGCCGTCGCGGGTCGCAACTCCGGCTCGTCGCCGACCAGGTCGTAGCCGAAGTACTCGTCGAGCAGCGGATCTTCGCGCCCGGTGAACGCGGGGTGGCCGCGCCAGAAGTCGCGATACGCCGCGCGATCCGGGAACCGCATCTCCAGCCGCGCGGCGACCGGGCCGAGCACGTGGCGGACGGCCTCGGCCGGCGCCATCCCGGCCGGCAGATCGAGCGGCAGACCACCGTCGACGAGCACGACCCGCTCCACGCGATCTGCATGCCGATCCGCGAACACCGCCGAGACGAACGCCCCCATCGAGTGCCCGACGACAACGGCCCGCTCGACGCCCGTGGCATCCAGGATCGCGGCGAGATCGTCGGCGTGTGCGGCCATTCCGAGCGGCCCATCCACGTCGGCGCTGCGCCCTCGCCCACGCAGGTCGGGCGCGATCAGGCGCGCGTCGGGAGAATCGCCGGCGACCCACGACCACGCGAGGTGCGACGCGGTGACGCCGTGCACGAGCAGCCACGGGAGGCCTTCGGCATCCGGATGCCACTCCCCCACGTGCAGCGTCCCCCCGGGGATGGAGACCTCATGGGTGAGATCGGTCACCGCACCTCCCGGACGCGCTCGCGCAGGGTGTCCCACAGCTGATCGAAGCGCGCGTTCCACGGACCGGCGAACATCCCGGCCTGCCAGCGGCGGTGCACCTCGTCGAGCTCGACCCACTCGGCCGCCTGGACTTCTTCGGGGTCCACGGTCGGTGCGGGTTCCCCCTCGACACGCGTGATCCAGAGGTCGAACAGCGCACGGTCCTCGACGACGCGGCCCACGAGCGCGAGATCGTCCGGAAGGACGGAAAATCCGACCTCTTCGTCGAGTTCGCGCATCGCTCCGCGCCGACTCGATTCGCCGCGCAGCGCGCTTCCCGCTGGGAACTCCCACGCCAGCGGATAGTCCTTCCCTTCGGCGCGGAGGCTCACGAGCACCCGCCCCGTGGATGCCACCACGCAGACGGATGCCACGACGTGGAACGCCCCGGCCGGGACCGGCCCGTCGCCGCGTCGGTGGAGCGTTCCGGTGGGCGTGCCCTGGACGTCGGTGACGTCCCACATCTCGTCGTCGGCCATGCCGCCATCCTCGCGTCGGCACCGCGGAGACAGCCCGCGACACCCCGCGACGACGAAAAGGCCCCACCCGTGAGGGTGAGGGCCTGCATTGTGCACCCCCCGGGACTTGAACCCAGAACCCACTGTTCGATTAGACGCGATATGCAGCGTTAGGCGGCGTTACCGAGCGCGTGGGGAAGACTGTGGAAAACCCCGGTCAGCGGGTGTTTGGTCGAGAGTTAGCCATAACGGTGGATCGCTTCGCTTCTCGGAAGCATCCTGGCCAGATCCTGACTACGGTCTAGACCGTCTGAAGATCGAACGGTGGTGTCCAACCCTCTGCTCTGCACAACTCTGCGAGCGGCTGCTCCAGGGCGCGCTTCATCTCAGGATGCTCGGGCAAGTCGTTAATGCGCATACCGATGACGTGGAGGCCAGTGATCTCCGTTGCGGGCCAGGCAATGTCCCTCCGTACCGCGATGAGGAAGTCGGCCATGAGGCGCATCGTGATGAGCGTCGGTGGGGACGACGCCGACGCCACCCTGAAACGGTAGAAGGTCTCGACTGCTTCATCTGAGCCCCAGATCGCAACGAACGAGGAGAAGTCCGCCATCACGTCCTCTAGACGCTCAGCCCACTCCACGTTGCTGCAGTTCGTCGGCGATCTGTTTGAGGTTGCGGACGGAGCGGCCGAGCCGGTCGAGTTTCGTGACGACGAGGGAGTCCCCCTCCCTCAGGTAACCGAGAGCATCGGTCAGCGCGGGTCGCTTCGCCAGGGTGCCGGAGGCGTGCTCGACAAAGATCTTGTCGCAGCCGGCCGCTTCGAGAGCGTCGGTCTGACCGTCAGGGTTCTGATCTCGTCGAGACGCGCGCGTACCCGACAACGCGCCGTCTTCAACGGACCATTCGTTCGATGTCTCGCAAACGGTCGTTCATATTCACGATCACGATCACCATCACTGATCTTGTATGCCGGGTTGCATGAGTCGCCCTAGCCAGGTGGTTAGCAGTGACGTTTCCGCTGAGCCCAGGAGGTCGGGGTGGGCATTGGCGTGTTCGATCGTGCGGGTGATGTGATCGCGTGCGGAGTGGGCTGAGCCGCTGGTGCCGGTGATTGCGGCGAGAGCCCCTTCGCGGACGGCGACGGACAAAGCGCGGTCTTCGGCGGCGAGAACGATCTGGCGGAGAGTGACGCCGATGTTGGTGACCAGGATGTGCGCGGCCGCTTGGTCGGGGGTTACCGCGAGACGGCCCTGCTGCGCGGCCCGAGCGGTGAGAGTCCGAAGGATCTCGCTGGGACGCGCCTGAGGCTCGGGAGAGTACCCGGGGCGGACTTTCCCGTACATCAGCGTGTAGAAGCCGGGGTTGGCCAGCCCGAACGCTACGTGCGCATCCCATCCGGCGCGGATGTCTTGGATGGGGTCCCCGCTGGTTTCCGCGGATGATTTTTCTGCGAGGTAAAGGTCGAAGCCGCGCTCGATGACGGCTTCGATCAGGCCCTGTTTGTTGCCGAAGAAGTGATAGAGGGTGGGCATCTTCACTCCCACAGCGGCACAGATCGCGCGTAGCGACACCTCCTCGCCAGGAGCTGCGGCGATCATGTCCGCAGCCGCGTCTAGAAGACGGGTCCGTGTATCGCTTCGCACCTCATCTGTCATGTCGCTATAGTAACCCGTAGCAGTGATACATGGCTGCATAGAGCCGACACACGAAGGAGAATCGCAATGACTGTTCACACCCTGAAAGGCAAGAACGTTCTCGTCGCTGCAGGCGCGAAGAACCTCGGCGGCCTGATCAGCCGTCAGGCCGCAGATGCGGGGGCCAACGTCGCCATTCACTACAACTCCGACTCAACGCGCCCGGACGCCGAGGCCACCCTTGCCGCCGTTGAGGCGGCCGGTGGACGCGGCGTCATCCTCAGCGGAGACCTCACGGTTCCGGAGAACGTGACCAAGCTCTTCGCCGACGCCGAAGCCGCTCTTGGCAAGATCGATGTCGCGGTGAACACCGTGGGTAAGGTGCTGCGCAAGCCCATCGTCGACACCTCTGAGGAGGAGTACGACGCCATGTTCGACGTCAACAGCAAGGCCGCGTACTTCTTCATCAAGGAAGCGGGCAAGAACATCGCAGACGGCGGCAAGGTCATCACCCTCGTGACCTCCCTCCTCGCGGCATTCACTGATGGCTACTCCACCTATGCCGGCGGTAAGAGCCCCGTCGAGCACTTCACCCGCGCTGCGGCGAAGGAGTTTGCGGAGCGCGGGATCTCGGTCACCGCGATCGCTCCGGGGCCGATGGACACCCCGTTCTTCTACGGGCAGGAAACCCCCGAGCGGGTGGAGTTCCACAAGTCGCAGGCCATGGGTGGTCAGCTCACCCAGATCGAGGACATCGCCCCCATCGTGGCGTTCCTGGCAACCGAGGGCTGGTGGATCACCGGGCAGACCATCTTCGCCAACGGCGGATACACCACCCGCTAAACCGGGCCGAAGGAGCACACTTCATGAGCAGCAATGTGACCGTCCCCGCCCCCGTGCAGGCGTTCGTGGACGCCATCAACTCCGCCGACACCGATGCATTCGTCGACCTCTTCACCCCCGACGGGTTGGTGAACGACTGGGACACGGAATACACCGGCCATGAGGGGGTGCGCCGATGGGCGGACTCTGACGCCATCGGCGCCCTTGCGAAGATGACCTTGCTGACGGCGAGCACCGAGGCTGACACCACGACGGTCCGCTTTGACTGGAGCAGCCGCGTGTTTAACGGTGAGTCCACGGGCATCTTCGTCGTCCACGACGAACGCCTCCGCAGCTTCACCATCCCGCCGAACCACTGACCCGTTTCGGCACTCCCGTCGGCGCCCCACGACCCGCCCACGCGCCTCGTGGGGCGCTGACGCACACCGGTTCACGACCCAAGGAAACGACATGTCCACCACACCCCTCACCGGTGCTCTTCGACGCATGACTGGCCGCGACCCGCACGAGCGGGGGCGCGCTGCTAGTCCACTCGAGCTGTTCTTCGACCTGGTGTTCGTGGTCGCGGTGTCGTTCTCCTCCGTGCAGCTGCACCACATGGAAGCGAGCGGCAACCTAGGACTGGGAGTCCTGGGATACCTGATGGTGTTTTTCGCGATCTGGTGGTCATGGATGAACTTCACCTGGTTCGCCACCTCGTTCGACACCGACGACTGGCTGTACCGCATCCTCACCTTTGTGCAGATGGCCGGCGTCCTCGTCCTCGCCTCCGGCGCCGCCGACGCCATGGAACACCACGACTTCGCCGTCATCACCCTCGGGTACGCGATCATGCGCCTCGCGCTGGTTACACAATGGCTTCGCGTCGCCCTCACCAATCCGCCCCTCCGCGGCACCGCGCTCCGCTACGCCGCCGGTATCACCGCCGTCCAGATCGCGTGGATCCTCCGACTTGCCCTGCCTGAGGCGGCCGGGTTCATTGGGTTCTTCGTTCTCGCCGCTGCGGAGATCGCGGTCCCGATCTGGGCGGAGTCCCACCGGCCGACACCATGGAACCCGCACCACATCACCGAACGGTATGGACTGTTCACCCTCATCCTGCTCGGCGAATCCATCCTCGCCTCAGCTAATGCCGTCGTCGAAGCGCTCGAAGCAGGAAACCACATCCCTGAACTGCTCACTATCTCCGCGGCAGGCCTCGCCATCGCCGCCGGCATGTGGTGGATCTACTTTTCCCGCGAACACCACCACCACATCAACTCGCTACGCTCATCACTGACCTACGGCTACACCCACTACCTCATCTTCGCCGCAGCCGGCGCCTATTCCGCCGGCATCGAAGTCATAATCGACACCACAACCCACCACGCCCACACAACCGAGCTCACCGCCGCAGCCACCCTCACCATCCCCGTCGCCCTATTCATCCTCAGCATCTGGGCCCTCACCATACGCACCACCCTCAGCACCCCCCGCAACGCCACCATGCTGGCCGCCGCAGGGGTAGTGCTAGGCGCGACCTTCCTGCCCGGGCTCGGTGTGATCGTCACAGTCGCCGTCGGAACGGCCATCGCTGCCGCCACCACAAGTCGAACTCACCCCGCCCACACGCATCGTCCATAAAGCCCCTGA